>JBLNCW010000131.1:0-21971 GCA_050261015.1 Rhodospirillales bacterium | reverse complement strand
TATCTACGATGAAAGCATCACTGAGAAAGGAGGTGGTCCAGGAAAATGTCATCTGGCAGTAGTAAACCTTGTGAGGTGGCCGACTGTTAAGTCGACCGTTCTAACGTAGTCGGCCCCGAATCAGTGGCGAGGCCAAAGTTCATGTGGACCGGCCGCCTCACATTGGTTCTGTGAGCCTCAGGCTCACCTATTGGCTACCGACGCCCCCGCCTCGCTATGACGGAGTGAGGCGGGGGTTTTCATTTTGCTATACTGTCTCTTTAGCCCGATCCTTGGAAAGGAATTCTGTGTCCATGAAGGCAGGGATTCACCCCGCTTACAACGAAGTCAACATAACCTGCGCCTGCGGAAACACCTTCCGGACGCGTTCGACTCACAAGGGCGATATCCGCGTGGAAATCTGCTCGAGCTGCCACCCGTTCTTCACGGGCAGGCAGAAGCTGGTCGACACCGCGGGCCGCATCGACCGCTTCCAGAAGAAGGTTCAGAAAACGGAGGATATGAAGAAGGCGGCTGCCCGGAGATCTTCCAAGTCCTGACTCGCTCTCGCGCCGTCCGGCGCCCGCTTCCCGTTAGGAATCAGCAGCCGGGGCGCCTGGGCCTGTCAGGCGGCCGGCGCCTCTCTCTTTCCGCTCTCAGCTTTTCGTATTCCGCCCGCTGGGATTCATCCAGGATGCCGCGGATCCTCTCGGTCTGCTCCTCCAGTATGATCTTCACGTCGGGCCTGTACTTCTCGCGCAGGGCCCGCCAGCGCTCGCCGGTGGCTTCCAGAATGCCCTCGAGTAGTTTCACCTGCTCGTCCGTGAGGTGCAGGCGCGTGCGCATGTCTTGCATGTAGCGGTGCCGCATGTCATCCGGGCTGCATGGGTTGCTCTGGGCGCTGGCGGCGCGAACGCTATAGAGCTTGATGCCGAACCCTCCGACCAGGATCCCGCTCACAAAGACAAGGCAGAGGTACAAAGCAACGGTGTATGTTGAGCGCCTCATGGGTTTCTGTCGTGTACCGCGAGTACGATCTCGGCGTCAGCCAAGCCGTCGGGGGGTTGCTCTGCAGCCAGCACTTCCAGATACGTATAGTACGAAGGTTCCGGCCTCGTTAAATAGAATCCCATCAGCATGCACACGGCGGCGGCAGCGGTGATCAGGCCCCTGGCAAGGCGTCTGAGGCTATATGCGAACGAGCGGCGCGCGTCAATCTTCTCCCACAGGCCGGGACTGAACGTCGCGGAAGGTTCCGGGTCGGGTAGAACTGCCCTGTATTCGGCGAACAGCTCGGACAGACGATCGGAGCCTGGTTCCTGGGAATTCGGCTGCTCCAACATATGTCCCCCTCCTATTCTATGCGCCTTTGGCGCCGGACGACTTGCTTTCCAGCGCCTCGTATACCTTTACCACGCGTTGCCGGGCCCGGAACAAGCGGACCTTCAATGCATTCTCGTTTACGCCATACACTTTTTCAAGCTCTTTCAGCGAGAGACCCTCAATTTCCTTCATTGTCAGGAGAATGCGATCCTGCTCGGAAACCGAGCTCAAAAGCGAATCGACCAGTTCGCGGATGCGCTTGCGCCGCTGTTTCTCGTTCTCCCGCTTCGTGCCTGCCACGGCGTCCGCGAGCATCACCTGTTGTTCGGAAAGATCGGCCATCCGGGACTCGCTGCGGCGGCGCTGCCGCCTCAGGTAGTCGTAGGCCGCGTTGACGGTAAGCCGGTACAGCCACGGTTCGAACATCTCCGGGGTGCGGAGCTGATCCAGAGAGAAATAGAGCCTGAGGAAGACTTCCTGCCCTACATCCTCGACATCTTCCGGCCGGCCGATCAACCTCGCTATGGTGCCGAGGATGCGCTTGCGATAGGTCTGCACGACCAGGTTGAACGCCGAGTCGTCCCCCTCGCGCGCGCGTTTGATCAGCTCGAAATCCAGCAACATGCCGCCCGTAAGCCGGCATCCCAGGGGCCTCGCGTCCCCACAAGAGAATGGCGCACCGGCAAACTGTTAGGTTACAAGGCCTTGAAGAGGAAAGCAAAAGCGAGCTGGTGTCACAACTGTGGTCTTTTGCAACACCATGAGGCCGAGGTGAAGGGGGATGGGTCAGAAAACGCGCCGGTTCAACCCGGCCAAGGGCTATTTGCTAGAATCGTCAAGGTGGGTAGAGTAGGTATTCCTGCCTGATCGCCATCTTGTCCACAAGTCATGGATTTCCTCGAGGGATTGAATTCTCAACAGCGTGAAGCTGTGGCGCATGCCGGCGGTCCGCTCCTGATCCTTGCCGGGGCGGGCAGCGGGAAGACCCGCGTGATCACGCGCCGGATTGCCCACCTGATCCACGCCCACGGGGTTCCGCCCTGGAACATTGTCGCCGTAACGTTCACCAACAAAGCGGCGGACGAGATGCGCGAGCGGGTGGAAAAGCTGCTGGGCGGCGCCTACTCCCTTAGAGGGCTGGTGGTCTCCACCTTTCACTCCTTCTGTGTGCGGCTGCTGCGCCGCGACGGAGGGCGCCTGGCCGATGTGCGTCCCGGTTTCACCCGCGACTTCACCATCTACGACGAGGACGACCAGCTTGCACTCATCAAAGCGGTCTACCGCCATCTCGGGTTGGACGAAAAGCAGTTTATGCAGTACCGGGCCGCGCTCTCCCGGATCAGCCACGCCAAGAACCACAAGCAGACCCCCGACGAGTTCCTCAAGTCGGCCAAAGACCCCAAGGCCAGGCAGCTCGCGGCGGTCTTCGAAGAGTATGAGGGCCGGCTGCGCCAGGCCAACGCGCTCGACTTCGACGACCTGCTGCTTGAATCCGTGCGCCTGCTCCAGTTCGATGAGCAGACCCGGCGCGCCTACAACGAGCGCATCTCGCACCTGCTCATCGACGAGTACCAGGACACCAACCGCAGCCAGTACGAACTCATGCGGCTGCTCACCCAGACGCATCAGAACGTGTGCGTGGTGGGCGACGAAGACCAGTCGATTTATAGCTGGCGCGGCGCCGATATCCGCAACATTCTCGATTTCGAGCGCGACTACCCAAATGCGGTGACCATCCGTCTGGAGCAAAACTACCGCTCGACGAAAACCATTCTGGCAGCCGCGGGGGCCGTGGTGGCGCACAACAAGGAGCGGAAGGGCAAGACCCTCTGGACAGCCGGCCCGGCCGGCCTGAAGGTGGGCATCTACCACGCTCTCGACGGCGAGAACGAAGCGCTGTTCATCGCCGACACCATCGACCGGCTCATCTCCGACGATCCCAACGATCGCGTTGCCGTGCTCTACCGCACCAACTTCCAGTCGCGGCAGATCGAAGAGGCGCTGCGGCGGTACGGGCGGCCGTACAAGGTGATCGGCGGGTTCAGCTTCTACCAGCGGGCGGAGATCAAGGACGTTCTGGCGTACCTCAAGGTGATCGTTTCGCCCCACGATTCCATCAGTCTGCTGCGCATCATCAATACCCCGGCGCGAGGCATAGGAAAATCCACCGTGGAGCAGGTGGAGCGCTACGCGCTCGAGCACGACTTGAACCTGTGGCAAGCCATCGTCCGGATGCTGGATGAGAAGCGCTTTCCGACGCGTGCGGAGGCGGCGCTGGAGGCGTTTCGCAAGGTGATCGAGGAACTGCGGGAGACTGCCGCCGTTGAGCCGGTGGACGCAGTGATCCGGGCAGTGCTCGACCGGACGGGATATCTGGCGACGCTCAAGCGCGACGATTCGCCGGATGCGGAGAGCCGCGTCGAGAACCTGGAGGAACTGGCGAATGCGGCCGCCGAAGCGGCCGAGCGCGGCGAGGGAATCGCGGAGTTCCTGGACCATGCGGCGCTCGTGTCCGACGCGGATTCAGTGGACGAGCACGCGCAGATTTCGCTGCTCACGATCCACAACGCGAAAGGGCTGGAATTTCCGATCGTGTTCATCGCGGGGCTTGAAGAGGGCCTGTTCCCCCACATCCGGTCCATCGAATCCGAATCCGGCATGGAGGAGGAGCGGCGCCTGTGCTACGTCGGCATGACGCGGGCGCAGAAGCGGCTCTTTCTGAGTTGGGCGCGCTACCGGCGGCGGTTCGGCGGCGGGCATGCGGAGCCGTGCATCCCCTCCAGGTTCCTGAGTGAAGTGCCGGCTGAGCTAACGGAGGCGCTCGACCGGAACGTGCCGGCGGAAGTGAACCTGGCCGCCGAGCAGTTTCTGGTGCGCGAGAGCGCGCGCCGCAGCACGTACACGGGCAAGACGTATAATTCGTTGGATAATATCGCTGAGTTCTTCGCTTCGCGCGGGCGGGGCAGGGAAGTTCCTGCGGCGCCTCCCGCACAGGCAAAGCCGGCCAGTGTCCCGCCTCCCGCGCCGCCCAAGCCGGCCGCCCGCGGCGGCGGCAAGTTGACTACCGGGTCGGTCATCCAGCACCCGGTCTACGGCCGCGGAACGGTGGTGCGTCGCGAAGGGGACGGCGAAGATGCGAAACTTACGGTAAGCTTTCCAGGTTACGGATTGAAAAAGCTGATTGCAAAATACGCAGGATTGAAAACAGGAAAATGAACACCAAGACGATTACTGATCGAGCCGAGCGCAAGGCTGCAAAACGGGAAGCCCGCAAGAAGGCACCGCCGAAAGCCAAGCGGCCGGCGGGTGTGGCGCGGGGCGCCAATAAGCGCAAGGTCCAGAAGATGGCGAAGGGACAGCGGAAACGGTAGCCGCAAGCCCATCCTCCCTTGTCACAATTACTCCAAACCAAGAACATCGATAAGCTGATTGAGGCGGCGGAGGCGCCCGACAAGCGCCTCCGCAAGACGCTTGGTCCCTGGAGTCTTACGGCGCTCGGCGTGGGCGCGGTAATCGGGTCGGGTATTTTCATCCTGACAGGGACCGCGGCAGCCGGAGAAACGCTGAGCCGGCACTCGATTCTGCACGCGCCGGTGATAGACCTGATCCTGTACGGGCGGGAGGCCGTGTCCACGATCGGCCGCCCCGGCGCGGGTCCCGGCATCGCGCTGTCTTTTCTGCTTACGGCGCTGGCGTGTAGTTTCGCCGCGCTGTGCTACGCGGAACTGGCATCCATGATCCCGATCGCCGGCAGCGCGTATACTTACGCGTACGCGACTCTGGGGGAGATCTTTGCCTGGATTATCGGCTGGGACCTCATCCTGGAGTACGCGGTCTCAAACATGGCGGTGGCGGTCGGGTTCTCGGCCTATCTCAATGACCTGCTGGATCACCTGTTCGGAATCCACCTGCCCCCGCAACTCACCGGGCCGATGATAGCCGGCGGCCAGTTCACCGGAAACTGGTTCAACGTGCCGGCGCTTGTCGTGCTGCTGGTGCTGACCTGGATCCTGGTGCGCGGCGTCCGCGAGAGCGCCAAGACGAACAACATCATGGTGGTGGTGAAGGTGGGGGCGATCCTCATCTTCGTGTTCGGCACGGCCCGGGCGGTGAACGTAGATAACTGGCATCCGTTCATGCCGAACGGCTTCACGGGAGTGCTGACCGGCGCAGCCATCGTCTTCTTCACCTACATCGGCTTCGATTCGGTTTCGACGGCCGCCGAGGAGTGCAGGAATCCTCAGCGCGACCTCCCGGTGGGCATCGTGGCCAGCCTGATCGTGTGCACTCTGCTGTACATCTCGGTGGCGCTGGTGCTCACGGGAGCGGCGAACTGGAAGACGCTGGGTACGGCGGCGCCGGTGGCGGACGTACTGCGGATTCTCGGCTACGATTCCATCCGGCGCTGGGTTGTGCTGGGCGCGCTAGTGGGCATGGTGTCCTCGCTGCTGGTGTTCCAGTACGGGCAGGCGCGAGTGTGGTTCGCCATGTCCCGCGACGGGCTGCTGCCGCGGGCGTTCTCGAAGGTTCACGCGGTACACCGGACGCCGCACGTGAGCACCTGGGTGGCCGGGCTGGTGGTGGGGATTCCCGCGGGCATCTGGGATATCGGCGCCTTCGCCGATCTGGCGAATATCGGGACGCTGTTCGCGTTCATCGTGGTCTCGGCGGGCGTGATTGTGCTTCGCAAAACCCAGCCCGAACGCCGGAGAGGGTTCCGCATGCCGGGCGTACCGTGGCTGCCGGGGATTTCAGCGGCCTGCTGCCTGGTGCTGATGCTGAGCCTGCCGCTCCAGACATGGGTGCGCTTCCTGGTGTGGTTGATGATCGGCCTGGCAATTTATTTCCTTTTCAGCAGGAGGCACAGCGAACTGCGGCGGGGATAAGGGGAAAGCGGGACAGGCCTGCCGGCCTCGGCCGCGCCTCACGGCGGGGTGCCTCAGGCCTGTCCGTCACGCACAGGAAATCACCGCCTCACGCGCGGGTGAGGAAAACCGGCAGGCCGGTTTTGTTGACGTAATTCGGCCGGTACCGCTCCGTGTTGTACATGGTTTCGATGTCGACGGTGCGGGGACCGAGCTTGGGGTCGGGGATCGGCATGCGCGCGTAGCAGCCGTTGACGATGGCCATCATGACGTTGGACTTGTTCTCGACAAGGCAGTCCATCGCCATGTTGCCGAACGTGGTTGCCACAAGCTTGTCGATGAAATCGGGGTCGCCGCTGCGGAGTTCGTAGGTGAGGTCGCTCACCACCGTCTCTTCCTTTGTGCGCGCCTTGATTTCCTCGCTCAGATCCTCAGCCACGCTCATCTTCTTGCGGTGGCCGTAGGCGTCCGGCTCGCCGTACTCGCGGATCTGGTGGCCTTCCCAGTCCGCGCCTTCCGAGAGCACGCAGATGGAGTAATTGCTCGGGTTCTCGCGCTTGTCCTTCAGCAGCAGTTCAATGAGCCGCTCGAGCTTCACCTTGTACTCGGGGATGCAGCAGCGGATCGAGCTGACGTAGGCGGTATAGAGCGCGGTGAAGCCGGCATCGCGCCCGAACACGCGGAACAGCCCGATGCGCTCGTGCGAGCCGACGGTGGTGCGCTGGCGCTGGATGGCTTCCGTGGCGCGCGTGATGGCGGTTGAGAAGCCGATGCAGTACTCGGTGTTGCGCACGTCGTTGTCCATCGTCTTGGGGATGGCGATGACCTTCACGCCCTCTCTATCGAGCCTGGATGCGTAGCTCAGCGTGTCGTCGCCGCCGATGGCGATAAGGTGATCGATGCCGAGGGTTTCCAGATTCTTGATCACCTGCCTGGTGATGTCGAACACCGTCGAGGTCTGGCCCTTTTTGGTCACCTCCGATTTGGGGAAATCCAAACCCTTCAGGTGTTCGGGCAGGCTTTTCATCTTCGCGGGATTCGTGCGGCTGCTGTGCAGCACGGTGCCGCCCGTGCGATCGATCGTGCGGGTGTTCTCGCGGTTGAGCGGCCAGATATACCGTGCCTTGCTGGCCGGATCGTCAAAATTGACGTGGGTCAGGCCTTCCCAGCCGCGGCGTATGCCGATCACCTCGTAACCAATTTCGCTGGCGCGATAAACAACTCCTTTGATGACGGAATTGAGGCCGGGGACATCGCCGCCGCCGGTAAGTATTCCTATGCGTTTCGTCGACATGAATGCTCCTGGATTCGGATCTTCGGCTTGCACCAGGGGAGGCACAAGCAAAAAGGGTACTGAATGGTTTGATTCATAATTATAGCGAACGACGCGGCGCCTCAGTGCCGAAAATTCAGGCCGCGCCTGCCATGCCGGGGATGGCCGGAAACGGCGGTAGATCCTAAGCTGAAGGCACGGCTTCGGCGCGCTTTCCGGAATCCAGGCCTTTCACGTTCACTTTCACGGGAATGCCAGTGCGTACGCTTTCCGTCACGATGCAGAAGTCCTCGAACACTTCGAGGCAGCGCGCCGCTTTTTCCCTGTCTTCATCGGCGAGCTTCGGTTCGATGGTTACTTCCACCCTGCCCACGCGCAACCGCTTTCGCTCGTTGCGGACAATAGTGACTTTCACGTCCGTGTGCAGTCCGGAAAACTCCGCCTGCGCTTTGCGCGCGCAGAACAGCAGGCTGGCGCTGAGGCAGTTGCCGATAGCCGCGGCCAGCAGGCGGGCCGGGCTCGGCCCGGCATCCTTGCCGAGAGGCGCAGGCTCATCCACCGCCAGCTCGGGTATATGCTCCTTGTCGAAGCGGACGCGAAACTCGTAGTCGCGAACCTGATCGATGGAGATCGCGAATTCCTTGATTATTTCGGCCACACGTCCATTCTACTCTTCCGGGAAGAACAAACCGCTTACAGAATTTCCCAGTCGTTATACCGCAGCAGTACTGCCGTGATGTTGTCCGGGCCGCCGGCGGCCTTTGCCTGCGTGATGAGCTGTTCCACCTGGTACTGAAGCGGCGCGTCGCGCGACAGCGTCGCCGCAATGGCCCGCTCGGAGACGGGCCCCGTCAGTCCGTCCGAGCAGAGCAGCACGATGTCGCCAGGTACAAGTTCTTCCTCGCGCAGCCGCACTTTGAGCTCGGGCATCGTGCCCACGGCTTGTGTGAGGACGTTCTTATGCGGGAAGTTGCTCACCTCGGCCTCCGACAGGCCGAAGCGGGTACGCAACTCGTTCACGAGCGTCTGGTCATAGGAGAGCTGGGTCAGCACGCCGTCGCGCCAGAGATAGGCCCTGCTGTCGCCGACATTGGCGATATGAAGGCGCGGCAGATTCCAAAAGGCAACCACGACGGTCGATCCCATGCCGTTGCAGCCTGCCTCACTCAGGGCCTTGTCGAGCACCCTGCGGTTGGCCTCCAGGATCGCGGCCTCCATGGCCTGCGCGGGATCCACGATCGGTATGCTCCGGAGATACTCCATCACCGTTTCGACAGTGATTGCGGAGGCCACCTCGCCGCACAAGGCGCCGCCCATCCCGTCGGCCACCACAGCCACGTGCAGGCTGGTGTCGAGCGACCAGTTGTCTTCGTTGTTCTGGCGGACCAGACCAGGGTCGGTTGTCCCCCAGGCTTCCAGCGTCGGCATGCGTCGGATTCCCTGGAGTATGTTATCACGGCGCGTGTAAACGATCTCGGGAATTCCGGGCAATCTCATCCAGTGGGAAGAATAGGACCGTGCGGTAGGATGGAACTTCGACCCTATGCCTCTCTACCAGGTAATCGTGATGGCGGTCGTGCAGAGTCTCACCGAATTTCTGCCGATCAGCAGCACCGCTCACCTTGCGCTGGTTCCCCGCCTGCTGGGGTGGACCAGCCCGGAGCTGCACAGCCTTGATTTCGACATCGCGCTGCACGTCGGTACTCTCGCAGCGGTGATCGTGTACTTTTTCCGGGACTGGGTTCAGCTTGCCGCCCAGGGTTTCGGGCTGAAAATCGGAAGCGATCCCGCTCTTGCCCAGAACCGTAATCTTCTTTGGTTGCTCGCCGCCGCCACGGTTCCGGTGGGTGTTCTCGGTTATCTTTTCAAGGACTACGCCGAAGGCCCCTTACGCAACTCCTTTGTTATCGGAACCATGCTGATCGTGGTCGGCATCATCATGTATGTCGCCGACCGCGCCGGCCACTTCAAGAAGGACCTGGATCAGATTTCACTGGCCGACTCGATGCTCATCGGCCTCGCCCAGGCAATCGCGATCGTGCCCGGCGTCTCGCGCAGCGGCATTACCATCTCAACCGGGCTGTTCCGCAGCCTCAACCGCCATGCCGCCGCGCGCTTTTCCTTCCTGCTGTCGACTCCGGCGCTCACCGGCGCCGCTCTGAAGGCGTTCCTGGACGTCCAGGAAGCCGGCGGCCTTTCGCCCGGCATGCAGATGCCATTTCTGGTCGGCGTGGTCGTTTCAGCCGTCACCGGCTGGGTGGTGATTGCCGTATTCCTGAGATTTCTACGGACGCACACCCTCCGATTCTTCGTGTACTACCGTATAATTTTTGGCATAATAGTGATCGCTCTGGCCATCTTTGTCCGCCATACAGGATGAGCGCTTCATCCTCGGCACGCAACTCTCGCCTTCCGGAGGCCGCGGGAATTTTGTCTTTAATCGCGGGCCTGCTGGTATGGCTTAGCCTGGTTTCCTATCATCCCGGCGATCCCTCATGGAACACGGCCGCGGGCGGCGCGCGCACCAGGAACCTGATCGGGCCGGCCGGCGCCCACCTTTCCGATCTGGCTTTTCAGGCCTTTGGTGCGCTCGCTTTCGCTCTTCCAATCGTCCTGGTGGTGCTGGCCTGGAACTGGGTGCGCGGGCGCCGGGTGGAGTATCCGCTGGGGCGGGCGATCGGTTACCTGCTGTTTATCCTGAGCGGCTGCGCCGGCTTTGAACTCGGGCCCGAGTGGACGCTGTTCGGAGGGAGCGTGCCCTCGGGCGGCACCATCGGCATTATCCTCGCCGACTATATGGTTGCTGCGCTCAACGTCACCGGGGCCGGCATCGTGGCTTTTGCCTGCTTCCTAATTTCGCTCTATCTCACTTCGAGCTTCCGCATCGCGCACCTGTCCAACGTGGCGGCCTTGGGCTCGGCGGCAGTCCGGCCCCTGACCGGCCGGTGGCGTGCCTGGCGCGCCCGCCGCGCCGCAGCCCGAAAATCGAAGCCGCCGCGGCAGCGTCCCGAGCGCCGACGCGACCCCGAGCCGGAGGTTGCGCCGGAGCCGGAGACCGCGCCTCCGCCGCCGGTGGCCGAAGAGGAACCGCCATTTGAGCCGGACATCCCGATTCGCACGCTCGAAGACGAGGTGCGTCCGTCATCCGCGCCCGGCCCGGTGCTTGTCGAACCCCCACCCGAGCCCGAGGCTCCGCCTGCGCCCCGTCCGGTGCTGGTGTCCACGGCGCCGCAGCGCCGGATGTACCGTCTGCCCCCGACGTCGCTGCTCAACGAGGCGCCGCCGCGTCCTCCCTACGTCGAGGAAGAACTCAAACAGATCGCCGCGCGCATCCGGTCGAAGTTCGAGGAGTTTTCCGTTTTCGGCTCCGTGGTGCAGATCAACCCCGGCCCGGTGGTGACCACTTTCGAGTTCAAACCCGAGGCCGGCATCAAGTACAGCCGCATCACGACGCTCAATGACGACCTCTGTATGGGGTTGCAGGCCGAGTCCATTCTCATCGAGCGAATCCCGGGCAAGCCAACGGTCGGAATCGAGGTCCCCAATTCGCGCCGCGAGGTGATCAGCCTGCGCCAGGTGCTCGAATCCGAAGAGTTTGCCAACTCGCAATCGCGCTTGACGATCGCGCTGGGCAAGGACATCAACGGCCGCATCAAGGTGACGCCGCTCGAATCGATGCCTCATCTGCTCATCGCCGGCTCGACCGGTTCCGGCAAGAGCGTGATGCTCAACTCGCTCATCATGTCGGTGCTGTTCAAGTCGACCCCCGACGAAGTCCGGATGATTCTGGTGGACCCCAAGCGGCTGGAAATGGGGCTTTACGAAGGCATTCCGCACCTGCTCACGCCGGTGATTACCGATGCGAGAAAGGCCGCCAATGCGCTGCGCAACGCCGTGCTCGAAATGGAGCGGCGCCTGCGCCTGCTCGCTGCGCAGGGCGTGCGCAACATCGAGCAGTATAATCGCAAGGTCCGCCAGCGCCTCAACGAGCCCATTCCGCTCTTCGAAGAGGACGGCGAACCGGCCGAGGAGCTGCAGCCTCTCCCCTACATTCTGCTGCTGATCGACGAGTTCTCCGACCTGATGATGCTGGAGCGGCAGAACGTCGAAGAATCCATCACTCGGCTGGCGCAGATGGCCCGCGCGGTCGGCATGCACCTGGTGGTGGCTACGCAGCGGCCGAGCGTGGACGTCATCACCGGCCTGATCAAGGCGAACTTCCCGGCGCGCATCAGCTTCCGCGTGGCGACGCGCGTCGATTCGCGCACCGTGCTGGACGTTATGGGCGCCGAACATCTGCTGGGCAAGGGCGATATGCTCGTGCTGCCGCCCGGCTCCTCGCGGCTCATGCGCGTCCACGGGCCGTACGTGGCCGAACAGGAGATCAACCGCGTGGTTGAGTTCTGGAAAGAACAGGCCCAACCGGAATACGATCAGTCCTACCTCATCGCGCCTCCTTCCGACGATGACGATGCGGGCGAATCGGGCGACTTCGACGGCGAGCAGGACCCGCTTTACCGGGATGCGGTCCGCGTGGTGGTCGAGATGGGTAAGGCTTCGACTTCAACCTTGCAGCGCCGCCTGCGGCTGGGCTACGGGCGCGCCGCCCGCATCCTGGATATGATGCAGCGCGACGGCATCATCGGCCCGCCCGATGGCAGCAGGCCGCGCGAAGTGCTCAAACGCCCCGAGTGGCTCGACGAGATCGAGGACCGCTGATCGCAGCGGGCCTCAGGCGCCTGCCTGGCTCGCCCGGGATCTCTCCGGACTCACGGCGCCGCCTGCGCCAAACGCGTCTGCCGCGGCGAGCGCCTCCCTGACGGACAAAGGAAAAGGCAGAGCGGTGTTCAGAGAATGCCACGCCCCGGGAACGCAAATCCGCTTGACGAACATCCTGGAGTTCAGCAGCCCGAAGTAATCGATCCGGCCGATGAACTGATGCAGATTCGAGAACTCCGGCGGGAACCAGATTACCGCCCCGAGCGTGATGATCTGGAGCTTGGACGGCGCTTGCGTGCGCTCGGCTCCAAGCTCACCGAGCCAGCCCTCAAGCGCATTCTCGATGCTGTAGTTGCCCTTGCTGTGCCCAACAAGCAGTTTCAAGCGCCCGCCCAATTTCTGCAACAGGTACAGCAATGCCAGGGAGTCGGGACTACCGTACAGGAACCGGTCGTGCCTGTTGCCCGTTGACGCCAACTGCGACTTCATATCGGCGTGAGACTCCGGATCCCGAACGTGGTCTTTCAACTCATATACGTCGAACAGCCTGGCGGACATCTCGCGCAGCGCGTTTGTCGCGCCGAGGGCAAACCACCCGCCAAGCGCCTCGGCTACCACGTCCGCGAGGCCGTAGCCGGACACGATACCCGCGACCGGCGCATCCAGGTAGTCGGCGACGTTTCGCGCAAGGGCCGCCGTGCCGATCGCTGAACTCCCCACGCCGGCAACGACGACTGCATTGACTGGGTCGCTGCGCTCGCGGAGTTGCTCGCTCACGAAGCGCGCGAATCCGAGCGCGCGGATCCGCCGGTTGTCGTCTCGCGGATAGACGGTCAACACCGCGCCTTCGGGGATGGAATAGGTTGAGAGAGCCTGGCGCTCCTCGGGCGTTAGGGACGTGACATCGTAGAACACCGTGTCGAGGAGCGAGTTCGCGGCTCGCGCAGCGGCAATGGTTGACCGCCGGAAGCCTTGCCATGCAAGCGGCAGAGCAGGGAGCTGAGCAGTTGACATGCGACTTGGACTCCTTCCCTAGATTCTAAACAATTCTTAATGTGCTAGAATTCGGCCTTCAGCCGAGGCTGTTCCGGGGAGTCCAAGTTCGCGCGCGCGCCGCTGTGCTCCCGGCAGCGTTATTTCTTCGGGTATCCCACCGTCTGGCTGAGGGTAATCCTCTGATCCGGGCGCAGTTTCAGCGCCTTGACCAGCGGCTCCCGCGGCACCATGCCGCGCACCACGGTCGCCAGGCCCTCGGACGCGCAGTAAAGATACACGTTCTGGGCGATGAACCCTGTGTCGGCGTAGGCCCAGTCCGCGTTTTTCTGCTTGGCCAGGTCCGCGACGTATACAACGTTGAGCGGGGCCTGCGCGACAAAATCCTGGGCGCCTGTCGCTGCCCTTAGGTCCCCTTGCGCAACCGGTTCGAGCTGGTTCGCCTTGGCGTCATAACGGTAGGCGCCGTCGGCCATCACAACGTAAATGTCGATCTCCTGGCGGTTCGATGCCGTGGGAGCGGTGCGGCGCCCGTCTTCGCGGTTGATTCCGAACGCTGCCCACAGAAGATTCGACAACACTTGCCGGGACAGCTTTTCCTGGCTGAACTCGCGTGTGGATTTCCTCTCCTTCAGCGCCTGCATCAGCGGTTTGCCGCCCTCGGTCTGCGGTTTGGGGAGCGGAATGGGCTTCGGATCCTGCGCGGGGACGGCGGACGCGCAGAGAAGCATCGCAACAAGAAGACGTAGCATGGAAATCAGTATATTCGGATCCGGTTACAACTGAAACTTCACTCCCTGCGCTAAGGGCAGGTTGTCCGACCAGTTGATGGTAACCGTTTGCCGCCGCATGTAGGCCTTCCAGGAATCGCTGCCGGATTCGCGCCCGCCGCCCGTTTCCTTTTCCCCGCCGAAAGCGCCGCCGATCTCCGCGCCGCTGGTCCCGATATTGATGTTGGCTATGCCGCAGTCGCTGCCGCCGGCGCTGAGGAAGGTTTCCGCGGAGATCAGGCTGGTGGTGAACATCGCCGAGGAAAGCCCCTGCGGCACGTTGTTGTGCCACTCGATGGCCTGCTCGAGGCGGTCGAACTCCACCAGGTAGAGCACGGGGGCGAACAACTCCTCTTTGAGCATGGGCATTTCCGGCTGAGCCTTCACCAGTGTCGGCTCGACGTAGCAGCCGCCGGCGAGATCGAGCCGGTTGCCTCCGTACAGCACCTCGCCGCCCTGCTCGCGGACGCGCTCCAGGCCGCGCATCATGTCCTCGACGGCAGCGCGATTCACCAGCGGGCCCATCAGCGTCCCGGGATCGAGCGCATGGCCGATCCGGATCTGCCGGTAGGCCGCGACGAGCGACTCCGTCATCCGCCGCGCGATCCCCTTTTGGAGGAGAAGCCGCCGGATGGTGGTGCAGCGCTGCCCCGCCGTGCCCACCGCGCCGAACAGCACCGCCCGCAGCGCGAGGTCGAGGTTGGCGTCGTCCATCACGATCACGCCGTTGTTCCCGCCGAGCTCGAGCAGGCTGCGGCCGAGGCGCCGCCCTACGGCCTCCGCTACGCGGTAGCCCATGGCGCACGACCCCGTCGCGCTGATGAGCGGTATCCGCCGGTCGGCAATGAGCCGCTCCCCAACCTCCGCCCCGCGCCCGATCACGAGGTTGAACACGCCCTTCCAGCCGTGGCGGGCAAAGACGCGGTCGCAAATCTTCTGCACCGCAATTGAGACCAGGGGAGTCTCCGACGAAGGCTTCCAGACCACGCAATCGCCGCACACCGCCGCGATCATCGCGTTCCACGACCATACGGCCACCGGAAAATTGAATGCGGAGATCACGCCCACAACGCCGAGCGGATGCCACTGCTCGTACATGCGGTGCATCGGGCGCTCGCTCGGCATCGTCAGGCCGTAGAGCTGGCGCGAGAGGCCTACCGCGAAGTCGGCGATGTCGATCATCTCCTGCACTTCGCCAAGCCCCTCGGAGAGCACCTTGCCCATTTCCAGGCTGACCAGCATGCCCAGGTCGTTCTTGTGCCGGCGCAGTTCGTCGCCGATCTCGCGGACGATCTGGCCGCGTTTCGGAGCCGGGAAATCGCGCCAGCGTGGGAAGGTTTCGACGGCGTGCCGCACCACCTCCTCGTAATCCTCGGCGCCGGCCATTCGCACCCGCGCGATCTCGGAGCCGTCGCTTGGATTGATGGAAACCAGGTCCCCGCCCCGGGGCCGCTCGATCCACTCGCCCCAACCCGCGCCGGAGTTCATTTCCGCGATGCCCAGGCGCTCCAGCGCTTCCTGAACGCCCGCAGTCTCTCCGACTTTCATCTCCCCTCCGACTACAGTGTAGTGCGGTTACAGCAGCGCTTCCGGGTAGACCCCGTACATTTCCAGAAGGTATCGGGGCCCAATCAGAAAATGCGCACTCACGGAATCGGGCACGATGCTGTAAAGGCAAAAGCCCACCAGTCCGTGGGCGATCGCCAGCGCGTACAGGTTTCGATACCGCAGATAGACGCGCGCGCACGCATATCCGCCAGCGAGCGTCACGGGCATCAGAAACCAGTTCGGCAGGTGCGCGAGCGAGAACAGCACGGCAGCCGACACAGGAGCGAACTGCCCGCCCGGATTGCCGGCGAACTCGACCATCCGGTTGACAAAGTAACCGTTCAGTAAATACTGCTGGAACAGTCCCCAGCCCACGTATCCGAGCATTCCCGTGGCGGCGCGCGCGGGAGTAACTTCACGTATGGTGCCGAGCAGCGCCCCGAGCGCCAGCAGCGCCGCACAAATCCCAGCCGTGTACTGGAACACCGGAGCGAATGCCCGGCGGAAACCTGTCGTGAAGAAGCCGAGGCGCCGCGGGTTCTCGCGGCGCGCCCAATGCGTGAGCATCACGCCGCCCAGCAGCGGCATCCACAGCCACGCGTGCCAGAGGCGCAGCCACCAGATGTAAATCATGATCAGCACAAATACGGCGGCTGCTTCGAGCAGCGCGTCCCAGTCGCGTTGCCGCCCCTCTTCCCCCATCAACCCTCCTCAGCGAAAGAACGTGTGCCGTATGCTGTTCACTAGAGCGTGAAGCCCCGCCGAAGACAGCACGGTGGAGGACTTCCAGAACACCTTCCCGTAAATGAAGCCGGCGATCGAGGCCAGAATAAAGTAGCGCCAGTTCGGCAGCGGGCCGGGAGCGTTGTTGAGATGGGCCGCGCCGAAAATCACCGCCGCAACAAGCAGCGTGTGGTTAGTGAAGCCGAACTGCTGCATCAGCCAGTTTTGAATGAGGCCGCGGAACAGGATTTCCTCCGGGAGGGCCACTCCGAGCAGCGTCTTCACAAAGAGCAAACCAAACGCGCCGGGGCGCAAGGACTCGGGTATTTGAAACGGGCCCATAAAACTCAGTGCCAGTCCGAGCGGGATCAGAACCGCTGCGGCCACGGCAAAGCCCGCCAGAGGATAAATTAAGTCCGACCACCGCCGCGGCAATTCGTACTTCACCCCTTTCAAATCGCGAAAGATTGGGAACAGGAACAGCCCGAGCGTCACGGCGGCCCCGCGCGCGGCGATGTTGACCGCTCCCCAGGCGTGCGGGGGCAGCAGTTGCTTCCCGGCGGTGAATTCCACCGGCAGCCAGAGCATCATGATGGCGGCGAAGTCGAGCCACGGATGCACCGGGCGGCCGGGCCGGTTGAGATAGACCACTGCCACCGGCGCGAAGGTGTACGCGGCCGCCATCAGCACGAAGCCCGTGCTCCAGGCTTCGCTGTTCAGCAAGACGGCGCAGAAGAGCGCCATGAGCGCTGCGGGCAAAAGGAAGATGCGCGCGGGCGCGCGATGGAACCACGTGCGGAGGCGATCCCTGAGCGCGGATGAAAACAGCCCCAGTACAACCACCAGAAAGCCGGCAATCAGCCCGCTCTGCATGCTACTGCTATCCTACTCCGTTTGCGCCGCACGCACGGGGCCTTCTCCGATCCACACCGTCTTGATATTGACGAACTCGCGGATTCCGTACGCTCCCAGTTCGCGGCCGTATCCCGAGCGCTTCACGCCGCCGAATGGGAGCCGGGGATCGGAGGCCACCATGCCGTTCACGAACACCATGCCGGATTCGATTTCGTCGATGAACCGGTGGCGCTCATCCGGATCGTTCGTCCACACGCTCGCTCCGAGGCCGAACGTGGTGGCATTGGCGATGCGGATCGCCTCGGCCGCGTCGCGGACACGGAACAGGACCGCCACCGGCCCGAACAGCTCTTCGGAGAATGCCGGCGCCGTCTCGGGCACATCGGCCAGGACCGTAGGCGCGTAGTAGTTTCCCGGGCGGTCCAGGCGCCGGCCGCCTGTCAGAAGACGGGCCCCGGCTGCCACCGAGCGGCGCACCTGCTCATCCAGTCCTTCGAGAATTTGCGGAGTGGCGAGGGGTCCCAGCGCCGTCCCTTCATCCATGGGATCCCCCACCTTCAGGGACTCCATGGCCTTGACGAAGCGGCGCTCGAAGTCATCGGCAACGGCTTCGGCAATGATGAAACGCTTGGCGGCGATGCAGGACTGGCCGTTGTTGATCGTACGCGCCTGGACCGCCGTGGCGACAACCTTTTCCAGATCCACGGACGGCATGACGATGAACGGGTCGCTGCCGCCGAGTTCAAGCACGGTCTTCTTGATTTGCCTGCCTGCTTCGGCGGCGACCTGGCTGCCCGCGGGCTCGCTGCCGGTGAGCGTCGCGGCGGCGATGCGCGGGTCCTGGAGCACGCGCGGCACCTGTGAGGCGGTGATGAGGAGGGTTTGGAATGCGCCCTCTGGGAAGCCGGCCCGCTGGAAAATCTCTTCGATGGCCAGCGCGCACTGCGGCACGTTGGAAGCATGCTTGAGCAGCCCGACGTTGCCGGCCATCAGCGCCGGGGCCGCGAAACGGAACACCTGCCAGAACGGGAAATTCCAGGGCATGACTGCCAGCACCGGCCCGAGCGGCTCATAGCGGATGAAGCTCAACGACGCGTTGGTTTCTACGCGTTCGTCGGCCAGCAGCCGCTCGGCGTTCTCGGCGTAATAACGGCAAGCCCAGGCGCACTTCGCCGCCTCGTCGCGCGCCGATTTAACAAGTTTGCCCATCTCCGCAGTCATGAGCCGGCCGAAGCGGTCCTTTTCGCGCTCCAGAATCTCCGCTGCGCGGAGCATTCGGACGGCGCGTTCGGCGAGCGGCATACGGCGGTATTCCTTGAAGGTGCGGAAGGCCTTTTCAAGGCGGCGCTCGATTTCCGCTTCGGTAAAGGGTTCAAACGTGCGCAGGGTTTCGCCCGTGGCGGGGTTGAGGCTGGTGATGGCCATGACTCCTATTTAACCTGAATCCCACCGCCATTCCATCACGCGCCGTGTCCGTGTACGCCCGTTATTCCGCGACGGATAGAGAATTGCATAGCAACGAGAGCATGGGGGCGCGGCAGAGCGAAGAAATTCGGCCGGAAGTGGGGGGCGGGGACGATGGCCTGCGCCGCAGCGCGCCTGTTTGTCTGCTCACGATCGATCTGGGAAGGAGCATGCCCGATGCCTGGGTGGAGGGCGCGCTCGTAATTTTCGATGGAATCGGGGCGTCGGCGACGTTCTTCACGCGCCCGGATGCCGTCCCGCATCGTTTGATCCGCGCGATAGCGAGCCGGGGCCACGAGCTGGCCTCTCTCGGGCGGTCAAAGCCCGGAGCGCGAGACTGCGATCCGGATCGTTTTCGCGAAGACGCGAGAGAGACGAAGCTGCGCCTGGAGGATTTGACCGGTATGGATGTGGCGGGATATCGCGCTCCCGGCTTCTCTATGAGCAGGCAAACGCTCCAGGCGCTCTCCATCTTGGCCGATGAGGGCTACCGGTTCGACAGCAGCATCAACGGGCACTTTCAACGTTCGCCCTGGCACGCGCCGGTGATTGTGGAAACGGACTCGGGAAAAATTCTGGAAGTGCCCGTTACCGCACACCCGACGCTCGGGCTGAACGTGCCGTGTGGCGGAGGGCGCTCCTGGCGCGCGCTGCCCGTACGCGTAACCGCCGCTGCGATGCAGCGCCTTTGGAACGAGAGGCGGCTGCCCGGTCTCATCGCCTTGTATGCGGAAGAAGCGGCCGGCCTGAAACGGCTGGCCCCGAGTCTCACCCTTTGCAGCGTGCGGGCGGCCCTGGGAGAACTGCTGGCAACGCTGAAGATGCGGGCGCCCGGCATTGAAGTGCAGACGGTCCCGCGCCATTCGGGTTTCCTGCGAAAACTTCTGTACGATCCGGATTCCTACTAAGCCCTACCTTGCGCCGCGCCCGAACAGGACGATGCGGACGGTCTCAAACGCGATCAGGATATCGAAGGCAAGCGACATAGTCTTCAGGTAGAACAAATCGTATTCGAGCTTGCGCTCTGCGTCGTTCACGCTGGCGCCGTAGCGGTACCGGACCTGAGCCCAGCCGGTGATGCCGGGCCGGACGGAGTGTCTCTCGTCGTAATACGGGATTTCCTTGCGAAGCTGCTCGACAAAGGCCGGCCTTTCCGGCCGCGGCCCGACGAAGCTCATCTCACCGCGCAGAACGTTGATGAACTGAGGCAGCTCATCCAGGCGCGACTTGCGAAGGAACCTGCCAACCCGGGTGCTGCGCGGATCCTGTTCGCGCGCCCAGAGCGCTTCATTAGCCCGCTCGGCGTTCTCGTGCATGGAGCGGAACTTCAGGAGCTGAAACGTTCTGCCCCGGTAGCCCACCCTTGTCTGGCGGTAGAAGACGGGGCCGCGCGAGTCCAGGCGAATCGCGGCTGCGATCAGCGGCACAAGAGGGGCGAAAAGAACGATTGCCACTGCGGAAACAACGACATCGACGGCGCGCTTGACGGCGAGAGTCAGCTTCGATCGCCGGAATCCCTCGGCGTAGACAAACCAGCTCGGCCGGACAACGCTCAGCCAGACGCGTCCGGTAAGCGAGGCCAGCGCGGACGCGGCGTCTTCGATTTTGACGCCGCGAAGGCGCAATCCGACGAGGCCGCGAACCGGCAGCACCCTGCGGTTGTCCTCGACGGCCACGATCAGGCGGGAGACGCGATTCTCCTCCACGAGGGCGGGGAGGTCCCCCATCGAGCCGATCACCGGCTCGGGCCCGGCGCTGGAGCGGTACTGCCACGGGGATTCATCCACTAATCCCAGAAGGCGCAAGTGCAGGTCCTCCCGGCGGCCGATCTCGCGGGCTACGGTAAGGGCCAGCGAGCCGCAGCCAATGATGGCGACGTTGTCAGCCGGTCCGTGCGTGCGCCACAACGCCACGAGGGCGCGGGTCAGGCCAGAGCAGACAGCGACCAGCGCCAACCCGATCAGAAAGGAATTGCGCTCCAGCATCAACGCGGGCGCGGCGTAGTAGAGGGCGGCCAGCGCAAGGCAGCCGGCCCCCAGGGACTGGCCGAGCCGCAGCGCCGAAAGCAGCGAGTTTCTGAACGCGGCGAAGTGATAAAGATCGTTATAGTAAAAAGCGATTTGAAAAACCGCCACGATCGGGATTACATGCCCGAACCCTGCGACGCCGGCGGCGTGGTTTAGCTCCGCCGTTTCAGGCAGAGTGAACCTGACGGCAGCAGCGAGGCAAGCCGCGATGGCGAGCCCCTCGACCAGGGCCAACAGCATCGCCGAGCGTGAAATGTAAAGATCAAAGATGCGCGTCATGGTTCCGAGTGCAGCAGCCGCTGCCGGCAGGTCTCGGAAGTCTCGACCGCCCCGGCTTCCCTATAGCGTGTTTCGGAGCTGTGATAGCGCGTTTCGGGGCTGTGCTCCTCAGCCGGACTGCCCTGCTCGAAACGGCGCCTAAGCAGCGTGCCGCCCGCCAGCAAAACGAATCCGATAAGCGCCACCAACCCCGCTCCCACGCGCTCGGGAGCGGCTGCTTGTTGGCGAGCTAGAATCACAAGCGCCGCACAAGGCGAAACGAAACATAGAAGAAAGACGACGATGGTTTGCAGTTTTACAGTAGTATTTCTCAAGTTTTTTGGAACCACGCTTGCCCCCCACGCGGAAGCCGTCGTCCGGCGGCCCTCCCCACTCCAGCCACAACGAGGCGACCCAAGCCGGCATGCAACGCTCCCGATATCGCAACCGGACTCTATGCAGCTTTCGGACCCTCCGGTTCTCGCTGAAAGGGCACTAGCGCTCGGGGGCTGAAAAGCCTGTAAGTACGGAACGTCCACGCTTGTCCCCGTCGAACTGCGTGACAAGTGGAAACGAGCGTTGTTGGCGAACCAAATTCCGCCCGCCGAAGAACTTTTCGATTTGACCAGAATTTGGTAACGGCCCGATAGCGAAGCCGTCAACGCTCCGAGCGCGCCTTGGCGCGAGTTTTCTGGCCGAGGCCGGGGGTTTCGGAAAGAAAGGTGTAGTCCTCGAACGTACAGGCGAAACCGAACAGGCCGGGCTGAACCTCCTCGGTTCGAATCACGCGGCCGACGCACCACAGCCTGAGGCCGCGCTCGGAAGTGTCCAGCCCGCTTGGGAGCGGCAGATCAACTTCAACGGCATCTCGGCAATAGAAGGGCATACTGGAGACACAGTAAGCACCGCTGGAACTGACATTCAGCAGATCCGCGGTCACAGGCTGGGGATAGCGTTCGCTGTGGACGCTCACCGGCCACTTGAGTTGGATCCGGGCGCGCGCGCGGCGCTCCAGGAATGGACGATGCATGATACGCACACTGCCTCATGGCTGAGGTTGCGCGGGCGCAACCGAGCCGGGATTCGCGCACGTTTGGATGCAACTCGATGCCCGTTGAAGGACGAGCGCTGCGGAGCTTTGTGAAATTACGCCGACTCGCCGGCGGCGCGGGCG
>JBLNCW010000130.1:0-65096 GCA_050261015.1 Rhodospirillales bacterium | reverse complement strand
GGCGTACATGCGGTCGAAGTCCTTGGACATCTCGGCCAGCACCGAATCCGCCAGTTTGCGGACGGCCCGCAATGGGTGAGTCGCTGGAATCCGGTCTTCCAGGGATACGTAGCTGAACATTCCGGCCTGCAGTGGATCGTCGTTGCCGCGCATGATGTATAGACGATCAGAACATTTCAAAGGTGTCCTGTTCCGGCGGCTTTGGATGAATTCTTCAACAAGGTCCTAGTGGTAGTGCCTCGTGATCTGGTATTTCCGCATGCGCGATTGCAGCGTGGTTCGCTTGAGGCCGAGCCGGGCCGCGGCTCCGTTCGGCCCGCCGACCACGCCCTTGGTTTCTTTCAGGACACGCAAAATTTTTTCGCGCTCCGCCGCGTGATCCGGCTCCAGAGGACGGGTATTCGGCGCAAAGGATGACGCTTTGCCCATCAACTCCGGCATGGCCACCTTTAGCACGTTTCCGCTCGTCAGGATGACGGACCGCTCGATGACGTTTTGCAATTCGCGGATGTTGCCCGGCCAGTCGTAGCGGCTCAATGCATCCAGCGCGGCCGCGGGGATCGTGTCGATCTTGCGGTTCATGCGCTGCGCGTACTTCTGCACGAAGTAGCGTGTGAGCAGGGGGATGTCCTCGCGCCGCTCGCGCAGGGGCGGGACGGTCAGCGGGAAGACGTGGAGGCGGTAGTAGAGGTCGGCTCGAAACCTGTTGTCTTCCACCATCGCCTTCAGATCGCGGTTTGTCGCGACAATGAAACGGACATCCGTGCGGATCGTGCGGGTGCCGCCCACGCGCTCGAATTCCTGGTCCTGAATCGCACGGAGCAGCTTGGGCTGCAATTCGAGGGGCATCTCGCCGATTTCATCCAGAAACAGGGTGCCCTGATGTGCGAGTTCAAAGCGTCCGATTTTCTGGTTTAACGCTCCCGTGAAGGCGCCTTTTTCGTGGCCGAACAGCTCGCTTTCCAGCAAGCTGGCGGGAATGGCGGCGCAGTTCACCTTCACAAAACTGCCTTTGTTGCGCCCGCTCAGTTCGTGGATTGCCCGGGCGACCAGCTCCTTCCCCGTTCCCGTCTCGCCGAGGATCAGCACCGTGGCGTCGGTCGGCGCCACGATCTGAATGCTTTTCAACATGGCCTGAAACGCCGGCCCCTCGCCCACCATGTTTCCGACGTTCTGGTCGAACCGGATTTCATCTTCGAGATAGAGCTTTTCGGTGGCGAGGCGCTCCTTGATTTCGGCGAGCTCGCGGTAGGAAAGCGAATTCTCGACCGCGATGGCGATCTGGCGCGCCACCTGCACCAGGAAGTCGAGATCGTCTTCTGTCCATGGGTCGTCGCTGGTCCGTGCGAGTTCCAGCGTGCCCAGTGTGCGATTGGGGGTCAGCAGCGGGATCGAGCAGCCAGACTTGGCTCCCGCCGCTTCGATCCGCCGGCGGTTCAGGGCGGGATACCGGTCCAGATCGTCAATGCCTACGACCACCGGCCGGCCTGTAGCAAGCGCTTCGGCCGAAGGCCTGCCTTCCGGATCGATCGAGGTCTGGCCCTTCTGGTCCGGCTCAAACAGGTTCGGTCCGGTGAAATGCAGCGCGTAGACGTCCAGGCGCCGCGTGGCTTCATTCTGCAGCAGGAGGGCGGCGACGTCGTACTTCACCACACGGGAGAGCTGCTCGGAGATGGCCGGAAACAACTCGTCGATCGATAACTTGGAAACGAGCGCGTTGGTGATGTCAAACAGGACCCGAAGCCGGTCGCGCTCGCGGATCGCCGCCTGCTTGGCCAAATGAGCGTCGACGGCGACGGCAAACTCGCTGGCCACGCGCTCCAGGAATTCCAGCTCGACGGGACTCGGCTCGAACGGAGTCAGGCAGCCGAACCCCAGAGTCCCCAGGCGGTTTTCGCCGGCCGTCAGCGGTATCAGCGCGATCGAGCGCACTCCGGCGCACACCATGATCCTTACCAGTTCCGGCCAGCGGCTCTCTTTTTCGAGCGATGAAATCACCAGCGGCTGCTGGGTCCTCCACACTTCACCGCTCGGATCCTCATCCACGGGGAGTGTGGCCATTGCGGCCGTCTTTACCGGCCCCGACGTGCTGCTGAGCACGTAGGACTGCATGCGGTTTCCCTGGGGTTGATGGAGCGTGAGCGCCAGGTACTCGAAATTGACCACCTTGCGCAGCGAATTTGCCACGCCCGACAGCAGGCTTTGCAAATCGTTATGTCCCGCTATGGAGCGCGCGAGTTCCAGGACCGCTTCGTTGATACTGTCTGGCGACGCGCTCACAGTCCTGATCATAACAATTCAGGCCTCCTTTTTGTTTCGGCAATTGCCGTTGGGCATTCGCCGAAAGTGCCGTCCCCGGCCGGTCAGGCGCCGCCGCCCAAAACCTTGTATAAGGTCACGAGATTACCCAGGCGGGCCAGACGGAGGCTCACCAGCACCTGCCGGGCGCTGTATAGCGATTGCTGAGCCACAAGAACGCTCAGGTAGCTGTCGATTCCCGCCTTGTAGCGGGCTTCCGAGAGCCGGTAGGTATCCTCCAGTGTGCTCACCAGGTCCTGCTGGGCCCTTTGCTGTTCCAACAGCCTGGTCCGCAGGGTGAGGGAGTCGCTGACTTCGCGAAACGCCCTCTGGATTGCCTTTTCATATTCGGCGACGGCGAGATCCCGCTCCACCTGGGCAACCTTGAGGCTGGCCTTGCGGCCTCCGGCATCGAAGATCGGCACGAGCATCTGGGGCGCGAAATTCCATGTCCTGGTCCCGAACCGGAACAAGTCGGACAGATCGTTGCTCATGAAGCCCGCTCCGCTGGTCAGCGAGATCCGCGGGAAAAACGCGGCGCGGGCGGCTCCGATATTCGCGTAAGCGGCTTTCAACCGGTGCTCCGCCGCGAGAATGTCGGGACGCCGGAGCAATACCTCGGAGGGTACTCCAGGGTCGAGATCCCGGAGCGGATGATCCGACTCCAGCTCCTGAGGCAGCAGGTCCCGGGGAACGGGCGCGCCCACCAGGAGGTTGAGCGCGTTTTCTCCCAAGGCAACCTGGCCGCTGTAACGGGCGATGTCGACGCGCGCGGCCTCGACCTGGCTCTGCGCCTGGCGAACTTCCAGGTCGGAGGCCATGCCGGCCTCCCGTGTGTGCCGGATCAGTTCGTAGAGAGCCTGCTGCGTTCTCAGGGTCTCCTCCGCCAGACGCAGGCTGTCCCGGTCGGCGGCCAGAGCGAGGTAGGTGTTGGCGACGGCGGCCACCAGCGAAATCTGCGCCGCGGAGCGTGCCTGCTCGGTTGCGAGATACTCCTCCAGCGCCGCGCTTTTCAAGCTGCGGATGCGCCCGAACAGGTCGAGCTCCCACGCCGCGGCACCCAGGCCCGTCGTCAACTGACCCACGATCTCGGGCTCGCTGCTGGAAGACATCTTTTCCGGAAGCCGGTATACTTCTCCGCCGCCCGAGAAATCCACCGTCGGGTACTGCCTGGCGCGCTGGATGCGGTACATGGAGTAAACCCGCTCGACGTTGAGAGCGGCCGCGCGCAGGTCCCGGTTATTGTTCAGAGCCAGCTCGATCACGGACTGAAGCCGCGGATCGGTAAAGAACTCCCTCCATTTCAGGTTGGCGGCCTCAGGTGCGTCGGAGTCCCCGGTCTGGCCGGCAGCGCTTTCCGGCCAGGCGTTGGGAACAGGCGGAGCGGGCCGCTGATAGGCTTCGCGGCGCATACACCCGGTCAGGCAAGCCGACATCGCCAAAACAAGTAGTGTTCGATGCATGTTAGTGCGCCTCCGCCGACACCGCCTCGCCCGGAGCGGACGGCCCCCGGCCTTTCTTCCGGGAAAACAGTTGCACGATCATCACGTAGAACAGGGGTATGAAGAGGAGCGCCAGAAACGTTGCAGTGATCATTCCGCCGAGGACGCAGGTGCCTATCGCCTGCTGAGCGCCGGCGCCCGCTCCACTTGCCGAAGCCAAAGGCAAAACTCCGAAACCGAACGCCAGCGACGTCATCACGATGGGGCGGAGCCGCAGCCTGGCGGCTTCGAGCGTGGCCGGGATCAAGCCCTCCCCCTGCTCCAGGCGGATCTTTGCAAACTGGACAATCAGGATGGCGTTCTTGGTAGTCAATCCCAGCACCGTGAGCAAGCCGATCTGGAAATAGACGTCGTTCGGCAGCCCGCGCCAGGTGGAGGCCAGCACGCCACCGATGACTCCGAGGGGCAGGGCCAGCATGACCGAGATCGGGATGGTCCAGCTCTCGTAGAGCGCCGCCAGCACGAGGAAAATGACCAGAATGGAGAACGAGTAGAGAAGCCCTGTTTGTGCCGAAGCCATGCGCTCCTGGTAGGAAATCCCGGTCCATTCATGACCGATGCCCGGGGGAAGCTTTTCGATGAGTTCTTCCATGGCCTGCATGGCTTCTCCGGAGCTCCTGCCGGGAGCAGGCTGCCCCTGAATGTTGACGGCGGGGAAAGCGTTGTACCTTCTGAGGCTCGGGGCGGCGTAGACCCAGCGGCCCGAGGCAAGGCCGGAAATGGGCACCATCTTGCCCTGGTTGTTGCGGACATACAGCCGGTCCAGATCGCTCGGAAGCATCCGGTACGGGGCGTCCGCCTGCACGTACACCCGCTTGACGCGCCCGCCATGGATGAAATCGTTGACATAGGCGCTGCCAAAGGCGGCTGAGATCGTGTTGTGGATCGCGGTGATCGGCACCCCCCAGACGCCCGCCTTCTCCCAATCCACATCACTGCGGAATTCGGGAACATCGTCCAAGCCATTGAAACGAATCGCCGTCAACCTCGGATCCTTTGCGGCCATAGCGAGAAGCTGGTTCTTGGCATTCATCAGGCTCTCGTGGCCCAGTCCTCCGCGGTCCTGGAGCATGAGTTCGAAGCCCACTGATGTTCCGAGCTCCGAAATAGCAGGGGGCGGGAAGGCGAACGCTATGGCGTTTCGCAGGCCCGCGAACGCCATCATTGCTTTTTGCGCGACTGCCTTCACCCGAAGTTCCGGCCGGTTTCGCAGGTGCCAGTCCCGCAGCATAACGAACGCCATAGCCTGGTTCTGTCCCCGGCCGGCCATGCTGAAGCCGGCTATGGTCATGCAGGATTCCACCGCGTCGGCCTGCTCGGTGAGGACGTGATGCCGCACTTTGTCCAGCACTGCATTGGTCTGTTCCAAAGTCGAGCCCGGGGGCAACTGCACCATCACCATGAGGGTTCCCTGGTCCTCATCGGGAAGGTAGGCCGTCGGCATCCGGACAAACATGTAGCCCATCAAAACCACGATGAGAACGAAGGCGGCAAACGAAGGGGTTTTGGCCCGAAGCACCCATCCCACGATCGACTGATAACGTTCCCGCAGATGATCAAACAGGCGGTTAAAGGCAAGAAAGAAGGGGCGCAGCAGGCGGAATCCGGTTTCGGCGGCCTCGTGCCCTTTCGCCACGGGCTTGAGCAGCGACGCGCAGAGCACCGGGGTCAGGATCAGGGCGACAGCAACCGACAACAGCATCGAGGCGATCACTGTAACCGAGAACTGCCGGTAGATGATGCCGGTTGAACCGGGGAAAAACATCATGGGAGCGAAGACCGCCGACAGGACGAAACCGATGCCTATCAGCGCGCCGGTGATCTCATCCATGGACTTCCGTGTGGCCTCGCGCGGTGGAAGCCCCTCCTGGCTCATCACGCGTTCCACGTTTTCGACCACGACGATCGCGTCATCAACCAAAAGACCGATCGCCAGCACCATCGCGAACATGGTCAGCATGTTGACCGAGTATCCGGCAAGGCCAAGCACGGCGAAGGTGCCCAGAATGACCACGGGCACGGCGATGGTTGGGATCAGCGTTGCTCGCAGGTTGCCGAGGAACAGAAACATGATGAGGAACACCAGGATGATGGCTTCAATCAGGGTTCTGACCACTTCGGCGATGGCAACCCTCACGAAGGGTGTGGTGTCGTAGGGATAGACAACCTTCATGCCCTGGGGGAAGAACTTCGCCAGATCGTCCATTTTCGCTTTCACCGCATCCGCGGTCTGAAGCGCATTTGCGCCGGGCACCTGGCGGACGGCGAGACCGGCGGCCGGCCTTCCGTTGAAGGTCACCTTCGAATCGGCAAACTCGGCCCTCAGTTCGGTTCGCGCCACATCCCGGACCCGCACGATCGACCCATCCGCGCCATGGCGGAGGGGGATGGCGCCGAACTCCTCGGGAGTCTTGAGAAGCGTTTGGACGACAATCGAGGCATTGAGCCGCTGGCCCGGCACCGCAGGCTGCCCGCCGAATTGTCCTGCGGAAACCTGCACGTTGTAGGCGCGCACTCCGGCAATCACGTCGGCGGCCGTCATGTTGTACTGGGTGAGCTTGTCCGGATCGAGCCAGATCCGCATCGAGTATTGCGAGCCGAAAGCCTCCACCTCGCCGACGCCGGGCACGCGCGCCAGGGAGGGCTGAATCTGCGAGACGGCGTAATCGGTCAGATCGTCTTGAGTCAGATCGGAGTCTTCGGTGGTGGTCAGGCCGACAATCATCAGGTAATTGCGGGTGGACTTCATGACCATCACGCCCTGCCGCTGCACGACCTCGGGCAGTACCGGCATCGCAAGCTGGAGTTTGTTTTGCACCTTGGACCAGGCGACGTCCGGATCGACCTCCGGCGAAAAGGTGAGTTCAATTCTCCCGGAGCCGGAGGAATCGGCGGTCGAATTCATATAGAGCATGCGATCCAGACCCGTCATTTTCTGCTCGATGATCTGGATTACGCTGTCTTCCACGGTCTGCGCCGAGGCGCCGGGATAGACCGCCGCGACGGTGATGGACGGAGGGGCGATGGGAGGATACTGAGCGACAGGCAGGTTATAGATCGCCAGCCCGCCTCCCACCATCATCGCAATCGCGATGACCCACGCGAAAACCGGGCGGTCAAGGAAAAACCTGGACAGCATCTAGTTTCTCCCTTCTGCTTTGTCTTGCCTTTCGCCCGGAGCGGAAGCGCCGTCTGCGGCAAGCTCAAAGGGGACCGCCTTTACCTGAGCACCCGGGCGCACCTTCTGCATCCCTTCCACGATCAGCCGGTCGCCTGGAGCGAGGCCGCTGTTTACTAACCATTTTTCACCGATGGCGCGGTCCAGCTCGAGAATCCGTTCTTCGACCTTGTTCTCACTGTTCACGACCCAGGCGACAGGAAGCCCCTTGACGTTGCGCGTCACGCCCTGCTGGGGCACCAAAATGGCCTGCTCGTTCACGCCCTCCTGCACGATTGCCCGCACGAACATTCCGGGGAGAAGGACGTGGTTTGGGTTGGGGAAGACCATGCGCAGAGTGACCGTGCCCGTGGTTGGGTCCACGGTGACGTCGCGGAACTGCATGGTCCCCTCCAGGGGATAGGGTGTCTTGTCTTCGAGTATCAGCTTCACCCTGTTCTGAAGGCGGCCGTTCCGCTTCAGATATCCGTGCTCCATGCGTTGCCGCAGCCGCAGCAGCTCCGCGCTGGCCTGGACCACGTCCACATAGATGGGGTCCAACTGCTGAACAACCGCCAGGGGAGTGGGCTGGTAGGCGGTCGCCATAGCGCCGACCGTGACGTTGGATATTCCGATGCGCCCGGTGATCGGCGACCTGATGGGAGTATAGGAAAGATTCACCTTGGCGGTCTCGACGGCCGCGCGGCTGACCTCGACCGCTGCCCTTCGCGCCGCCAGGTTCGCCTCCGCCTGCCTCAACGCCGCGGCGGCATCGTCGTAGTCCTGTTGCGAGACGGCGTTGATGGCTACAAGCCCCTTCAAGCGCTCCGCGCGGGACCGGATGGCTGGAAGATTCGCCTCCGCCGTGACCAGTTCCGCCTCCGCCGTGGCGAGAGCGGCCTTGGCTTGATTCAGCGCGGCCTCAAAAGGAGCGGGATCGATCTGGTACAGAAGCTCGCCCTCTTTGACGTTGGAGCCCTCCTGAAACAGGCGGCGCTGGATGACGCCGCTCACCTGAGGGCGGATTTCCGCGACCAGGTAGGCCGATGTCCGTCCGGGCAACTCGGTGGTCAGCACGGTTCGCTCGGGAGTGACGGTTACGGTCGCAACTTCGGGAATGCGTGCCGGAGGTGCGGCACTTTCGGTTCGTTTACAGCCAGGTCCACTTAGTGCCGCCAGAACGACAGCGGTCGCGACAACGTCCTTTGCCGATTTGATGAATATCATAGAGAAAAATTCCTCTTCACACTCCAGGAATCCCCGCCTGGCCGAGTTGGAGCTTGCCGGCGTCAACCACGGATGATGTGGCGATTCCAGGATCGAGTCAGCCGCCCCTCGATTGCACTCCGGATCGGAAATCGAACCCCTGCACCGGGCTTCGGGAAGCCGGTGAGATTGAGAGGGTCAATTTATTTAGTGTATTAAGACCTGCCATTCGGGCTCTGTCTTTTTAAACCAAAATTGAGGGCAACTCAATGCCCATATTGCATGTCCATCAGAATGAGTATATTGGATCGTCTGGTCCGTCGCGGATGGCGACGACTCGGCAGATGCCGATGTCATGTGCCGCAGCCAACCGCATTCCGGCTGCCGGCAACCAGCTCGTCCCATAACTCGTGGTTCTTCGCGCAGCCGGGATCGCCGCCTAACATATCGTCCGTGTAGGCGTACGCCCGGGCCCGGCAGCCGCCGCAATACGCGCGGTCTTTGCAGATTCCACAGTGCTGGCGATAATTTTCGCGGCGCGAAAGCGAGGCAAAAAGGGCACAGTCCCAGATTTCCGCCAGGGGCCGAAGCCTCAGGTTACCAATCTTGACGCTCGAAATATAGACGCAGGGGGTCACGTCTCCGTTCGGTTGAAGCGCGCAATAACAGCGGCCCGCGCCGCATCCGCCGACGTAGCGGGAGAGCACCATGGTCTTGGAGCCTCTCCCCGAGCCGGCGTGCCCGGTCGCAAACAACCCGTCCGGAGGCGCGTAGGCAACGCAGGCGCGCCCGAATTGCGGTGCGGTGGAGATCACGCTAATCCTGCCCTCCTGAAGATGCTTGACGAGTCTTCGCATCAGCCATTCGCGCTGTGCAGGCGTCAGGTCGGCGTCGACGATCTGCTTGCCGCGTCCGGTGGGAATGAAATTGAAATGCGAGAAGGTTCGGCAGCCCAGCGATATCGCCAACTCCACCACCTTATCGACGGTTTCGACGCTGCGGTTGGTGAAACAGGTGGCGAACCCCGTGCGCATGCCCGCGGCCACGGAATTTCGGATTCCCTCGATGGACCGTGCCCAGGCGCCGGGCAAACCGCGCAGGGCATCGTGCTCTTCCGCGGCCATGCTATCCACACTGACTTCCACGTACTTGACTCCCGCCGCGATCAGGCGCTCCGCGTTTTCTTTCGTCAGAAGGGTACCGTTGGTGGCTATCGTGATGTGGATGCCGTGCCGCTTCGCGCGTTCGAGGACCGGCCACAGATCGTCGCACATCAGGGGCTCGCCGCCCGCGATTGCCAGGAAAGGTACACCGTTAGCGGCCATCTGGTCTACGGCCGCCAGCTTCTCCTCCAATGTCAACTCATCCCGGGCCGGCCGCGTGCCAGCGCTCTGGTAACAGTGTCTGCAGCGCAGATTGCAGGCTTGGGTGATGTTCCAGACGATCATCAGCGGCGCGGCGAATCTTTGGGGCGCCGACAGGCCGTACCGGGCGACGCTGCGGCCCGCCAGCGCGAGTGCGCGGACCGTGGGCCGGTGGTGAAAAAGCTTTTCGGTCATGAATTCCCGGTCGAGTTTCGCCCGTTTGAGCGCGCAATCGATCAAGAGCTCGGGGATGCGCCACTTCCATCGCGTAAGGCGCGGGAGAGCGCCGTTGTTGTAGTTCTCGCACACCCTCTCGAAGAAGCACTTTCCAGTACTGTCCATGCGGGTCGCCAGGGCAAGCAAGCGCCTGACCGATTTGCGTGAAAGAATATCCTCCAATATGTGGCGGGTGTGAGCGCCGGCCGGAGCAGGACCTTGTCTGACACCAATTCTCCCGTTGTTCTCAGAAAGACTCGTCATTCCCACCTCGTTTACAACCGTTAATCCGATGGATGGCAACCGCAGTGCCACTGTGTGGTTTCGTTGCGCCCTAAACCTGCCGTGCGGCCGGCAGCTAACCTCGCCTGAATTCAGGACCTTACGGCCGCGGATTCGGAACGGCGGCGGTGAGCTTCGGAAATCCGGATACGAAACCAGGAAATCCTCGTCAAGTGCCGATGTCATGTGACGAAGGACCGGGGCGGCGTCGAGCGCTGCGGGCGGGCTGCCGCTGCAAGTGTTTACGCCGCAGGCGGGCTATGCGAGCCGGGCTATACGATGTACACTTTTCGGGAGGAGGATTCCCGTTATGCCGATCCTGCTGGCACTCGTTCTCACCGCCGCTTCCCTTTTTGCTGCCGCCGATGAGCCACCCACGCTGGCCATCGGTTCGCCGGCTCCCGATTTCGCGCTCCCTGGTTTCGATGGCAAGATCCACCGTCTGAGCGACTATTCCTCATATCCGGTGCTTGTGATCGTGTTCACCTGCAATCACTGCCCGACCGCCCAACTGTACGAGAACCGCATCAAGCAGATTGCCGCCGACTACCGCGGAAAAGGCGTGGCGTTGGTTGCGATCTCGCCGAACGATCCGTCGGCGGTCCGGCTGAACGAGCAGGGATACACCGACGTCAGTGATGGCCTGGAGGACATGAAGATCCGCGCCGCGTACAGGAACTTCAATTTCCCTTACCTGTACGATGGCGAGACGCAGTCCGTCTCGCGGGCTTACGGCCCGAAGGCAACCCCGCACGTGTTCATCTTTGACCGGGAGCGCAAGCTGCGCTACGAGGGCCGCGTGGACAACAGCCAGCGCGAATCGCTGGTGAAGGTCCGGGACGCGCGAAACGCCATTGACGCGCTGCTGGAGGGCAGGCCCGTCCCGGTGGAGCACACCGGGGTCTTCGGCTGCTCAACCAAGTGGAAGACGAAGCAGGCGTCCAAGGAGCAGGAGATGAAGAAGATCGAGGCCGAGCCGGTGGTCCTGGAGATGGCCGGCCCGGAGGAATTGAAGAAGCTGCGCTCGAATCCCACGGGCAAAGTTCTTCTGGTGAACTTTTGGGCGACGTGGTGCGGTCCATGCATCAGCGAGCTTCCGGACCTGATCACGACGCACCGCATGTACCGCGGGCGCGACTTCGATTTCGTCACCGTTTCCACGAATCTGCCGGATGAGCGCGCCGGCGTGCAGAAGGTATTGGAAAAACTGCATTCGTCGGGGAGGAATTTGCAGTTTGCCTCGACGGACACCTATGCCATGCAGGCCGCTTTTGACGCAAAATGGGAGGCCGGCGTACCTTATACGGTTCTGCTCGCGCCCGGCGGCAAGGTGCTGTACCAGAAGCAGGGCGAGGTAGACATCCTCGAGTTGAGGCGGATCATTCTGGGGAACCTCCCGGATGATGATTACGTCGGCCACAGCGCGTACTGGCGAACGAAGTAGCAAGGAGCGACGGTCATGACGGATAGAAGAGAGTTCACGAAGCTGGCGCTGGGCGGAGCGGCGCTGCTGGCGACTCAGCGGTCGGGCGGTTCCACGCTGCGTCCGATTCCTCCGGGCGTGAAGATCGGGACAAGCGGCGGGCAGCCCACCGAGGAACACATGCGTTTTCTGAAGCAACTCGGCGTGACGTGGGTCAGTCTGGCCGCCCGGCCCGAGAACGCCACCGCCGAAGGCTTTATCAAGATGCGCGAGCAGTGGGAAGCCGGCGGTTTCAAGGTTTACAACATCGGGAGCGGCGTGGGCCCGAGCGGCAGCCTGCATAACATGCCGGAAGTCACGCTGAATCTGCCCGGGCGCGATAAGAAGATCGAAGAGTACCTGAATTACATACGCTACCTTGGCAAGGCCGGGATCCCATATACGACTTATGCGCACATGGGCAACGGCATCTGGTCGAGCGGGCAGGCGACCATGCCGCGCGGCTACCAGGCCAGGGAGCTCAACATGGCCAGCCCGGAGCGGCGGGGCGTCTGGAGCGGAACCACCTTCACCGAACCGCTTTCCCACGGCCGCAAATATTCGGAAGAGGAGATCTGGGACAACTACATCTACTTCATCAAGAAAGTGGTTCCGGTGGCCGAGGAAGCGGGCGTGCGCATCGGCATTCATCCGGACGATCCGCCGCAGCCGGTGCTGGCGGGCGTCCCGCGGTGCATCTTCAGCAGTTTTGAGGGCTATTGTAAAGCTCTGGAGATCGCCAACAGTCCGAACATCGGTATGTGCCTGTGCGTGGGCTGCTGGCTCGAGGGCGGGGAACTGATGGGCAAGGATGTGGTGGAGACCATCAAGTACTTCGGCAGCAGAAAGAAGCTTTTCAAGGTGCACTTCCGGAACGTGAGCGCGCCGTTGCCGCACTTCGTAGAGACGCTGATGGACGACGGCTACTATGACATGTACAAGGTCATGAAGGCCATGGTGGAAGTGGGCTTCGACGGCATTGCGATCCCGGACCACATCCCGGCGCTTGGGGTTTCGCGCGGGAGCGGGCAAGGCGGGAGCCGGGGCTCGGGAGAGTACCGTCCCAGCGCGGGTTTGGCATACAGCATCGCTTACATGAACGCGACGCTCAAGGCGGTTCAATCGGAGTTGGGCCGCGCGTAGCAGGCTTTCGGCACAAAATCGGATTTGCGGCGCCCCATTTTCGTTCCTGTTGTGAAATGATACTTAGGATCGCAATTCGCACGAGGACGAGATGGGTACGAAACGTCGTGATTTTCTGAAGACCGCCGCTCTGGTGGCCGGCGCCGCACCGGCCAGCGCTTCGCAGGCTCCCGCAGCGGGGGCCGCGCCTCAAGCAACGAGTCCGGGCGCCGCGCCGCGCCGCACCGTCCAATATCCCAGGGTTCTCACCGGCCGCAACCTGGCCATGGTGGCCTTCCCGCTGGGCGGCGTGGCCGCAGGTTCGGTTAGCCTCGGGGGGCGCGGCCAGTTGCGCGACTGGGAAATTTTTAATCGCCCGGATAAGGGCAGGTCGCTCAACTACGCATTCCCGAGCATTTGGGTGCAGGCGGGGAACTCGAAGCCCGTTGCGCGCGTGCTGGAGGCCAGGATCATTCCGCCTTATCATGCCGCCCACGGCCTGAGCCCCAACAACGTTCCGGGACTCACGCGGCTTGACGGCGCCACTTTCACCGGGGAGTATCCTCTCGCAACCGTGGCATTCCGCGACCGCAAGCTGCCCGTCAGGGTAACGCTGGAGGCCTTCACGCCGATTTTCCCGCTGGCGGCCGACGACTCGGGCCTCCCGATCGCCGTGTTGCGGTACAAGGTCAGGAACCCGGGCAAGCAGGCGGCCAAAGTGTCGATTGCCTTTTCGCTCGAGAACCCGGTCGGGGCCGATCGCGGGAGCGGGAGCCGCGGGGCCGCCAGGAGCCGTGTCAACGAGTTTCGGACCGGCGCCGGGCTGCAAGGCCTGCTAATGACCAACCCTGAAGCGGCCAAGGATGCGCCGATGAACGGCTCGATGGCGCTGTGCGTTCTCGACGCGGGTGATGGAAAAGTGAGCTACCTTCGCGGCTGGCCGCAAGCCAAGTGGTGGAGGAGTTCGCTGCTGTTCTGGGACGACTTCACCCAGGACGGGCAACTCGGGCCGGAGGCCGAGCAGCGCAACGAGGTGGGCTCGATCTGCCTGAGCAGGGAGCTTGCAGCGGGCGCGGAGGCGGATTTCACGTTTCTGCTCTCCTGGCATTTTCCGAACCGCACGCCGCAATGGTGCGGTTGGACCGCGCCGAAGGGCGAGAACAACGCGATCATCGGCAACCATTATTGCCAGCGCTTCGCGGACGCGTGGGCAGCCGCCGAACACGCCGCCGCCAACCTTCCCGTTCTCGAAAAACGCATGCGCCAGTTCCTGGCGGCAATGCGCGAATCCACGCTGCCCCCTCCCGTGAAGGAAGCGGCGATGGCGAATGTCTCCACGCTGGCCACGCAGGTTTGCTTCCGGACGGCTGACGGCAGGTTCCGCGGCTTTGAAGGGGCCAGCGACAACAGCGGTTGCTGTTTCGGCAACTGTTCCCACGTGTGGAACTACGAGGCGGTCACGCAGCACCTGTTCCCGTCACTCGCGCGCTCGCAGCGCGAAGCGGGTTTTGAAACCGCCGAGAAGCTGGATGGCATGCTGCCGATCCGCATTCAGTTGCCCGAGGGGAAACAGAGCCCCCCGGGGATAACGGCCATCGACGGCACCATGGGCCAGATCATCCGCACCTATCTGGACTGGCGGCTCAGCGGCGACGATGCCTGGCTTCGCTCGATGTGGCCGAAAGTCAAGAAGGCGATGGAATTCGCGTGGATCGAAGGGGGGTGGGACGCCGATCGCGACGGTGTCCCCGAAGGCGTGCAGCACAACACCTTCGACGTCGAGTTCTATGGTCCGAACCCGATGTGCGGCATTTATTACCTGGGCGGGCTGCGCGCGTGCGAGGAGATGGCCCGCGCCGCCGGCGAGGAGGCATTCGCGCGCACGTGCCGCGATCTGTTCACGCGCGGCAGCAAGTGGATCGACGAGAATCTGTTCAACGGGGAGTATTACATTCAGAAGGTTCAGGGCATTCCGCGGGACAAGATCGCCAAGCCGCTGCGCTCGCAAGGCGGCGCCGAGGACCCCGAGAATCCCGACTTCCAGGCTGGTGAAGGCTGCCTGGCGGATCAGCTTGTGGGCCAGTACGTGGCCATGGTGGCCGGGCTCGGCTCGCTGGTGGATCCGGCCAAAATACGCAAGACGCTGGCGTCCATCTACAAGTACAACTACCGGCACAGCCTCGAAGAGCACGATTCCATCGAGCGCGTCTACGCATTGAACGACGAGGCGGGACTGCTGCTTTGCGATTACGGCAAGGCGCCGCGGCCGCGGATTCCGTTCCCGTATTTCTCCGAGGTCTGGACCGGATTTGAGTACGAGGTTGCCGCGCTCATGATGTATTACGGGATGCAGAAGGAGGCGGTCGAGATCGTCACCAACGCGCGGCTGCGCTACGACGGCGAACGGCGCAATCCGTGGGACGAGCTGGAGTGCGGCCACCATTACGTGCGGGCGATGGCCTCGTGGTCTGGCATACTGGCGCTGAGCGGATTCCGCTATCACGGCGCGGAGAAGAGCGTCGTTGCGGCTCCGCGCGTGAGCACCGCCAACTTCCGTTCGTTCTGGTCGTGCGGGACCGGCTGGGGCACGTTCTCACAGGACGTGCAGCAGGGCAGGACGCGGTTCCGGCTTTCGGTGCTCTACGGCAAGCTACCGTGCCGCACCGTCGAACTGGCGCGCGACATCCCGGCAGGCGCAAAGACCACGGCGCGGCTCGGCGGCAAACCGGTGGCTCACGAACTGCGGCGCGAGCAGGGGCGGGCGGTATTCGTTTTCGCCCAGCCGCTCGAGATCGCCGAAGGAGAGCAGCTCGAACTCGAAGCGTAAGCGGCAGCAGAAGTCACACGCCGCGCAGGACAACTACCGGGTCGATGCGTGAGGCCCGCCGCGCGGGAATTTGCCCGGCCAGCAAGGCGATGGCTGCGAGGAGCGCGACCGTTGCAGCGAAGGTGACGGGATCGGTGGGCTCGGTGCCGTAAAGCAGGGAGGCGATTCCTTGCGCGACCGCGAAAGAAACCGCGCTTCCGATCGCGATACCGGTTAGAGCCAGCCGCAGAGTCTGCGCGATCACGCCCACCTGAACCTGGGCAGGGGTCGCGCCTAAGGCCATGCGGATGCCGATTTCCTGGGATTGGCGCTGCACCGAGTACGAGATCACTCCGTAGATACCCAGCGGGGCCAGAATCAGGCCGAACACCGCGAAGGCGGAGACCAGTGTCACAAGAAAGCGCCTTGGCGTGACGGCGTGATCGACGATTTGCTGCATCGCGCGGAACTGGGTGCGGGGCTGGCCCGGGTTCAGTTCCCGCAGTGCTGACATCACGGCCGGCTCTATAGCGGAGAGCGGCAGCCGAGTCCGCACGACCAGTTCCGTGCCTTCGGGGTTCGCTTGCGTGATGGGGATGTACATCTGGGCGCTGGCCTGCTCCTCCAGGCTGCTTTCGCGAACGTCGGCGACTACGCCCACAACTCGCGCCTCCCGATTCCCGATTCGCACCAGGCGGCCGACGGGATCCAGCCCGGGCCATTCGCGGCGCGCGGCAGCCTCGTTGATGACGATGGAGGCTTCGGTGTCGGACCGGTCACGCCAGGAAATATCGCGGCCCCGGAGCAGGCGCATGCCCATGGTCTGGAGATAGCCGGGGGACACGACATAGACGAAGGCAGTGTGATTCACGGTTCTGTCGCCGGCGTTTTCCCGGGCTACCAATCCCCAACTGCGGTTGCGGTCGAGCGGCAGCATGTCGGTCATTCCGGCGGCTTCAATGCCGGGAATCGCGCGGACGCGCTCGAGAATTTCCTGAAGAACGGGCCCGCGCCGCTCGATCTTTCCGCCGTCATTAACCTCAATCTTGAGGGCCGCGACGCTGGCGGGCTGGAAGCCCAGATCGACGTCAAGCAGACGCAGGAAACTGCGCAGCAACAGGCCGGCTCCGACCAGCAGCACGCACGCCAACGCCAACTCGGAAATTACGAGCGTGGATCGCAGGCGTTCGTGCCTCCTTCCCTGGCTCATGCCTGGGCCGCCGCTTTTCAGTGCCTCCTGCAAATTGCCTCCCGAAACCTTAAGTGCAGGGACGAGACTGAGGACTACGCCGACGGAAACGGCGATCAGGACCGCCCATGCAAGAGCGGCGCCATCCAACTGGACGGTAGAGAGCAGCGGCAACGCGATTTGGCTCTGGCGCGCGAGATAGGATGTGACTCCCCATGCGAAAAGAAGGCCGAGCAGCGCGCCGAAGCCCGAAAGAGCGAGACTTTCGGTGAGTAACTGGCAAACCAGCCGGCCGCGTCCGGCGCCGAGCGCAGCGCGCGTCGCGAACTCCTTGGCGCGTGACATGGCGCGCGCAAGCAGAAGGTTCGACACGTTGATCGAGACGATCAGCAGGATCAGGCCAACGGCGCACCAGAGAACGTACAGCGGCCGGCGCAGTCTTCCGCTCACCCGATCCTGCAAGCTGGAGAGCGTGGACTTGTAGTCTTCCCACCAATCGCGGTGCGCGGCGCGAAGCTGCGGAAAGAGGGTATTGGCTTCCGACTGCGCCTGAGCGAGCGAAACACCGGCCTTGAGGCGGCCGATGACCGCGAGAGTGTTCCCCCACGTGCGCCAGAAGTCCATGTAAGCGGGCACGTAGAAATCCACCTGCATGCCTGGGGAGAAGATCGAGCCGAAATCGAAGGACGCGGGAAGGACGCCGATAACGGTGACAGGACCGGTGATGTCGGCGGGCGCCGCGCTGATGGCGAGCGTTTGCCCGACGATGCCCGGGTCGCCGCCGAACTGGCGCTGCCAGAAGCGGTAACTCAGCAGCGCCGCAGCGGGGCCTCCTCTGCGGCACTCCTCCGGTGTGAACAGGCGTCCCAGCACCGGTTGGACGCCCAGCACCGGAAAGAAGTTTTCGGCCACCTGGATGCCGACAACAGGCAGCGGATCTCCACGGCCGGTGAGCTTGTATTGAATGGAGTTGAAGAAGGTCTGATAGCTGGTCACGTCCTGAAACGATCGGTTGTTGCGCCGGAACTCTTCGAAGGCGGAAACGGTGTAGGTCTGGTTTGAAAGGCCGCCCTTGCCTTCGTGGGTTGCGAACCAGACGAGCCGGTCCGGTTCGTGGAAGGGAAGCGGGCGCAGCAGGATCGCGTTTATGACGCTGAAAACGGCGACGTTCGCGCCAATGCCCAGGCCGAGCACGAAGATCACGATACAGGTAAACGCGCGGTCGCGGCCCAGCGAGCGCAGTGCGAAGCGCAAGTCCTGACCGAGGATGTCGAAAGCGCGCAGGCCGCGCGTCTTCCCGTCTGCCCTGTGTGTCTCCATATAAGGGCTATACGAACCAGAGGCTATAGGGTTTGCGCGATTTGAGAACTTTTTTGCCTAGGCATTGTGGTAGTGCAGGCTCTCCTCCAGGTATGGATCATTGAGCGGCACGGGCGCGGCCAGGTTCATGGCTCTTCTGTACGCGAGCAACGCGGCGCCTGCGGCTCCCGCCAGCGCTCCGATTTCCCAGATGCCCAGCTTCGGGTTCGCGCCGTGCAGCGGGGGCGCCACCATCAGGTAAACGTCCAGGACGCGGCCCGCAAGCACGACCGCCGCCACTCTGCCGAGCGCGCGCGGGCTGCGCTTGGTTCCGCGCGGCAGCAGCACCGCGAACGGAATCGCCCAGTTCAGAATCATGTTCACAAGGAACAGCGGCGCCCAGGCATTGCGCAGGCGGGCGATGTAATAGGTGGTCTCTTCGCTGATGTTCGCGTACCAGATCAGCATGTACTGGCTGAACCAGATGTACATCCAGAATGTGGAGAAAGCGAACAGCAGTTTGCCGAGATCGTGCAGATGCTCTTCATTCACGAAGTCGCGCAACGGCCCGGCGCGGCGCTCGTACAGCACCAGCAGAATGAGCAGCGCCAGGCCGCCGGAAAACAGGCCGGCGAAGTTGTAGATCGCGAATATATTGCTGGTCCAGCCAGGATCGAGCGACATGATCCAGTCGAAGCTCGCGAGCGAAAATGTGAGCGCGAATGCCGCGAGGAAGGCCACCGAGAGCCGGACGTTGCGCCGGGTATGGCCCACCCTGCCGTCGCTGTCTTGCCGGCGCGAGGTCCGCACGATCGCAACGGCGAATGCGAGCCAGACGATCATGTAGACCGCGGCGCGGGCCAGAAAGAAAGGACGAGTGAGCCAGAACTGCTGGAAGAATCCGTGCGGGGCGTGGGAGGTCCAGGGATAGATAGAGGGATGCGCGAGGAAAACCGCGGCAAGCAAAGCCGCGCCGAGCGGGAAAACTGCCGTCATCGCCTCCGGCACACGCCGGAAGGCGATGCTCCAGCCCGCGCCGCTGGCATACTGCGTAGCGATGAACACTAAGCCGGCGAGGCCGAAGGTCGCAAGCAGGTAGCCCGCCATGAGCAGTGCGGTCCAGGCGCGGGTGGTCGCAAGGACCACACCCGCCGCGGACGTCACCACGCCCGCCAGTATCAGCGCGCCCAGGAACCTGTTTTGGCCAATCATTGTTGTGCGCCTCCCTGGTTTCTTTGCAGCGACCGGACGTGCGCGATGATCCGCCAGCGGTCGGCCGGTTCGATCTGCGCGGCATAAGACGGCATGTTGTTCTGCCCGTAAGTCAGGATGTGGAACATCTGGCCGTCGGCGAGTTGCATCGCGCGCTCGGCGAAAAGCGAGGGAGGCGGCGGGAAGCCGCGCATCGCGACGGCGCCGTCGCCTTTGCCCCCGGCGCCGTGGCAGGGCCTGCAGAACACCTGGTACAGCTCGGCGCCGCGCGCCAGGTCCGCTGCGCCAGCAGGCGGCGCCGTCAACTCGCGCCCCGCGCGCGCGGCGTCCTCCGGCGTCGCAGCGTACGGGAGCGGGCGCGCGCCGCGGGCAATGGTCCCTTGCGGCGGGGGTTGCAGCGTCTTGCCATCCGCGAAATTGGGGTTTTCGGTGAAGGACTCGGCGGCGGCCGAGTACACCATCTCCGGCAACACTTCGAAGTTGCGGCGGTCCGGGTTATCGTCGATGCCGAGATTCGCGGCCACCGTGGCGACCAGCAGCACCAACAGGAACAGGTTGAGCTTCATCGCGCCACCTCCAGCTCCCGCTCCTCAATGCGTAGCGCATTGTGCCCCCAGAGGAAGTTTTTCACCTCATCGACATCGAAGGCGGCATCGTCTTCTTCGAGCACCAGCGCGAAGCGGTCGTTGGTCACGCGCGGATCGAGTAAGTCTGCGTTCCGGCCCGGCCACAGCCGGTTCATGCCAAAGAAAGCCACCACCGTGCTCAGCCCCGCAAACAAAACCATGACCTCAAACGTGATGGGGACGAACGCCGGCAGCGAGTTCCAGGGCTTGCCGCCGACGTTGATGGGCCAATCCGAAGCCGTCGTCCAGTACTCGAACCAGACTTTGAAGGCCGCGCCAAACAGCCCTAACAAGAAGCACACCCAGGGCAGCTTGGAGCGCGCCAGCCCCATCGCTTTGTCCAGGCCGTGCACGGCGTAGGGCGCGAAAACATCCACCACTACCAGGCCGCGGCGGCGGGCGGCGTCGGTCGCCGCCAGAATGTCTTCTTCCGAATCGAAGATGCCGATCAGAACGCGGCGATTCACGCGTGGCCTCCTTTCCCGTTGCCATGACTCAGCACGGCTTTCACTTCGCCCATCGCGATCACCGGCAGCAGGCGGCAGAAGATCAGGAAGCAGGTAAAGAACAGTCCGAAGCTGCCCATCAGGGTTGCGATCTCATAAATCGTGGGAGTATAGGCGGCCCAGCTCGAGGGAAGAAAGTCACGGTGAAGCGAGGTGACGATGATTACGAACCGCTCGAACCACATGCCCACGTTGATGAACAGGCTTAGCAGGAAGACGATCACCAGGCGGCGCCGCACGCGCTCGAACCAGAGCAACTGCGGGATGAGCACGTTGCAGCCCACCATGGTCCAGTAGGCCCAGGCGAACGGCCCTTTGGCGCGGTTCAAGAAGACGAACTGCTCGTAAGGATTGCCGCTGTGAAGCGCGGTGAAGAACTCGGTGCCGTATGCCAGCGCCACAATCCCGCTGGTGAGCAGCAGCAGTTTGCACATCGCATCCACGTGCCGCTGCGTGATGTAGTCTTCCAGGCCCATGGTCTTTCGCGCGACCAGCATGAGCGTCAACACCATAGCGATGCCGGAAAAAATCGCGCCGGCGACGAAGTACGGCGGGAAAATGGTGGCGTGCCAGCCCGGGATCACGGCGGTGGCGAAGTCCCAGCTCACGATGGTGTGTACGGAGACGACGAGCGGGGTCGCCAGACCGGCCAGCAGCAGGTAGAGCACTTCGTAGTGCCTCCACACGCGGTACGATCCGTTCCATCCCAGACTGAAGATCGCGAACAAACGCTGCCGCAGACCCGGCTTCAAGCGGTCGCGAATCGTGGCGAGATCAGGGATGAGGCCGACATACCAGAACACGGCCGAAATCAGAAAGTAAGTCGAGATGGCGAACGCATCCCACGCCAGCGGCGAGCGGAAATTGATCCATAGCGGGCCGCGGAAGTTCGGATAGGGGAACAGCCAGAAAGCCAGCCATGGGCGGCCCGTGTGGATGACGGGGAAAATGCCCGCGCACATCACCGCGAACAGCGTCATGGCTTCGGCCGAGCGGTTCACCGAGGTGCGCCACTTCTGGCGGAACAGGAACAGGATGGCCGAGATCAGCGTGCCCGCGTGCCCGATGCCCACCCAAAAAACGAAGTTCGTGATGTCGAACGCCCAGCCGACCGTTGTGTTCAGCCCCCACACCCCCACGCCTGTGGCGATCTGATAGCCGACCGCGGCCACACCCATAAGCAGGAGCGAAAACGCGAGGGCAAAGCCCGCCCACCAAAGAATGGAAGGAGGCCGCAGCATGGGACGGCAAACGTCCTCGGTAACCGCAGCCGGCTGTTTGTGGCCGGTGATCAGCGGCAGCCTCAATGGCGAACAAACCTCAGCCATGATTCTGGCCTCCCTTCCCGTTTCGATTACGAATCACTTTCAGGTAATGCACCGCCGGGCCCACATTCAGTTCCTCCAAAACGCGGTACTGGCGGGCATCCCGCGCCAGGCGCGACACGCGGCTGTTGGGATCGTTCAGGTCGCCGAAGACGATAGCGCCGGCTGGGCAGGCCTGCTCGCAGGCGACGCGGATGTCGCCGTCCTTCAGCGGCACGCCGAGGCGCTTGGCTTCGATCTTGGCTTCCTGAATCCGCTGCACGCAGAAAGTGCACTTTTCCATCACGCCGCGCGAGCGCACGGTAACGTCGGGGTTCAGAACCAGGTTGGCCAGCTTGTCATTGCTCGGGTAGTTGAACCAGTTGAAGCGCCGCGCTTTGTACGGGCAGTTGTTGGCGCAGTAACGCGTGCCTACGCAGCGGTTGTAGACCTGCTGGTTGAGTCCCTCGTCGCTGTGCACCGTGGCGAGCGTGGGGCAGACGGTTTCGCAGGGGGCGTGGTTGCACTGCTGGCACATCATCGGCTGGTGGGCCACCTGTACGTCGTCCGGCGGGCCAGAGTAGTAGCGGTCGATGCGGATCCAGTGCATTCCGCGGCGGCGCCGCATCTCGTCCTTGCCCACAACCGGGATGTTGTTTTCCACCTGGCAGGCGATAACGCAGGCGGAACAGCCGGTGCAGGCGTTCAGGTCCACGGCCATGCCCCAGTGATGGCTCGTGTACGGATGATCGTCGGGCCAGAGTTCCTCGTGATGTTCGGCGTGCTCCGCCGGCTTGCCGAGTTCTGCCGGGGTGATCTCGCGGATGATGGGGCGCACCTCGCCGCCGGGGGGCGCAAGGTGCTTGGGAACAGAGAGCGTATGATGCTCCTGCGTCGAAGCCAGTTCGATCCGGCGGCCGGTTTTCGCGATCTTCACGCCGCCGCGCTCGTAGCGCAGCAGCCCGTCTTCAAGAGCGAGCAGCGGAGAAGCGTTTGCTCCCACGCGGCCGTTTTCGTTCACCGTGGGCTTTCTGCCGGTCCAGCGCGGGCCGATGTTCGCGAATCGTTCGGAAGCCTTGCGGCCGTAGCCGAGCGCCACCGCGATCACGCGGTCATGCTGGCCCGGTTGCACGACGGCGGGCAGCTCGATCGCGGCGCCGGCCTCGATGCGCACCACGTCGCCGTCGCGCACGCCTAATGCCGCCGCAGTCTTTGGAGATAGCAGCGCGCAGTTGTCCCAGACGGTTTTGGTGATTGGGTCCGGCAGCTCGTGCAGCCAGGGATTCGCCGCATGGCGGCCATCGAGCATGCCCACCGCCGGGTGGAGGACGGCCGTGTAGCCCTCCACGACCGGGGCGCGCCGCGCGATCTTCGCTCCCGTCCAGCGCGGCGCTTGAGCGGCCGCGTTCACTTCGGCGCATCCCTTTTCCAAGGCGCCGTCCCAGTCGATGCGGTCTTTCCAGTGCTCGCGGATGAGGTCGTAAGCCGGTGCGGGGCTGCCCATCCAAACGGCCAAGCTCTCGATCACGGCCCGAGTGCTGTTCAGCGGCCGGATGGTTGGCTGCGTAAAGCTGATCAGGCCGCGGACCGGCTCGGCATCCTCCCAGCTCTCCAGGTAGTGATGGTCCGGGCAGATGTAATGCGCGTGCTGCGAGGTTTCATCCACTGAGCCGGCGAAGCTCACCACGAGCTTGGCGCGATCCAGGGCCGGAGTGGCGGGCAGCTCGGCGGCGGGATTCACGCCATCGATGAACAGCGCCGCGACCTGGCCGGCCTGGAGTTCCGCGAGAAGATCCGCCAGCGCGCGGTCATTTCCACGCCGCTGTAACGACGGCCGCTCGATATCGAGCGTAGCGCCGTAATTGCCGAGCAGATGATTGATGTGGTTCGTGAGCACCTGGGCGGCGAGGTCGTTCAAGCCGCAGATGACCAGGCTCCGCCCGCGTGCGCGCAGCAGGCGTGCGGCGAGTTCGTCCTCAGCGGGGTCGTTCGCTTCGATCCGCCCGGCGAGCCGCTCCAGGTGCGCGAGGATTTCATCCGGCGCGGCCTTAACGCGGAGGTCCGCCTTGCTGCCGGTGATCGACATCCGCCCTTCGAACTGCACGTGCCAGGACATCTCCGGGGGCTGGCGGCGCGAAGCATAATCGCGCGCGAACTCGACCGGCGAAATCCAGGTTCCGAGAAAATCGGCGTCGAAGGAGGCGATCACGCCGGCGGCGGCGAAGCGGTAATGCGGCAGAATGCGCGTGCCGTGGGTCTGCTCGTGGGCGTCGAGAATGGCGGATACCGAAAGCGCGTCGTACATGACGTGGCGCGCGTTGGAGAATTGGGCGAGGAAGCGGCCGATCATCTCCAGCTTGGTTGGGCTCGTGATCGTTCCGCTGAGGTACCGCACCGCGCCGACGGCCTTCCGAATTTCAGCCAGGCGCGCGGCGATTTCACGATCCACCTGTTCCCAGCCTGCGGGCTTGCCGTGAGCAAGCGGCTGTTTCAAACGCAGGCTGTCGTACAGACCCAGAAGGGAGGCTTGACCAACCGCACAGCTTGCGCCGCGGGAGATCGCCTGATCGGGATTGCCCTCGAGCTTGATCGGGCGGCCGTCCCGCACCTTGGCGAGCAGGCCGCAGCCCGCCGGGCAAGCGCCGCAGGTGGAAGCGTAAAACTGAGCGCGGCCTGCGACGACGCCCCCCGGCTGATCGAGATGCGGTATCGCCTTTTCGACGGGGGCGCGCCCGCAACCGCTCAGCGCGGCTCCGGCGAGCACGAATCCGGCGGCCTTCAAAAAATCCCGCCGCGAGTTGCCAGCGCCCTCGAACTCCGCTTCATGCGCCGCGGGTTGCTCGCTTTCCGCCAGGCTCCGCCAGTACTGGTTCTCCATCGCTCTCCTCTAGTAGTGGCAGGTCGAGCAGTTGATGGACGCGTTCACCCGATGCCCCGCGATGCCCTTCTGATTGGCGTCGCGATGGCAATTGACGCACCATCCCATGCTGAGATCCGATACCTGCCTTACGCGCTCCATGGTCTCCACCGGACCGTGGCATTGCTGGCACGCCACGCCGGCATTTACGTGCGCGCGATGATCGAAATACACGAAGTCGGGAAGGGAATGGATGCGAGTCCAGGCAACCGGGCGATGCTGTTTCATCGCTTCGAACAGCTTGCTCAACTCCGGCGAGACCACTTCCCGCGGCGCGCGCCCTTCCTTGGCGGCAAGCTCGTCCTCGGCGCGGACCGCTCCCAGGGGCGCTTTTATGAACCGGTGGCAGTTCATGCAAACGCTCGCCGCCGGAATGCCCGCGTACCGGCTCTTTTCCGCGCCGAAGTGACAATACTTGCAGTCGATCTGCAACTCGCCGGCGTGGAGGCGGTGCGAATAGGCGATCGGCTGCACGGGTTCGTATCCCTGGTGGTTGGCGGGCAGGTGAAACATCGAAGCCCGCGAGGCCAGCACCACCACGCTGAAGGCCACGCCGATGCCAAGCACGATCGTGAGAACGCGGCTTCTCATCACGCCATCACCTTCCCCCCGTAGCGGGATTGAGCCGCGGGCACTTCCGAGTATTTCAAAATCCAGGCCATGAACAGCGAGAGCAGCGCCAGGAACAGAAACACGACGAAGCCGATCGAGTAGCCGCTCGGGCCGAGGTCGCGCACCGCGAAGGCCATCATGGGCGGAATCGCGAAACCGCCGAAGGCCCCAAGCCCGCCGACCCAGCCCGCCGCGCCGCCCACGGCCTTCGGCGCCGCCTGCGGCACCATCTTGAACACCGCCGCGTTGCAGATTCCCATGCCGAACGCGAGCAGGATTACGCCTGGAATCGCGAGCTGGTAATCGCGCGCTCCGATCATCACCAGCGCGCCGATCAGGGTGATGAAGAGCGCCAGAATCGAGGTATTCTCACCGCCCTCGCGGAGCGTGTCGGAAACGATGCCGCCCAGAATGCGGACCAGCGACGTGAGCACGGAGTACAGCGCCGTCAACAGGCCCGCCTGAATGGCGGTCATTCCGAAGTATGCGGTCCAGTAAGTAGGCAACCAGGCAGTAAGTGCGATAAACCCGCCGAACGTGGAGAAGTAAATCAGGACGAGCGCCCACGTGCGCCAGACTTTCGCGGAGGCGATCAGACTCTCTTTGAGGCTGCCGGCGGGAAACAGCGCCTGCCCGTGCGCCTCGGCCTGCCGCCGCGCCTGCTCCGGTGCGAGTCCCTGCGCGCGCAGTTGGAAATAGGGAGCGTTCCGCGCGATCAGGAAATAGAGCACGGTTCCCGCAACGAGCATTCCCAGCCAGATCAGGTAGGAGTTGGCCAGCCCGAGCGCGCCCAAACTGATCGGGATCACCAGCGAAAAAATTCCCGGCGCTACGTTGCCCACTCCCGCGTAGACGGCCAGGGCGCGGCCTTGCTTTTCACGAGGATGCCAGTAGGATACCTGGCTGATTCCCACCGAGAACGTGGCGATACCGCATCCGCAAAGGATGCCCAGAAACAGCAGCAGCGGAAAGTGGGCGGCGGAGAGGCGCGCCGGGTAAAGAAACGCCACTACAGATGACAGGCCCGCCATTCCGATGACTGACAGCGCGAGCAGGACCAGAAAAGGCTTTCGCCCGCCGCACGTATCCACCCACGCGGAAAACGGTATGCGCAGCAGCGACCCCGACAGCGACGGCATGGCCACCAGAAAACCCACCGCCATCGGGCTGAGCTGCATCAGTTCCTGAAACTTCGCCGCCGTCGGCCCGAACAGCGCCACGGCCGCGAATCCGATGAAGAAGCCCAGGGTCGCACCGGCAAGACCCTGGCCGGGAGTTCCCTTGACGTCAGGCATGCTGCCTCCCGTACCAGCGCACCACCTGCGGTTTGCGCCACAGGTAAGGGTTCGGAATGACGAGAACGTGAACGAGACGGGTGAACGGGAACAAACCGATCACAAGATACGCGTTCACGATGTGAAGCTTGACCAGCAGCGGCGACGCGCTGATCGCCGCCAGGTTCGGATTGAGCTGAATCAGCGACCAGAGATACGGCGTCAGCGCGGCGGCGAACCAGGAGGAGCCCCAGGGATGGAAGACCGCCACGCCGATCCCGGAAGCGATCTGCACCAGCAGCAGCGCGAACAGAACCCAGTCCGGCCCGGACGTCACGCGATAGACTTTACCGTTAGTGAGCCGGCGCATTACCGCGGCGGCGAGGCCGACCAGGGTGAGCACGCCGAAAATCAGCCCGGAAATCTCCAGCACGTACAGCCGCAGCGGCCGCGAATTCCAGGCCAGCAGTTGCTGCGGCAGGAAAAACGCAACTAAGTGGCCGAGAGTAACTACAAGAATGCCGTAGTGAAACGGCACCAGGCTCCAGAAGTGCTGCTGGTTTTCTAGAAACTGGGAAGAAAGGCTGGAGTAAGTGAACCCGCGGGCGCGATATCGGTAGACAGTCGCCGGAATAAATGCGATCGCGACGACATAGGGTAAGATGGCGAACAAAAACTGGTCGAGGTAGAATGCCGTGTTCACAGGCGTCCCTCCTGGAAGATGGGGTGGTTAGGGCTGCGGCGGGGCGCGCCGGGAAAATCGGCCGTGAGCTTTTCGCGGACGGCGTCCAGCACCTCCCGGTAGGGGTTATCTTCCGGCAGCCGGATTTTTTCGAGCGCGGGCAGCACGGATTCGCCCACCAGGCGCGCTGCCTCGCCGGGTTTCATGCGCCCGATCAGTTGCAGTACGTGGGTGAGATGGTCCGGCAGCTCGCTGGTCTCTGCGATCCCGTGTTGCCTCAATTGCCCGCGCATGCGGACAAGAAACTCGCCGCGCTCATAGTTTTCGCCGAACAGATGCCAGCCGATTTCGAGCGTACAGGCCGGATCAAACTCGAAGGTCTGGATGTAGAGTTCCTGCATTGTCGGTTCGTCGGGGTAGCGAAGCCGATCGGCCAGTTCCTGGTAGGTCACATTCCCCTCCTGGGCGCCATCATGAATCCGAACCCGACGCCCTGCTTGTGCTCCAGCGGGTCTTCGAGCATCTGGATGGCTTCCTCGCGGTGCATGGGAGGAATCACGAACCGCTCCTCGAAGGTGCACAGGGAGGTCAGCCGGTAGATGGCTTCGGCCTCCTCGGGCGAGGAATCGGCCTCGCGCAGCATCCTTTCGGCCGTGCTCATCTCGACATCGCCCACGGTGAGCGCGCGCCGGTACCAGCGGACCGCCTTTTGTTTGCGCAGCGCGTAGCGCACCTTCGACTCGTGGCCCGCGCCGAACAGGTTTGCCAAAAACTTCATCGGCACGCGCGATTGCTCGATGTCGTGGAACAGGTCATCGGAAACGCCGTTCACCACGTCGTCCGAGCGGTTCGCCATCACCGGCGCCATCGGCGGCACGTAGAACAGCATCGGCAAGGTGCGGTACTCGATGTGCGGGGGCAGGGCGATTTTCCAGATCTTGACAAACTTGTACACCGGCGAGCGCTGCGCGGTTTCGATCACCGAATCGTGGATGCCGTTGCGGCGCGCCTCGTGGATGACCTCGGGGTCGTGCGGGTCAAGGATGAGCGAACGCTGCCCTTCCACCAGTTCCTCATCCGGCAGTTTCGCCACTTCCTCGATTCGCGACGCATCGTAAAGCACGTTGCCGAGATACCGGATGCGGCCGACGCAGGAGTGGAAGCATGCCGGGGCCTGTCCCGTCTCCAGGCGCGGGAAGCACAGGATGCACTTTTCTGATTTCCCGGTGTTCCAGTTGTAGAACATCTTCTTGTACGGGCAGGCGGCGATGCAGGCGCGCCAGCCGCGGCAGCGGTTCTGGTCCACCAGTACGATTCCGTCCTCGCCGCGCTTGTACAGCGCCCCCGAAGGGCACGCCGCCACGCACGCCGGATTCAGGCAGTGATTGCAGATCCTCGGGAAGTAGAAGAACACCAGTCGCTCGACCGCGAACAACTGTTGCTGCTGCTCGGGCGAGAGCCCTTTCAGGTTCGGGTCGTTCTGCGCGTAGATTGGAGAGCCGCCCAAATCGTCATCCCAGTTCGGACCGGCCTGGATCTGGATCAACTCGCCGGTGATCATGGAAATCGGCCGCGCGGTGGGCTGGTCCGGGCCTTCGGGAGCGTTGAACAGGTGCTGGTAGTCGTAGGTCCATGGCTCGTAGTAATCGTCCATGGTCGGCATGTGCGGATTGTGGAATATGTTGAAAACGGTCTTTTCCTTGCTGGTGGACTTCAACTTCAGCTTGCCGTTGTTTACTTCCCATCCGCCGCTGTACTTATCCTGGTTCTCCCATTGCGTGGGGAAGCCTGCGCCCGGCTTGGTCTCCACGTTGTTCCACCACATGTACTCGGTGCCTTTGCGGTCGGTCCAGATGTTTTTGCACGCGATGCTGCACGTGTGGCACCCGATGCACTTGTCCAGGTGAAACACCATCGCGACTTGCGACCTTACGTTCATAGCCCCTCCTACCACTTCAAATCGGGCAGCTTCCGCACAAGGATGTGGGTGTCGCGGTTGCAGCCTGTCGGTCCCCAATAATTGAAATGAAACGTGAACTGCCCGTAGCCGCCCACCATCAAGTTCGGTTTCAGCCGCACGCGCGTGAGACTGTTGTGCCCGCCGGCGCGCCGGTAATTACGCAGCGGCGATTTCGGCACGGAATAGGTCCGCTCCGGCGAGTGGTACTGAATCGAGATGCCCCGCGGAATCCGCGCGCTTACGGCCGCGCGCGTCACCACTACGCCGTTGTCATTGTGGATCTCGACCCAGTCGTTGTCCTCGATGCCGATTTCGGCCGCGTCGCGATCGTTGATCCAGAAAGGTTCCACCCCGCGGGAAAGCGTGGTCATGCGGTGGTTGTCGCCGTAAGTGGAGTGTATATGCCACTTGCCGTGCGGCGTCAGGTAATTGAGCATGAGGGTTTTGCCTTCCGCCTTGCTAAGCCGCAGATCGGCGTACTGAACCGGAGACGGTTTGGGCTTGTAAGTGGGCAAGTGCTCCCCATACTGTAAGTAACCTGGATGGTCGAGATAGAAATGCTGCCTGCCCGTCAGGGTGCGCCACGGGACGAGGCACTCTTTGTTGTAAGTAAAGGCCGAGTAGGCGCGCCCGTTCTCCGTAAGTCCGGACCACATCGGGCTGTTCAGCAGCCGGTGCGGGCGCGACTGCAATTCCTTGTAGGTAAGCCGCACGCCCCGGTTCTTCTCCGCAAGCTGAGCCAGCGGCAATCCCACTTTCTGCTCCATGTTTTTGTAGGAGCGGTAGGCCAGCTCGCCGTTGGTTACCGTGGCGAAGCGCAGAATCGTGTCGCAGACCTGGGCATCTTCGTAAAGCGACGGGTAGCTCTTGCCGTCCCAAGTCGTTACCGGCCCCGTTCGCAGCGCTTCGTCATAAAAATCCTCTACGGCGTACGATGTGCCGTGCGCGCCCAGGCCGTTGGCGCGGACCTGTGGGCCGAACGAGACGAACTGGTTGTAGAGATTCTTGTAGTCGCGCGTGACCACCTTGAAGTTCGGCATGGTCTTGCCGGGAATGGCTTCCACTTCGCCGCCCAACCAGCTTTGGATCCGGGGCTGCGCGATTTCGGCAGGCGAATCGTGCGCGAGCGGCGAGGCCACCAGGTCCTCCAGCGGCTCGGGGAAATGCCTCGCCGCCAGTTCGCTGAACTTCTTCGAGATCGTGCGAAATATCTGCCAGTCGCTTTTCGACTCCCAGCAGGGCGGCACGGCGGCCGACAGCGGGTGGATGAAGCTGTGCATGTCGGTCGAGTTCAGGTCCGCCTTCTCGTACCAGGTGGCCGCCGGAAGCACGATATCGGAGTACAGCGCCGAAGTGTCCATGCGGAAGTTAAGATCGACGACGAGGTCCATCTTTCCCTGGGGCGCGTTCTCGTGCCAGGCAACCTCTTTGACCGAACCCCCGGCGAGGTCTTCAGCGATGGCGTTTGTGTGCGTACCGAGATAGTGCTTGAGGAAAAACTCGTGCCCCTTGGCGCTCGACATCAGGGCGTTGCCGCGCCAGATGAACCAGACGCGCGGCCAGTTTTCCGGCGCGTCGGGGTCTTCCACCGAAAACTTCAGCTTCCGCGACTTGAGTTGTTCGACCGTGAACTGCACGGGATCCTTGCCCGCGGCTTTGGCCTCGTGGACGAGCTCGATCGGGTTCCTGTCAAACTGCGGATAGAACGGCAGCCAACCGTTGCGTACCGCCTCCACCTGGACGTCGGCGGTGTGCCCGTGGGAAATGTCCATGCCGCCATTGCCGCCGGCGCCGTTTTGCGGCATCGCGTGATACTCGCGGAATTCGCGCTCGTACCGCCACTGGTCCGTGTGCATGTAATGCCAGCTCGGCGCGTTCTGCAGGCGCACCGCGGGCATCCAGTCGCGCGCGAACGCGATCGCGGACCACGACTCCATCGGCGCCAGTTTCTCCTGCCCGACGTAATGGTTCAGACCTCCGCCGTTCACTCCCACGCATCCGCAGAACATCAGCGCGTGGATGCCGGCGCGGTACATCAGGTTGTTGTGATACCAGTGATTGATCCCGGCGCCGATGATGATCGAGCACTTGCCCCCAGTCAGCCGCGCCGTATTGCCCCATTCGCGCGCGAAGCGGATCAGCGTTTCGCGCCCCATGCCCGTGTATTTCTCGGACCACGCGGGCGTGTAGGGAGCGTTCTCGTCGTTGTAATCCTGCGGGTAATCGCCCGTGAGGCCGCGCGGCACGCCGTACTGCGCCATCAGCAGGTCATACACCGTGGCCACGAGCACGTTGGAGCCGTCGGCGGTCTCGATCCGCTTCACGGGAACGCCTCGCCGCAGTGTCCGCCCCTCGCCGAAATCGTTCAACTCGACTTCAACCGACTCGCCGCCCAAGAACGTCAGCACGGGATCGATGCCGCTTCCGTCGAGCCCGTCCTTGAGCTCCAGGTTCCACTTCCCCTTCTGTTTTGCCCATCGGAAACCCACCGTGCCTTGCGGCATTTTGGGGCGGTTCTCGCCCGAATCCCACATCAGGAACTGCCAGTCGCCGTTCTCGACCGCCGCGTACACGCTCAGCCGGTTCGCCCGCAGCAGTTGGCCCGGCCGCCACGAGCCGTTTTCCTTCCGCAACTCGACCAGGAACGGGGCGTCCGTGTAGCGCTTCGTGTAATCCAGGAAATACGGCTCAGGTCTTTCGTGGTGAAACTCTTTGAGCAGGACGTGATTCACGGCCATCCACCAGGCGCCGTCCTGGCCGGCGTTGATGGCCACCCATTCGTCGGCGTACTTCGCCACCTGGTTGAAGTCCGGCGCGAATACCCACATTTTCGAGCCGTTATGGCGGGCTTCGGCGGCGAAGTGGCAGTCCGGCGTGCGGGTCATGTTGAGGTTGGAGCCCATCACGGCGAGCAGCTTGGAGTTGTACCAGTCGGCCGATTCGGCCACGTCGGTCTGCTCGCCCCAGGTTTCGGGCGAAGCCGGCGGCAGGTCGCAATACCAGTCGTAGAACGAGAGCGCGACCCCGCCCATGAGTTCGAGCATGCGTGCGCCGGAGGCGTAGCTGATCATGGACATGGCGGGAATCGGCGAGAACCCGGCGATGCGGTCCGGTCCCCATTTCTTGATGGTGTAGATGTTGGCCGCCGCGATCAGTTCAACCGCCGTATCCCAGTCCCCGCGCCGGAATCCGCCTTTGCCTCGCGCGCGTTGCCAGCGGGTCCGAGCCTCGGGGTCTTCCACCAGCGACCGCCACGCCTCCACCGGGTCCTCGTGCCGCGACCGCGCCTCCTTCCAGAGGTCGAGAAGCGCGCCGCGAATGTATGGGTACCGGACGCGCAGCGGGCTGTACAGATACCACGAATAGGAAATGCCGCGCTGGCAGCCGCGCGGCTCATATGGCGGCAGGCCCGCTTCGAGCGACGGGTAATCCAGCCCCTGCATCTCCCAGGTGACGATTCCATCCTTGACGTAGATCTGCCAGGTGCAGCCGCCTGTGCAGTTCACGCCGTGCGTGCTGCGGATGATTTTGTCGTGCTGCCAGCGATTGCGGTAGAACTCCTCCCAGGACCGCAGCTTCGGCCGCACTTCGTCTTTGATCCAGGGCAGATTGCCGTTGCCGCTTGCGTTCGGCTTCATCGTGCCAACCTCCTTGCGTTCTCTACCAAGGCGCGGCGGACGCTGCGGAATCGCCGCCGCCACACCGCGTCCATGGCTACCAAAGTCAGCGCGGCGCCGCCCAATCCGAGCAGGAAGAAGTTCAGCCGCGCGGCCGAGTCGTCCTGCCCTCCCTGCCGCGCTGCGTCCTCGAAGAAAGCTACGAGCGGCAGGATCTCCTCGGGCTTCAGTGCGTGCTGCTTGAAAGTGGAGGCCATTACGGGAGTAGCCGGCGCGAACAGCCACGCGCCCAGGTTCTTGCGCCCTTGCAGGCGCTCATAGACGCGCGTCAGGTCGGGCCCCAGACGGCCGCCGCCCAGAGGCGCCGCGGCTTTCACCGTGTGGCAGGAAAGGCATGCAGGCCCGGCGTTTGCCAGCGGGCGTTCCCCCAAGAAAATTGCCCTGCCCAGCGCCACATCGTTGGGTGTGAAAGGGCGGTCGCTCATTTGCATTCCCGCAAACTGCGATTTCGGCAGTTGCGATTCCGCATCCAGCAGCGCCAGCAGAGCCTGCGCGCGCTCTCGTGTCATGCCGCTTACCGTAGGCATCACCACGCCGCGCGCTTCCTGCATGAGCTTTTGGGCGTAAGGGTCGCCGCGGTCGATCATGGCCTGGGGGTTCATGAGGAACTCAATGAGCCATGCGCGGTCCTTCCGCTGGGTGACGTTCTTCAGGTCGGGTCCGGTCAGCCGCCCGCCGCCCACGGTGTGGCAGCTCACGCAGTTTTGGCGAAAGAAATCAGCGGCATCCTGCCCCTGCGCGGCGCTTGCCGCCAGGAAAACAAAGGCGAGTAGGAAAAGAGGCTTGCAGTTCATTCGGCCTCCGCCGGCTTGGAAATGTCGGCCAGGGTTGTGGTTTGAAGAAAGTTGAGGTATGCATTCCGGACGCTCTGCCATGCCTTGTGGGCGGTGCACGGGTTTTCGTGATCGCAGGTTCTTCGCCCGAGGACACAGTCCGTCTTTGTTCGATTCCGGTCGAACAGCTCCATGATTTCGAACAGGCGGATCTCGCTGGGGGTCTTTTTCAGCCGGTAGCCCCCGCCATTACCGCGGGTGGCGTCGATGATACCCGCATTGCCAAGCGCCCAAAGGATTTTCGACAGGTAATTCGGCGGAACCTCCGCGCGGTCTGCGAGTTCGCGGCCCAGCATGGCGGACCCTTCCGGCAGCCGGGCGAGAACGGTTAGAGCGCGAAGCGCATGTTCCGACGTTGTCGAAAACATTCTTGACTTCTTCATGAAGTATGAATGCCCAGCCCGGACCAAACTGTGACTAAAGTCACGGAGCTATGCCGCGGCCAAGAAATCCCCGGCCGCCGGAGTCGCGGGGTTCACTGCATCGCGTTACGATGAAACCAAGTACACACTCAGGAGGGGACATGGGGACTACAGGCGTAACTGGGACAATCGCCCGCCAGGATTGGTTGAAGCCGGTCGAAGACACTCTCCGCAAAGGGGTTCAGCGGGCATACGAAAGCGGCGGTCCGAGGGGCCGCAAGATTAAAAACTGGCTACACGGGACCTGGCTCGGCCATCCCTTGCACGCGGTTTTGACCGACGTGCCGATCGGGGCATGGACGGCGGCCATGTGCTTCGATCTCGTCGATGCGATTGGCGACCGCGAGGAGTTCGGCAAAGCGGCTGACGCGGCGCTGATGGTGGGAATCGCCGGGGCGCTCGGCGCGGCGGTGGCCGGTCTGACGGACTGGCAGGACACCGACCCTCCGGCGCGCCGCATCGGCCTGGTACACGGGCTAATGAACGTGGGGAGCGTGGCGCTGTTTACCAGTTCCCTGGTCGCGCGTAAGCGGGAGTCGCGCGGCTTGGGCCGTGGCCTTTCCGCTCTCGCCTATGCGCTGGCGACCGCCGCGGGCCGGTTGGGCGGCGAGCTGGTCTACGGCCAGAGGGTCGGGGTGGACCACGCTGCGGGCCAGAAGCTTCCGGAGGACTTTGTTCCCGTGCTGGCTGAATCCGAACTGCACGAGGGCAGGCTGGCGCGAGCCCGGTACGAAGGTGTTCCCATTCTGCTGGCCCGGCGGGGCAACCGCATTTTTGCGCTTGCCGAGACCTGCTCGCATATGGGCGGGCCGCTCTCTGAGGGCCGGCTGACCGACGATAGCGTGAAGTGCCCCTGGCACGGTTCGCAGTTTTCGCTCGAAGACGGGCGCGTGCTGGATGGCCCTGCCGTTCATCCTCAGCCGTGCCTCGAAGTGCGGGTTCGAAACGGCCAAATCGAGGTGCGGAAGGCCTCGGGCCAGCCCATGGCGCGAACCGCGACCTGAGAACAGTGATCCGGGGGATGACTCAAAGCGAAGAGCTGGCCGATTTTGCGGTTCGCGCCTCTTACGACGATCTCTCGGGCGAGGCGCGCGAAGCGCTCAAGATTCGCGTGCTCGATTCGCTCGGCTGCGCCATCGGGGCGCTGGGGGGCGAACCGGTCCGCCTGGTGCGGCAGCAACTCGATGAGTTCGGCGGCGCGCCGCTGTGCACGATGGTCGGCGGGGGCAAGACCGCCCCGGACCGGGCCGCGTTCTACAACGGCGCGCTGGTTCGCTATCTCGACTTCAACGACAGCTATCTCGCGAAGGGCGAAACCTGCCACCCAAGCGACAACGTTGCGCCCGTGCTCGCGGCCGCGGAGTTCGCAGACCGGAGCGGGCGGGAATTCCTAGCGGCCCTTGCGATCGCCTACCAGGTGCAATGCCGGCTGAGCGATGTTGCGCCGGTCCGCGACCGGGGATTCGATCACACGACGCAAGGGTCGTATGCGGTGGCGGCCGGCGTATCGCGCGCGCTGGGGCTTGACCGTGCCCGGACCGCAAACGCAATCGGCATCTGCGGCACAGCATTCAATGCCTTGCGTGTTACCCGGACGGGCGCCCTCTCGCACTGGAAGGGCCTGGCGTATCCCAACACCGCTTTCGGCTGCACGCATGCCGTTTTCCTGGCCATGCGCGGCGTCACCGGGCCGCTGGAGGTCTTCGAGGGCAACAAGGGTTTTATGGACGCCATCGCCGGCCGTTTCGAAATCGACTGGTCCCGGGAAGGCCTGGAGCGGGTCAGGCGCACCATTCTCAAGAAGTACAACGCGGAGATCCATTCGCAATCGGCAATCGAAGCCGTTCTCGACCTGAGAGGGGAAGGGTTCCGGCCCGAGGAGATCGAGCGCATCGAGCTGGACACGTTCGACGTGGCGCACCAGATCATCGGGGGCGGCGAGGAGGGCGACAAGACCGTGATCCGCACGAAAGAGGAAGCCGACCACAGCCTGCCCTATCTGTTGGCCGTAGCAATTCTCGATGGCGAAGTGATGCCGGAGCAGTACGCTCCGGAGCGGATACTGCGCGACGATGTGCAGCGTCTGCTGCGCAGAGTGGTTGTTCGCCCGCGAGCGGATTTCAGTCGGCGTTTTCCCGACGAATTACCGGCGGAGGTCCGAGTCGTCCTGCGCGGAGGCCGCATTCTGGAAGCCCGCAGATCGGACTACGAGGGCTTTCTGACGCGCCCGGTGCGCTGGGAGGCGGCGGAACGGAAGTTCGAACGGCTCGCCGCCGCGTTCCCTTGTTCCGAGATCGCCGGCGCCGTCTCAAACCTGGAATCCATACAGGTTGCCGAACTGACGCGTTTGCTGGAAGGAGAACCGAAATGAGCGACGCGGACCGCGCTTTTCCGTTCCTCAGATTGAATGACCGTCCGGCGAAACCTCGCAAGACGGGCGTCACCGAAATCCGGGGGCCGTACTACACGCCCATGGGCAAGCGCTATCTCGAGGATGTGCTGGAAACCATGGCCGCCTGGGTGGACTCGCTGAAATTCGCCGGCGGCTCGTTCACTCTGATGCCGCGCAAGGCCGTCCGCGAGCTGATCGAAATCGCGCACCGCTACGACGTCCTTGTTTCGACGGGCGGCTTTATCGAACACGTGCTGGCGCAGGACGTGAGCGCCGTCGATCGGTACATCAGCGAGTGCAAGGAACTGGGATTCGACATTATCGAAGTCTCGAGCGGGTTCATAACGATTCCGTTCGACGACTGGCTGCGCGTGGTGGAAAAAGTCCAGCGAGCGGGCTTGAAGGCCAAGCCCGAGGTCGGCGTGCAGTTCGGCGCCGGCGGCGCGACCACGGCGGAAGAATTGGAAGCCGAAGGAACGCGCGATCCCGAATGGACAATCATGCACGCTAAACGATTTCTCGATGCGGGCGCGTACATGATCATGATCGAATCCGAGGGGATTACCGAAAACGTAAAGGTGTGGCGCACGGACGTGGTGGCCCGCATCGCGCGCGCCCTCGGCCTGGAGCAGGTGATGTTCGAGGCGGCCGACCCGGAGGTCTTCGCCTGGTACATCAAGAATTACGGCCCGGAGGTCAACCTGTTCGTCGACCACAGCCAGATTGTGCAACTGGAGTGCCTGCGCTCGGGCATCTGGGGCACGAAAAGCCTCTGGGGGCGCGTAGTTACTTACAAGAGTTGATGCGCGTGCGCATCTCCGCTCGGATTCCTACACCCAATCGGGAGAATCGCCCTCCCGCTGCCACGCCTTTACCCCGGCGTCGTCCAGATCTACGCCGAGGCCGGGCGCTTCGGGCTTCTGCGCCGCACCGTTCTTAATGACCGGAGGATTTTTCGCCATGATCAGGACGTCCCGCCTGCCGCCCAAACGGCCTTCGCTCGTGAGGAAGTCGTGGATCGAGAGGCCGAAGTGAATGGATGCCATCGTGAGCAAAACGCCGCCCACGTTGTGTGTCGCGACGGGAATGCGGTATAGCGCCGCGATCGAGGCGATTTTCACGATCGAGGTGATGCCGCCGCAGAAAGCGATATCGGGATAGATGAAGTCCACGGCTTGTTCTTTGAGGAACGGGTAGTAGCCCTGCGGCATCTCCAGTTTCTCGCCCGTCAGCAGCGGGACGCGGCACTCGCGTTTCAGCGCCACCCAGCTATCGGAAAACGGCGGCGGCAGCGGGTCCTCGAGCCACTTCGGCTGGATCGACTCCACCGCTCTGCCGATAGCTTTGGCCGTGGGCAGGTCGTACTCATTGTGGCAGTGGACCATGATGTCGTACTCAGGTCCAAGCGCCGCGCGTATGTTCTCGAACGCGGTCCGGATCTTGTTGAGCTCCACGGCGGTGAGCGTGGTGATGTAGCGCCCCATCGGCTTTCCGATCGCGCCGGTCGTGTTGACCTTTACTCCCCTGAACCCCTGCGGGCTGGCCTTGAACTGGTCCGCCCAGGCCTTCACCGCGCCCATGTCCAGCATGTTGCGCGGTTCGGAGTTGATGAACATGGGCACTTCGTCGCGAAACGGCCCGCCCAGCAGCTTGTACACCGGTTCGCCCCTGAGTCTCCCGGCCAAATCCCACAGCGCCATGTCGATCCCGCTCAATGCCGGGATGCTGGCCATATACGTGTGCATGAGGGTGGACATGCGGAACCAGTGGTACTGAATCGCCAGCGGATCCTGCCGGAGCAGGAGCGGCTTGTACCGCTCGAGCCAGGCTTTCATCATGGAGCCGGTTACGCCCGATTCTCCGTAGCCGGAGACGCCCGCGTCCGTGTCGATCCGGATCAGCGTGTGGCCCACGCCGGAGATGGGCTTCATCTTGATGTCAGTGATGAGGGACCTTGCCGCGGTCGGCAGCGGTCAGCCGCTCGTAGGTGGCGAGCAGGCCCGCGGCGGGCATTGCCAGTGTGGTGAAAAAGTCGCGTCTTCGCATAGTGGCCTTTCTTACGTCAGTGGGTCCGCCGGACAGCTTATCACCAAACGCCTCCCGCAGAGTAGGCAAGCTCCGCTCGCGATACAATGTCCCCTGATTTCAATGTAGCCCCACAATTATGAACTTCTTACCGGGAAAGGGGGGCGGGCCGGCATTGCAGGCGATCCTGAGCATGCTCGTGCTGTCCGTCTGCCTCAAGGTCACCGGTCGCCTGGGAAAAGGTCGCGGAAATGAGGAACCGATAGGATTGACGAACATGAAAACCCTTCTGAAAACACTCATGGTAGCCATTTGCTGGTACGGCTCAATCCTCACGGCGGATGTTGTTGAGCAGGGTGTCAAGGATGCGAAGCCCTCCGAGCTGCTTGCCGGGGTGGCAAAGGTCAATATCGAGCCGGCGCTGGGTATCCCGTCGATGAACTGGGGATCGGCCACCCACATCGTCAGTAAGGGCAATGATCCGGAGGGAATGTTCATCAGGGCGCTGGTGCTCTCCGACGGCAAGCAGAAATTTACGCTGGTTGACGCCGACGGTAGTGCCGGGCGTGAAGAAAGCCTCAAGCGCGCCTCAGAACTGACGGGGATTCCGGTGGAGCACATACGGGTCGGATCTTCCCACACGCACGCTGCCCCGAGCCTGAACCGCGGCAAGGGGCCCGCCGGTGTCGATCTGAGCCAGTACGAGCCCATGATGGAAGCGCACCGGGCCGTAGTTGAGGATAAGCTGGTGGGCGTCATCGTGGAAGCAAATAGCCGCCTCCGTCCGGTGCATGCTTACGGGATGGTTGGAACGGGGAGCATCAACATCAACCGCCGCTTCCGCGGCAAGGGTCCCAATGATCCCGAGGCGCCCCCCGCCGTCGGCCTGAACTTCGATCTGCCGGTGGACAGGGATCTGCCGGTCATCCGAATCGACGACGCCCAGGGCAACCCATACGCCATCCTCGTGAACTACCAGTGCCACGGGACGGTTCTGGCGTACGAGAACCAGGTCGTCTCCCCGGACTGGATCGGGGCGATGCGTAACACGGTGGAAGCCGCCCTGCCCGGCGCAACTTGCCTGTTCTTCCAGGGCGCGGCCGGAAATGTGGGGCCGATCGAGGGGTTTACCGGAGATTTGAGCGTCGCGCATCGTCTGGGCAGAATTCTGGGTCACGAAGCGGCCGCCTTGGCGCTGCGAATCTCGACGGTGCGCCGCGAGCCGCGCTTCGAAGGTTACACGGAATCCACTGCCCTCCAAACCAGGCAACCCTACCGCGTGTTGGGCCCGCACGACGCCATCCTGAAGTATGCCAGCAAGGTCGTGGAACTGCCACGCATGGTGCGCGGAAAAGCGGATATCGAACGCATGGAAAAGCTGACGGCCGCGGCCGAAAAAGCTCTGCGCGAGGTGAAACAGAAGCCCGGCGCAACGGAATGGGAACTGTCCCAGGCGGCGGCGCGTCACCGGCGTTGGGCCAACCTGCTGGAGAGGTACAAGCAGCCGCAGGACAATACTCCCGTAAAGCTGGAGATTGCGGTCCTGAGAATCGGTGACATGGCGCTGGTTCTGACCCAGGGTGAACTGTTCAACGAGATCGGCGTCGCCGTCAAGAAAGCATCCCCCTTCAAGGTGACGATGTTTTGCGGCTACGGCAATCGCGAGGGCGGCGGCTACATGCCGACCCGGGATGAATACGCCCACGGCAGCTACGAAGTGGACGGCACGCGCTATGGGCCGGGGGCTGCGGAGAAGGTGATCGAGGAGAGTATAGCGCTGCTGAAGTCGGTCCGGTGAACGCCGGACCGTAGCGGTGCTGATTACCTGATAGGATGCCAACTTATGACACGCCGTGAATTTTGTGCTCTTGTGCCGGCTCTCGCCCAAGCGGGAGCCGCGACCCCGCCTGTGCCCCGCATCGCGGGAGAGTGGACTCAGATCGCCGCCGCGCCCGACCTGGGCAAACTGTCCACACCGAAGCAGGAAGTGGTGGACTTTGCGATCTGGCAGGCGCTGGATGGAACGTGGCAAGCCTGGTCCTGCATACGCAACACCGCGGAACCCGGCGCCGCGCGCCTGTTTTACCGCTGGGAGGGGAAGCAGCTCACAACCGGGCTCTGGGAGCCCATGGGGATAGCGCTGCGCGCCGAGCCGGCATTCGGAGAACAGCAGGGCTCTCTTCAGGCCCCGTTCGTTATCAAGGTGGACGGGAAGTACCACATGTATTACACCAGCGGCGGGCGGGCCTTTGTGATGAAGAGCGACGACGGGAAAACGTTCGCGCGTGCCATGACCGCGCCGGGGCAATTCGGCGTATTCCAAAGGTTCAACGTGGACCCGCAGCAGAAAATCCATGGGAGCGGCGGCCGGGATATCATGATCCTGCGCGATAAGGGGCGCTATATCGCCTATTACACGGCCAATCCGGATGGATTGGGAAAGGTGTATGCGCGTACTTCCACGAACCTGCTTGACTGGAGCGAGCCGGTTGTTGTCGCGTTCGGCGGCTCGGCCGGTACGGGACCGATCACGGCGGAATGCCCCTGGGTCTACAAGCTGCCGGACTCACCGTACTACTTTCTGTTCCGAACCCAGCGCTACAGGCACCCGCCGGAAACTCGCGTGTACCGCTCCGAAGACCCTTTTCAGTTCGGCATCGAAGACGACCGTTACCTGGTGACCCTGCTGCCGGTCGCCGCGCCGGAACTGGTGATGAGCGATGGAAAGCTGTACATCGCCGCTCTCATGCCCGAGCTGAACGGACTGCGGGTAGCCCCGCTCTCGTTTGAAGCCACAGGCAATCCCTGAGCCTGCGGGCACTCATTTGTAAAGCCATCTGAGAGACGCTACACTGGCGGGTTCTATGGCGAAATCGAGCACCGTACCGATCGAGACACCCGCTGCGCTCGGCTTTTCGATGCCGGCCGAATGGGAGCCGCATGAGGCCACCTGGCTCGGCTGGCCGCACCACCCCACGGACTGGCCGCATAAGCTCGATACCATCCGCTGGGTGTACGGGGAGATTGTGAGGAAAATCGCGCCGGGCGAGATCGTGCGGATACTTGTGAACTCGCGCGCCGAGGCGAAGAGCGCGACGAAGTACCTCCAGCGCGCGGGCGCCTGCGTGAGCCGGGTCGAGTATATCGTTCATCCGACCAACCGTGGCTGGACGCGGGACAGCGGCCCCATTTTCGTCCGCCGTTCCGGCAGGAAGCGCGAGACCGCCATCGTTCACTTCCACTTCAATGCCTGGGCCAAGTACTCCGACTGGCGCAAGGACCGCCGCGTCCCGGAGACGGCCGCTCGGAAGCTGGGCAAACGGCTGTTTGAAGCGCGTTATGAAGGGCGGAAGTTTGTGTTGGAGGGCGGTGGCATCGACGTGAACGGCCGGGGCACGCTGCTCACCACCGAGGAGTGCTATCTCGACCCGAAAACGCAGGTGCGCAACCCCGGCCTTGGCCGCCGCGAGTTCGAATCCGTTATGCGGGATTACCTCGGCGCAACGAACGTATTCTGGCTGGCTGGCGGAGTGGTGGGAGACGACACACACGGCCACGTCGATGACATCTGCCGCTTCGTCGATCCGAAAACAGTCGTGCTGATCCGCGAAGACAATCCCAAGGACATCAACTACCGCCCCCTGGCTGAGAACTGGGAGCGTATCGGCGACCTCCGGCTGGAGGACGGTTCAAAACCCGAAGTGGTCGCCCTTCCCATGCCGGCGCCTCTGTTTTTCGACGGCTACCGGTTGCCGGCCAGCTACGCGAATTTTTACATTTCCAACGCGGCCGTGCTCGTGCCCACGTTCAACGATCCGAAGGACCGCGTAGCGCTCGGGATTCTCAGTGAGCTGTTCAAGGACCGGACGGTTGTAGGTATACACGCTGTTGACCTCGTGCTCGGATTCGGCACCCTCCACTGCCTGACGCAACAGCAGCCGGCCGTGTAAACACCGGCGTCGGGCCGCGCATCACGGGGCCGAGATGGGCGTTAGGATCTCTCGAACCTTTTCGATCAGGGTTTCCGAGGAGAACGGTTTTTTCAGGAAGCCGCCCGGGAGCGGCTCGCGGTTCATAAACCCGGAAATGAAGAGCACCCGCAGGTTTGGCCGCTCGCTCTTCAGCCACGCGTAAAGGTCGGCCCCTCCCATCCCGGGCATTACGATATCGGCAATCAGCAGATCGACCGGTTTCGGATGCCGCTCCGCTGCGGCCACCGCGCTCTCCCCTCCGGACGCCGAGATCACGTCGTACCCCGCATTGCGCAGCACAGACGACAACAGCTTGCGTACCTGCGCATCGTTGTCAGCTATCAGAATGGTTGGCATCCCCTCTCCCCCATTTCAATTGGGGGTAGGCCGGTCTGTCAAGCGCGCATGGACGCCGCGGTCCGGAAACGTTAAACTGTCACCTATTGAACACGTGAACGCCACGAAGAACCTGGAGAGCAGATGTCGGCGGCGAAGGTGAAAAACCGGGGCTCGATCCTGTTCTTGGTGGTATTCGTCCTGTTTTGGACCGGCATCATCATCTCCGCGCATCGCCACCTGACGCGCCAGCGCGCGGACTTCAAAGCCCAGGTGGATCACGAGCTGTCCACCGTGGCCGAATTGAAGGCTGGGCAGCTAGCGGTGTGGACAGAAGAGCGGCTCGGCGACGCGGAGATCATTCGCTCCGCAGCCGCTCTGATGCCGGAGTTGAGGCGGATGCTGGAGACGGGCGGCGACCCGGAGGTCGAACGCCGCGTGCGGGCCTGGATAGAGAGTTGGTTGTACAGCCAGGATTACGCCAACGCCATCCTGCTGGATACCAAAGGCCGGGTGCGGCTCGCCATCGGCCGCCTGGCCGGCGCTCCGGGGCACTACGCGGAAGCTGCCGCGCGGATCCTGCGCGGCGGGCGCGTGGTCTTCCAGGATTTCCACCGTGAGCCGGGCCTGCCCGGCGTGCACCTGGGTCTGGATATTCCGCTTCACGCCGACAACGGAGAGCCCATCGGCGTCCTTCTTTTGGGAATTGATCCGCACGAGTCCCTGTACCCGCTTTTGAAAGCCTGGCCGGCCGCCAGCGAGAGTGCGGAGATCCTGCTGGTCCGCCGCGAGCAGAACGACGTGGTTTACCTGAGCGAACTGCGCCATAAAAAGGACGCGGCGCTGAACCTGCGTTTTCCATTGACCCGTCCGGATTTGCCCGCGGCCCGCGCCGCCAGGGGGCTTCAAGGCGCACACGACGGTGTGGACTATCGCGGTGTTCCCGTCCTCGCGGCGACGCTGCCGGTACGGGGCACGCCCTGGTATCTCGTGGCGCAGGTAGACGCCGCAGAAGTATACGATTCGCTGCGAAAGAATTCGGTGCTCCTCATGCTGATGGCGGGAACGCTGATCGTTCTGACCGGAGCGGCAACCGGCCTGATCATCCGCAGCCAGCGCGCGCGATTCTATCGCCAGAAATATGAAGCGGAGCGCGAGCGCCGCGCGCTGATAGGCCACTACGACTACCTGAGCCGCTACGCCAACGACATCATCCTGCTTACGGACGAAAACGACCGCATTGTGGAAGCCAATGACCGGGCGGTGGCCTGCTACGGCTATTCGCGCGGAGAACTGATCGGCATGAATTTCCGGGAGCTGCAGCACCCCTCGGCCCTGGCGGAATTCGATGCCCAGTGGGCGGCGGTCGCCCGGCGCGATGGCCACCTGTTTGAAACCCTCCACCGGCGCAAGGACGGCAGCGCGTTTCCGGTCGAGGTCAGCGTCCGTCTGATCCCGGTGGATGGCGCCGGCTTCCGCCAGAGCATCATCCGCGATATCGCCGAGCGCCGGGCGATGCAGGAGAGCTTGCGGCAGGCCAACGCGAAGCTTTCGGCCATCATCGAATCGGCGCCGCTGGGGATCATGGTGATCGACCGTGAAGGCTGCATCAGGCTCTGGAACAAATCCGCCGAGCGCATCTATGGGTGGACGGGGGAGGAAGTGCTGAACCGGCCCATGCCGCCCGGCGTCTGGGTTTCGGAGCAGGAAGACGGGCGGGAGCTCTGGGACGAACTTGCCGCCGGCCGGACGGTCACACTCGAGGAGACAACCAGGCGGCGCAAGGACGGCGCGGCGATCGAAGTGAACATGACGTCCGCACCGCTGTTCGACGCGCAGGGGTCGACCCTCGGCGCCATCGCCATAGTGGCCGATGTCACGGATAGCAAACGGGCACAGGAGGCGCTGCGGGAAAGCGAATGGCGCGTCGAGCTGGCCGTGCAGGCCTCCAACATGGGGCTGTGGGATTGGGACTTCAAGACGCAGACCGTCTACTACTCTCCGGAATGGAAGGCGCAGCTCGGCTACTCCGATGAGGAAATCTCCAACGACTTCGCGGAGTGGGAAGTCAGGCTCCACCCCGAGGACCGCGACCGCGCCATCGCCGCCTTGCAGCGCTATCTGGACGACCCTTCTTCTTCCCCATACGAAGCCGAATTCCGGATGCGCCATAAAGACGGCTCCTACCGCTGGATTCTGGCTCGCGGCGCTCTGATTTACGATGCGGCCGGAAACCCATGGCGCCTGGCGGGTTCGCACCTGGATTTCACCGACCGCAGAGAGATGGAGGAAGTGATCCGGCAGCACCGCCGGCTCGTGCAACGGATCCTGGACGCCACCCCGGACCTGCTGTACATCTACCATCTTCGCGAGAGCCGGTTTGTGTTCGCGAACCGCCACGTCGCCGGGTACCTCGGCTACGACGCCGAGAGAGTGTCGGCGATGGGGCCGGAGCAGATGCGCCGGATTATTCATCCGGACGATGTGGCGGCGTTCGAGTCGCATTACCGCCGCTGTTGCGAGGCCGCCGACGGCGAGGTGCTCGAGGTCGAGGGTCGAATATTGCACGCCGGCGGCGCCTGGCGCTGGCTGCGCGGCCGCCATGTCGTCTTCGCCCGCGACGAGAACGGCGCCGTTACCCAGATTCTCGGGCTCGCGCAGGATATCACCGAGCGCCGCCGCGCGGAAGAAGCCTTGCGGAAAAGCGAGGCGCGGCTGGAGCGCGCTCAGAAGATCGCGCTGCTCGGCAATTGGGCGACCGGCGCCCCGGCCTACGAATGGTCCGCCGAGGTGTACAGCATCTTCGGCGTCAGCAAGGAGACCTTCACGCCCACCCGGGAGAGTTTCTTATCGCTGGTCCATCCGGACGACCGCGACCGGGTGAGGGCCGCCTTTGACGCCAGCATGGCAGCGGGCAAGGCATTCAACATCGAGCACCGCATCGTCCGCCCCGACGGCGCGCTGCGCTATGTGCGCCAGCACGCCGAGCCGGAACTGGACGAATCCGGCAGGGTGCGCATGATCGGCATCGTGCAGGACATCACCGAGTACAAGCGCCTTCAGGACCAGTTCCTCCAGGCGCAGAGGCTTGAGAGCGTGGGCAGGCTGGCCGGCGGCGTGGCCCATGACTTCAACAACCTGCTGACCGTCATCATCGGCTACAGCGACCTCGTGCTGGCTCAATTGGCGCACGGGGCGCCTCTGGCAGCGCCGATGGAGGAAATCAGAAAGGCCGCGCGCCGCGCCGCCGAACTCACCGGGCAACTGCTGGCGTTCAGCCGCAAACAGCCCGTGCAGCCGAAGACGCTCGATCTGAACGCCCTCATCGCCGATCTCGAGAACATGCTGCGGAGACTGATCGGCGAAGACGTGAAACTGGTCACGCATCTCGGGCCCTCTCTCGACCCGGTGACGGCGGATCCCGGCCAGATGACTCAGGTTCTGATGAACCTGGCCGTGAACGCCCGGGACGCGATGCCAAACGGCGGCAAGCTCATCCTGGAAACCAAGAACGTCGTCTTCGACGAGAGCTATGCGGAAAAGCACGCGTATCTCAAGCCGGGGCCCTACGTGCAACTCTCGGTGAGCGACACCGGCTTGGGCATGAGCGAGGAAATCCGGAACCACCTGTTCGAGCCCTTCTTCACCACCAAGGAGAAGGGGAAGGGCACCGGGCTGGGCCTGTCCACGGTGTACGGCATCATCAAGCAGGCGGGCGGCCACATCTGGGTGTACAGCGAGCCGGGCGTTGGAACCACATTCAACATCTGCCTTCCGCGCGCGGCGCCCGGCCGGACCGCGGCCGAGCCCCCAAAAGTGAACGAGGCTCTGCGAGGCAGCGAAACGGTCCTGGTGGTCGAGGATCAGCAGGAAGTGCGCAAACTGGCCAAGGATATTCTCCAGCGTTACGGCTACCAGGTTCTGGATGCGAGTTGCGGGGAGGAGGCCGTGGAGTTGTGCCGGGCCCACGGCGGGCCTATCCATCTGCTCCTCACCGATATCACGATGCCGGTGATGACGGGCCGCGAACTGGCCGAAAAGATCAAACCGCTCCGGCCGCAGATCAAAGTGCTCTTCATGTCCGGCTACGCCGACAACCTCATCACGCACCAGAACGTGCTCGACGGAAACACGGCGTACCTGCAGAAGCCTTTTTCCGCGCGATCGCTGGCCAAGAAAGTCCGCGAAACATTGCAGGCGGCGGCCCCGTAAAGTCCTTTCCTGGTATCATCGTTGCTCACACCCATGTTTGGTCCCTCATTCGCCCAGCCCTATCAACTCGGGCGCAAAACCGTTCGCGGGCGGTTGGTGATTCCGTCCGGCATCCGCTGCACGCACGCATCCACGATTCGAAAGTGTTTCGCGGAAGCGCCGCAGATAGGCGTCATTACCACCAAGAGCATAGGCGCTCAACCGCGCAAAGGCTATCGTGAGCCGATCTACGCGCGCTACGCGCCGGGCTGCTACATCAACGCGGTGGGACTGGCCAATCCGGGTGCCGCGGCCTACCTGGCCGAGTTCGACGGCATAACCATTCCGGAAGACAAGTTCCTTCTTGTATCGATCATCGGGACGGACGTCGACAGTTTTGTCGAGGCGGCGCTTACGCTCAAGCCCATCGCCGACGGGTTCGAATTGAACATGTCCTGCCCGCACGCCAAGGGTTACGGAGCGGAAATCGGGCAGGACACCGAACTCATGTTGAAGATCACCGAGGCGGTGGTCAAGGCCGCCCGCGTGCCGGTCTTCGTGAAGCTCTCTTCGACACTGCCGGGCCTTGCCGCTGCGGCGGAAGCCGCCATCGCCGCCGGCGCAGCCGGGCTGACGCTCATCAATACCGTTGGCCCCGCGCTGGCCGCGGTGGGAACCAGCCCGATCCTTTCCAACAGGCTGGGCGGGCTTTCAGGCGACGGCATTCGCCCGATGGGCCTGCGCGCCGTTGAGCAGGTGCGCCGGGCGGTCGGCAGCGGGCCCGTGATCATCGGAACGGGTGGTATTGCCTCGGCCGAGCACGTGAAGCAGTACGCCGCGGCGGGAGCGGACCTGTTCGGCATCGGCAGCGCGCTCACCGGTCTCGACAGCCGTGAGATGAGGGAATACCTCGCGCAACTGGAGTCCGACCTGTGTACCGGAACGGATACCGGGTGCCGGCGCTCGTGCGAGACCCGCATTTCCATGGATTACTTCAAGACCCGCGTCGCCCAAAACGTCCGGCTGGGCCCGTCGCTGTTCAAGCTGATCTTCGAGAGCCTTCCCGGGCCGTGGAGCGACGGCGACATGGCCGGCAAGTTCCTCTTCCTGTGCGTGCCGGGAGTGGGCGAAAAACCGTTTGCGGCTTTTTCGTGCTCGGAGAAAAGCGTTGTCGTCCGCACCGTGGGAGAATTCACGGCGTATTTGGAGCGTACCCAGCCCGGCGCCGAAATTCTGCTGCGCGGCCCCTACGGCCAGGGCGTGCCGGCCTTCGCTGGCCGCACTGTGGTTCACGTCGGCGGCGGCACCGGAATTGCCTCGCTGCTCGAGATCGCCCACCGCCTCAAGGCGGACAACCGCCAGATTTTTCTGCTCGGCGCGAAGACCGGCGAGCAGCTCTTCGAAGTTGAGCGATTCCGCGCGCTCGGGACCGTGCTAACGGCCACCGACGACGGCACAATGGGCCGCCGCGGCTATGCCCCGGACCTGCTCGGCGAAGCGCTGGCGGCGCTGACGCCCGCCGAGAAGAACAAGCTGGTGTTCATCAATTGCGGCCCGGAGCCGATGGTCCGCCGTTGCTTCGAGTTGCAGCGTGGGCTGGCGCCCGAGGAGTCCATTCTCGGATCCATCGAGTACATCACAAGTTGCGGGGTTGGCATCTGCGGCAAGTGCTCCAGCCCTTCTGGTTCCCTCACCTGCATCGACGGCCCGTTCCTGCCCTGCAGCGAGTTCGACCGGCATTCGCCGGGCGTGTAACGCGGACAAGCCTGCCGCCGCCCGGTATGTCGTGGTAGTCTGTCCAGGTGAGAAAAATTCTGTTTCTGCTCCTGCCATTCACCTTCTGCTTTGCCCAGCTTTCCGCTCCCAACAGTGCGGGAGTCACCATGGGGCACCTGCACCTGAGGGTTCGCGATGTCGATGCCCAGACCAGACTTTGGGTCAACGTACTCGGCGGCTCGCATTCCAAGCTCGGGCGGATGGAAATGGCCGTTTTGCCCGGCGTCGTGATCCTTTGGGAGCCCGGCGAGCCGGATGGGGGAACGGAAGGATCCGTGGTCGGGCACCTCGGCTTCAAGGTGCGGAATCTCAAAGACGTGCTGGCCAAAGCGCGGGCGAACGGCATCACGATCGAAAGCGAGCAGCCCGCGTTCCTTCAAGGACCCGACAAAGTGCGAGTCGAACTCATGGAAGACACGGCCCTCCCGACCGCCGTTGCTCACCATCACGTTCATTTCTTCAACTCGGCGCCGAAGGAAATGCAGGCCTGGTACGTCAAAATGTTCGGCGCCGTACCCGGCACGCGTGCCGGCTTCGATGCGGCCGACGTGCCCGGCGCGAACCTGACGTTCACTGCCGCGGAGTCGCGCACGGTGGGGACAAAAGGGCGGTCGCTCGACCACATCGGGTTTGAAGTGAAGAACCTGGAGGCGTTCACGAAAAAGCTCCAGGCACAAGGCGTGAAGTTTGATATTCCCTACCGCGTAGTGCCGGATCTGAAGCTTGCGATCGCGTTTTTCACCGACCCGTGGGGTTCCTACATCGAGCTCACCGAGGGTTTGGCGGAACGGGCGCGCTGAGTCTCAGCCCGCAACCTGTTCGAACGCCTGGCCGACTTGCCAGACGGCGCACATCACGCGCTCGTAGTTCATCCGAATGGGCCCCAGCACGGCGATCTTGGCCGCAAGGCCGCCGGGCAGGGCTACTCTCAGCCCGATGAGCGACAAGGCGCTCATCGCCGGATGAGCTTCGCCGAGGCCTACCTGGACGCCGATCTCTCCCCGCGGCTGTTCGAGAAAGCGGTCCAGCAGCATCAAGATCCGCTTCTTCTCCTCGAGCGTGCGGAACAGCTCGCGCATCTTCTCGCGCGTGAGGTGGAGATCCAGCCCGACCAGGTTCGAAGCGCCCTCCATGTGGATCTCGGGCGTCCCCGCCATGTCGAGCAGTCCCTTGCTGTAGAGGACGCCCAAGTGGGCCAGGATCGCATCGTATGCGGCGCTTTCCTGCTCCAGCCGGCGCCGGATTTCCTGCCTCGCCTGCAACAGCGGCCAGCCGCTGAAATTCGCATTCAGATAGTTGCGAATGGAGTTCAGGTCATCCTGGGAGATGTCGTCGGACAGCGAGACCACGCGGTCGCGGACAATGCGGTCCCGCGTGACGACGACCATCAGCACGCGCCGGTCGGCCAGCTTGATCAGTTCGATCTGGTCAAGCGTCTGGCTGGAGGTCGGGATAGCGGCGGCAATGCCGACGTTGCGTGTGATTTGGGTCAGAACGCGGGAAGAGCGCTCGACGCAGCCCGCCAGCGAATCCGCCCCGCCCAGGTCAGCCCGTAATCTCTCCGCCTCGATCACGGGCCTCAGGCTGCTCGTGAGCGATTGCACATAGGCATGGAAAGCCTTTTGGGTGGGGATCCGCCCGGCCGACGTGTGCGGCTGCGCGAGATACCCCTCGTCGGCCAGATCCGCCATCACATTACGGATCGACGCGGGACTGAGCGAGTCCTTTCGGCGTCTCGAAATGGTTCGGGATGCAACCGGCTCACCAGTGGCGATATAGGTCTCTACGATGGCGTAGAGAACATCACGCTCGCGATGAGTCAGCGCCGCACTACCAGACATCTTCGTCGCCTAAGCACTTCCATACCTATTTTAAGCAAGACGTTTCCGCCCAGCAATGTAAAGGGATCCGATCAGGCGGCGGCGCCCTCTGCCAGCAGCCCGGCTACAAAGGCGCGGCTGGCCTCCACCATCTCCCAGGCGCCCGGCCAGAAGCACAGATCAATGCACCACCACTCGATTCCCGGAACCGCCAGCAACTGCGGGGCGAGCGCCTTGAAATCTACGAAGCCCTCTCCGAACGGGCGGTGCGTGCTGGTTTCATTGTCGTGCAGTGTCCCGTCGGAATCGATCAGGTGAATGTGCCCGATCCGGCCTTCGAGCAGCTTGAGGAACTCCGCCACGCCGCCGGGAAGCGTTTCTTTTTCGCCGTGCTGGCGCGCTCCCACCACACCGCACATGTAGGCATGTGAGGTGTCGAACATCACCTTGAAGTTCCGGTGGCCCACCGTGTCGTGCATGGCCACGACTTCCGAAGGTTTGTTGAAGGCAAAGCCGGGCTCGAATTCCCACACCAGCCGGATGCCGGCCTCTTCGGCGATTCCCGCGGCCTGGCGCCACACATCGGCCGTGCGCGCGAAGGCCGCCTGGTAATCCGTCTCCGGAATCGAGCCGGGCGCCGCGACTGTGTCCACGCGGATGGCCGGGCTGCCGATGTCCACGCACATTTCAACGTTTCTGCGGAACATGTCCAGGTACCTGCCGGCGCTGCCCTCGACGGTGGGGTTGATCCCGCCGAAATCCGCCGCATAGCCTGAAACTCCCAGCCCGTTATCGCGGAGCAGATTCACAATTTCATGACGCGTGCCGGGCGGGTAGCGGTCCAGGGTCACGTGAGGCGGAAAACCGCAGATTTCCACGCCGTCGTAGCCCGCTTCAGCGAGTCTCTTCACGCTGCGGTCAAACGGTATCGGATCGTTCGCGTAAGGGCCGAACGCAAACGCCCAGCTTCCCAACGAGATTTTCATAATCGCCGTCCTCCTCTTATTCTTGTTTAATGAACGTGCCTTACTGAACCGCCGCCCCTTCTCCGGTGCGCTGCACTTTGACCCACCGCTGCGACGCGCAGGCTTCCAGCACGGCGTCGAGCACTAACTGGCACTTCAGGCCATCGTCGAAGTCGGGCGTCATGGGTTTGCCTTCGGCCACCGCGGTGAGCAGATCCGCCGCCTGGTTCGCGAACGTGTGCTCGTATCCGATGGCGCACCCGGGCACCCACCAGTTCTTCATGTAAGGATGGCACTCCTCCCACACCGAAATCTGCCGCCAGCCCTGAACGTGCTTGGGATCCCTCGAATCGAAGTACCACAGGCGGCTCATGTCCTCGAGATTGAAATAAATGCTGCCGCGATCCCCGTTCAATTCGAACGTGTTGCCGTTCTTGCGGCCGTTGGCGAACCGGGTCGCCTCAAAATGGCCGATCGCGCCGTTCGCGTACTGGGCAACGAAGATTGAGGCATCTTCAATCTGCACCGGGGCACGGCCGCCTTCGGGCCGCTCGCGCTCAGCGACGAAAATCCGGCTCGTCCCGGCTACCGACTCGATCTCCCCAGCCAGGTAGTTCGAAATGTCCACAATGTGCGAATGCAGGTCGCCGGTCACTCCCGAGCCGGCCACGTCCTTATCCATGCGCCAGACCAGCGGGACCGAGGGATCCATCGTCCAGTCCTGGAGGTAGGTCGCCCGGAAATGGTAAATTTTCCCGATCCGCCCTTCATCAACCAGTTGACGGGCGAATGCGATCGCCGGCACCCGGCGGTAGTTGAACCAGACCGTAGTAATACGGCCGCTCTTCCGCGCCGCAGCCGCCATCCGCGCCGCCTCGTCCTTATTCATCGCCAGCGGTTTCTCGCAGGCGACAATCTTGCCCGCCTCAAGCGCTGCCAGCGCGATTTCGCAGTGGGTGTTGTTGGGCGAGCAAATGTCCACGATCCGCACCTCGGGATCGTCGATCACCTGCCGCCAGTCCCCAACCGCTTTCTCCCAACCCCAGCGCTCGGCGAATTTGGAAACTTTCGCGATATCGCGCCCACAGACTACCCGAAGCCGCGCCTTGACCTGCGGATCGAAAAAATACCCGGCCTGCCGGTAGGCGTTCGTATGGGCCTTGCCCATAAACTTGTACCCGATCATTCCGATGCCGACCGTATTGCTCATAGCATCATTAGTCATATACCGCGGGAACGGCGGCGCGCAAGTCGAAACTGCGTTTTTTGTTCTCTTTGCGAACCACTTATACAATTGCGTTTGCGCCGCTTATTCACACAATCAGGCCCGGCTTGTCATGCGCGCGCCGGCTTGACTTGCAATGTATGGTTCGCCGAGAATTGAAATGATCGCAAGAAGTGTGTGGTCACTGAGGGCCTGAAGAGCGGGCCTATCGCGTGTTGTGTAGAAAATCGCTGCTCTCATGCACAGACGGAAAACCGGACCTCTGTATCTTGCAGTTGCTCTGCTGGCGATCGCCGGCGTAATTTTCGCGGCCCCCGCACAGACAAGAACCACAACTACTAAGAAAGCAACCACGGCGAAGAAGACCGCCGTTCGGACCGCGAAAACGAAGACAGCCGTATCAAGAAGGACGACCCCGGCCACGCTGACACGCAGCCGGGCCAGGCACGCGCGGGCGCGCCGCGTCAGCAGCCCATGGACGGTGCCAACGTTCGCCGACTCCACGTCGGGCGACCGCGTCGCGGGAGACGACCCCATCGTCCGCTCCGCGGCCGTCGAGGCGCTAGGCCCCTACAACGGCTCGGTTGTCGCAGTCGATCCCTCCACCGGGCGTGTCCTCGCGATGGTGAACCAGAGGGTTGCACTCAAGAGCGGTTTCCAGCCGTGTTCGACGGTGAAAATTCCGGTGGCGCTGGCGGCGCTCGCCGAAGGCTTGATCGATAGCACCACGCCCGTGCGCCTCACCTCGCGCACGCGAATGAACCTCACGCAGGCCCTGGCGGTTTCCAATAACGCGTACTTCGCCAGTCTCGGCGTGAAGCTCGGCTACGAGCGGTTCGCCTATTACGCCAGGCTGTTTGGTTTGGGTGAAAAGGCGGGTTTGAATATCGAAGGCGAGGAACCGGGTTATTTCGCCGACGCCCCGCCGAAGAACGGCGGCATGGGAATGATGGCCAGCTTCGGAGAGGGCATCACGCTCACACCGCTGCAACTGGCTGCGCTGCTGTCGGCGATCTCCAACGGCGGCACGCTTTACTACCTGCAATACCCGCAGAGCCAGGAAGAAATCGACAAATTCGTGCCGCGCATCAAGCGGAACCTCGATATTGCCAAGCATATTCCCCACATCAAGCCCGGTCTGATGGGCGCCGTGGAATTCGGGACTGCGCGGCGCGCCCTTTATAATCCTGATGCCCCCATTTGCGGTAAGACGGGCACCTGCACGGGCGGGACTACTCATCTGGGCTGGTTCGGTTCGTACAGCGATTTCGGCGAAAACAAAATCGTGGTTGTGGTGCTGCTGACCGGCGGACACGGAGTAAGCGGGCCGACGGCCGCGGAAATCGCCGGTAACATGTATCGCAGGCTCCACCAGGAAGGCTATTTCGCCCGGCGGCCGGTGTTTTCTCCGGCGATTCTGGTTCCGCGATAGGGCCCACCGGGCCGCCTCGGACTCTATTTACAGACTCGCTCGCCTATTGCGAACTTCAGTTCCTCAATACCTTGACCGGTTACGCTGGAGATGGCGTAAAAGGGCAATTCCTTTTCTGCCGCCATCCGCCGGAGCGATTCCAGCCGTTCTGGATCCTGCGCCGCGTCGAGCTTCGTAGCCACAACGAGCACCGGCTTGTTGGCCAGATCCTCGCTGAAGCTTGCCAGTTCGGCTATAACCACTTCAAAATCGCGAACCGGGTCGCGGCCGGTGGCCTCGGAGACGTCCACCAGGTGCACCAGCAGGCGCGTTCGCTCTACGTGCCGGAGGAAACGAATGCCGAGCCCGTGGCCTTCGTGCGCGCCTTCGATCAGGCCGGGAATATCCGCCACTACAAAGGTTCGCTGATCTTCCAGTGATACAACGCCGAGATGCGGCTCGAGTGTGGTGAACGGGTAATCGGCGATTTTCGGCCGCGCCGCGGAGATCCGGGAGATAAGGGTGGACTTTCCGGCGTTTGGGAATCCGACCAGCCCGGCATCGGCGAGCAGCTTCAGTTCGAGGCGGAGCCGGCGTTCCTCGCCCGGACGGCCGGGCTCGTGCTCGGTGGGCGCCTGGTGGGTCGAGGTGGCGAATCGCGCGTTGCCGCGTCCCCCACGCCCGCCGCGTGCCGCCACGAACCGGTCTCCCGCGGTAACGAAATCGTGGAGTTGCTCGCCCGTATCGGCGTCAAAAACGACGGTGCCCACCGGGACGGGAACCTCAATCGACGCCCCCTGCTGTCCCGTGCGGTTGCTGCCCTCCCCGTGCCGGCCGCGCTGGGCCTTGTACTCGGGATTGAAGCGGAAGTGCAGAAGGGTATTGTAGTGCTCGCTGGCAACCAGCATGACGTCGCCGCCGCGCCCGCCGTCACCGCCGCTCGGGCCGCCGCGCGGCACGTACTTCTCACGCCGGAACGCAACGCATCCGTTGCCGCCGTCACCGGCCTTGACGTAGATGACGGCTTCGTCGATAAACATCGGCTCTTGTTGGGGAGTACTTGCTGAACGCGCGGCGGAGCCGCCCTCCCAAAGGGCGGCCTCTCAGGATGCCTGTCTGACGGAAACGAACTTGCCCAGTCGGCCGCGGTCCCGGAATTCCACGATGCCGGGCACCTTCGCGAACAGCGTGTCGTCCTTGCCCCGGCCTACGTTTTCGCCGGGCTTGAACGGTGTGCCGCGCTGCCGGACCAGGATGGAACCGCCGGAAACCATTTGGCCGCTGAACGCCTTCACTCCAAGCCGCTGCGAGTTAGAATCGCGTCCATTGCGCGAACTGCCTAAACCTTTCTTGTGCGCCATGACGTGCTCCTAGACCACAATGCCGGTCACCTTCACCCGGGTGAAGTCCTGCCGGTGGCCGATCGTGCGCTTGTACTGCTTCTTGCGCTTGAATTTGAAGACGCGGACCTTATCGCCACGGTCGTGTCCTACTATGGTCGCCAGAACCTTTGCTCCTTCCAGCTCGGAGCCGGTCAACAACTCACCGGGTTCCCGGGAAACAGCCAGTACGCTGTTCAACTCGAGCTCGACTCCGGCCTCCCACGGCAGCTTTTCAATGTCGATCTCATCGCCGGGGGAGACGCGATACTGTTTCCCGCCTGTCTGTATGACTGCAAACATCGGAACCTTCCTGTTTGGTAAATGCTTTGCCGGACCGCCTCACGCGTGCGGGCGCACTCTCAGAGCGCGCACTCCGAAGGTGACAACAACCCATTCTACAACAACCGAATCGGAGGCGCTACTCCCGGCGGACCTGGGAACCGGCCGCCTTCGCCTGAACCCGCGCGGCGAACCGGGCCACGTCGATCAGAAACCGTTCATGGGTACCCTCGGCCACCTTCTCCTGCTCGTCCCAGGCCTCCACCCGGCACACCACCCGGTTCTCGGTGGTGGAGAGAACCACGGCTGCGAGGCGCACCGCCATCCCGACCGGCGTGGCGGCGAGGTGCCGGACGTCAACGTGGGTGCCCACCGAGTCCCAGCCCTCCGGCAGGTGCTCCTTGATCAGGTTCCGGGCGGTCATCTCCAGATACCCGATCAGGTGGGGGGTGGACAGCACTCGCGCGCTCTCCGTTTCCAAAAAATTGACGGCGACTTCGTTGGTCACCAGCAGCTTCTCTTCGCGCCGGGCGCCGGCAGGCACCGTAAACATGCCACCATATTATCAGTTACATGCACGCCGCCGCCGGTCCGGGTTCCTCTCCTGAAACCCAGCCGTTGTTTTTGACATCCCTTCCTGTGATAGAGTGAACAAAAGAGAAGGCTCAGGTTCACGTGAAAAAGTTGTTGAAAGTCGCAGCTCTCGTCGCCTTTCCCATCTTGATGTGGGCGGATCCCAACTCGCTGCCGCCGGTATCCTCCCCGCCTGATGCCGACGAACTCGTGCAGCGTTATCTCTCTGCTCTTGAAGCCCAGAACAACCACAAGCTCTCGGCTTCTATGGAAGTCGACATCGACGCCAAGCTCCCGCGGCTCAGAAAGCAGGGCAGGCTGCGTGCACTGAAGTTCATCACGAAGTTGGGACAGATCTTCTATCCCCCGAGCTGGCAGCGTTACGAAGGCGACAGCACGGTAAAAAAAGAGGTGATCGCCCGCTTCCTGCAAGCCGAACAGCAGGCCCGGAGCGATTATTCCAGCTCCATCGCGATCACGCCGGCCAATTACAAATTCAAGTACAAAGGGATCACCGATTATGCCGGGCGTCCGGCCTATGTCCTTCAGCTCACCCCGCGGCAGAAACGCCTGGGGCTGTTTAAGGGCGAGCTGTGGATCGATCAGCAGACGGCCCTGCCGCTTCGCGAATGGGGTGAGCTGGTCAAGAATCCCTCGGTTTTTCTGAAAAGCGTTTATTTTGTTCGAGATTATTATATTTGTGATGGGATTGCGGTTCCCAGGCGCTTGATCAGTGACGTCGAAACCCGGATTGTGGGCAAGGCACAGCTTACGATCTGGTTCGACAAGTACAGGCTCGGCGAATCCGATGCCGCAATCGAAGCCGCGATGGGCACCAGTAGCCCTCAGATCGCCCAGGCGGCAGGTAGCGCTCAGCGCTGAATTTGCACCGCCCAGGTAGGGTGGAAAGCATTCCCATTCATTTTCGTGTGCTTGGAAGCAGAGAACCATTAAGCTCGAAGGAGTGCCGATGAGGACCCTGTTCCTAAACCCTCCTTCTTTTGAGGGATTTGACGGAGGCGCGAGCTCACGCTGGCCCGCCACGCGTGAGATCGAGTCCTATTGGTACCCCGTGTGGCTCTGCTACCCGGCAGGCATGCTTCCGGACAGCAAGGTGGTGGACGCGCCTCCGCACAAGATCTCCATCGAGCAGACGGTCGCGATGGCCGCCGATTTCGAGCTGCTCGTGCTGTTCACTTCCACGCCAGGCTTCCACGTGGACGTCAAGATCGCCGAGATGATGAAGGACGCCAACCCGAAGCTCAAGGTGGCCTTCGTCGGCCCTCCGGTTACCGTGAACCCGGAAGGAACGTTGCGCGCCTCCAGCGCAATCGACTTCGTGGTGCGCCGCGAGTTCGACTACCAGATTGCCAATTACGCGCGGGGCGCCTCGCTCGCCGAACTTCCCGGCGTGAGTTACAGGGACAACGGCGGCTTTCGTCACAACCCGGATGGCCCTGCGATCGAGAACCTGGATGAGCTGCCCTGGGTCACGCGCGTCTACAAGCGCGACCTCGATATTACCCGCTACAATGTCCCGTTTCTCCTAAACCCGTTCATTGCCTTCTACACCTCGCGCGGTTGTCCCGCCATGTGCACCTTCTGCTTGTGGCCGCAGACCCATTCGGGTCACCGCTGGCGCGTGCGCTCCGCCGACGACGTCGCAAACGAGGTGCGGTTCGCCCTGGAGAGCTTCCCGAATTTGAAGGAAATCTTTTTCGACGACGACACCTTCAACTACCAGAAAGCCCGCACCATCGAGCTGTGCGCCAAGTTGAAGCCGTTGAAGTTCACCTGGTCCTGCACATCGCGCGTCACCACGGACTACGAAACCCTGAAGGCGATGAAGGAAGCGGGCTGCCGCCTGCTGATCGTGGGCTACGAGTCCGGCGCTCCGCAGATCCTGAAAAACATCAAGAAGGGCGCCACCGTGGAGATGGCGGAGCGGTTCACCGCCAACTGCAAGAAGCTCGGGTTGCTGGTGCACGGCGACTACATTGTCGGTTTGCCCGGCGAGACCCGCGAGAGCCTGCGCCGGACCATCGAGTTCGCCAAGCGGCTCGACACCGAGACGATTCAGGTTTCCATCGCCCATCCTTACCCCGGAACAGAGTTTTACGATTACGCGTCGCGCAACGGTCTGATCACCGTGGATTCCATGACCGACGAAAGCGGCCACCAGTTGCCCAACGTCGTCTACCCGGGACTGGACCGGGCGGAACTGGTCGATTGGGTCGAAAGATTTTATGGGGAGTATTACTTCCGCCCCCGGGTGATCTGGCGCGTGGTGCGCAAGGCGCTCTGGGATGGCTCCGAACGCAGGCGGCTTTACAAGGAAGCCAGGGAGTACCTGGCATTGCGCTCCAAGCGGAAGAAGTTTATAGCCGAACACAAAGGGGTGAGCGGCGCGTACGCCGGGGGAGCGGAACGAGCGATTGAGTGAACGACCGTTTTCATTTTAAGACTAGAGTCCTTACGTTAGTTGTTATCCTCGCCAATGTCCTCGGAAATTTCTTCATTAGCTGGGGCTTGAAACGGCGCGGGACGGTTCTGGGCGATTCCGCCCTGGAGTACATCCGCGTCATCTTTCACCCTTGGGTCGCCGCCGGCATCGGCCTGCTGATCCTGTGGATGTTCACCCGTCTGGCTCTGTTGAGCTGGGCCGACCTCAGCTATGTGCTGCCCGTCACCGCCATCGGCTACGTTCTGAACGCGGTGCTCGGCCGCCTGTTCCTGGGCGAGCACATCAGCGCGGCCCGCTGGGCCGGCACGCTGTTGATCGTGGCCGGGATTGCGCTGGTGGGGTCCACCGCGGTTCGCACGACCGCACCGCGGCCGCCGGCGCAGGCCTCCGCTCCGTCGGAAGAGAAGACGGAGGTATGCGTGTGAACTGGCTCCTTGTGGCGATCATCGTGGGCGCCACGACGGTTGCCGACGTGCTCCAGACGAAGGCGATGAAACACCATGGCGAAATTCACGATTTCCGCCCCGGTGCTCTCGGCCGCGTGGCAGCTCGCATCGCTGGAAACTGGTATATTATTCTCGCGGTTGTGATGATGGCCGTGTCTTTTTTCGCTTTTCTTACCTTGTTATCTGTCGCTGATCTTAGTTTTGCCGTCCCAGCGACGGCTGCGAGCTTTGTTGTCGAGACTCTTGTCGCCAAGTACGCCCTCCAGGAGCGGATTAGCTGGCGGCGGTGGGCCGGTGCGGGACTGGTTGCGGGCGGAGTCGCCCTCCTGGCCTTGTGATCTATCTGCTGCTCATCCTCGGCGCGGCCGCCTTCGTCTTTCAGTTGCTGGCGCTGGCCGCGGCGCTGTGGCGCCTTCGGGTGCGCGATCCGGAGCCGTCGCATTTCCCTGGAGTCTCGATTCTCAAGCCGGTGCGCGGCCTCGATCCCGACTTCTACGAGTTCATTCGCTCGCACGCCGAGCAGGACTACCCGCGTTTTGAAATTCTGTTCGGCGTGAGCCACCCTGACGATCCCGCGATTCAGGAGATCGAGCGCCTGGCTGCCGAGTACCCCCGCGTTCCCATCCGCCTCATCGTGGCGCCCATCGACGCCGCGAATCCCAAAGTGGGGGTGCTGGAAGAGCTGGCGGCCGCCGCCCGCTATCCGGTTCTGGTTGTCAACGACAGCGATATCCGGGTGCCTGAGGACTATCTTCGGAGGGTGGTTTCCCGGCTTGAAGATCCCTGTTGCGGCGTAGTCACCTGTCTCTACCGCGCCTGCGCCAGCGGCTGGCCGGGGCGCCTGGAAGCCATCGGCATAGCGACGGATTTCGCGCCCGGCGTGCTGGTGGCGCCGCTGGCCGGAATCTCGGAATTCGCCCTGGGCTCCACCATGGCTTTTCGCGCCGCGGATCTGGAAGCTATCGGAGGCTACGGCGCTCTTGCCGATTACATCGCCGACGATTACCAGCTTGGGCGGCGCATCAGCGGGCTTGGAAAGCGCGTGGTGCTGTCGCGCTGCGTGGTGGAGACGTCGCTGCCCGGCCGCACGTGGGGCGACGTCTGGCGCCACCAATTGCGCTGGGCGCGGACGATTCGCGTTTCGCGCGGCGGCGGCTACGCCGGCATGCCGCTTTCGAACGCGACCCTGTGGGCCGTACTGCTGGCCGCCGCCGGCGCCTGGTGGGCCGCCCTATTGCTGCTTGCAGTTCGCATGATAGCCGGGATCGCCGTCGGTGCGCTGGTGCTCGAAGACCGCCGCGTGGTTTCGGATTTTTACCTCATCCCGCTGCGCGACCTTGCGGGCGTGGCCGTTTGGGCAGCCGGTTTGTTCGGCTCGACCGTCCTCTGGCGCGGTGAGCGGCTCAAACTCGACCGCGAAGGCCGCATCACCGGGGCGCCCGCGCACGCCACGGTCCCGCGCGACTTGACACCCTTTCGCCCAACCCGCTAGAGTGGGTTCTGGGTCTCACCGATCTTGAAAATGCGCCCGTAGCTCAGTTGGATAGAGCGTCTGGCTACGAACCAGAAGGTCGCGTGTTCGAATCGCGCCGGGCGCACCACCCCTGTACGCCATTAATGGGAACACCCCACCGCTGACTCACCGACACATGAAATTGCGGAAGCCATTCGGCCTCCCGGTATAAAATATCGGAATGCACCGGAGAACTTTTCTGGCCGCAAGTATGGGCGCCCTTGCGTCTTCCGCCTCCCCGGCGCCTGCATCCCGCGTGAAATTCGGGGTAGACCTGTTCAGCATCCGCTCCCAGGGTTGGACTCCGTTTCAGTACCTGGACTACTGCGCGAAGCACGGCGTCGAGGTCGTCCACTTCAGCGAGATCCGTTTCATCGGCAGCCTTGAGGAGGAGCACCTGAAGCGCGTGCGCGCCCACGCGGAAAAGTTGGGCATCGAGATCGAAATCGGCATGATGTCCATTTGCCCGACTTCCAAGATGTTCAGAGCCGAGCAGGGGACGGCCGAGGAGCAATTGACCAGAATGATCCGCGCCGCCAACGCGGTCGGGTCGCGAATCATCCGCTGTGTGCTGGGCAGCTCGGCCGACCGCCAGCCGCCCCTCGGCATCGAAGGCAACATAGAGAGCACCGTGAAGGTACTGCGGGCCGTGCGCTCGCGCGTGATGGATGCCGGGCTGAAGATCGCGATTGAAAACCACGCCGGCGACATGCAGGCGCGCGAGCTGAAAATGCTGATCGAGGAAGCCGGGAAGGACTTCGTCGGCGCCTGCCTGGACTCGGGCAATCCGGTGTGGGCGATTGAGGATCCGCACCTCACGCTGGAAACGCTGGCGCCTTACGTCGTGACAAGCCATTTGCGCGATAGCGCCGTGTGGCCCGCGCCGAACGGCGCTGCGGTCGCCTGGACGCGCATGGGCGACGGCAATATCGGAATCGACGATTACGTCCGCAAGTACGTCGAGCTGTGCCCCGGCAAGGCGCTGTCGCTGGAAGTTATCGTCACCGGCCCGCGCCAGTTCAACTACTACGACCCGAAGTTCTGGGAGGCGTACAGCAAGATGCCGGCCTGGGAATTCGCGCGGTTCGTGGCCCTGGTTCAGAAGGGGACCCCGCGCCCGGCCCCGCCGCGCGTTCCGCGTGAAGAGGCGGCTGCGCGAGAGCGCGAGGACCTGGAAGCCAGCATGGCTTACACCAGGGAACTCTTGAAGAAGATAGCCTCCGCATGAGCGCGCTGAAGGCCTCGCTGGTGTTCTTCGCGCAGTTGACGGCGGCCTCCGCCGCCATAGTCGCCGACGTGCGGGCCGCCATCGCGCGGGGCGACTTTGCGCTTGCGGAGCGGCAAATCGAGACCTACCGCCGGGCGAACGGCGTCACGGCGGAGATGATCGAAGCGTACTCCTGGCTCGGGCGGGGCGCCCTGGCAGCGAAGCAGTTCGACAAGGCGGAGGCCTACGCCGCCGAGACGCGGCAACTCGCGCTGGAGCAGTTGAAGGGGCGCAAGCTCGACGACGACAAACACCTGCCGATCGCGCTCGGCGCTTCCATCGAAGTTCAGGCAAATGTTCTGGCCGCGCGCGGCGAGCGCTCGGCCGCAGTCGCGTTTCTTCAGCGCGAGTTGGAGACCTGGAGAAGCACTTCGATTCGCACCCGGATACAGAAGAATCTGAACCTGCTGACCCTGGAAGGCAAGCCCGCGCCCCCGCTCGACGTCGCTCAATGGCTGGGGCCAAAGCCGGTTCCGCTGAGCGCGCTCAAAGGGCGTGCGGTGCTGCTGTTTTTCTGGGCTCACTGGTGCTCCGACTGCAAGGAGCAGGTTCCGGCGCTCATCAGGCTGGAGTCCGAATACGGCGGCCGCGGGCTCACGATTGTCGGCCCGACGCAGCGCTACGGCTATACCAGGCGCGGTGAGGAAGCGTCGCCCGAAGAAGAACTCAAATACATCGACGAAGTGCGCCGGAGTGTGTACGCCGGTTTGAAGAACATGCCCGTGCCTGTGAGCGAGGAAAACTTCAAGCAGTACGGCGCAAGCACCACGCCGACACTGGTGCTGCTCGACGCAGAGGGCATTGTCCGCCTCTACCACCCGGGCAACATGAGCTACGAGGCTCTTTCCCGAGCCGTGGAATCGGCGCTCGCCTCACGGCAGAGTGTAATAGGTGTAGGTGCTCTTCCAGGTGAACTCGCTGCCCGGCTCGATGTCGATGGCGACAAAGGGCTCCGGCGAGATCACGGACCGGATCGACCAGAGATTGAAGCTCATCAGGGGGCGGTCGCCAACGATTCTCATGCCCGCGCCCAGCTTCCTGTTCTCGACGCGAATCTCGTGATCACGAGCGCTGGCGCCGAATCCCTCTAGCGGGGCGGTGACCACGTCGCGGCCTTCCAGCGTCTTGAGGTATACAACCTGGTTCCCGCGAATTTCGGCCAGATTCGGGTTGGGCGGGCGCTGCGTCCGGATCTGGAACGGCACGGTGATCACAAATCCCTCACCCGTCTGCTGCTTGTTGAGCACGATGAAATTGTGGTTGTAGACGCTGGTGCGGATCGGGCGGCTGCCCGTGTTCCTCAAGCTGTGCTCCAGAACCATTTCCGGCTTGCCGGCAGTCAGGCGCACGACCTTGCGGTACGTGTAGCCGTAGCCGGATGAGGCATCCGAGAGCTGCTGCGTGAATTCGATAAAATCGCGGCCTTGCCGGAGGGTCCTGTTGCCCCCGTCGGCGATCTCGTAAAGCCGGTAATTGCTGTAGGGGGCGTCGTCGGGCCGCTTGAGAGCGCCCACGCCGATTTTGACGAAGGTGCCGCCGGGCTTCGCGTCATCGAAGCCGACCGGGCGAAATTCGTCGGCAGGGCCGGTGACGGCACTGCACGGCCCGGCAACAATGTCCGGTCCGTCGTACACAAAATCGCGAATGTCCGGCGCCGTCCTGTCGAACCACGGTCCGTAGAAATCGAACCCCTTGTATTGCAGGCTGAAGATGACGCCCGACCAATCGAAGCGTGTGCCGCGGTAGAACCCTTCTTGCGCGTCGGGCAGATAGATTTTCGCCCGGATCAAGCCGTTCGTGATTTCGGCCTGAGGGAAGTCGGCTGCGAAAAGGACTCCAGCAAATAAGCCCAGTAGCGCCACAGCGATTGTCTTTATCATCGGATTGATTATGGCACCGCCGGCGGCTCCTGGCTACGGGCCGCCTCAGTGCCCGGGTTTGCCTCCGCCGCCCGTGGAGAAGGGCGCCGCAAGCGCGGACGCGCCTCCGCTAATCCGCCGCTGGAGGGCGGCCAGGTCGGCCTCAACCATCAACCGCACCAGCTCGTTGAAGCTGACGCTGGGCTCCCATCCCAGGACCCGCCGCGCCTTGGAAGCATCGGCGAGAAGGTAATCGACTTCGGCCGGGCGGAAGTAGCGCGGATCCACCTCGACGTGCTCCCGCCAGTCCAGGCCGGCGCAGGCGAAGGCAGCCTCGCAGAATTCCCGGACCGAGTGGGCTTCGCCCGTGCCGATTACGTAATCGTCCGGCTTCTCCTGCTGGAGCATGAGCCACATGGCACGAACGTAATCGGGCGCATAGCCCCAATCGCGGCGGGCATCCAGGTTGCCGAGATAAAGTTTGCGCTCCAGCCCGAGCTTGATGCGCGCTACTCCACGCGTAATCTTCCGTGTGACGAATGTCTCTCCGCGGCGCGGGGACTCGTGATTGAAGAGAATGCCGCAGGAGGCGTGCATGTTATAGCTTTCGCGGTAGTTGACGGTCAGCGTATGCGCGAACAGCTTGGCGCAGGCATACGGGCTGCGGGGATGAAACGGCGTGGTTTCGCACTGAGGCGGAGGCGTCGAGCCGTACATCTCGCTGGAGGACGCCTGGTAGTATCTGGCTTTCAACCCGGTGCGGCGGATGGCCTCCAGCAGCCTGAGCGCTCCCATGCCGGCGGCATCGGCGGTGTACTCGACCACGTCGAAGCTCACCTTCACGTGACTCTGCGCGCCGAGATTGTAAATCTCGTCCGGGCGCACATCATAAAGCACGTTGGTAAGCGAGCCGCCGTCGGTCAGGTCGGCATAGTGGAGAAAAAAGCGCGCCGAGGAGGAGTGGAAATCCTCGTAGATGTGGTCAACGCGATCGGTGTTGAAGCTTGAGGCGCGCCGTTTCAGGCCGTGAACCTCGTATCCTTTTTCGAGCAGGAACTCGGCCAGGTAGGACCCGTCCTGGCCGGTGACGCCGGTGATGAGAGCTTTTCGAGGCATGAGCTGTCCGAAGATGATATCGTACCGCGCGCCTCGCCGGCCCGTGATCCGTCCCTAAGGAGGGGACGTGCCCGATCTCGGCACGTTGAGGACATGAGGCGGCATCAAACTGGGCACGACCTAGCTTCGAAGCGTCCGATTTCCGGCGAGGGCTGCA
>JBLNCW010000129.1:0-36245 GCA_050261015.1 Rhodospirillales bacterium | reverse complement strand
GGCGTACATGCGGTCGAAGTCCTTGGACATCTCGGCCAGCACCGAATCCGCCAGTTTGCGGACGGCCCGCAATGGGTGAGTCGCTGGAATCCGGTCTTCCAGGGATACGTAGCTGAACATTTCGGCCTGCAGTGGATCGTCGTTGCCGCGCATGATGTATAGACGATCAGAACATTTCAAAGGTGTCCTGTTCCGGCGGCTTTGGATGAATTCTTCAACAAGCTCTTAGCGGAGAATGCTGGCGAGTTCTTGGGCGCGCCTTTGAGACCGCAACCTACCGCCACGTATCGCCGGATGAGGCTCGCTTGCTCGATAGAGTCCTTGACGCTGTATGCATCCGGTCTCAGTGGCCAAAATGAAGTGCCGGCATGGCTGCCCCGGCGCCCGCCGCTCAAGACGGCAAGTACTGCTTGAGCGTCGCGAAAAATGACTGCACGAATTCCTCGGCCGTTTTCGTTGCCACATCCGTTTCATTCGCGATTACCGGCACCACCACGCGCACCAGCGCCGTATCGGTTCGGTTGTACCGTATGGCGTCGGCGATCATATACAGCCGGGCCCAGTACTCGCTGGCGATGCTGCGGTCCCGCGATTGATACCAGTAAAGCACCACGCTTTGTTCTTCGCCCTTGGCCACAACGTACCGGTTCACGCAAATCGGCGTGTCCACCCCCGGCACCTTGATCGTCAGAAAGTCCGATTCAGACGGTGCCCATCCCGCTCCCGGCAGGCAGTTTTTGGGCGAGTGCGGCGCCTGGCCCGTGCGCTGCGATTTGAAGTAGGCCACGAACAGGTGGGCTGCGCGCCCTTCGGCGGGGTTGTAGTAAGTGCGCGTCAGCAGGTCGTCGGCCTTCAGCACATCCCGGACTTCCTTTTCGACCACGCCCTCCTGCGCCATTCTCCACGACCCCAGTTGAACCGGGAAACTTGCCAGCGGACGCGCCAGCGGCACTTCTTCCCGCCGCGACACCGCATATAACCCGAGCGCCTGCGCCACCAGCAGCACCGTGGCGGCCTGTACGGCTCTGTTCTTCAAAAAACCGAAGCTAACTTTTCCCATGGAAGAGCCTGTAGGTTCGGTTGATTACCCAGTGCGCCGCGATCAGGATCGCAAGCGCCACCATGAAAATCACCCAGCCCGAGGCGGTATGGAAGACTCCCTCGGCCAGTTCCGGATCAACTTCGCTCACCAGCCCGGTCATCGTAACGCGGCTCGCGTTGGCCACAATGGCAATCGGCACCGTACATACCAGCAGGGCAAACCGCATCCACACCTTGCGGTCGAAGAAGTACGCGTAGACCAGAGACAGGAACGAAAGAGTCAGCAGCGAGCGTATGCCGCTGCAGGCCTCCACAACCGAGAGCCGCTGCGTGGCCAGCTCCAGAATGTTTCCCTCGCGCAGCACCGGCACGCCGAGCAGCGCCAGCGCCGCCTCCGCCAGCCGGCTGGCCAGCAACTGGAACTTGAAGGTGATATGGGTGTAGATGATTGCGGGGATCGGGACCATGAAAAGCAGCAGCAACAGCGGGAATGCCAGGATTCGCAGCGCGTGCGCGCCGGCCGCCAGCAGTATCACGCCCGCCAGCGAAATGATAAAGGCGGTCCGCGCCAGGAACAGCTCCGCGCCGAGCGTGGCAAAGTAAAGCTGCGCCGCGCCCCAGGCCAGCACCGCCAGCCCCCACCAGTTCGGCGACGGCTTCAACGCCGCAAGTTCATCACGGCGCTGCCAGGCAATGTAGCCCGCCACCACCGGAACGAAGAACCCATGCCCCATGTCCTCGTCCGCGATCCACTGCTGCACTAACCGGGTTAACACGGGCGCGTAACACAGCAGCAAAAGCGCGCCGAACCAGATCACCGCCGCCCACGGCAGGCTCTTTGTTGCGCCGCCCGCCGGCGCCTCTTCCCGCGCAGAATTGATCCCTGGAACCATGGGTGACTCCAGTAAAGCACAACGGTTTCCGCAGAGGCAACGAGCTAAGGTCTTCAACCTATAAGGGCCTTGCGATACGATTTCGTTCCGATCGAATCGGGCCCCGGCCGCGGGTTTTCCCCAACCGCCTATCCGCAACCACTAGAATAGGAGTGTGCGTCTTCTGTGCTGTCTCCTGGCGGCGGGCGTCCTCTGCGCGGAGGTCCCCACTCTCCCGCTGAAGGACATCCGGCCCGGCATGAAGGGCATTGGGAAGACCGTTTTCTCGGGCGATCGTATCGACGAGTTTCAGGTCCAGATACTCGGGATTCTGGAAAACGTCGGCCCAAGGCAGTCCCTCATCTTGGCGAAGTTATCCGGTGGGCCCCTGGCCCAGACAGGGATTCTGCAAGGGATGAGCGGCAGCCCGGTCTACATCGACGGCAAGCTGATCGGGGCCGTCGCCCTGGGTTTTGAGTATTCCAAGGAGCCTATTGCGGGCATCCGCCCGATCGAGGAGATGCTTCAGGCCACCCGTGCGCCGGCGCCCGCCCGCCGCGTCGCCGCCCTACCCTGGGATGGCAGGCTCGACACGCTCGTACCGCCGGCAGAGAACGTGCTCGCCCCCGGCGGCGTCCGCATGGTGAATATCGCCACCCCGGTCTCCTTCGGCGGATTCACCCGCGCCACCATAGAGCATTTCGCCCCGCAGCTCCGTTCTCTGGGGCTCGAACCTTTGCAGGGCGCCGGAGGGGGCGGCAATCCGGGCACGGGACTCGGCAATCCGGCCTCATTGCAGCCCGGCTCCATGATTACCGTGCAACTTTTGTCGGGCGACATGAGCGTGGGCGCCGACGGCACCGTCACTTGCATCGACAAGGGCCGCGTTTACGCCTTCGGACACCGTTTCCTCTCGATCGGAACAACCGATCTGCCCTTCGCGCGCGCCGAGGTCCTCACCCTCCTGCCCACCTACTCCAGCTCGTTCAAGATTTCGACCGCCCGCGAGTGGATGGGCACGATCACGCAGGACAGCAGCACGGCCATCGCCGGGCAACTGGGGCGCATGGCTGCCACCGTGCCCGTCTCCATCCGCGTCCGGAGCCATGGCGCCGTTCAGAGGTCCGATACGTACCAGATGCAGATGGTCAATGACCGTGTGCTCTCCCCGTTTTTGCTTCAGATGGCCGTCTTTTCGGCGATCGACGCCACGGAGCGCTCGATTGGGGATTCCAGCTTCAGCGTCACCGGCGAACTCGAATTCGAGACGGGCCCCGCCCCGCTCAAAATCGAGAATATGTACGCGGGCGATATTAATCTCCCGGCCCAGGTCTCGACGGCGGCCGCCGTTCCTCTGGCTTACGCCATGCAGAGCGGCTTCGAATCGTTGCGGCTCAAGCGCGTCGCGCTCGACATCGCCTCGTTCCCCGAAAAGCGGCGGGTGCAAATCGACCAGGTCTGGACTTCGAAGCGCGAGGTGCGGCCGGGCGAAAGCGTGGACATTACCGTGGTGCTGACCGGCGAAAACGCGGCCGAAATCACGCGTAAGGTCACCTACCAAGTGCCCGTGGGGGCGCCCACGGGACCGCTGCACTTTTCCGCGGCCGACGCCAACACGATCAATCTCACCGACTACAGGCAGATGATTTCCGCGCCGCCCAAATCCGCTGTTCAGCTCGTTTCGTTCCTGAACGGGCTCAGGCGAAACACCAAGGCTTACCTCCGCGTGTGGCGCGCCGAGCCGTCCTATGACGTCGGAGGGGAGACTCTGCCCGGCCCGCCCCCCTCGCTGGGCATGATCCTGGCGCGATCGCAAAGCTCGCTCGGCAGCCTGCCGGCGCCGGCCCACTCCCGAGTGGCGGAATTCGAGATCGATGCGGGCGATGCGGTCGTCAGCGGATCGAAGACAATTCAGGTGGAAGTGAAAGAATGAACAAAGTTTTCCTGGCGGCTCTCGCGGGCGTGCTGGCGATGGTTCCCGCTCCGCTGCGCGCCTCCTCCCCTACGGCGTGGGAGATGAACTCCTTCCGCGATTTCGCCGCCGGCCGCCTCAACAACATTTCGCTCACCCGCGATGGCCGGCTGCTCCTGGCGCCGAAAACCGAAACGCTGTTCGCTTCCGGCGAACCGATCATCTGGAGCGTCGTGCAGGCCCCCGACGGCACGCTGTACGCCGCCACCGGCCATCGCGGCCGCGTCTACCGCATCGACCGCTCAGGCAAAGCTTCCCTGCTGTGGACCGCGGACCAGCCCGAAGTGTTTGCTCTGGCCCTGGATTCCAAGGGCCTCCTCTACGCGGGAACGTCCCCGGACGGCAAGATCTACCGGATCGAAAACGGGAAGGCTTCCGAGTACTTCGCGCCCGGCACGAAGTACATCTGGGCGCTAGCCTTCGCCCGCGACGGCGCTCTCTACGCCGGCACCGGCGACGACGGCCGCATCTTCCGCATTACGGCCGCCGGGAAGGGCGAGGTCTGGTACGACACCGGGCAATCGCACGTCACCTGCCTGGCCTTCGATTCCGAGGGTCGCCTGCTGGCCGGCAGCGAGCCGAACGGCATCCTCTATCGTATCACCGGCAAGGATAGAGCCTTTGTGCTGTATGACGCCGGCCTCCCCGAGATCCGTTCGATTGTCCCCGCCCCCGATGGCGCTATCTACGCCGCAGCGCTTGGCGGGTCCATGGCGCGCCGGCCGCTCGGCGGGGTCACATCGTCTTACGGAGTTCCCTCCAGCGCCAGCGTCCCTACCACATACACCAGCGTCACTGTCGAAGCGCAGGCGGGCATCGAGCTGAAGCCCAAGGCCGAGGCGGCGAAGGCGGTGCAGGCTCCGGTCACGCCGGTTCAGGTCCCCAAGATTGTCGATCTCAGCGGCGCTGAAAAATCGGCCATTTACCGCATCAATCCGGACAACACGGTCGAGAGCCTCTGGAGCTCGAGAGAAGAGAATGTCTACGACCTGCTGCTCTCCGGCAACCAGATCACCTTTTCCACCGATGAGCGCGGCCGCATCTATCGCCTCGCGCCGGACCGCCAGACCACTTTGCTGGTTGAAACCGAGGAAGGCGAAACGCTGCGGCTGCTTTCCACCTCCGCAGGGCTGCTGGCCGCTACCGGGGACATGGGCAAGCTGTATCGCCTCGCGGGCGAGCAGGCCACTTCGGGCAGCTACGAATCGCCGGTGCACGACGCAAACTCAGTGGCCCGCTGGGGGCGCCTGAGCTGGCGCGCCGAATCGCCGCGGGGTAGCCGCATCGTGTTTCGTACCCGCTCGGGCAATTCCGCCCGGCCCGACAAGACCTGGAGCGAGTGGTCCGAACCGCTCACCAACCCCGCAGGCACGCCCATCCGCAGCCCGAACGCGCGCTACATCCAGTGGAAGGCCGAGTTCACCGGAACGGACCAGGCCGGGCCGGTGCTGGAAAGTGTTTCGCTGGCCTACCTGCCGCAGAATACGCCGCCGGCGGTGAAAATCGTTACCGTCGTCGCCCAGCCCGGGACCCCCGCCGCGTCGAAACCCGCCGCCTCGCAGTCCCAAACCTCGTCCTCCTACAGCATCACCGTGACCGATACGGGCGAAGCGGGCGCCGGCACCTCAAGCGGAACGCCCACCCAGAGCCTGAGCCGCTCGGGCTCCGACCAGCTTCAGATCGTCTGGCAAGCCGAGGACCTCGACAACGACCGCCTGGTTTACTCCGTCTACTTCCGCGGAGAAGGCGAACGCGAGTGGAAGCTGCTCAAGGACAACGTCAGCGAGAACGCCTACATGCTGGAGGCCGACTCGCTCGCCGATGGCCGCTACTGGTTCCGCGTGGTCGCCTCCGACAGTCCGGCCAACGCCGCCGGGACCGCCCGCGAGGCGGAAATGATCAGTTCACCCACCCTCATCGATCACACGCCGCCGGTGGTCACAGCCGGGACGCCGAAACGGACCGGTTCGCGCGTGGAAATCGAAGTCGAAGCCGTCGACGCCGCCTCCCCGCTGCGCCGCGCCGAGTACACGGTGGATGCCGGGCCGTGGGTTCCAATCGAACCCGTAGAGGGCATCATCGATTCCGAGCGCGAGCGCTTTGTAGTCCGCCTGGACGATCTTGCCCCCGGAGAGCATCTGGTCGTCTTCCGGGTTACCGATTCGGCGGGCAACGCGGGCCTGGCCAAGGCGATTATCAGATAGGTTTTGTTGAGAAGAGGAAAAAGCCTGCGCTTCCGGGCGGGACTTACGGCGAAGCGCGGCTGTTCACCTGCCGGATGCTGGAGTGGGCAGGCTCCGCGGGCGTTCAATATGGGCGCACAGATGCCGTCCGACCGATGTATTGCTCACAAACGTCAAAATTCTGCAGCCGGTAGGTGGCAACTAAGTTTTCCAGGTCGAGTTACAACCGGTCTTGCATATCGCGCGGACGCGTTGGAATGATGTCGTCCAAATCGTCAACAACGAACTCATCCTGGTAAGGGTTTTCTATGATGTCGCTCTCCCGGCCCTTCTGCGCCTTGCGCTCCTGTTTCCGTGCAGCCTTGGCTTGCCGCCGCTCCAGCCGCAATTGCTCTTTTTGACGTTTTTGATAACTGGTTCTGCCGCGTCCTGCCATAGCACACTCCCTTCGGTCACGGCGCAAAAGCGCGCCGATTTTCGTACACTTCCGACAATAATCCCCCGCTGGTCCACTTCGCAAAGGAAAACGCTCTACTCGGAATCCCAACCCTACCACTCCTTTGCGGAGTGAGCGGAATACGGAAGGAACAATTGCCAGCTCCGGCGAAATGTAATACCGGACAAACTTCATTATAGCAGATCGTCCCGAAAAGGCCTCTTTTCATTAATAATTGGATTGTTTTCAGTAACTTCAGGAGCAGCGTCCTCGCGAAAAACGGCGGGAGAGTTGCCGCCGCCCCCGCAAAGCCATACGATAGTCTGGTTGCGGGAGCACACCAGTATGCGCGGATCATTTTCGGCAATTCTGTTGGGCGCGGTTTTTCTTCTCGCAGTTCCTTCGCCGGCGGCGGGACCGATACGAGTCATGCTTCTGGACGGGCAGCAGGCCCCGTCCCATCCGTGGGAACCGACATCGCCGGTGTTGAAAAGAATGCTCGAGGAAACCGGCCTGTTTCAGGTGGACCAGGTAACTTCCCCGCCCGTGGGCGGCGACTTCAGCAACTTCAAGCCGGAGTTCACCAAATACCAGGCTGTGCTCATGAATTACGACACGAGCGACGACCAGTGGCCCGCGAGCCTCAAGGCCTCCTTCGAGCAATATGTGAGGAACGGCGGCGGCCTCGTGGTCTACCACGGCGCCGACAATGCTTTTCCCGAGTGGCGGGAATTCAACCTGATGATCGGAATCGGCGGCTGGCGGAATCGCAACGAGAAGTCGGGCCCGTACTGGTATTTCAAGGACGGCAAGGTTGTTTCCGACGGCTCGCCGGGCAACGCCGGAAGTCACGGGGCGCGCCTTCCCTTCCAAATTGTCGTGCGCGACAGCGATCACCCCATCACGAAAGGGCTCCCCAAGACCTGGATGCACGCGCCGGACGAACTCTACGCCAGGCTGCGCGGCCCGGGAGAAAACATGAAGGTGCTCGCCACCGCGTTTTCGGACCCGGACAACGCGGGCACGGGCCGCGACGAACCCGTGCTGATGGTGATCTCGTATGGCAAGGGGCGCGTCTTCCATAGCGTGCTCGGACACGACCTCAACGCCATGAGCTGCGTCGGTTTCATCACCACGATTCAGCGCGGCACGGAGTGGGCAGCCACGGGAAAAGTGACGCAGAAGCTGCCCGCAGGTTTTCCCACCGCCGATACCGTGAGCCACAAGGCTTCTTATATTCCCGCGCCCGAGCGCCGCGCTCCGGCCCGGAAGAAAAATTAAGGAACACAATTATGGACACCATCTCCCGGCGCAATCTGCTCGCCTCACTGGCGGTCGTTCCCGCCGCCCTCCGCTCCGCCGATGAGGGCTGGACACCGTTGTTCGACGGCAAATCGCTCGAGGGCTGGACCCCGAGCGAAAACAAGAATTCCTGGAAAGTGGTGGACGGCATGCTGGCCGGCGATGGCCCGCGCTCCCACCTTTTCTACACCGGCCCGGTGCGCGGCGCGGCGTTCAAGAACTTCGAGTTCAAGGCCGACGTGATGACCCGGCCGCAGTGCAATTCCGGCATTTACTTCCACACGCGGTTCCAGCCGTCGGGTTTCCCGCGGCAGGGCTTCGAGGTTCAGATCAATAACAGCGCCCTCGGCGAAGGCAGCTACCGCGAGCGCAAGAAGACCGGCTCGCTCTACGGCGTCCGCAACGTCTATAAGGCCTTCGCGCGTGACAACGAGTGGTTCCAGATTCACGTCACCGTGCGGGGCAAGCAGGTTCAGGTCAGGCTGAACGGTGTGCTGCTGGTGGACTACATAGAGCCCGATCCGCCGGTGCCCGACCCCGACGAGCCCGGACGCATCCTCACCACCGGAACTTTCGCGTTTCAATGCCACGATCCCGGGTCGAAGGTGTTCTACCGCAACATCCTGGTGCGTCCGCTGCCGGACGACCTCGTTGTGGATGTCCCGCGCCCGGTGGTCGATGATACCTATCGCCGGATCCGCACCCTCAGCTCGCGCAATTACCCGGTGGTCGATTATCACGTGCACCTGAAAGGCGGCTGGACGCTGGAGCAGGCGCTGCGCTACTCGCGCGAGGTTGGCATCGGCTACGGCATCGCAGTCAATTGCGGGGTCGGCTTCCCGATCACCGACGATGCCGCCGCCGAGCAGTTCCTGAAGTCGATGGAGGGACAGCCGGTGTACGTCGCCATGCAGGCCGAAGGACGCGAATGGGTCAAAATGTTTTCGCCGCAAACCATCGCGAAGTTCGATTACGTTTTCACCGATTCGATGACCTTCAGCCACAACGGCCGCCGCATCCGCCTGTGGATTCCCAAGGAAGTCGGCCCGATCGAAGATAAGGAAGCGTTTATGGACGTGATCGTGGACCGCACCGTCGGCGTGCTGTTGAACGAACCGATCGATATCTACGTCAACCCGACCTTCCTGCCCCGCGCCATGGAGGCCGACTACGACCGCCTGTGGACCCCCGAGCGTATGGAACGCGTGATCGCAGCCGCGAAGAAAAACGACGTCGCCATTGAGATCAACAACCGCTACCGCATTCCGAGCGCGAAATTCATCAAAGCGGCGAAAGCGGCGGGGTTGAAGTTCTCCTTCGGCACGAACAACGACGACAGCAATATCGGCCGCCTCGAGTATGCGCTCGAAATGGTTGAGGAATGCGGCCTGGGGTGGCAGGACATTTTCGTCCCGAAGCCCGACGGCGAGAAGCCTGTGCAGAAACGGGGGCTGCCGAAGGCGTAGCGCGGATCCGCGGCCGCGCGCTCGTTTCCCAGACGCCGCGGCCGCGAATATGAATTCAAACCATTTACCAGTCGACCACCGATCCGTCGTCGGGATCGAATTGCGGTCTGTACTCTCTCGGCTCGCCCACCTGAGCTTTCAGCTTGTCTTCGTCGATCGTGATGCCCAAGCCCGGATCGGTCAGCAGCGGCCGGTGCCCGTTCCTGACCGGCGGCATCGGCTTCGCCAGCAAATCCAGATGTTCGCGGTCGCCGCCTTCCTGGATCAGGAAATTCGGGATCGATGCAGCGACCTGGTAGCTGGCCGCGAGCGAAATTGGACCCTGCGGGTTGTGGGGCGCAATCGGCGAATAGTAGGCCTCGGCCATGCCCGCGATCAACCTCAACTCAGTAATGCCGCCCGCATAGCACACATCGGGTTGGAGGATGCTGGCGGCGCGTTTCTCAAGCAGCTCCCGAAAACCCCACTTCGTGAAAATGCGCTCTCCGGTAGCCAGCGGGATGTGGGTTTTGCGGGCGATCTCAGCCATCACGTCCACGTTGAGGCATTGGACAACCTCTTCATAGAAGAAGGGCTGGAACGGCTCGAGCGCTTTCACCAGAAGCATCGCCGTCGGCGGCTGCACCGCGCCGTGGAAGTCGATGCCGATATCCGCGGTGGGGTATTTGTCCCTCAGCGCTTTGAACCGCTCCACGACTTCCGCGACGAACTTCGGGCCCTCGACATACTTGATAGGCGAACGCGAGCCTCCCCGCGGCCCCACCTTCATCGCGTTTACACCGGTTTCTTCGCTGATGCGCCCATACACCCTGATTCTGTCGCGAGTGGGGCCGCCAAGCAGTTTATAGACCGGCACGCCGAAGGCCTTGCCTTTTATGTCCCAAAGCGCCTGATCGATGCCGCTGAGAATGGCCGTCTTGATCGGACCGCCGCGATAGAAAGCCCCGCGGTGGATCGCTTGCCACAAATAAACAACCCGTAGAGGATCCTGGCCTACCAGAAAACGCCCGACTTCCTGCGCGCCCGCGGCGCACGCCTTGGCGTCGTCTTTGAGCATTTCACCCCAGCCGACGATGCCGGCGTCCGTGGAAATCTTGACGAAAACCCAACTGTTCTTGAGGACGAACGTTTCGAGTTTCGTGATCTTGATATTGTCTTTTGGCCCGATCTGCGCGGCATTGGTTCGTTCGGCGGTGAACACCGAATCCAGCGTGAACAGCGCCCCCGAGCCGATCAATCCGCGAAGCCAGGAGCGGCGATTTAGAGGAAACTGCGCCATGCAAAACCTCCCTTCACTGTGTCGTTGCGGGTCAGTGAACCTGCCCCGACTTTGTAGTATGCCGGCCGATCGATGTCAAGCCGGATCCAGACCAGTGTACCTTCAGGCAAGTTGCGAAGCATGGTTAATTCTGGCCGGCGAACCGGATCAGCCAGCCTCTCGTATTTTCCGTTGTAAGAAATTCGGGTTTCTGGAGTCTCCATGAATGAGGACAGCAGGCGGGAGGACGAAATGACCGCGGGCGCACCAGCAGTTTCCACACCGGCGGCGAACTTGGAAGAGATTTTCCAGGCTCACAGCAGCCGAATTTACCGGATCGCCCGGCGGATCACCGGCGATGCCGAAGACGCCGAAGACGTGTTGCAGACAGTTTTCCTGAGGATGCTGCGCCAGGGTTGGGATTCAGGCTCCGTAAAGCACCTGGAAAGCTACCTGCATCGTACCGCCGTAAACGCCGCTCTGGACGTGCTGCGGGCGCGCCGGACGGCAGCCGCCGCGCCGCTGGAAGAAGCGGCGTTCGCCCAGGATCCCCGCGTTCAACCCGACCGGCAGAACGATGCTCGGGAACTGCGCGCCGGCTTGCGTGCCGCGGTGAGCCGGCTGTCGCCCAGAGCAGCCGAAATCTTCGCGCTGCGCTATTTCGAAGGCTACGGCAACCAGGAGATCGCGCACATGCTGGGCACAACGCCGGCCGACGTGGCGATTACCCTGCACCGTGCCAGGGTCAGGCTTCAGCAGGAATTGCGTTCTTATTTAGGAGAGACGTCATGAATACCGAGGACAAGGGCCAGGATCCCATTCTGGACCGGGCGATTTCGGAAATTCGCAACGAACCGGTCGACCCCGCGGAAATCAGCGCGGCGGCCGACCGCGTCTGGAACCGGATTTCGAGCGCCGCGCCCGCACATTCCCACGAAGACATAGAAACCATTCGCACCTGCGCCGATTACCAGGCGCTGCTGCCCGCTTTCCGCGAGGGTGCGCTCTCGAGCGCACGGGCGATGCTCGTGGAAGATCACCTTCATGAATGCGTTGTGTGCCGGAAAGCGATGGCGCCTCGGCCGCCCGTCGAAGCCGTCCCGCTTCGCTGGCCCGCCGTCCCTGTTTGGAAGTGGGCCGTCGCGGCGGCGATGGCGCTCGCGGTCGGGCTGAGCGGGTATTTGGCATACGATCGTTTCGCCCCGGCCCCCGCCGGTCCGCGGGCCACCGTCTATGCCGTCGACGGCACCCTTTACAAAGTGGCCGGCGGCTTCTCAGCGCCGCTGGCTGCTGCGGCAACGATCGAGGAAGGCGAATCGATCCGCACCGCCAAGGGATCAGGCGCGGTGATCCGGTTGCTGGACGGCTCGCTGGTTGAGATGCGCGAACGGACGGAGTTTTCCGTGGCCGCAGGCCGCCGGGACATTACGATTGACCTCGCCGGCGGCAGCGTCATCGTGCAGGCGGCCAAACAGCGGAAGGGCCATCTCTACGTCTCCACCGCCGACTGCCGGGTTGCGGTGACCGGAACGGTGTTCTCGGTCAACCGCGGCGTCAAGGGGTCGCGCGTGTCGGTGATCGAAGGCGAGGTCCGCGTGGAGCAGGGCAACCGGACTACCGTGCTGCACCCGGGCGACCAGGTCGCCACCGCCGCGGCGCTCGCTCCGGTCCCGCTGGAACAGGAGATCGCCTGGAGCCGCAACTTCGAGCAGCACATCGCTCTGCTGAACGAGTTCGCCAAGATCCGGCGCAAGCTGGAAGCCATGCCCGGCCCGGCGCTGCGCTATTCAAGCAGGCTGCTGGAGCTGGTTCCCGACGGCGCCGTCTTCTTCGCCGCGATTCCCAACCTCGGTCCCACACTGGCCGAAACCAATCGCATTTTTCAGGAACAGATGCAGCAGAGCGAGGCGCTGCGGCAGTGGTGGGCCGAAAAGATGGGAACGCCGGAACAACAGGCGAAATTTGACGAAATGCTCAGCCGCATCCGCGCTGCCAGCGATTACCTCGGGCAGGAGATCGTGTTCACCCTCTTCACGGATGCCGCAGGACGCAACGAACGCCCGCTTTTCCTCGCCGAGGTAACCCGCAGCGGATTCCGCGAATTCCTCCAGCAGGAAATCGCGAGGGTTGCGGAGCAATCCGGCGGCAAAGCGCATGTTCGCATCGTGGACGATTTCGCGGCAGCCCCTGTTGACCGCCATGAGCTGCTGATCTGGGTCGGTAACAACGTGGTCGCGGCGTCGAGCGACCCGGCACTGTTGCGGTCGGTCGCCTCCGGCAGCGGCTCCATGGCGCCGGAATCGGAATTCAAAAAGCGTATTGCGGCGGCCTATGCGGACGGCGTGAGCTGGCTGCTTTGCGCGGATATGCGCGCTCTGATCGGCAAGTCCGGCGCCGGCAACGAAGGCATGGAGCGAAGCGGTTTCGGCGACGTGCGGTATCTGATCGCGCAGCGCAAGGACGTCCGCGGATGGGCTGAAAACAGCGCCGTGCTGTCATTCGCGCAGCCGCGGCGAAGCATCGCTTCCTGGCTGGCAGCGCCCGCTCCCATGCGCGTGCTCGACTATATCTCCCCCGATGCCACGCTGGCCGTAGCGGCCGTGGCGAAAAACCCGGCCCGGATGCTGGAGGACGTTGCCGCCGTCTCGGGCCAGAAGTTCCTCTCAGGCCTTTCGGAGTTCGAAGCGAACACCGGCGTGAACTTCGCGTCGGACCTGGTTGAGCCGCTTGGCGGCGAAATCGCCTTTGCGATCGATGGGCCAATGCTGCCCGTGCCTTCCTGGAAGCTGGTGCTGGAGGTCAACAATCCAAACCGGTTTGTGGCGGCCTTGGGCAAGCTGGTTGCGGCCGCCAACAGCCGGGCGGGGACAAACATGGAACCGTTGCGGCTCGATCAACAGCCCGCCGCCGGGCGCGTCTTCTACACCCTGGCGGGCGGCAAGCCGGGCCTCAAAGCCCACTTCGTCTTCGAAAAAGGCCTGCTGATCGCTGCGCCGAGCAGGGACCTGCTGGTCCGAGCGCTCGAATATTCCGCCACCGGGTATTCGCTCCCGCGCTCGCAGAAGTTCACCGCCCTGCTGCCGCACGACGGCCAAACGAACTTCTCGGGAATGGTGTACCACGACGTCGGCGCGCTGGTTTCGCCGCTGGCAGGCGCCGTCCAGCTCACGCCCGAGCAGCGCAAGTCTGTCGCAGTGCTCGCGCCCGATAAAGAGCCGACGCTGATCGTGGTCTACGGCGAAGAGGACCGCATCCAGCTCGCCTCCCGCGGCTCGTTTTTCGGCTTCCGCCCGGAGCAATTGCTCGGCCTCACATACCAGGGCCCGCACGGGGCGCACCGAAAACCTCGCCAATAACCTCGAAAAACATCGTTTGTTGTCAGGCGCCGGGCACGTGCCCGGCGCTTTTTTTGGCTGAACGAAATCTGCGGAGTTCGCGTTTTCTTGAAAGGATGCACATGGACACTCAACCCGTGATCGAGTTGCAGGGACTCGAAGTCCGGTTCGGCGGCCGCGTCATTCTGGACAATTTGACCCGCTCGGTTTCCGGGCAGGCCATAGGACTCCTCGGCCCGAACGGCGCCGGCAAATCAACGCTGATCAATACGCTGCTGGGCTTCTACCAGCCATCGAAAGGCACGGCGCGGATTTTGGGCCACGACATTCGCACGGACCTGCGCCGCGTGCGCAGCCTGATCGGTTACATGCCGGAAAACGAAGCCTTCATCGCCGGCATGAGCGCGGTCGAGTTCGTGCGATACATGGGCGAGTTGTCCGGCCTGCCGTCTGACGCCGCCCTGGAGCGCGCGCACCAGGCGCTGTACTACGTCGGCCTGGGCGAGGCGCGCTACCGCAAGCTTGAGGAATACTCGTTCGGCATGCGCCAACTCGCCAGGCTCGCGCAGGCGATCGTACACGGACCGAAGCTCTTGTTCCTCGATGAGCCGACCAATGGCCTGGACCCTGTCGCGCGCCGGCGCATGATCCGCCTCATCCGCGATATCCGGGAGCGCGCCAGGCTGCGCCTCGTGCTCTGCTCACATCTGCTCCGCGATGTCGAGGAGTGCTGTGAGGAAGTGGTGATCCTCAAGAAAGGCCGCATCGTCCACTACGCGAATCTGGAAGAGGAGCGGCGCCTGAACCGCAAATTCCTCGAACTCGAAACGGATGCCGACGGCACGCCGCTCGTCGAAGCGGCGAAGGAACTCGGGTGTGAATGCGCGCTGTCGGGCGGCCACCGCATCAAGATGGTGCTGAACGAGCAGGTGGAGATCCGCCGGCTCTATGAACTGGCCGCGGGTTGCGGCATCCACATACGGAAGCTCAATTACAAGCGCGACAGCCTCGAAGACATTTTTCTGAAGGCGATGGAGAACGGCAATGGCAGTTTACAAATGCGGTTATGAACCCTATGAGGGCCCGCTGACGCCCGAGTGGTCGCGCTTTCTCGTCATCGCGCGTCAGGCTTACCGGCGAGTGTTTGATTCCAGGCTGCTCATCAGCTATCTCGTCATGTGCCTCATTTGTCCGGTGGTCTGCGCGCTGATCATTTACTTGCCGCACAACGCGGGCGCGCTCAAGGCGATTCCTGGGGCGAACCTCATCACGATCGAGCCCGGCTTCTTCCGAAATTACATGCACTGGCAGGGCTGGCTGGGGTTCGTACTGACGGCGTTCATCGGCCCCGGCCTGATCTCGGCCGACCTCGCCAACAACGCGCTGCCGCTTTACTTCTCCCGCCCCTTCACCCGCACCGAGTACTTGGTGGGCAAGATGTCCGTGCTGGCGATTCTGCTCTCGTTCATCACCTGGATTCCCGGCCTGTTGCTGTTCGCCTTCCAGTCCTATTTGGCCGGCGCCCAATGGTTCTGGGACAACCTGCACGTCGCCTACGCGTTGTTTGTGGGCTTTTGGGTCTGGATCATTCTGCTGAGCCTGCTGGCCCTGGCGATGTCGGCCTGGGTGAAATGGAAACTGGCGGCAGGCATCCTGATCCTTGCGATCTTTTTCGTCGCCGCCGGCTTCGGCGAGGCTTTCAACGAAATCGTGGGCAGCCGCATGGGCCGGCTGATCAACGTGGTCCAGGTGATCGATACCGTATGGTCTTCGATGCTCGGCCTGGCGAACCGCTCGGGAATTTCGCCGGCGAACGCCTGGATGTCCCTGGCCGCGGGCTGCGCGCTGTGCCTGCACCTGCTGTCGCGCAAGGTCCGCGCTTACGAGGTGGAACGGTCATGAGCGGCGACCGCATCGTGTTCGAAGACGTTTCAAAATTCTACGGCGACGTGCTGGGGGTAAACCGCGTTCACCTGTCGATCCCGCCAGGCATCACTTCGCTCGTCGGCCCGAACGGCTCGGGCAAAACGACCCTGATGAACCTGATGAGCGGCCTGGTGCGCCCCACGCGCGGGCGCATCAGCGTTCTCGGGATTGCGCCGGACGATCCGGAGCGGCTGTTCAAGGTGCTCGGCTACTGCACGCAGTTCGATTCGTTCCCGCGCGCGCAGACCGGTTACGAGTTCCTCTACAGCACGCTGCGGCTTCACGGAAAGAGCCACTCCGAGGCGCGGGCGCTGGCGATGACCGCGCTCGAACGCACCGGCATGACGGACGCCGCCGACCGCCGCGTGGCCGCCTACAGCAAGGGCATGCGACAGCGCATCAAGCTGGCTCACGCCATCTGCCACCAGCCTTCCGTCCTGGTGCTCGACGAGCCGCTGAACGGACTGGATCCGATGGCGCGCGCCGAAGCCATCGCGCTGTTCCGCTCGCTGGCCGCCGAAGGGCTGCACGTGATCATCTCCAGCCACATTCTTCACGAAGTGGACCGCATCTCCGACCAGGTGGTGCTGCTCAGCAGCGGCTACGTCGTCGCCGAGGGCCAGATCCAGGCGGTGCGCGGCGAAATGAACCAGGAGCATCCGCTGCAAATCATGGTCCGCTGCTCGCGGCCGGGCGCGCTCGCCGCCCGCGTTTTCACACAGGACCACGTGGTCGAGGTGAGGATGCACGCCGACGGCCGCGGCTTGCTGGCTTCGACCCGCAACCCGGACCTGTTCTACGAAGCCCTGAACCAGGCGGTGCTCGAAGGCCTGGTGGATATCGAATCCGTGGCCCCGGCGGATGACGACGTGCACTCGGTTTATGAATATCTGATCGGCAACGAAGGAGGGGCGCTATGACGACCAGGCTGCCGTGGAAGCTCTGGGCGCGGCAAGTGATGGCGATTCTGCGCATCGAACTGGCCAAGAATTTCAAGGGGAAGCGGGCCATCCCGGTTTACGTGCTGGCCATTCTGCCCTTTTTGCTCTGGCAGGCGCATTCGCTGGTCCACATCCGCGGCTGGCGCACGTGCAGCGGGAGTGAGGACCTCATGATCTACGCCGCCATCTTCCAGGTCTTCGTCCTGCGGCTGGCGATCTTCTTCAGCGCCGTGGCGATCTTCATGAATCTGTTTCGCGGCGAGGTTGTCGACAAAACACTCCATTACTATTTCCTGGCGCCGGTGCGGAGGGAAGTGCTTGTGGTTGGAAAGTACCTTTCGGGACTGGCGATGATGGTGATCCTGTTCTGCGCCGGCACAGCCCTTTCCTACCTGACCGCGGTGAACCACCTCAAGCTGACCGCCTCGCGCGCCGTGGCGCCCGCCGCGATGGGCGACCTTGCGGTTTACGTCGGAGTCACCGCGCTTGCGTGCCTCGGCTACGGCGCGGTTTTTCTCATCACGGGGCTGTTTTTCCGCAACCCCATCGTTCCGACTGTCGCCATCCTGAGCTGGGAGTCGATCATCGTCTTTTTGCCGGCTGTTCTGAAGAAATTCAGCGTGATCTTCTATTTGGAATCGCTCTGCCCGGTGAAAGTGCCCTTCACTGGACCGGGGCTTCTGTTCACCATCACCGCCGAGCCCACCCCGGCCTACCTCTCGGTACCGGGGCTCATCCTGCTTACACTGGCGCTGCTGGCGCTGGCGAGCTTTTGCATTCGCAAGATGGAAATCAGCTACGGGACCGAGTAGCGCGGAAGCGCATCAACCCGGCGAACACGGCAAGCGCGCCGGCCAGGGTAAGCCAGGTCGAGGGCTCCGGGTTTGCGATCGTTACCTGCCCGGTGATGCCGGATGTCTGCGCCGGTCCCAGGCCGCCGATCGCCGGCAGGCTCACCGCGTTTTGCACCGTGCAGCCCGGCCCGATGCCAATCGTGAACCCCGCTCCCTGGTTCCACAGCCGGATGCGCGCCGCATTGCTGTAGTTGCCCGCGTTTGCCCCAAAGAGCGCCGCGGAAACCGGCGCCTCAAGCGTGAGGAAAGCCGACAGCACGGCCACTTCGAGATGCGAATTGCCTCCCGGGTGGAATAGCCCGGGCATAACCAGCAGCGAACCCTCCGGCAGTCCCAGCAGTTCGGCGTTGGGGTCGTGGAGCGGCACGCTGATTTCCCCGTCCAGCGATTCGAGCCAGCCCTGGAACACAAAGCCCTCGAAATACTGGAGTGTGGTGTTGGGAATCAAAGCCGACGGCGAATCCGGCCGGAGCCCGATGACTTGGAGCCCGACCTGAGTGGGGTAAGGGGAATACCCCGGGTTGTTCAGCCCGTAATTCCAGATTCCGAACTCGATTGTGACGCTCGCGCCGGTATGCACCCAGGCGGTGGAGTCTCCGGTCACGTCAATGCGGTCCGCGAGTACCGGCAGCGACGCTGCCGGGAGCAATAGAAGCAGAGTGGCAAGTGGCTTCATGCGTTCAGGTTCAGTCTAATGCCCGAACCCGGATGCCAGAATACACCTTTTCTCACAATTTTGTTGGGTTGAAAGTACTAGAACCGTCTACCCGCGCACGCGCGCTTCTCAACCCGCCGGCGCCCGCCGGTTCAGCGCTTCCCGGATGGCCGCCACCGAAATCAGCTCGGGAATTTCGTCGGCCTCGAAAGCGACTCCGAAACGCTCCTCGAGCGCCATGATCAGGCTGAGATGCCGGACGGAATCCCAGCTCGTGATGGTCTCTACGGAGTCCTTGTCGGAAATCGACCGGACCTCAAGCACATCCAGGAACACCTGTTTCAAGTCTTCGCGCATGCTTCGGTCAGCTCCCCGCTGATCGTGATCCACTCCGGGCACCCGGTACGGCTGTCGAGCGTTTTCGCCCACGTGGCGCCGCGCTCATTTTCGGCCTCAAGAGCGAAGCCGTGCTGCCTGTAAAACTCACGGCAGGGGCCGTTCTTGGCCGTCGGCAGATACTCACCCTTGAGTACGCGCGCTCCGCGGGCCAGCGCCCGCCCCTCGAGAAAATGCAGAATCGCGGTCTCGAGCGTTCGCCCGATCACCCGGCAGCTCATGAGCAGCGTGTCGATAACGCAGGTGGTTCCGTCAAATTCCAGCAGCGCCACGGAGATGAGGCCGTGGTCGCCGTGGACGTCTGAAGCGCGGAAGCCCCAGAGCTCCGAGCCGCCGCTTATACGCTCCGCCAGCGCGTTCCGGTCGTGCCGCCTCGTCGTAAGGTTGAACTGGTTGGTTTTCTGTATGAGCTGGACGATGCGGTCGAAATTGCGCTCCCCACACGGCTCCGGCGCCAGCACGGTTTTGAGCGACCGGTAGAACGACTCCAGGTCGGTCGCCTCCGCGGCCATCCGCTCCTGCTTCTCCCTTAGCTGGTAGAGTTCGGCCCGCCGCCTGTCCTCCTCGGAAAGCCGGAGCTGGTCGAAATCCTCCAGCTTCCACAAAAAGGCGGCAAACTGTTCCGGGTGCGCCGGCATGGAGTAAGCGCGCACGGCGGGGCTTGCCATACGGACCAGATCGACTTCCGCCGGGTTGTCGTCCAGGAATACCAGGCTGTCCAGGCCGATATTCAGCTTCCGGGCAATCCGTTCCAGCGATTCCGGCTTCGGGTTCCAGTGGACCTCCCAGGCGGCTATGTGCTCGGGGCGCAGGGGCATGTCGTCGCGGACCCGGAAGGCCTCCTCCACCAGCGGCCAGTCGTTCTTGCTGGCGACGGCCAGCAGAATGCCGCGGCTGCGCAGCGCCAGAAGCGCGCGCTGGAAATCGGCGTAAGCCCCGGCCGGGTACTCCGTTCCGGCGCACCGGATCCCCTGCGGGCCGGCATCGCCCAGAATGCCGCCCCAAACGGTATTGTCCAGGTCAAAAACCAGGCATTTGGCCGCCGGGCGCCGCAGCGCGGCCAGGCAGCGCGCCAGGTTAGCGGCAAGGATCGGAAATTTCTTCGGATTGATGCCGACCCGCGCCAGGTACCAGAACCGTAGGTCGCGCCAGCCCGCCAAGCCGTCGGCGCATGCCGCCTGCGCCACCGCGGGAACAACAACGCCTTCCACGGCGGACGCGGCACGCCGCAAACCCGCGTTCAGTTCCATGGCCCAGTCGAACAGCGCCGCCCCGGCAGGACCGCCGGCGCTCACGGCAGGCGGAATGAAGTCGTGCACGAACACGGCCGCCGGGCTGCGCTTGCGCCAGGCTGCGAGCAACGCCTGAAAGCTCTCAAGCCACTCCGAAACCGAGGGCAGGCCGGAGGCCTCCGCCGCCGAGATCCCCGGGAACGTGCTCTCCAGGTCCAGCGAAATCAGCACGGCGTCGGGGCGAAAACTCTCAAGCCCGCTTCCTGAAGCCAGCAGTTCCTGGCGGTACTGGTCGTAGCCGGCCTGGTAAAACACCAGCCTGAACCCCCGGCGCGCACACTCCACCTCCAGAGTCGTCTCGATCTCGAACGTGTGGTTGGAAAGCACCGCCACCCGGAGCTCCGGCAAACCGGGCGCAGCCTCCCTGAGCTTCGTTGCGGCAGCCGCGTACTCCGACAGACAGGGATTGGAGTCAAGCCCCTCGAAGATTTGGCCCAGAGCATCCATCGAGTTCTGAACAAATCTTAACACACGGAGCCTCTGCCCGCCCTCAGCCCGGCCAGGTACTCCTGGAAGAACCGGGCGGAATAGGTCGGATCAGCCGGAATTCGCTTTAAAAGCAATAAGTTGCGCCCAGGGTAGTTCAGTCCTTCCACGGTGATAACGCCTGTCTGAAAACCCGATTCTCTGACCCGTTCCAGGGCCCGGTCGCCGATGTCCTCGCACCGGCCATTCGGGTAACAGAAATGAACTGCGGGCCTGCCGGTTTCCTCCTCGATGCGGCGCCGCGAGCCGTCGATTTCGTCGCGCAGGCGCTCGTCGTCGGCGATCCGGGAGAGGACAGGGTGGGTCCGGGTGTGCGGGCCGAATTCGACGCCGCGGGCAGCCATCTCGCGGACGCTCTCCCAGGCGAGCGGGGCGTACTCCGGCGGCGGCTCCTCCGGAACCGTTGTTTTCAGGAAGCGGGGGAGTTCGGCGATCAGGCGCACACGATCCTCATCCGGCATCCGCTTGGCGGCCTCGCGGACTGCCTTGGCCGCCCACTCACGCTCCTCCACCGACTCCAGCCGGACAAGGATGGAATTCCCCGGAGCGAGCGCGATCTCCGCCGTCTTCACGCCGGCGTGCTTGAAGGCGTACCGGACCTGATCCGCCCACAGCCAGCAGCGGCGGTCCAAAAAATCCGTCACCAGGTATACGGTGACCGGGATCCCGAAGGACGCGAACACCGGTTCGGCGAACTCGTAGAAATCCCGGTAGCCGTCATCCACCGTGACCGCAAGCGTGTTCGGAGGAAGGCTTGCACCTTCCCGCCAGGAACGCGCCACCTCGGTCAGCGACACCGGGTAGTAATACTTCCTGATATGCGCGCAGCAGCTTTCCAAAATCGCGCGCGACCGGCCTCCTGGGAAACGGTGGTACATCAGAATGCGGAGGCCTCTGCGCGTAAGAGCGCGCGCGACGTGGAGCCCGCCCGCGGAGTGGAACGCTTCCCGGGCCAGAGCTTTCAGCATGTCACCTCCCGGAAACGGACAGAGCGGGGCCCCAGAAGAGAACAGCATCCCTGCCCCAGATGTAGTTATTTTAACCGATTCAGGGTAGAGCGCTGGGAGTGGGGCTACTCGCGGACACTATTACTGTTGTAGTCGATGCAGACCGCCCGGCCCCCGTTCAGGATCGACAGCCGCGCAGCCTCGATGACCAGTTCGTTGTAACGGCTGTTGGCCGGGGTCGCCATCAGACCCTCCCGATCGATCGTGCTAAGGATTTCCCTGCGCCGCTCCACTGACTCTTCAGCCGAAAGGCGGGCCGCCGCTTCCACAATGTACTCGACCGAGCGGTAGCCGTAGCCCACGGGAACCAGGCCAGAGCTGCCCATGTCCACGTACTGGAAGTAATCGGGGCTGGGCTCGGCGTATTCGGGCGGGTCGATGTAGGCGTATTTCAGGCCGCGGTACTGGTCTGAGTGCGAGATCAGGGCGCCCGCGCCCGCACCGGCGCAATACATGGTCAAGCCCTGGGTGTTGGTTCCGGGGGCGATATCCGGAAAGCCGAGGGCGTTCTGCACGTTCAGGCAGGCGCCGTTGTTCCAGATCACGCGCGCGTCGGTCCAGAGGAAACCCTCGTTGCCGTTGGGGTAGCGGTCGCGAATGCCATAGACGCTTACCGAAACCGGCAGCAGCCCGGTGATGAAGTGGACCAGGTCCACGTAGTGGCAGCCGATGTAGGTGAACGCGTCGGAGTTTTCCACGGTACACCAGTTCTGGAAATTCGACTCCCTGTAGTACCACTTCTCGAGCAGGCAGGCGGTCCCCAGCCGGAACTCCCCAAAGCGGCCCTCGCGATAGCGGCGGCGCGCCATCAGGCTGCGATCATCGAAGCGTTTGTGGTACTCGATGCCGACCAGCAGGCCTCGCTCGCGGGCCTCCCGCTCAATGATTTCCGCTTCGGAGGCTTTGAGCACCAGCGGTTTGACCGTGCAGACGTGCTGGCCGGCGTCGAGTGCGGCCATGATGACGTCGTAGTGCAGTTGATCGGGCACGGCCACGACGACGATGTTCCCGGGCGGCATGCCGGCGATCACTTCGCGGAACAGGCCGGGGTGGTTCTCCTCCGGAGGCGCGGAAAGGTCCGGGAAAGCGCGGAAGGACTGTCCGGGGAACGCGCGGCTCAGGATTTCCGAAGCGGCCAAGTCACGCAGCGGCCCGGAACTCAGGGAGCAGACCGAGATTTCCCCGATCCGCCCGCGGCGCTGCATGTGGTACAGGGACGGCAGGATCTGATCGTGCGTGATCATGCCCCCGCCGATAACGGTGACGCGGATCATCGGGCGCCCGCCTCCCGGCAGGCGAGAGCTTCGGCGAAGGCCTCCTCGAACCCGGTCAGACTGTCGCGGATAGCATCGTCGGTGATGATCAGCGGCGGGCAGATCTTGATCGTGGAACCGCCATAGCCGACGGGGCTGAACATCAGCACGCCCTTCTCCACCGAGCGCCGCACGACGTCCCAGGCAAGCTCGCCGTCCGGCTCGCGGGTGTTGGGCCGGACGCAGATGACTCCCGCGACCAGTCCCTTGCCCCCCACAAAGCCGATCTCCGGAAAACGCGACCTCAGGCCCTGAAGTTCCTGGTGCAGAAGCGCCCCGGTGCGCGCCGCCCTCGCCGGCAGCTTTTCCGACACCACCAGGTCGATGGACGCCAGCGCGGCGGCGCAGCAGACCGGGTTGCCCGTGTGCGTGGAGGTCATAGTGCCGGGCGGGAACAGGTCCATCACGTCGGCGCGTCCGGCCACGGCCGAGATGGGCAGCGAACTCGAGATGCCCTTGCCGAAACAGGCGAGGTCGGGAACGATTCCGTAGTGCTCGAAACCCCACATGGTCCCGGTGCGCCCGAAGCCTGCCTGGACCTCGTCCAACACCAGCAATACGTTGTGCCCGGTGCACCAGTCGCGCAAGGACCGCATGTACTCCAGCGGGGCGAAACAAGCGGAGCCGCCCTGGTAAGTCTCCATGACCACTCCAGCTACGTTGCGCGGCTCTACGCCGATCTCATACAACTGGCGCTCGAAGGCGTCAAACGAGACGTCCGTAGTCCAGAAGCCGTCCGGGAAACTAACCTGGACGAAGCCGGGGTCGAGATTGACGATCCACTCCTTGAGGCTCGGGATGCCGCCCGCCTGCTGCGCGCCGAGCGTCCGGCCGTGGAATGCCTTGTCATAGGAGACGATCACATGCTTGGACCGGCCGCCCTGCCGCACGCCGTGGGTACGGCACAACTTGATGGCGCACTCGACGGCTTCCGATCCGGTGGTCAGCAGGAACACCTTGGAAAGCGGCGCGGGCAGCAGGGAGGCGATGCGCTCCACGAGCCGCGCCCTGATCTCGCTCGGAAAGCAGTAATTGGTCAGCAGCCGGCCGGCCGCTTCGGCGACAGCAGAGGCGATCTCGGCGCGCCCGTGGCCGGCATTGGTGATCAGCACCCCGCTAGACCAGTCAATCCAGCAATTGCCGTAGGGGTCACGGACCTGGAAACCTTCCGCGCGGTCCCAGATTACGGGAGGCTGGCCGCGCATTGCGCGGGGCTCGTGGCGGGCGAGTTTCTCCAGCAGAGGCAGCGATTCGGGCACAGGAAATGGCGTGGCGACGCGGCGAAAGCGCGTTTCTACGGGGGGTACCGGCTTGGGAGTGAGGGCGTATTCCTTGGACATGCTGGTCTCATTGTAGAAGATCGTGCAAGGCGGAGCGCACGGTGAAAAACGGGTTGAGCGGAATGATTGACTTTTGTTAATCTGCCCGCTATTTTGGAGATAACAGAAGTATACGGGGCCGCAACTCACAAGGGGTCGGGGCGGCCCCGGGGCGTTTGGGGGAATTAAAGGGGGTGCAGTGCCGACGGTGTCTGTGGTTATTCCCGTCTACAACGCCGCCGGGTATCTGCGGAGCTGTCTCGATCACCTCTCAAAATCCACCTGCAAGGATTACGAGTGCATCGTAGTCGATGACGGCTCGACCGACGACTCCGCCGCGACCGCCCGCCGCTACGGAGCAAAGGTCGTGAACACCGGCGGCCGCCGCGGGCCCGCCCACGCGCGCAACCTGGGGGCACGCCATGCGGCAGGCGACATCCTCTTCTTTATCGATTCCGACGTGCTGGTTCATGAGGACACGCTGGCCCGGGTGGTGTCCGACTTCTCCACGAATTCCGAACTCGACGCGGTCATGGGATCCTACGACGACGAGCCCGGCGCATCGGACTTCCTGTCTCAATACCGAAACCTGATGCATTGCTTCGTGCATCAGACGGGGCAGCGCGACGCCTCGACTTTCTGGAGCGGGTGCGGAGCCATCAGGCGGCGGGTGTTCCTCGAACAGAACGGCTTCAATGAAACCTACGGGCGCCCGGAAATCGAGGACATCGAGCTGGGCTACCGCCTGTCCCGCGCGGGCCGGAAGCTGATTCTCGACCGCCACCTGCTGGTCAAACACCTCAAGCGGTGGGGGCTGTGGAGAGTAATCAAAACCGACGTCCTCGACCGCGGCGTGCCCTGGACCGAGCTGATCCTGCGCGAACAGAAACTGCCCAACGACTTAAACGTGCAGCTCAGCCAGCGGCTCAGCGTGGCGCTTGTCTTTCTGATGCTCGGCATTGCCGCCCTGACGGCGGTGCGCTGGCACGGCTATTTCCTGACCCCGCTGTTTGCGCTTGTCTTTTTCCTGCTCGGGCGGTACTGGGTGGACCCCGCCGGGCGCCGGTCGCGAACCGGTCTCATCTGCCTGTCCGCGACCATCGGCGGAATCGCCTGGATGGCAATCCGGCTGGATATGGCGGAACTGCTCTATCCGGTGATGCTCGGATACGTGCTTCTGTTTCTCCGGCACAGATTCGCCTATGCCACATATCGCCGGAGAAGGCTCACCGGGGCGCTGCTTGGCGCCTACATGGCGCTGACCATCGTTTTCATCCTGCACTATCTGCCGAACCATTACCTGGTATTCGGTTTTTTCACAATGCTGGCCGTGTTGATCGCGTTGAATTTGAAGTTCTACCTTTTCCTGGCGGCCAAGCGGGGACGACTGTTCGCGGCAAGCGCAATACCGTTTCATTTGCTGTACCACTTTTATTGCGGAATCGCATTCATCGTGGGCCTAGCCCGTCATCTCTTGCACAGGATTTTTTCGACAAACAAGGGCCGTTTGAAGGGAACTCATGGCTAGTGCTTCGCCGGAGAAAGAAGACCCAGACCCCCAGAGCCGGGGCTCGGGGAAATCCGCGATTCTGATGTATCACTCTCTCGACACCTCGGGTTCGGTGATCTCGATTGCGCCGGAAATGTTCCGCCGCCACATGGAGTACCTTGCCCAGAGCGGCCGGCCGGTGGTGCCACTGGCCGAGGTCACGAAAACGCCCCAGGCGGTGGCGCTCACCTTCGACGACGGCTTTTTGAACTTTCTCGTCCATGCGCTTCCGCCACTGATGAAATACCGCTTTCCGGCCACCGTCTTCGCGATCAGCGGCTGCTGCGGGAAGCGCAACGACTGGAATTCCTACGGCAAATACGTTCCCTCGCTGCAAATCATGGGGTGGAGTGAAATGCGGGAGGTGGCCGGCTCCGGCATTTCCCTCGGCGCGCACACCGTAACCCATCGCAAGCTTACAGAGCTGGCGGAGGAGGTCATCCAGCGGGAAATGAGGGACTGCCGCATGGAAATTGAGGACCGCACGGGCTCCCCCGTAAAGGCGTTTTCGTACCCCTACGGCGTCTCCAACGCCGGCATACGGGAGATGGCGGCCCGGGAGTTTCTGCTGGCGTGCGGCACACGGCTTCAGTACGTGGACGGCGCCGAGGACATTTTGAACCTGCCGCGCTTTGATGCCTGCTACCTGCGGAACCTCTGGCCGCTGCGCAACCTGCTCACCCGGCGCGGATCGGTGTGGTTTGGCGCCCGCCGCCTGGCCCGGGCGGCACGGACAAGTTTGCCGGGTTGAGCATGCATATCGGCATCGACGGAGGTTGCTGGACGAACAAACGCGGCTATGGCCGCTTCTTGCGCGAGATGCTCGAAGCGCTCGCGGCAGAAGATCGCGAGAACCGGTATTCGGTCTTTCTCGATGCGGCGGCCTGGCCCGAGTATCATCTCGGCGGCCGGTTTCGAGCCGTCCGGGTCCAGACCCGGCGGGCCGTGTCGCAGGCGGCGCACGCGGGTGGCCGGCGTTCGCTCGCCGACGTGCTGAGAATGAGCCGGGCTGCCGCGCGTGAGCCGCTCGACCTGTTCTTCTACCCTTCGGTTTATAGCTGGTTCCCGATGCTCCGCCGCGTGCCCGCTGTGACCTGCATTCACGACACGATCGCCGAGCGCAACCCCGCTTTCGCTTTCGACTCCCGGCGGCACGAATGGTTCTGGCGCTGGAAGGTACGCCTCGCCATCGCTCAGGCCCACACGATCGTCACTGTTTCCGAATACTCGGCGCGGTGTTTGCAGGCTGAATGGAAGCTGCCCCCCGAACGCATACGCGTGGTCCATGAAGCGGCCTCATCCCGGTTCACCCGGATCGACTACCACGCGCCGGAGCCGTACATTCTCTACACGGGAGGTATCAGCCCGAACAAGAATCTGCTCATGCTGGTTCGCGCGTTCGCCCGGGTCCGGGCCGCCCGCCCAGGGCTGAAGCTGATCCTGGCGGGGGACTATCAATCGGACGGCTTCAAGAGTTCCTATGCCCAGCTTCGCGTGCTGATCGAAGCGCTGGGGCTGGGCCGCGACGTCGTGTTTACCGGGTATGTGCCCGACGACGAGCTGTGCCTTCTGTATAACGGGGCGCGCGTGTTCGTCATGCCATCCTTCGACGAGGGCTTCGGGCTGCCGGCGCTGGAAGCGATGGCATGCGGCCGGCCGGTGATCGTGAGTTCGGGAAACGCGCTGGAGGAGATAGCCGCGGGCGCCGCCTTGATTGTGGATCCGCGCCGGGAGGGAGACTTGGCGGCGGCAATCGAGCGCGCGCTCGACGATCCGCTGCTGGCCGCCGAGTTGTCCAGGCGCTCCCTCGAGCGGGCGGCCTGCTTTTCGTGGCGGCGCGCCGCACGGGAGTTGTTGGATATCTTTCGGGAGACCGTCCGGCATCGCGGCGAAAATCTTCGTGCGCGTGCTTTGACTTCAACCTGACGATTTTGGGACTATTGGGGAAACCTCAAAAAAGGGGAAAATCCATGGAAAAAGCCAAACGCGGCGACACGGTGAGGGTTCATTATACGGGCAGCCTGGAAGACGGCACCATTTTCGATTCATCCCGGGGCGGTGAGCCATTGGAATTCACGATCGGAGCCGGTGAGATTATCCCGGGGTTCGAGGAAGCGGTCATCGGGATGACGCCCGGTGAAAGCAGACGGAAACTCGTGGCGGCGAGGGATGCCTACGGACCGGCGCGGCCGGACAGGACGGTGCAGGTGGACCGGGAAATGATTCCCGGCGAGCTGCAACTGTTCGTCGGCCAGGAGCTGGAGATTGAAGACCAGCAAGGGCGGGTGACCAGCGTTGTGGTGCGGGAACTCACGGATAAGACGGTGACGCTCGACGGCAACCATCCGCTGGCCGGCAAGGACCTGCAATTTCAAATTGAACTGATAGAAATTGTAGCCGCGTGAGCTGGCGGCATGGAAAGGGCGCCGCAGAGGGCGCCCATGGAGGACATCGAAGCAACTTTACCAAGGTAGTGGGGGGCGGGGAAAAATCCTCTCAACTCTGCCGTGTGAAGTACTTGACATCATCACGACCGCCCCCTATACTGATCCCGTGACTCCCGTCCGCCCCCTGCGGCCACTCCCGCCTGAAACCGCGGCCCTGCACACGCACGCCATGGACAACCTTCGCTTTATCCGCGAAACCATGGAGCGTGCAATAGCCTTTACCGCTGTTTCCGGTTGGGGACTGGTCATCGTGGGGTGCACGGCGATTGTGGCCGCCTTTCTGGCGGCGCGGGTCGGGAACCCGGACGCCTGGCTGGTGCTCTGGTTGGCGGAAGCTCTCTTGTCGCTGGCCATCGCCGGCGGGGCCACCTATCGAAAGGCCCGGGCGTCGACCATGCCGCTGTTTTCCATGCCGGGAAAACGGTTCGCGCTAAGCTTCACTCCCCCCATGCTGGTAGGCGCGCTGCTCACGGTCGTGCTGTTTCGCGCCGGTTTGTATAGCGCCTTTCCCGGAACATGGATGCTGCTCTACGGCACCGGAATTGTGACCGGCGGAGCTTTTTCCGTCAAGGTGGTGCCGGTTATGGGGACATGCTTCATGGCCGTAGGCGCCGCGGCGCTGTTTTTGCCTGCGAGCTGGGGCAACGCCCTGATGGGGTTAGCATTCGGCGGCCTGCACCTTGTTTTTGGAACTCTCATCGCTAGGAGATACGGTGGCTAGACAAAGCGCACTGCCCCGGCAAGCCCCGGCCAAACAGGCCGCGGCGCCGGGTGCTCTAAAAAAAATCAGCGGCCCGGCGGCGGAGTCCGGGCCTCTCGCACTCGACCGCCTGATTCACGAACGGATGCGCCTTGGAATTGTGAGCGCATTGGCGGCGAACGAATCCCTGACATTCAACGACCTCAAGAAACTGCTGAAGGCCAGCGACGGCAACGTCAGCGTGCATGCGCGCAAGCTGGAGGAAGCCGGGTACGTGGCCTGTTCGAAGTCCTTTGAGGGCCGGCTGCCGAAGACCGAGTACCGGCTGACGGAAGCGGGGCGGCAGGCGCTGAAGCGGTACGTGGATCATATGGAAGCGTTGATCCGGGCGATGCGGGACCGCTAGAGGACTCTTTTTTTGTCTGAAATCTTTATGAAAAAAAGTGATTTGCGTCGAAATCCGGCCGCGCGTAACGAGGCTTCCCCCCTTCATGTCGCAATCATCATGGACGGCAACGGCCGCTGGGCAACCGCCCGCAGCCTGCCGCGTATTGCGGGGCACCGCCGGGGAGCGATTGCCGTCCGCAGAACCGTCGAAGCGGCGCCCAAGCTCGGCATCGGTACGCTGACGCTCTATGCGTTCTCCTCGGATAACTGGCAGCGCCCCGCCTCGGAGGTTTCGGCGCTCATGCAGCTCTTCCACGAATACCTGCGCAAGGAAACCGAAGAGTGCGCCCGCAACGGGATCCGCATCAGCGTGATCGGCCGCCGCGACCGCCTCTCGCCGGCACTGCTCCGGGAGATTGAACACGCCGAAAAGCGCACCGCGCAGTGCAGCACCCTCCACCTGCGGATCGCGGTGGATTACTCGGCCCGCGACGCCATTCTGCGCGCGGCGCAGCTTTTCAAGCCGGAGGGCGAGCCCACGCGCGAGGAGTTCGGCCGGCTGATGTCACGCGCCATACACTCGCCCGTCTGCCCGGACGTGGACCTGTTGATCCGCACCGGGGGCGAGCAGCGGTTAAGCGATTTCCTCCTCTGGGAAACGGCGTACGCCGAGCTTTACTTCACCAGCCGGATGTGGCCGGACTTTGAAGAAGCCGACCTGGCGGCGGCGCTTCAAGCTTTCCACGCCCGCGAGCGCCGCTTCGGCACGATTCTGGAAGCCGCCGCCGGATAGCGGCTTTGCGTATACTGGCGTCCATGATGATCAGCCGGTTGGGTCTTGTTGCGGCGCTGGCGTTCGCGGTCTGCCCGGCGCAGGAACTCAAGAAAAGCGTCTTTGTCATCACGGATGCGGAGGGCGTGGCCGGCATCTGCCGCCAGGAGCAGGCGGAGCCGACCAACCCGGAGTTGCGCCAGGCGCTCACGGCCGAGGTGAATGCCGCCGTCGAAGGTTTTTTGGAGGGCGGCGTGGATGAGGCAATCGTCTGGGACGGGCACGACGGCAGCCGCACACTCTCGGCGCTCACCGTGCACCCCAAGGCGAAGCTGGTGATCGGCGTTCTGCCGGTCACGATGACCCTGGAGAGGCGCTACGCCGCGGTGGCGTTCATCGGCCAGCATAGCCTGGCGGGAGTGCGCGGCGGCATCATGGCGCACAGCTACAGCTCGCTCGGCATCCAGAACATCCGGATCAACGGCAAGCCGGTGGGGGAGATCGAAGTGCGCACGGCGCTCGCGGGCTGGTTCGGCACGCCCGTCATCCTGCTCAGCGGCGACACCGCCGCCGCCGAGGAGCTGCGCTCCATCGTTCCGCAAGCCGAGCTGGCGGTGGTAAAAGAAGGGCTGGGCCGGTATACGTGCTCGACGCTTTCCGTGCTCGCCGCGCAGGAGTTGATCCGCGCCGCCGCGCGCAGGGCAGCCTCTAAGATCGGCGCGATCAAGCCCTACCGGATCGAGGGGCCCGTTACCGTCGAGATCGAATACACGACGCGCAACTCGCTTCCGATGGACGCGGCCCTGCGCACCGGCGCCGAGGTGGTGAACGACCGCACGGTCCGGTACCGTGGCAAGGACTTTCTGGAAGCCTGGACGCGCTCGCAGCTCTATTGAGACGCCGGTGAGCGAACTGGAGCGGCAGATCGGCCTGTTTCTGGACGAGTTGAAGCGGGAGAACGCTTCGGCTCACACCGTGCGCGCGTACGCCTCGGACCTGCGGCAGTTCGTCGAGTATTTCTCCCCGGAAGGGGCCGAACCGCCCGACATCGCGGCTTTCGACACCCTGGCGCTGCGGGAGTGGCTCGGCGATCTGTATTCCAGGCGGCTGGCGCCGCATTCCCTGCGGCGGAAGCTGGCGGCCGTGCGGGCCTTCTTCACTTTCCTGATGCGGAGGGGGCTCGTGGAGATTAACGTGGCGCGCCTGATCCACACGCCGAAGGCGCCGCAGAAGCTGCCGCGAATCCCGACTGCCGAGCAGGTCAACACACTGCTGGATGAGATCGCCGCCGGCAAACTCGAGCGGCCGCACGCCGCGCGCGACCTCGCCATCTTCGAGCTGCTCTACGGGTGCGGGCTGCGGATCAGTGAGCTCACCGGTTTAAACATGAGAGATGTGGACATGGCCGGGCGCTGGCTGCTGGTCCGCGGGAAGGGAAAGAAGGAACGGCAAACGCCGTTCGGCGGCAAGGCGGCGGCCGCGCTGGAGCGCTACCTGGAAGAACGGAAAGCCAGGCCGGGGGAAACGGCGCTGTTCGTCAACCATCGCGGCGGCCGGCTCACCGACCGCGGCGCCCGCGGCATCGTGAAGCTCTATGCGGCGCTCGTGGGCGGGGACCCCACTGTGCATCCGCACAGTTTCCGGCACGCGTTCGCCACCCACCTGCTGGCCGATGGAGCGGACTTGCGGTCAATCCAGGAACTGCTCGGGCACGCGCGGCTCTCTACCACCCAGAAGTACACTCAAGTTTCGCTCACCGACCTGATGAGGGTATACGACAAAGCGCATCCAAAGGCTTAACGCGGAGGGGCTAAACGGGACGGCGGCAGCCCAAGCCCGTGCTCCTTCAGAATCGCCCGGCCCTGGGGGCTTCCGAGAAAATCGAGAAAAGCCCGGGCCCCGGCAGCGTTCTTCGTGGAGGCCACCATTCCGCCGCTCTGCCGTATGGGCGCGTGCAGGGTTTCCGGCAGCAGCAAGGCGCCCCGATCGAAAACGAGCGACCAGGAGGTGATCACGGCCTCCGCGTTGCCGCTTTCCGCGTACTGGAGCGCCTGGCGCACATTCTCCCCGTAGACGATCCGGGGTTCCAGTTCCTTCCAAAGGCCGCCCTTGTTTTCCAGAGCTTGTTTCGCCGCGGCGCCGTAGGGCGCATGCACCGGGTTCGCGATCGCGACGTGACGGAAGGACGCATCGCGGAGCTCATCCAGACTGGAGAACGAGCGCCGCCTGGACCAGAGCCCCAGGCGGCCCAGAGCGTAGACCCGGACCGTGCCGGCCTCCACTCGGCCGGAGCGGGCCAGGTCTGCCACAAACGGTTCGTTTGCAGAAAGATACACGTCGTAGGGGGCGCCGTTCTCAATCTGCCGGGCCAACATGCCGCTGGCGCCGAAAACGAACTGGACGCGAATGCCTGCGGCGCGTTCGAAGGCCTGGGCGAGGGGCGGCCCGGCGGTGGCGAGGTCGGCGGCGGCAGCGACGAGGAGGCTTTTGGCTTGGGAGAAGGCTGGAGCGGGTAGCACAAAAGTAGCCGCAAGGCAAATTGACAATAAGCCACTAAAGTTAAATAATGGGAGTGTGCTAAAAAGGGCGGCCCATCCGCCCTTCGATTTGTTTTTCATTCGCTTTGATTCTAGGAGGCTGGGAGCAGAATGAGCAAGATTATTGGTATCGACCTGGGGACAACGTATTCGGTCGTCGCAGTCATGGAAGGCGGCCAGCCTGTTGTGATCCCCAACCAGGAAGGTTCGCGCACGACTCCCTCGGTGGTTGCGTTTGCGAAAAGCGGTGAGCGGCTGGTCGGGCAAGTCGCGAAACGTCAGGCAGTTACCAATCCCGAGAATACGATTTTCTCGATCAAACGGTTCATGGGGCGCCGCTTCGACGAGGTCACGCAGGAGATGAAGTTGGTGCCGTACAAGGTCGTTCCCGGCGACAACAACGACGCGCGCGTGGAGATCATGGGCAAGAAGTATTCGCCCCCGGAGATCTCGGCCATGGTCCTGACCAAGCTGAAGGAAGCGGCGGAAGCCTACCTGGGCCAGAAGGTCACCCAAGCCGTGATCACTGTGCCGGCCTACTTCAACGATTCGCAGCGGCAGGCCACCAAGGACGCCGGCAAGATCGCCGGGCTCGAGGTCATGCGCATCATCAACGAGCCGACGGCGGCGGCGCTGGCCTACGGCCTCGAGAAGAAGAAGAACGAAACCATTGCGGTGTACGACTTCGGCGGCGGCACGTTCGACATCTCGATCCTGGAGGTCGGCGAGGGCGTGGTCGAGGTGAAGTCGACCAATGGCGACACGCACCTGGGCGGCGACAACATCGACCAGCGCATCATTGAATGGATCATCTCGGAGTTTAAGAACGAAAACGGGATCGACCTCTCGAAGGACCAGATGGCGCTGCAGCGGCTGAAGGAAGCGGCCGAGAAGGCGAAGGTCGAGCTGTCAACACTGCTGGAAACCGAGATCAACCTGCCGTTCATCACGGCCGACGCCTCCGGACCCAAGCACCTGGTGATGAAGCTGACCCGGGCGCGCTTCGTGCAAATGGTGCAGGACATTCTCAACCGCACTCTGGAGCCCTGCAAGAAGGCGCTGGCGGACGCCAACATTACCCCCTCGCAGATCGACGAAGTGGTGCTGGTGGGCGGCTCCACCCGTATCCCGCGCGTGCAGGAGATGGTGCGCGAGTTCTTCGGCAAGGAGCCCCACAAGGGTGTAAACCCGGACGAAGTGGTGGCGATCGGCGCGGCGGTGCAAGGCGGCGTGCTCGGCGGCGAGGTAAAGGACGTTCTCTTGCTGGACGTTACCCCGCTGTCGCTCGGCATCGAAACGCTGGGCGGCGTGTTCACCAAGCTGATCGAGCGGAACACCACGATTCCGACGCGCAAGAGCGAGGTTTTCTCGACTGCGGCGGACAACCAGACCTCGGTGGAAATCAAGGTCTACCAGGGCGAGCGCGCGATGGCGGCCGACAACCGGCTGCTGGGTGTCTTCCAATTGGGCAACATTCCTCCGGCGCCGCGCGGTGTCCCGCAGATCGAGGTGACCTTTGATATCGATGCCAACGGTATCCTGAACGTGACGGCGAAGGACAGGGCGACGCAGAACGAGCAGAAGATCACCATCACCTCCTCCTCCGGCCTGAGCAAGGAAGAGGTGGAGAAGATGGCCCGGGACGCGGAAGCCCACGCGAGCGAAGACCGGCGGCGCCGCGAAGAGATCGATGCGCGCAACCGCGCGGACGCGATGGTGTACAACGTAGAGAAGATGCTCAAGGACCATCGCTCGAAGGTGAGCGATGCCGACGCGAAGGCGATCGAAGCCGCGCTCGAGGAGACCAAGAAGGCGATGAAGGAAGGCGGTGTGGATCGCATCAACTCGGCGCGCGAGAAGCTTGAGTCGGCGAGCCACCGGCTGGCCGAGGCAATGTACCGCGCCACCGCCGGGCAGCAGCAGGCGGCGGGTGGTGACGGGCGGACCGGCCCGCAGCAGGAGCAGCCGAAAGAAAACGTCGTGGATGCCGAGTTTGTAGACGTCGAAGACAAAGACAAAAAGTAAGGTGACAGCCGGTGGGGACCGCTGCGCGCGTCCCCGCACCGGCCCACGAAATAACCATGCCCGTGACGAGCCAGGACTACTATGAGACCCTCGGAGTGTCGCGTGGGGCCAGCCAGGACGACATCCGGAAGGCCTATCGCCGCCTGGCGCGTAAGTACCACCCCGATCTGAACCCGGGCGACAAGGCCGCCGAGGAGCGCTTCAAGCGCGTCCAGGAAGCCTATGACGTGCTGAGCGATCCGAAAAAGCGGCAGATGTACGACCAGTTCGGCTTCTATTCCGAGCACGGGCCGCAGCCGGGTCAGGGCGGGCCGCAACAGGGCACGGGCATGGGGTTCGGCGGGTTCGACTTCTCCGATTTCTTTTCCGGCGCAGGGCCGGAAACCGAACCCGGAGGCGGCTTCCGCGACCTGTTCAGCCAGTTTTTCAGCCGGGGCGCACGCGAGCGGGCGCGAACGACTCCGGAAAAGGGAACCGACCTGGAGTACGGCCTGAATATCGATTTCTGGGAGGCGATCCGCGGCACGCAGGTCAGGCTGAACATCAGGCGCCAGGAAAGCTGCGCCAGGTGCGGCGGCTCGGGATCGGCCGGCGGGACCTCGGTGAGCTGCCCGCAGTGTAACGGCTCAGGCAATGTTACGCAGATGGCCGGGGCCATGCGGTTTAATCTCACTTGCCCGCGCTGCGGCGGGACGGGGCGCCTGCGGAATACCTGCCCGGCGTGCGGCGGAGAGGGCCGGGTGCTGGGGAGCGAATCGGTGGAAGTGCGGATTCCGCCAGGCGTGCCCAACGGTGCGCGGCTGCGCGTTCCCGGAAAGGGAAACGCCGGAACCATGGGCGCCCCCCCGGGCGATCTCTATATCACGGTGCGGGCGGAACCTCATCCGTTCTTCCGGCGCGAGGGGGACAACATCGAAATCACCGTACCGATCACGGTGACCGAAGCTGGGTTAGGAGCGAAAATCGAAGTACCCACGATTGACGGCCGCGCACTTCTGAAAATACCGCCCGGGACCAGGAGCGGGCAGAAGTTCCGCATGCGGGAAAAAGGCGTCTTCAACTCCCGAAAGAACGCCCGGGGAGACCAGATCGTCGAGGTTGTGGTGCAACCCCCCAAAGTGCGCGACGAGCGCACGAAGGAGATACTGCGCGAGCTGGCCCAGCTCAACCCCGAGGACCCGAGAGCCGACATTTGGAACCAGGTGTAAGATGGCGAAAAAGAGATCCAGGGCAGCGGCCTACATGATTTCGGCTGTGGCCGAGCAGTACCAGATCCACCCTCAGACGCTGCGCCTCTACGAGCGCGAGGGACTCCTGAAGCCTTCACGCAGCGAGGGGAACACGCGCCTTTACACCGAGGAAGATTTAGAGCGGCTGGAGATAATCCTGAAGCTGACCCGCGATTTCGGAGTGAACCTTGCCGGCGTGGAGATCATCCTCAACATGCGGGAGAAGATGGCGGCCATGCAAGCCCAGGTGGAGGAGTTTATTCGTACGCTCAACCAGGAGCTGTCCGTTCACATCCCGCAGCCCACACGCGAGCAGCCCAACTCGCTGATCCCAGTGATTACTTTGCCTCCCTTAAAGGCAAGCCGGCCCAAGAAGAACGACACTCAATCCTGATTGACCGTTCCCAGACATAGGTAACAGAACGTTCCGGAGACATGGGTTACACTTTGTCCCGCAAAGGGGGCGAAGAAGACCATGCCATGGAAGGAGAGTTCTGTTATGGACGAACGGATGCGTTTTGTGATTCGGCTCAAGGATGGCGAGA
>JBLNCW010000128.1:0-69569 GCA_050261015.1 Rhodospirillales bacterium | reverse complement strand
GCGAGGACCGTTCCGGAACCTCGGGTTGAAGGGAAAGGGGGCCGGGGGTCTCAGGGGGTGTCCCCCCGGCGGGGATCCGGGGCAGCGCCCCGAGCACCTTACCGCGCGCGGGGTTGGCGCGTATGCACAACTGCTGCGAAAGCAGGGCATTGCCGGTCACGTGCTCGAAATCGGGGTACACCACGGGCTTTCGGCCATCGCAGTCGCCACCCTGCGTGGGCCTGGCAAGCTGATGTTTGCAGTCGATCTGTTTGAGTGCGGTCAATCCTTGAACATATCGCGCTCGGGGCGAGGGGATCGCCAAATTCTCGAAGCGAACATGCGGCGGTTCCACCCGAATTTGCGGTTCCTCCGAACCATTTCGACGGCATCTTCCACCCTGACGCCTGCCGATCTGGGGGAAGGCTTTTCGTTTTGCCATATAGACGGCGGCCATTCCAAAATGGAGACGTACAGCGACTTGCGCCTGTGTTCGTCGATACTCGTTCCGGGAGGAATCATCGCACTCGACGACTACTTCAACCCCCACTTCCCCGGCGTTTGCGAAGGGACGGCGCAGTTCATGCTGGAGAACCCCGGAACGCTGCGGCCACTAGCCATCGCTTACAACAAAGTCCTTTTTCAGCGCCTGCCGGCATCCGACGTGAACGCGGATTTCGCACTGGCTTTTCCAGACGTCCGCAGGGAGAGGGTACATTTTTGGGACTCTCCGGCATTTCTGATAACCATCACCGTTCGGTGAGTGCCTGGACCTCCACGCGTCGACACCCGAATGCTTTGTCTCCCATGGGTGGTGAGGCGCGCGATATTCGCCCTGTCCCGTCAAGAGCTCCATGCCAGACCCGCGGAGGCCGGGCGGTCTGCAGAAGCCGCCGGGTAGGTTGCCGGAGGGCGCGGCGCGGCCAGGCAGGGTTTCGGGGGACGCGGGAGGAGCACCCGCGAATCACAGGGCCGGGCCGCGGCAATTCCTCAAATCACTTGGACTTGCGCGCGGGATCGTGCTTCAGCGGCTGTTCCCACCGGACTTCGTGGGCCAGGCCGCACCTGGGGCAGTAGTAAAAACCGCGAATGGGCCACATCGGGGCCGGGTGCATCAGTCGACACCACACCTGACGCAGTCTGAACCACGCATCTCTCATGTCCGCCGAGTCACCAACCTGTCAGGGGGAACGAGCTGCCGGGATCGCAGGCGGACAGGGCGAGCCGCCGGATCCGCAGGAGCGCTTCCCTGAATCATACTATTGGGGACTGTTTCTGGGAACTGCCAGCGGCTAAAAAAACTGGCATTCCCGGCCGGCTCCCCCCAACCCTTGGCGTAAACCCGGCGCCAGCAGCGGCATGATGCTGGTCTAAGCTGGAGACATGCGTCCATTTGCCATTCTTTTGTTGCTTGGTGTATCCACCTGCGCCGCCGAGGTGCATACCTTGACCTTGCGCCAGGCGGTGGATCTGGCGCTCAAGCAGAGCCCGGAGGTCGTGCTGGCGCGGCTGGATGAAGTAAAGGCCGAGCAGGCGGTGAAGTACGCGCGCGACCCGTTTATCCCCAAGCTCTTGGCAGCGAGCGGCCTGGCCTACAGCAGCGGGTTTCCGATGAGCATCGAAGGCGCAACACCTTCGATTATTCAGGCCAGGGCGGTGGCGTCCGTGTTTAACAAGCCGCTGAGCTTCCGTCTTGCAGCCGCCAGGGAGAACCAGAAGGGCGCCGCTTTCGACGCCGCCGCCAGGCGGAGCGAGGTGGCCTACCGGACCGCCGAGTTGTACGTGGAGGCGCAGAGGGCAGCGCAGATGGCGGCCGTGGCCGGACCCGAGTCGAAGTCGCTGGAAGCGGTGCTGGAAATGGTTCGCGCGCGCGTCGGCGAAGGCAGGGACTTGCCGATCGCATTGCGCCGCGCCGAGCTCAGTCTGGCCAGGGCGCGCTACCGGGAGCAGGTGATCGCGGCCAACATGCGCAGCGCGCAGAGCGCCCTGGCAGCGGTGCTCGGGCTGGATCCGGAAGACGAAGTGCGGCCGGCCGATACCGAGACGGCTGCCATCAACCTCCCGATTCCCGACTCGGCCGATGAGGCGGTGAAAGCGGCGCTGGCCGAGAACCGTGAGCTGAAGGCGATTCAAGCGAGGCTGCTGGCCAAGGGATACGACATACGGGCCGAACGCGCGGCCTGGATGCCCCAGCTCGATCTCGTGGCGCAATATGCGCTTCTGGCCCGGTTCAATAACTATGACGAGTTCTTCCGCAAGTTCCAGCGAAATAACGGCCAGCTCGGAATATCCGTGGTCCTGCCCCTTTTGAAAGGCCCTGCCTCCAGCGCGGCGGTGGCGCAGGCGGAGGCGGAGGCCGCCCAGTTGCGGACCCAGTTCCGCAGCACGCGCCAGCGCATCGAGGCCGACACGCGGCGGGCATACGAAGAGGTGCAACTGGCGCAGACCGCGCTCGAGATCGCCCGCACCGATCTCGAGGTCGCCCGCGACCAGGTTTCCATTCTGCTGGCCCAGATGCAGGAGGGCCGCGCGCCGCTGCGCGACGTGGAAGAAGCCAGAGTGCTCGAAACCGACAAATGGATCGCGCTTTACGATGCGCGGGCGAACCTGGCCAAGGCCAGGCTGGCGCTGCTCAAACAGACCGGCGACCTGCTGGCTGCCCTGAGGTAAGTGGGTGGAAAACTAGGCATTTCGTACTATTACGTGCATTTGTCCGGCGGGCCGTTTTCCGTTGCAGACCTGAACCGAATTGTGATGACATGGGAATCGATCATGTGGAACCACGTCAGGGTGTGCTTGTATCTGCTGGCTTTTTCGCTGGCTGTGACGGCCCTATCGTGCAGCCGCGATCCGAACGTTGTCAAGGTCAAGTACTTGCAGAACGGCAACCGGTACTTCGAAAACGGCAAGTACAAGGAAGCCTACATCATGTACCGGAATGCTTTAAAGAAGGATCCCAGGTACAGCGAGGCCTACTACCGGGTGGGTCTGGCCGAGTTGCGGATGCAGCGCTATCAGGACGCGGCGCGCGACTTCCGGCGCGCGATCGACACCAACCCGGCCGCCATCGAACCCCGGGTCGAGCTGGCGGAAATCTACCTGCTCAGTTATCTCAGCCCGAATACTCCGGCCCGCGAGCGGGAAACGCTGGCGCCCCTGATCGAAGAACTGTCCAAAGACCTGCTGAAGCTCGAAGGGAAGCCGGCGCGCGGATTGCGCCTGAAAGGATACCTGGAGCTGACGCGCAACCAATTGCCCGAAGCGATCGCCTCTTTCCGGCAGGCCAACCAGATCTCTCCGTACAAGCCCGAAATCGTGCTTCCGCTGGCGCAGGCCTTGTACGCCGCGGGCCAGGCTGCCGAAGCCGACAAGCTCGGCCGGGAGATGATCGCGAAGAATAAGACGTTCGGGGCCATGTACGACCTGCTCTATCTGCAGGCGATACGCGCCAACCGGGTCGAGGAGGCCGAGCAGATCCTCAAGCAGAAGGTGGCCAACAATCCGAAAGAGGGCGACTACCTGCGCCAGCTCGCCGGCCATTACTACGCCGCGAAGCGGCAGCCGGAAATGAAAAGCGCGCTCGACAAGCTGGCATCCAAGGAGTTCCCCGGCGGCTACAGGAAAGCCGGAGTTTTCTACCGCGCCATCCGCGACTATGACAACGCGATTCGCGTGTTTCGGGAAGGCGCGGCTGCCGAACCGGATCACAAGAATGACTACATGAAGGACGTCGCAGGTGTGCTTGCGGCCCAGGGCAAGGATGCGGAAGCCATACGGATCCTGGAGGAGGTCCTGCAGAAATCTCCGAAGGACGACCAGGCGCAGGCGATGCGCGCGGCCTTGCTGGTGCACGGCGGCGATCCGAAGCAGGTCCAGGCGGCGGTGAACGACCTTCAACAGGTGGTAACGCGCTCGCCGGCCAACGCGGTGGTGCGGTTCAACCTGGGACGTGCGTTGGTTGCCAAGGGAGACCTGGAGCAGGCCAAGGTGCAGTTTCAGGAAGCGGCGCGGCTGAAGCCCGACTACATCGCGCCGAAGCTGGCGCTGGCTACGCTGGCCACCCACCGTAAAGACTTCGGCGCGGCGCTCCAGAGCGCAGACGAAGTGTTGAGGCTGGAACCGGGCAATCTGGGAGCACGGCTGATCCGGAGCAGCGCTTTGGCCGCCGTGGGCAACCGGGACCAGGCCCGCCAGGAACTCGAGGCTACCTTGAAGATGGCTCCCGAGTCACGGGAGGCGCACGTACAGATCGGGCTGTTGAACCTGGCCGAGAAGCGATACGCGGAAGCCGAGAGCGTCTTCAGCAAGCTCTACGCATCCGATCGCGAAGACCTGCGCGGGCTGATGGGGCTGAGTGAAACCTACGCCGGGCAGGGAAACTACGACAAGGCGATGCAGCTTCTGGAGAAGGAGTTGGCAAGGCGGCCCGGTACGGCGCAGATCCGGCTCGCGCTCGGCAACCTTGCTTTCCGCGCCAGGCGATACGATCAGGCGATCACCCACTACAGGGAGATACTGAAACAACAGCCAAACGATGGGGGCGTGTACCTGCGGCTCGGCGAGACGTATCGCGTGATGGGCGACACGAAGTCCGCCATGGATTCGTTCCGGAGAGCCAGGCAACTGCTTCCCGACGACGTCCAGCCGTCGCTTCAGCTTGCGCTGCTGCTGGACAGAACCGGGCAGTACCAGGAGGCCCGGCCGGTGTACGAGCAGGTTTTAAAACTTCAGCCCGATAACCCGGTGGCGCTCAACAACCTCGCCTACCTGATCGCGGAAGGCGGTGGCGATCTGGACCAGGCGCTGGCCATGGCCGAGCGCGCCAGGCAAAGGCTGCCCGCGGACCTGAACGTTGCCGACACGCTGGGGTGGATCTATATCAAGAAGGGACTGAACGACAACGCGGTTTCGATCTTCCGCGACCTCGTGACGAGGAAGCCCGACGTATCCACGTTCCGGTACCACCTGGGCATGGCGCTGTACAACAAGGGCGACAAGGCCCAGGCGCGGAAGGAGCTTCAGGCGGCGCTGCAACTGAAGCCGCAGCAGGCCGAAGCGGCGAAAATCAAAGAGCTGATGGACAAGCTGGGCTGAGCTGCCGATAGATCCATCGTGCAACGATACGAAGAATCGTGGCGCTATGTAGCGCCGTTCGCCGTCCTTATGGCCGTGCTGGGTTTGGGCCACGCACTTGAGCTCAGCCCCCTGTACGCCTATCCCGTCCGGACGGTTGTAGTGGCCGCGGTGCTGCTGGTGTGCTCTCGCAAGCTGGTGCGGTGGAAACCGTCCGCGCCGCTGGCGAGCGTGCTGGTCGGGCTGGGCGTGTTCGCGGTCTGGGTCGGCGTTGACCTGCTATGGCCCGGATACCGCTCGCACTGGCTATTCACCAACTCCCTCAGCGGGCCGGCTCATCCGGACTCGGTGATCCAAGGCGGCTCGCTGCTCTATGTGCTGTCTCGCGTGGGCGGCTCAGTGCTTCTGGTGCCCGTTGTTGAAGAGCTGTTCTGGCGGGCGTGGCTGATGCGCTGGTTGATTGCTCCGCATTTTGAAAAGGTGCCGCTGGGGACCTACCGCCCTGCTGCGTTCTGGGTATCGGCACTCCTGTTCGCCTCCGAGCACGGCGCCTTTTGGGACGTCGGCCTGGCTGCGGGAATCGCCTACAACTATTGGATGATTCGAACCCGCAGCCTGGCGGATTGCATCCTCGCCCATGCGGTGACAAACGGAGTGCTGGCGGCTTACGTTCTGCTGGCCGGGAAATGGCAGTACTGGCTCTGAAGCTCAGGCGCGCGAAGTTTCAGGGCCCGGCTCGGCCTGCGGTGCGGCGGGGGGCGCTTCTTCTCTTGGCATCAGAATCCACGCCGCGATGTAAACCAGCAGAAGCAAGCCTCCGGTGAGGATGAAGCCGGCGAGCCAAAGAATACGCATCAGCGTGACATCCACATCGAAGTAGTGGGCAAAGCCGGCGCACACCCCGGCGATTTTCTTGTCATACATCGGACGGCTCAGCGTGGACGGCGTGGCGCGCCTGTAAGCCGGATTCGTGCTCAGACCGCACTTGGCGCAGAATACGTCGCCTTCTCTCATCTGGTGTCCGCACCTTGTGCAATACATTTCTCGTCCTCCCTTATTCAGGTACGCCGGCCGAAAAGAAAATGTTCCCGGAGCGGACCGGCACACCGCCGCCCGATCCCATCCTATTTCTGGCGACGGGAAAGGGTATCGGCGCGTTTCAGACAAGGCTATGTCTCTCGCCTGCGGGGCTGGGGAGTCAGCTTTCCCAATACTACGGGATGCCGCGCGCCGGTCGCGCTGGGCAGGTTCGCGGGGCGCCCGCGCCAGGTCTCGTACGCGAGCACGGCGAAGGCGATGGCCTCCTTGGCGTCCACATCGATTCCGAAATCCGAGGACCGGGCCAGGGCCGTTTCCGGCAGGAACGCCGCAAGGTGCGCCATGAGGGTTGGGTTGTGCGCCCCGCCTCCGGAGACGATCAACTCGTCGACCGGCATACGGGGGCGCACAAAACGTTCGATCCCTTCGGTGATTGAGGCAGCGGTGAGCGCGGTCGCGGTGGCGATCAGGTTGGGGAGCGACAGGCCGGTCGCCAGCAGCCGTTCCACGAACTCCGCGCCGAACTGCTCGCGTCCCGCCGACTTGGGCGGCGCGGCCCGGTAGTACGGTTGATTTAGCAGCCGGTCGAGCAGCTTGCGATCGATGGAACCCTGCCGCGCGATGCGCCCGCCGCGGTCAAAGCCGAGCTTCCCGCCGGTGTAGCGGGAAACCAGCGCGTCGATTACCATGTTGCCCGGACCGGTGTCGAACGCGATGACGTCCTCGGGCCGCGCCTGCGGGGGAATCGCGGTAATGTTGGCGATTCCGCCGATATTGAGCGCCACCCGCCCGCGGCTGCGGCTCCGGTAAAGCAGGTAATCGACGTAGGGGACCAGCGGCGCTCCGCGCCCGCCCGCGGCAATGTCGCGCGGGCGGAAGTCGGAAATCACCGGCACGCCCGTGCGTTCGGCGATCACGGCCGCCTCGCCGATCTGCATGGTGTTGGCAACGGCCATGCCCAGGAACGGCGCCGGCTCGCCTTCATGGTAGATGGTCTGGCCGTGGCAGCCGATGAGTTCCAGGCTCGCGAGCGGAATCCCCTTTCGTCTGCAAGTATCCAGCACGGCGCGCGCGTAGAGTTCGCCGAGCGCGAAGTTCAGCCGGGAGATGGCGGAGGTGTGCGTGTTCGCGTTGGAGACCCCGAGCAGCGCGTCGCGAACCGGCTTGGGGTAGGGGACGGAGTGGAACGCCGCTGTCGAGATCCGCCGGAGACCGTGGATATCGACGATCGCCACGTCGATGCCGTCCAGCGACGTTCCGCTCATAATGCCTGCAACTCTCATCGTTTCCCAGTGTAGAGCGGGCGAAAACACAAATGCTTGTTGACGTTGCCGCCGCGCCGCGCGAACATGAATCTTTCAACCATGAGCGGCTGCCACGAAGCTTTGAGCGGGTTCCCCGTCGTGATCCGGGTTCCGGTCATCTGGGGAGACCTGGACGCTTTTGACCACGTGAACAACACGGTGCACCTGCGGTGGTGCGAGACGGCGCGAGTCGAGTACCTGATCCGGATCGGGCTCTGGCCGGCTTTGCCGCCCGCCGGAATCGGGCCGATTCTCGCCAGCATCAGTTGCGACTACCGCCGCCCCATCAACTTTCCCGATACGGTCCACATCGGCGCGCGGGTCACCCGCATCGGCAACACGAGTTTCCAGATGGAGCATATGATCGTGAGCGAAGCCCAGAACGCCGTAGCCGCGGAAGCCGATTCCACGATCGTAGTGCTGGATTACCGGGATAAGAAGCCCGTGCCCGTGCCGCCCGAGGTAAGAAAGGCGATCGCGGCGCTGGAAAGTCGGGAATTTTAGCGGGCCTAAAGGCCTGTGTCCCAGCGATCGATGTTACATCCGCAAAGCGAACTAGTCGCGTAGAATCGAGTAGCGGAGGAAATCATGCCAATAGCCGATTCACTGCTGCCCGAATTCGATCACGAGATGGCTAACACGCGAAAGGTGTTGGAGCGGCTGCCCGAAGACAAGTTCGGCTGGAAACCGCATCCAAAATCTTTCACCATGGGGGCGCTGGCAACCCACGTGGCGATGCTGCCGTTCTGGGCCTCCATGACGATGGAAAAAGATTCCATAGACTTGGCCACACCGATGGAGAACCCGGAGGCGAAGACCAGGGCGGAACTTCTGGAGCGGTTCGATCAGAACACGGCTTGCGCGCGCGCGGCAATTGCCGGGGCGGGCGACGAGCGGATGCTTGCGACCTGGTCGCTACTTTCAGGTGGGCAGGTGCTGCTCGCCATGCCCAGAATCGCCGTGTTGCGCTCTTTCGTGATGAACCACTCCATCCACCACCGTGCGCAACTGGCGGTGTACCTGCGGCTGAACGATGTCGCAGTGCCGCCGCTGTACGGGCCCTCGGCCGACGAACAGGCTTTTTAGGGGCTACTGCAACTTCACGCGCACCGGCGCTTTGAGGCGGAAGGTAAGCGCGGTTTCGGCGGGCAGGCGTACGTTCAGCTTGCCCGTTGCGGCCGCGCCGGCGGTTCCCGCGGCGGCGCCCGCTCCCGCGCCGATAGCCGCTCCCTTGCCGCCGCCCGCTATCGCTCCGATAAGCGCGCCAGCGGCCGCGCCTCCTCCGATCAGGCCGAGGTTGCGTTTCTTATGCGCCGCGCTGGCCCGCGTGTGTGTGCCCGTGGAGACGCGATACGTCTCGCCGTTCAACACGAAGGAGTCCAAGGTGACGCCGAGGTACGCGCGGCCCTTCAGCCGTCCCGATTGCTGGGACGTCGTCACGTGGCCCTTGAAGGCCGTGCCGCTCGGGATCACGACGTTGCCCTCGACCGTCACCGGCGCTGCGAGCGTCGCTTCGAACCGGTCGCCGCTGCTGTTGCTCGCGGTATCGAGAGTCTGGTCAAGCCGGACGCGGACGGCTGTTCCCGCCGGAATCACCGCGTAGCGCTCCTCGGGCGGCGGCGGGGGCTCCGGAGTCTCGGCGGCGGCTGGTTCCGCCGCACCCGGTTGTATCTCGACCGGGGGAGTCTTCGAGCATCCGAGTAAAGCGAGAAAGAGCGGCACCGTTAAGAACAGGAACGCTTTGCGCATGAGCTTCACCGTTCCGGCCTGTATGCAAGTTCCGTGCCAACCCGGAATTCGCACAAACAAGCCTGAATAACGCCCCGTAAACGATGAAATTTTGACCACTAAAGGGAGAAATTTGCACGATTTCACGGCAGCGGACCGCCGAGTTCGGCGTTGGGAAAGTAACGCCCGAGAATCTCGAGGAGGGTCGCTCCGGCAGCGGCCATGCCCTTCGCGCCGGTCTGGCATAGGCCGAAACCGTGCCCGGCGCCTGCGGCCTCGCGATCGCAGTAGGAACATGAGACACGCGGCCCGCGGCGGCAGTACGGGCACTCGACCTCGTAGTACGGGTATTCATCCGCACCGGGATTGGCAAGCGCGCGCGTCCGCCCGCCACAGCTTGCCGAAAACAGCGCCGGAATCGGAGCACCCTTCCATGTGAGCACCAAGCCTCGCGTGCGCCGTGTGGCAACCGCGGCCGGCGAATCCGGCTCCGGCGGCGAGCGCAGGAACTGGCAGTGCGTCGTGTCGCAGAAATCGAAACCCTGGTGGCGGCCGCGCGCGGCGACATAGTACGAGCGCGTGGTGACGGCCTGCGCCATCAGCGCGGTCAACGGAGCGCCGGGCGGGCTCTCGGCCGCGACCGCCGACGCCACCGCGGTTTCAAGATCCATCGAAACGACCGCCCGCAGCACGCCGCTGCTCTCCCTGATTTCGAGGTCCCCGCGATAGCGGCGCTCGATTTTTCCGGGTACGGCCAGAATGAAATCGCAACCGCCCCGTGGCCAGGCGCGCAGCGCCGCCCGCGCGACGATCGACTGGCCGCCTTCGATTACCGTCCGCTGCCCGTCCTTTTCCACCACTAGAGCGCAGCCGGGCGCCGGGCGCACGACCAGAGTCTCGGGCGCGAACAGCCCAAGCACGCCGATTCGCACGATGATCGCGGCCAGGAGCATCATCGCGGCAGTCCTGTCGCCGCAATCTCAGCGGCGCGAGCGCCGGTAGTCCCGTGCACTCTGACTAGCAACACGTATTTCGGCGCTGAGGCGGGGTACATGACAATCGCGAAGCCGTCTCCCGGAGCGCGCGGCTGGTGAACGCAGGGGGCGGTGCCCGTTTTCACCAGGCCGAACTTGGCGGCTCTGCCGGTTCCCGAGACAGCGGAGAGCGCCAGCCCGCGCACGACGACCGCCGCCGCCGGGTCCGACGCCAGTCGGCAGTAGGCGCGGGCGAGCGAAACCGGCGTGACCTTCCATTCCGCGCCGATTCCCACCAGCGCTTCGGCCGCAGCGTGCGCGGGCGGCGGTTCGATGCCATATCGCCGCGCCGCCGCAGCCACGTCCTCCACGCTCACGCCTTCCGCCAGCACGCGGAAGTAAGTGTTGCAGGAGTGAGCCACGGCTTCCACGATCCCGATTTTTCCGTGCCCGCGCGGGCGCCAGCACCCCGAGTTGTTGCCGCACACCAATTCGGGAAATTGGTTTCCGTGCGTTTCGCCGTAAGCCAGCGCCGTAAACACCTTTACCAGCGACCCGGGCGCTACGGGCCGCGATGCATCCGGCCAGCGCTCCCCCAAAATTTCCCCGGTGGGAACTCTTACAAACAGGTGGGAGATGTGGGGTTCGGAGAAACGCTCGCCTAGCAGCCGTGCCACCGACTGCTCGTAGAGTGTCGCCGCCGCGAGAATCAGCAGGGCGAACTTCATGGCTGTCCCAGGCGGTAGGTGACAGTCTCGGTCACCGCGTTGCCCGCGTCCTCGCGCACGACTGCAACCGACTGCACGCGCCCCAGCGTCCGGCCCAGGCTCGCGATGTTTTCCGAGAAGAATCGCGGCTGGCGCTCCGGCCCTCGCGGTTCGCGGCCCGACACGCTGTCAACCAGCGTTGTCAGCCTCTCGAAGTTGGGGCGCTCGCTGGCAGCATTGAACGCAGCGGCATACGCGGCTCCGCTGTTCGGCGCGGGACCGGCGGCGCGCGCGGCCACCTTCTTCACAAGCTCTGCCGAGTTGCCGATCACAAGCACGCGCCCGCTGGTCTCAAACGCGATCCGCCCCAGGGGACCCGTTTCCGCCGCGGTGCTCAGCGCGTTGCGCACCGCGACGGCGTCCCAATCCGAGGATGCGATGAGCGCGACGGCCGAATCGATATTGACGAACACTCCCTCGGGCAGCACGCGAGTCGCGCCGGTTTCCATCATCGCCTGAAGCCCGGCGGCTTCGAGTACTTTGCGTAACGGCGCGGAATCGAATCTGCCTTCCGTTCTTGCGAGCGGCGGCTCGTCGATGCGGGTTTCCAGGTCCGCCTCGGTTCCGGCGACGGCGGCCACAGGGGCTGCCGGGGCGATCTCGGAAGGCCGCCCGAGTCCCGGCTGGGGATCGAGCACCCGCGCCAGCAGCAAATCGAGCGCGGCTTCCGGCGTGGGGTTGGCCCACGCGCGGAACAACCCGGCATCGTCCGGAACCAGCCGCAGCGCCTGCCCCATCACCGCGCTCCGCACGGCGGGAGGCGCCTGCCCGAACCGCAGCAGCACGCGCTCCTCGCGGATTTCGGCGGGCGAGCGAAAAACGTCGGCGATGCCCGCATTGAACTGCCTTACAACGGAAGCGTTCCGCTGGACCCAGTACGAGCGGAAGTAGGGGCTGCGAACCAGCGCGGCGAGGTTCATCACCAGCCGCAGTTCGCCGCGCTGTCTGGCGGCGCGCACCGGGGCGGCATACCATTCCTCGCTCGTGACGGCGCTGCCGCCCGAGCCCGCAAGCAGATTGAGCGCCGCGGGGATCAGGTCCTCGCGCGTGGCGATGAGCAGGTAATCGTTCGTTGCTGCGAAAGCCGCGATGCGGCGGGATGCCGGGTCCACTCGCACGAAGTAATCGACGCCCGCCGCCTGGCGAGTCTCGTAGTTGGCGCGCGTGCGCCAGAGCACGGTTTCAATGGCCCGCGCCGAGGGCAGCCTGGTTATGTAGAGGAATTCCAGTTTGCCGATATCGTACAGCGCCAGCACGGACTCGTCGCCCGCCGCCGAGTCGAGCAAAGACATGTCCGGCGGGAACCCTGCCGCTGCGGCGAATTCCTTATGAGCGTCCGCGAGCCGCTGATACAGCCGCGAGCGCGAGAACACCTCGAAATTGGCGCTGGCGAGCCACAGCTTCTTTTCCGCCGAGCCGTTCCAGTCGCGGAGGAGCGCGGCGAAATCCCGGGCTTCGAGAACCAGCAGCGGCCCGGCTGGAATATACCCGGCGAGGCTGCGCGGCGCCGGCGCCTGAACCAGCGCCCAGACAGCGCCCACCACGAGCGCGAGCGGGAGTGCAATGCGCCGTTTCATTGCGCGCCTCCATTCAGACGGGGGCGGACCAGCCGCTCCTGCTCGAGCCCCTTTGAAATTGCCGGCCTGCGCTGCGCGTCCCGCGCCCTGCGATCCTGTTCCGCGCGCAGGCGGTCGAGCGCCTCGCGCGCGCCCTGCGTGGGTTCGAGCGCCAGCGCCATCCGGTAGAAGACGATCGCCGCGCCTGGGCGCCCCACCTTCTCCGACGCGAGGCCGAGCCCCTCGGCCAGCGTGCCGCGCTCGCGCTCGTCGAGCCCGGTTTCAGCCAGGAACATCCCGGTGAGGTAGGGCGGAGCGGCTCCCTCGCCCGGATCGGGCCGGCTCAACAGCGAGCGCACGGTATGGAGCATCGGTTCCATGGAGGATAGTGCTGTCTGGTATTCGCCGCCGGCGAGCGCGGCGCGGAAGAGGGCCAGCCGCGCCTCGTTCGCGTTCGGATCAATGGCGAGCGCGTTCCTCAGCAGGCGGATGCGCGCAGCCGCATCGGATGTCGTCCGGGCGGCCTCGATGCGAGCGTGATAGAAGAACGGCTGTTCGGCCGCCGCCGGCGCCACTGCGCCCGATGCGAGCAGGTCAAGTTCCGCGCTGCCCGCCTTTCCCGAGGGCTTTAGCAGCGCCGCTTGCGCGCGCAGCGCATACGGAGCTTCCGGCGCCGCCGCCACCGCCGCGTCCCCGAGCTTTACCCGCGCGGCGAAGTCCCACGGGACCGCCTTCACGCGTTCGGAGAGAAACTGCCTCGCCTCGGTTGTGCGGCCATACTTGTTCAACAGGTCCGCCGCCGGCACGAGGTCCTCAAACGGCTCGCCGGCCACCAGCGTCATGCGGCGCAGAAGGGTAACCGCCGCCGCCGTGTCGCCGGTTTCAAGCCGCAACTCCGCCAGCCCCAGGAAATTCGCGGAACTAAAGTTGCGGCGGTCCAGTTCGCGCGTGTACGCGAATTCGAGCACGCGGCGCGCGCCGGCATCGTCGCCGTTTTTCCTGAGCAGCGCCGCGGCATTGCGCAACAGATCGAAGCTCGGCGCTTTGTCGGGCTCGCGGCCGTAGCGCTCGATCAGTGCCGCGAGCGTGCCCCGTTGCGCCGCGATGCGGATTTCTAGCAACTGCGCCGTGTAGACCATGCGCATGTCTTCCGGCAGAGCTTCGAGTTCGGTTTGCGCCCGGCCGGCCAGCTTCGTATCGGCGAGATAGCCGATCCAGCGCAAACGCCAGTCCCGCAGCTCCTGCTGCCTGTACTGGTAGTCCGCGGTGGCCTGCGCCGCCTGCGCGGCGGCCGCATCGAGGATCTGCCGATAGACTTGTTCGCGCGCCGCTTCCGGCAGCCACCGGGCGTCGACGATCGATGTGTAGATCGGGAGCGGCTGCGCCGCGGCGCGAACGAGATCGATGACCCAGTCGATGCCGCCGGCGTCGTATGCCGCGCGCAACAGCGGTTCGGCGCGGTAGCCGCCGTTTCGCCGGATATAGGTGCGCAGCACGGCATCGGCCTCCTGGCGCACTTGTGGCAGCAGTTTCCGCTGGCCAACGCTCTGGAGGAGGCGCTCGACATCGCCCCAGAATGTCTCCGGTATGCGTCCGTCCAGCAGCCTGCGAAACGCGGCGAACGCCGCTTTCCAGTGCGCGACGGCTTCGTCGCGCCTTCCCTCATCCCAGAGCACCTCGGCCATGCGGCCCTCGATGTCGCCGCGGTTGGGATCGAGTTCAACAGCGTGGGCGTAATCGGCCAGCGCGCGGCCGGGCTGGCCGGTTTCGCGGTAGTAATCCGCCAGGGTGACGTAGACGTTCGCACTGGCGGGCGCGCCCTCCAGCAGCGCCGGGAGGTAGTCTTCGGGATCGCCCGTCTTCTTCGCCGCGCGATAAGCGCCGTACGCGGTTCCGTAGTAGAACCAGATACTGCCGGCGAGCTGCCGCGTGCGGTCCACCGGCTTGCCGAGCCGCTCGCCGAGCGTGCCCGCTCCGAGCGCGTCGCGGAAAGCGTCCTCCACCGAGGGCCCTGTGCCCGCGTAGTAGAGACCGGTGAGCCCGGTGTACGCGCTGGTCCAGACCGGGGGCATTCCGTTCCCGCGCGCCGCGACCGCGCGCAGCGCCAGAGCCGGATCGCCGCTCGCCATTGCCGCGTTCGCCGCCGCATTGCGCTCCAGTTCGGTCGCCGCTTCGGCCAGCGCAACCACCCTCTGCGGGTCATGCCGCAGCAGCAGTTCGAGGTAACGCTGGAGCGGGTCGCCCTCCAGCGCCGAACTGCGCTGCTTGAGCGTGAGCGCGGACAACTCGGCCTTCTCGTCCCCCGCCAGGCGATATGCCTGCGCCGCTTCGACGAGCAGCCGGTCGCGGTCCGGCGCGGGCGGATGCACGTTCCAGTAAGCCAGCAGCTTATGGGCAAGGTCGCTGAACTCCATGCGGCGCTTTTGAAGCTGGGATAACCGCTGCTCCTGGCTGGGCGCCTTCCCGGGGTTCATCATCATCTGCTCGAAGAGGCGCCGTGCCTCGAAATCGTGCAGGCCCGCGCGCCCCGCGACTTCGATGAGGGATGGCGAACGGGTCTGCCGGCTCAGAAAAGCCTCAAACGATGCCTTCTCTTCGGGAGTGAAGTAGGTGCTCACTGCGGAAGACATTTCGGCAAGCACCCAACTGAGCACGCTGCGCGTGGTATCATCCACGGCTAGCTTTCCAAGGCGGGCGTAAGCCTCTTCATGAGCGCGCAGCCTCGTCATCACGCGCGCGTATGTCTGAGCTCCGGTAATGTAATCGCGATCGGCGAGCAGGTTTACACCGGCAAGCTCCACCCCGCGCTCGGCGAAGCGGCGCGCCGCATCGAGCAGGTTCCACGAATCCAGAATGCGCGCGGCTTCGAAGAACGGCTCGGGGCGCTCCGGGCGGCCCTCGCTCAGCGCTTCGCGCAGCGCCTTCACCGCCGCGTCCGCCTGCCCGCGCCGGGCATACACCTCGGCGGACTTGCGCATCCAGTGCGGATCGCGGTAGGTCAACTCGTAGATTTTTCGGTAACTGCCCAGCGCGTCGTCGAACCGCATGAGGCGCTCCTGGAGCGAGGCGCGCGCGATGTGCAGATCCACGCGGTCCGGGCGGATCGCGATGGCCTGCCCGTACGCGGTGATAGCTGCCGGAATGTCCTCGAAGAACGTGTTCAGACGGGCCAGGATCATCGGCCAGCGGTAATCCCTGGGAGAATCGGCCGTGGCCTTTGCGAAGTAGCCGCGGACCCGGTCCGTGCCGCCATGCGCGGAGGCGTAGGAGGCGGCCTCACGCACTACGCCCTCGTCCTCCGGAAACGTCTTGATGATCTCGATGTACTGATCGATGGCCGCGACGTAGTCCTTTTGCCGCGTGAGCACGGGAATCAGCCCGCGCCGCAGCGTGGTCCGCAGATTCTGGTCCTTGATCTCACCGATTTTGCGCGTGTAGAAGTCGCGCAGCCCTCTATCGTCGCCCTGCCGCGCGTAGGTCTCCGCCATGGCCGCGAGATAGATCGGCTCGTGGGGTTCGGCCTTGAGCAGCGTGTCGAGCAACTGGCGCGCGCCCTGAATGTCGCCGCTTTCGGTGGACTTCCGCGCCGCTTCGAGCATGAACTGCTTTCTCAGCGGATCGGCTGCCGAGGCGATGGCGCGCCTCAGCACGTCGATCGCCTGCCGCTCCATCTTGTTCCGCCAGTAGAAATCCACCGTCGCGCGAACGACGCCGCTGATTTCCGGATTTTGTTTGTAAAGCGCCTCGATTGCGCGGCGCGCGCGCTCCACCTCGCGGCGCCCCTCATAGAAGCGCATCAGGGCGAGGCGCAGCCGCATGCGCTCGACGGGGTCGCCCGTCACCGCGATCTGGCGTTCGAGCGCGCGCTCCTCCGCTTCATCCAGCCCCGCCCTGCTCGCGGTGTTACGGATGGTCTCCAGCAACTCCATCGACGACGTGCGTCCCGCCACGTCGATGAGGAACCGCCGCAGTTCGTCGCGCCGGTTCTGCGCTTCGAGCACCGCCGTGCGCAGAGCCACCGCGGCCGGGTCCGGGTTGGCCCCTGAAGCCCGCTCGATGGTGAGCTTTTCGACCAGCGCCTGCTGCGCCGTCCGGCGTGAAAGCTGTAGGAGCCGCGCTCGCGCTGACGAGCCCGACGCGGCGCCCTTCATGTACTCCGCCACCGCCCGCGTGTAGTCGCGCTTGTTCTCGTAGATCGCGCCCGCTTCGTAGGCGAAAAGCGAAGGGTTGCCGAGCTTTGCGCGACCCTCTTCGATCAGCCGCAGCGCGTCGTCGTACAGGAAGTAATCCCAGAAAATTGTGGCCGCTTCCAGGTAGCCGTCGGGCTTGCCGGGCTCGATGGCGGCGATGCGGTTCCAGTATGGCCGGGCGCTGTCGAACTCCTCGCGGCCGGCATAGATTTCCCCGATTCTGGTGAGCGTGGCGCTATTGCGCGGTGCGAACTGGTGCAGCTTCTCTTCGATCGCGACGGCTCGCGCCGCACACTGCTGATCGAACGCCGCGAGCGAGCGGTTGAGCGCCGCCGCGCGCCCCGCGATTCCCTCGTCCGCCGGATGCTGCGCCGCGAGCGCGTCGAATCCCGGCGCGGCCTGCTCGAAGTGCGACCGCCAGGCTTCCGCTTCGGCGACGAATCGTACCGCGGCCAGGTTGCCCGGCGCGGCGTTGCGGGCCTCGTTTAGCTCGGCATCGAGCTGCCGCGATCCGGCCAGAAAGCGGAAGAACGTGGCGCGCAAGTTGTCGTCGAAATACCAGTAGCGGCGCAGCAGCCGCTGCCAAGCGGCCGGGTCCGCAGTGCCGCGGGTGGTGTAAGCGTTCAGCAGGTTGCGCACGAACACGAGGTTGTTCGGGAAGCGCTGGTGGGCATACAGGTTCACTTGCAGATACATCGCCGCGCCGGCCGCGACGCCCTGACTGACCACCTCGCGGAAGTAGCGCTCGAGGTCCGAGCCGGAAAAGATGTCCACCACCTCGCGCGTGAGCTGCTGGAACTCCGCCATCTGCTTGCGCCGCAGATACCAGCGCGCCAGCCTGTCGTACCACGAGGTCCCGTCGAATTGCCGGATCGCGCGCCGGTAGACCTGTTCCACTTCCGCATCCAGCCGGTTCTGTTGCAGGAACGCCGCCAGCCGCTCATACAGGGCCTCGTCGTTCGGATTGCGGTCGATCTCCTGCCGCAGGACGGGCAGCGCGTCGAGCGGGCGCTTGAGCGATACCAGCCGCGCGACGTAGCGGTTGAGCACCTTCTGATACTCGGGCTCGCGCAGCGGCGCGCCTTTGGTTTGCGCGGCCAGTTCTTTGAGCAGCGCGTCATAGACGGCAAACTCCTGCTGCTCGTCGTTCTTGCGCGCGAAGGCATCGGCCATGAGCAGCGCCACCGCGGTCCGCTGCGAGGCTTGCGGGAACGCGGCCAGGAACCGCCGCCCGCCGCGGATCACGCCCTCGCTGTCGCCGTAGGTGGCGTACGCCGACACAAGCTGGTAGAGCAGCGCCGGGCGCTGCGCGGAGTTGGGGAAGCGCGAATCGAACAGCTCCAGCAGTTCGGCCGCGCGCACGCGATGGAAGTAGGCCGCCGATGCGCGGTTCTCCTCGGCGAACTGGCTCTGCGGATATGTCGAGTTCAGCAGCAGCGACAGTATGCCGTTGAGAAACCCGGGGTGCGGGTCCATCGTGGCGACGTCCCTGTAGAAAGAGAGGTCGCCCGCGCCGAACCGTATGGGCTGCTCCGGCGCGGTGAACAGCGCGCGGATGATCCCCGCCAGGGCGCGCTCGGCATCCGCGCCGCTGCCGGCCAGCGTGTAGAGGTCGTAGTAATTGCGGACCGCCTCCTCGTACTGCTGTGTGGCCTCGAAGAGCCGCGCCAGAATCCAGAGTTCCTCGGCGGTCAGTGCAGCCTGTTGCGCCTGCCTGCGCGAGCGGAACTCGATGAGCGTGCGCTGCGCCGCCGGCAGATTGCCCTGTTGCTGGTAGTAGTAGAAAATGCGCACCGCTGCGTTGAGGTCGTTCGGATTCGCCGCAAGCGCGGCCCGAGCGCGCTCGAGGAAGCGCCGCAGGTTGCGCGTCCGTTCCAGCAGACCGAAGTATTCCTTGACCAGCTCGGGCGGCCACAGCGGCTCGAACGCGCTGTCGTAAACGGCCAGAGCCTGCTCCACCGATCCCCGGCTCTCTTCGATGCGCGCACGCGCGCTCACCGGAAAAACCGCGTCCTCGGGGAACGCCTTTTCGTGCGCGGCGATCACCTCAGACGCCGCGTCGAACCGCTTGTGCGCCAGGGCGTAGTCGAAGAATCGCATGTAAGCGGCCTGCTCTTGCGGATACCGCGCGATCCACGCCCGAAACTGCGCGAGGCCCGTTTCTACCGGCAGCGCCTGCGCCTCGACAAGCGCCACTGCGCGCTCGAATGCGCGCCAGGAACGCTGCTGCTGCGCGGGCCGAAGACTCTCCTGGGGCGGCGTGGGTTGCGCCGCCGCCGCGGCCAGCGCGCGGAGTTCATCGTCCGGCCGCAGGCGCCGATGGTAGAAATCCGCCAACGCGAGCTGTCCCGCGCCCTTGTCCGGCGCTAATTCGGCGTACCGCAACCAGTCCTGCTCCGCTGAGGTGAAATCGAGCTGCTCTTCGGATGCCCGCGCCCGCAGCGCGTGCAGTTCGGCGTCGGCGGGCGCGGCCGCGATCAGTTTCGTCAGCTCGGCGCGGGATTCCGCCGGAGGGCGCCGCACCGCCACCGGCCCGCCTGGCATCGGCTCCGTCCGGAAGAACACGCCCTCCCTGCCCAACACCGCCGGGACGTGCTGCAACCACGCGGGCAGGTCCGCATAGAGAGCCAGCGCGGCAGCCGCGCCGCAAGCCGGCAACAGTACACGGCTACGGAACCACTTCAAGGGCCACCTCCCGCGTTCCGATGTTGTGCGCGACGTCCTCGGCCGTTACCGTCACCGTGTAGCGGCCGGCCGGCAAGTGCGCAGGCACCACGAACTCGCCCGTATTCGCCTTTTCGCGCGCGCTCCATCTCAGGCTGACCGGCGCGATGCCGTACATGCGCGCGGTCAGCGTGCGCGTGGTCTCGGAAGCGGCGGCGCGGATACGCACCGTTTCGCCGCGCCGGAACCGCTCCTTCTCCAATTGCACGCGCACCACCGGAGGCTTGCTCGCGATGACAAACGTCTTCGATTCGCGGTAGACGTGGCCGGAGCGATCGCGGAGCAGCAGCCGCACGCGATAGGTGCCGTCGTTCATGTCCACGGGCGCGAGAAACCGCGTTTGCCAGATGTCCTCGCGCTTCAAATAGCGCAGTTCCTTCACCAGCCCGAAGGGAAACAGCGCGGTCACCGACACCACCGAGGGATCGGTCCGCACCCGCAGCACCGGATCGCCCGGGCGGATCAATCGCGGGCGCAGCAGAGCGCGCGGCGCGGCGAGGAACGACGTGTAAGGCGTGACGAACTTGTATTTGCGCGCCAGCCGTATGATTTCATCGATGGTGGCGCGGTCCTCGCCCTCGCGCTCGATCTTTTCGAGCAGAGCGTCCACGCGGGCGCGCGCCCAGGTGCGCGGTAAGTGCGGATGATCGGCGCTCAGCGCGGGTAAAGCCGTCTGCGCGCGGATGTCCAGCGGCTTTCCGTCGCGCACGCCGCGGATAGTGAACGCCGCCTGTCCCGGCTGCTTGTACTGCCCGACCCACGCGGCCACGGAGCCGCCGAACGTGCTGCTCTCCAGCGGGTACACCATCTCGAAATTCGACGCCGGCGCGGCGGCAAACTGAAGGTTTTCCACCGGCCGCCGCCCGATCCTGGAAATAAAGGCATTCAGCTTGAACTCCGCCGGTTCGGTGGACCGCACCCACTCGACAATTCCGTCGCTGCGCGCCAGCATCTTCAGCAGCGGCATGTTGGCGTCGTCGCCGACCGCAAACACGTACGTCCGCGGGCGCGCCTGCTGCCACTTCGCTTCATACAACGACGCGAGTCTTGAGCTGCGAATCGCGCCTCGTGTCGGGTTGCCGTCGCTCAAAAGCACCAGGTAGGATTCGCCTTTAAAAAACTGCGCCAGAGCCGCCCCCAGCGCTTTCTCCAGATCGGTGCCGCCGCGCAGCAGGCTTGCGCGCACGAACTCCAGCGCCTTTTCGACGGACGCCGTCTCCGCCGCAACCGGCGACGGGGCGAACTGCTTCACTTCGGTGTTGAACAGCAGCAGGTTGAACCGGTCTTCCGGCCGCAGCGAACGCAGCAGCGTTTCGAGCGCCAGAAAATTCCGTTCGAGCTTCTCCCACTGCATGGAGAGCGAATTGTCGAACAGCACCACCACCGTGCGCGCGCCGCCGCCCGCGCTCCGCTGTCCGGGTGCGATCAGGGCCGAAGCCTCGAAGAATCCCGGCTCGTTCGGCTCGCGATGCGCCAACACCTGCAACCGGTCCGCGAGAGTCGCTTCGAGCGTGTACCGCACCGCGAAATCCTCGCTGAATACAACGTTGCGGCCCTGAAAAGCCGCTCGCACGAGGTTGGGTGTGTTGGCGGTGATTTGCAGCGGGTACGCTTTGCTTACCGGAGCGAACTCCGCGATCCGGTGCGCCGAGCGCAGCTCGAAGTTGATGGTCAGCAGGCCCGCCGTCTGCGCCTGGTAGGCATCGGGCCGCAGCGGCACGGCAAACATCGAACGCAGATCCACCACGGGGATCCTCTCGTGATACTCGAGCTCCAGCCGCTTGGTGCCGTGCGCCGGAATGGGCACAATGCGCGCGCTGAAGACCGCGGTGCGCCCCGCCTCCCGGGGCGTGCCCTGCTCGCCCATTTGCAGCAGCCCGGGATCGATCGACTGCCACTTCAGGTTTTGATAGATCTCCTCGGCTCGCCGCCGTTCCAGGATCACGCCGGGGATGCGGGTGACGTCATCCCACACCGCGAAGTCGGAGACCGCCGCGTTTCCGGGGAGCGCGAACAGGTAGGTGCCTTCGAGAACCGCCGGGTGATGGCTGGCAAAGATCTGCCGGATCGCGACCCGCGCGTCGCCGTTATCGATCCGTATGTCGATCGCCATCTCCTCCAGCGAGAGCACGGCCGGGTCGGGTTGCTGCCGGTTGGAAGGGATGAGGACGCCGGCGTCCGCGAACGCCAGCGCCGGCAGCAGGAGCACAGCAGCGGCGAGTCTCACAGGGCCTCTCTGAACCGCACCAGGCCGTTGTCGGTCCCGGCGCAGATGTAACCGTTATTCGTTGCAAGCGCGGTCACGTTGTTCGAAGGGAGGCCGGCGGTCATGTTTCTCCACCTTCCGGACGCGCGCTCGTAGATGTACAACCCGCCCGCGAGCGAACCCGCATACACCGCGCGTTCGGTGGCCAGCATAGCGTTGGCGTTCACTTCGAAGGCGGCCGGCAGGTCGGCGAATCCGCGCCAGTTCGATCCGTCGAACCGCAGGACGCCCGCCCCGTAGGTACCCACGAACCACTCGCCGTCCACCTCCGCGACGGCCGTAATCCAGTTGTGCCGCAGCCCCGAGTTCGCCGTGGTGTAGCTTGCCTGCACCGCATCGCCGTCGAGCACGGAAAGCCCGCCGAGCGTTCCCGCCAGCAGCCTCCCGCCCGACGCCGCGAGCGCGTATACGTGATTATTCACCAATCCATGAAAAGCATACAGGCTCCGCATTCCCGCCGCATCAAGAAAGGTGATGCCCGCCGGCGTAGCCACCGTCATCCCGCCGGGGCGCACGAGCACATCGGTGACCTGGTCCGCGATCAATCCCTCGGCGCGCCCCAGCGCCTGCCGCTGCCTGCCGGCGCGGTCGAACAGCACCAGCCCGTTTGCCGTCGCCACGGCCATGATGCCGCGCTCGCGGTCCTCTACGATGCGGTTCACGCAGAAGACGCGCTCATCTTCGATGTGGGCTGCGCGTTCGAGTCCCGGCTCCAGAATGTCGAGACCGCGGTCAAAGTAACCCACCCAGAGGCTTCCGGCGGAATCGAAACTGAGCGCGGAAATGTTGCGGTCGGCCAGCACGGCGTGCGCGCCGGCATCCAGGCGGCTCCAGGCGCCGCGCCGCTCATCCACGCGGTAGAGCCCGTGGTCCGCGACGGCAAGCATCGCGCCGCCGGCTTCGATCAGCCGCTCGATTTTGTCGGGGAGCGGTTCGCCCATCGACGCGCCGGGCCGTGGAAGGCCACCGCCCAGCGGAACCTGCACCACACCCTCGTTGATCGTGCCGATCGCCAGCACGTCGCCGCGCACCAGCAGGGATCGCGCGAAGACGCCGTGGGCCAGCACCCGCGTGAAGCGCCCGCCAGTGAATTCCGCAACTCCCATCGGCGTGCCCGCGTAGGCGCTATCGCCTTTTACGGCCAGCGAAAGGACCTGCGGATCGGGCAGCCCTTCGGTCTCCCCGAACACATTCACTTCCCCCGCACGCCAGTGAAGCACGCCGCGGTCCAGTGTGCCGACCCACACCCCGGCGTCGTCGCCCGCCAGCGCGGTTACCGGAAGATCGGCGAGCGCCGCGTGGAACGGGGCGATCAGCCTGCCATCGTAGACCAGCACGCCTTTCTTGTGTGTGCCGAGCAGGATACGTCCCGTGGGCAGCGGAAGCAGCGCCGTGATCGTCCGATAGGGAGCGGCCTCCGGACGGATCTGCCGGAATTCGCTCCCGTTGAACGCAATCAGTCCCTCTCCCACGGTGGCAATGAAAAGCTCCGGTTCGCTCGCGCCGGCAACGCCCGCGGCGATGGCTCCCAGCGGACCCGGCAGTTCAATCCCCGCCCGGTACTGCGCGCGCACGCCGCCGCTCGCGTCGTATTCAATAAGTCCGGCTGGCCCGCATACATAGAGTCTGCCGCGATAGACGGCGGCATCGTGAAAGACCGCCGGCGCCGCAATCGCTTCCACCTGGGGCAATTCGCGGCCCAAACGCGTGGTTGTAAATTTGACGGCTGATTCCGATGCTGCTATTTGCGACGATTCGTCCAGGGCGCGCCCTGTCCGATGCAGCAGCCATGCCCCCGCCGCGATAACAACCGCTATTGCGATCAGTGCAAAACGGAACACGCGACTGTTCCAGATCTGACTCGCCACGGTAACACTATATCGAACGGCCCGCCGCCGCTGAAATTTTTTTCAGAACAAAACGAGCGGCCGTTCGTCTTACCACTTAGCAACAGCGAACTGCGGCGGCGCGCAGGACCCCACGTGCAACCGGCAGAACGTCGTTGCCGGCGCGCGTATCTCAACATCGCAGGAGGCCCAGTGTTCCACGACAACGTTGCCAGGCTCGTAGTGTGCCTTTTCGCGCTGTGCGGCGCAGCGGCCCAAGCGCTAGCGGAGGATTTCGAAGGACTTGCCAGGCAGGCTGCCCAGTACTCCCAACAGGGAAAATACGCCGAAGCCGAAGGCGCCTGGAGGAGCGCCATTCAGGAGTTGGAAAAAACCGGACGAATCACCGCGCGGCTGGTGATCGCGCTTAACGGTCTCGGGGAGTCCCTGCGCGCGCAGTCCCGCAACCTGGAGGCCGAACAGGCTTTTCTTCGCGCGCGGGAGGCGTGCGAGAAAGGCGGCATGGCCGGCACTTCCGCGATGGCCGTAACGCTGAACAGCCTCGGTTCGATTTACCAGAGCCAAACTCGGTTTGCGGAAGCGGAGAAATCCTATCTCGACTCGCTGGCCGTGTGGAAAACCCCGGGCACTTCGAATGCCAGCATTGCCTCGACCCTCAATAGCCTCTGCGCGCTTTACACCGATATGGGCGACCACAAAAAAGGGCGAGGAGTACTGCCTGCGAGCTCTCGACGAGCGGCGGCGCCTGAGCGGCCCGGACCATCCGGAGACCGCGAAAATTATGGTGAACCTTGGCGCTCTCTATGCTTTCCAGGGGCGGATCCCGGAGGCGGAACGTCTCTACACCCAGGCGCTCGAGATCCAGCGAAAGGCGCTTGACCCCGGCGACGACAACCTAGCGCTCACCCGCAATAACATCGCTCACCTGTACCACTTGCAGGGCAAATTCATCGAAGCTGAACGCCTGTACCGCCAGGCGCTGGCCTCCCGCGAAAAGCGCTTTGGCCCCGACCATCCCCTGGTCGCCGCCGTGCTCAACAATATGGCGGCCTTGTATAGCGACGAAGGCAAGTACTCGAAAGCCGCTCAGCTTTTGCGCCGCGCAATCGCCATCCGCGAGCGGACTCTCGCGCCGGGCGACCCGGCCATCGCCACCTCACTCAACAACCTGGCCTTGCTTTGCGAAAAAGAGGGCCGTTACGAGGAGGCCGAATCGCTCTACCGGCGCGCGCTCGAAATCGCGCAGGCGGCTTTCGGCGCCGGGCACACGCTGACCGCCTCGACCCTGAACAACCTCGGCCGCCTTGCCGCCGAACGCGGGGATTACGTTGAAAGCGAGCGCGTGCTCACCGAGGCGCTCCGGATGGCCGAGCGGCTCCTCGGGCCCGATCATCCGCGCGTAGCCGACTCCGCCCAGAACCTCGCCGTGACCTACGTCCGCGCGGGCCGCAACGAGGCGGCCGAAGAGTTTTTTCAGCGCGCGATCGCCATCTACGACAAATCCAAGGGCGAGTACTCCAGGGCCGCCGCCTGCCTGCAGAATTACGCATATTTTTTAGAACGGGAGAAACGCGGAAGGGCAGCCGCCGAGATGCGGTCCCGCGCCAACGCTCTGCTGGCGGAACACCGGTACGAGAATCCGGGGCGCCACACGGTAGATGTTTTCGAACTCTCCAGACTCGGATTCAAGTAGCCGCGAGCAGGCGCGGGCTTCTGCGGTCAAAAAACACGGGATAGCCCTTTTGCCGCCGTGCCACGACGCAGGGAGGTAATGGGGGAGCACCTCGGAGCTACGACGCGGAAGGAGGTTTGGGCGGGGCCTCCACAACGATCTCGTTGATCACCTTTTTCACGCCTTTGGTTTTGCGAGCGATTTTCTCGGCGCTGCTCTTCTGCTTCTCCTCGGTGACTTTGCCGCGCAGAGTCACCACCGCGTCCTTTACCTCGACGTCGATGGCGGCCCGTACGTCGCGGCTCGAGGCCAGGCGCAGGCGGACGCGGTCATACAGGACATCGTCCGAGTCCTCCTGCGCGAACGCCGGCAGAAGCACCGCCAGCAGGAATCCAAAGAGCGCGAAAGCGGAGAATACACGCATAAACGCCGCCTTTTTTCAGGGCAGAAGTTCATTCTATCTTACGCGGGCCGATTGTGCTCCACCCGCTGCTGCGCGGGCAAGCCAGGAGTTGCGATGGCCGGCTAAAGCGTCTTCAGGTACGCCAGGAGGTCCCGTTTCTCTTCCGGCGAAAGAATGTCCGCGTACGCGGGCATCCCGGCGCCGCCCTCGTTGATCTGCTCCATCACATTGGCTTCGGTCATCTTCTTCCCGTTCGCCAGCTTTGCCCGTTTGAAGAGACCTTTCAGTCCGGGGCCGATCGTTTTTTCGGTGCTGGTCGTGCTATGGCACATCGCGCACTGTTCGAACACCGCCTTGCCACGCGCGGCATCCCCGCCATTCTTGCCCTTCTGCGTTGCGGCCGCCGCACACACTATCACCGCCACGCACGCCACACCCACTTGCACCGCTTTCATCCTTTGAGCTTCCCTCCATCGCTGTCCCAGATCAGCAACTATCCATCTTATCAACCGATGGAAGCGGATTGCCGCGCATTTAGAGATCAGGCGCGCAGCATTTCGCGGGCTGCGTTGTAGCCGGGTGCGCCCATCACGCCGCCACCCGGATGCACGCCGGAACCGCACAGATACAAATTCCGTATCGGGGTCCGGTAGCGCGCCCAGCCCGCCACCGGCCGCATGAAGAACATCTGGTCGAGACTCATTTCTCCGTGGAAGATGTTGCCTCCGGTGAGGCCGAAGCGGCGTTCGAGGTCGAGCGGCGTGAGCGTCTGGACGTTTTCGATGATCGAGTGAATGTTGGGCGCGTACGCGGCGATGAGATCCAGCACATGCCGGGTGTAGGGCTCCCGAAACTCGTCCCAGGAGCCTTCGCGCAGGGTGTACGGTGCGTACTGGAGGAAAATGCCCATGATGTGCCTGCCCGGCGGCGCGAGCGAGGAATCGTACATGGTGGGAATGGTGAGTTCAAGCAAGGGCTGTCTGGAGGGGTAGCCGTACTTGGCGTCGTCCCAGGCGCGCTCGACGTATTCCATCGACGGGCAGATGTGCATCGTCGCGCGGTGCTGCGGGCCGGGCGCGCCGGGCAGAGCGGTGAACTCCGGCAGGCCTGAGAGCGCGAGGTTTATCTTCAGCGAAGTGCCTTCGCTGCGGTAGCGGCGGATGGCTCCGGCGAAATCGGGATCGATCTCGGCGGCGTCGATCAGCTTCAGGAACGTACGGCGCGGATCGAGGTTGGAGGCGACCATCGTCGCCAGGATCTCCTCGCCGCTTGCCAGCACAACGCCCCGCGCCTCGCCCCCGCGCACTATGATGCGTTCGACTTCGGCGTTGGTGCGAATCACCGCGCCGCGGCTTTCAGCCGACGCGGCGATGGCCTGCGTGAGCGCCCCCATTCCGCCGCGGACAAATCCCCACAGCCCGCGATGGCCGCCTGCGCCGCCCATGCAGTGATGCAGCAGGATGTACGCCGTTCCGGGCGAGCGCGGGCCGCCGTTGGCGCCGATGACGCCGTCGGTGGCAAGCGTCACCTTGACCTCATCCGAGTCGAACCAGCCGTCGAGGAAATCGGCCGCGCTCTGCGTGAATACCTTGACGAGATCGGCCATCTCGGAGCGGTTGAAAGGGTGGAGGCGCGCGGCAAATTTGAAGTACTCCGGCAGGTCGAGAAGGCCGCCGGGAGGGAACTGCGGAGGCGCCTTGAGCAGCAGGAACTCGACGATGCGCGCGAGCCGCTCCAGGTGTTCTTCATAGTCCGGGTAGACGGCGGCATCGTGCGGCGAGAATTTCCGAATCTCGTCCAGCGTCCGCTTGCGGTCCTGCCACATGAACAGGTGGCGACCGTCGGGGAAGACGGAGAAAAATGCGGGATCCTTGGGGTCCACGCGGTAGCCGAAATCGTGCAGGCGCAGGTCGCGCACGATGCGCTCCTGCATGAGGCTCACCAGGTAGGCGGCGGTGGAGACGCGATAACCGGGCCAGACTTCCTCGGTCACCGCGCAGCCGCCGGCCAGTTCGCGGCGCTCGAGCACGAGCACCTTGCGGCCCGCGCCGGCGAGGTACGCAGCGGCGACCAAACCGTTATGGCCCCCTCCGACGATAATTACGTCCCAGATGTGCGGCATAGGTCAATTCCCAGAGCGGCAGTCATGCGCCCAACCGTCTCCATCGAGAAGAAGGGCGCGGCCCTACTTTTTCTTGAACGCAACCACCGCCAGCGGCGGCAGCGTGATCGCAATGCTGTTGTCTTTCCCGTGAGCCGGCACGGGTACCGAGGTCACGCCTCCGCGGTTCCCCATGTTGCTGCCGCCGAACATCTCCGAATCGCTGTTGAAGATTTCCCTGTAGAACCCCGCCGAGGGCACGCCGAAGCGGTAGTTGTGATGCGGGACGGGCGTAAAGTTGCAGCAGAACAGCAGCGTGTCGTTGGGGTCATCCGCGCGGCGGAGGAACGAAATGATGGAGTGGTCCACGTCGTGAAAATCCACCCATTCAAACCCGCTCCAGTGATAGTCGATTTCGTAAAGCGTGGGCTCGGAAGTGTAGAGGCGGTTCAGTTCGCGAACCAGCGCCTGCAGCTTGCGGTGATAATCGAACGTCAGAAGCTCCCAGCGCACGCCGGAGTTGTAATTCCACTCCTCGTACTGGCCGATTTCCGAGCCCATGAACAGCAGCTTTTTCCCGGGGTGCCCGTACATGTAAGAAAGGAACGCGCGCACGTTGGCGAAGCGCTGCCACTCGTCGCCGGGCATCTTGCCGATGAGGGACCGCTTTCCGTGAACGACCTCATCGTGAGAGATGGGCAGCACGAAGTTTTCATGAAAGGCGTACAGCATGCTGAAGGTGATGTCGTTGTGATGAAAGCGGCGGTGGACGGGATCCTTGGAGAAATAGCGCAGCATGTCATGCATCCAGCCCATGTTCCACTTCATGGTGAAGCCAAGACCACCCATGTAGACCGGCTTTGAGACGCCCGGGAACGCGGTGGATTCCTCGGCGACGGTGAACGCTCCCGGCACCTGGTGCGCCAGTTCGTTGAAGCGTCGGAGAAAGTCGATGGCCTCCAGATTTTCGCGTCCGCCGAAAGCGTTGGGCAGCCATTCGCCGGGCTTGCGGGAGTAGTCAAGGTACAGCATGGAGGCGACGGCGTCCACGCGAAGCCCGTCAATGTGGTACTTCTTCAGCCAGAACAGCGCGTTCGAAATGAGGAATGCGCGCACCTCGTTGCGGCCGTAGTTGAAAATCTTGGTGCCCCAGTCGCGGTGCTCGCCCTTGCGCGGGTCGGCGTGTTCGTAAAGCGACGTGCCGTCGAAGTAAGCCAGGCCATGCGCGTCCTTGGGGAAGTGCGCGGGCACCCAATCGACGATCACGCCGATGCCGGCCTGGTGGAACGAATCCACCAGGTACATGAAATCATCCGGAGTCCCGAAACGCGAAGTGGGAGCGTAGTAGGCGATGACCTGGTAGCCCCAGGAACCGGAGTATGGGTATTCCATGATGGGCATCAACTGGACGTGGGTGTAGCCCATCTTTTTCACGTACTCAACCAGCGAAACGGCGAGCTCGCGGTAGGTGAGCATCTGGTTGTGCGGCCCGCGCAGCCAGGATTCCAGGTGCACCTCGTAAATGGAAATGGGGCTCTTCAGCCAGTCGGTCTTGGCGCGCGTCTCCATCCACTCGCTGTCGCCCCACTCATAGGCGTCAATGTCCCAGACGATCGAAGCGGATTTCGGAGGCGTTTCGCAGTAGAAGGCGTAGGGGTCGAGCTTCATCTGCTGGTAGCCGTGGAAGCGGGAGCGCACGAAGTACTTGTAGGTGGAGCCTTTCTCCAGGCCGGGTATGAAAATCTCCCAGATGCCGGCGCTGCGGTGGCGCATCGGGTGGCGCCGCACGTCCCAGTCGTTGAAGTCGCCGACCACCGTCACCACTTCCGCGTTGGGCGCCCACACGGCGAAGCGGACGCCCTTCACTCCGTCCACTTCAGTGATGTGCGCGCCGAGCGAGCGGTAACTTTCATAGTGCGTGCCTTCACTGTACAGGTGCAGCTCGAAATCGGAGAGCAGGAGGGGGAACCGGTAGGGATCCTCGAGTTCCACCGTACCGCCACCCCAGAGCCGGGCGCACAGCCTGTACGGTTTGGGTTCGCCGTCGAGCGACGCCACATAGAAGCCCGCCGGATGCTCTTTCTTCATCGGCCGCGCCCCGCCATCCACAATGACGGCGGCCTCCTCGGCCTGCGGCAAAAATGCCCGCACCTCCCAGCGGGGCTTCTTCCGGTCGACGAAATGCGGCCCGAGAATACGGAATGCGTCGCCGTGGTATCCACCGGCGATCGCTTCGATCTCCTCACGCGTCATGGACAAAGCAACATCCTCCGCGCCCTTCAATTTCGGATTTCCTGTTTCGTGCTCTCATTATGGCAGGATTGGTGTGATGCTTCACGCTCTGCCCAAGGCGGAACTGCACCTTCACCTGGAAGGCTCGGTGGAGCCGGAAACATTGTGCGAGCTGGATCCGTCGCTCGCGGTGGAGCAGGTGCTCGCGCGATACCGTTACACGAACTTCGCGGAATTTATCGAAAGCTATAAGTGGGTTGTCGCGCACTTGCGCCGCCCCTCCGATTACGCGCTGGTTGCGCGGCGGCTGCTGGATAAGCTGGCTGCGCAGAACGTGCGGTATGCGGAGATCACGATTTCGGCCGGCGTCATTGTTTTCAGAAACCAGGATTTCGCGCCGATTTACGACGCCCTTTGTGAAGAGGCGGCGCGTTCCCCGGTGGAAGTGCGCTGGATTCTGGATGCCATCCGGCAGTTTGGGCCGGAGCATGCGATGCAGGTGGCGAAGCTGGCGGCCCGGCGGGTGGCGAGCGGCGTGGCGGCGTTCGGGATCGGCGGCGATGAAAGGCGCGGCCCGGTGGAGTGGTTCGGCGGCGTGTTCGATTTCGCGCGCGAGGCGGGGTTGGGCCTCACCATTCACGCCGGCGAGACGGCGGGTCCGGAATCCGTGTGGAGCGCGGTACGGCTCGGCGCGCAGCGCATCGGGCACGGAATCCACGCGGCGAAAGATCCCGAGCTGCTGGCGTACCTGCGCGAAAAGGATATTCCCCTTGAAATCTGCATTTCGAGCAATTTGGCGACCGGCGCGGTGCGGAGACTCGAAGACCACCCGGTGCGCCGGATCTACGAGGCGGGCGTGCCGGTAGTGCTGGGCACCGATGACCCGACGATGTTCCACACCACGCTCGAGCGCGAATACGAACTGGCGGCGCGCGTTTTCGGCTTCACCGCCGGCGAACTGCGCGGAATTGCCGAAAACGGGTTCCGGTATGCGTTCAACAAATGAGTCGCGCGCGAACTGCGGGGGCGCTACGGCGCCGTTCCGCCGTTTCTTTTGAGCTCGACCGAGGTTTTGGCGCCCGCGTAATAGCCGTTGCGCGTGCGAACGACCAGGTCGCTGCCGGCGTACACCTGGATCCTGCGGTATGAGCCGTCGAGCCGAGTGTCGGACGGGGAGTAGGCGAGCGTGTACTGGTCGCGGATTTCGCGCGCGATCTCCTGCGCGGCCGCGTCCGTTTCGCTTACGTCCTTCAGGTAATACGCCCTGCCGCCGGTGGCCCGGGTGATGGCGTCAAGTTCGCGCCGTGCCGCTTCGGTGCGGTCGTCCGCGATATCGGTCAGCAGGCCGATGGCGTAAATGATCACACCGCTCTGCTGGGCGGCCTTGACGATGAAATCGCGGTCAACGCGGCTGGTGTTGTCCTCGCCGTCGGTGATCACCACGATGACCTTCTTGTCCTCGGCGGCGCTGCGGTCCATGTGCTCGATGGCAAGGCGCAGGGCGTCGCGCATGGCGGTGGAGCCGCGGGAGTCGAAGGTGGTGAGGCCGCGCTCGAGTTTGGCGCGGTCAGTGGTGAATTCCGTGTCGAGGTAGGTTTTTTCGTTGAAGTGCAGTACAAAGCCCTCGTCACCGGGGTGCGAGGCGCGGAGCAGCGACATGGCGGACGCGGCCACCTTCTCGCGCCGGTTGATCATGCTGCCGCTGTCGTCGATCAGAAAGCCGAGGGAGACGGGGGCGTCCTCGCGGCGGAAGACCTTGAGTTGCTGCTCCACCCCGTTCTCAAAAACGCGGAAGGCGCTTCTGGGGAGGTCGGTCACGCGGTTCCCGTCCTTGTCAAGCACGGTGGCGTGAAGGACCACCAGGCGCGAATCGCTGCGGAAAACCATTTCCTGCGCCGCGGCCGGCACAGTCAGGCTGACGAGCGCGCACATCGCAGCAGCCCGGGTGCGGGAAAGGATACCGAACATATTTACGGGGCGGTTTGGGGCCGGCCCTCATACATTGTGACGCAACTCGGGCGCGGCGAGTTTAGACTACACTGAAAAACGGCGGGCCTCCCGCTGCGGAACGATGAGGCCCGCCGGGCGATGCCCGCGGAGCGCTCCGGAGACAACCGAAGGCGCCTCCCGCAATGTCGGCGCTTGCGGGCGCGGCTCCGCGGGCGTCGCGCGACCGTTCCTTTGGGGGACGGCTGGCGTGCGCGGGAAACTAGTTGGCGGTGGCTGGTACGGTCCTCAGGTTATCCGGATAACGGACGTTGGCGGTGGAAAAGTTCGGGATCCCGTCCTGGGTTTTTCTGTAGCGCGGGCCGTCGAAGCGAACCCGGGACTCCCGTTCCGTACCGCAATGCAGACAGACCTGAACATCCTTGCCGCCCCTTCTGCGCGGCCAGCTCCACTTGTGGTCAAACATGCATGCCATGATCCGAATTGCCCTCCTCTGGTCAACGAGTGTTAGCTATTACAGCCCGGTAGGATGCTCCGAGGGATGGCAACTGCGAGTCCGCCGACGGCATCGCATCCGGACAAAGAGCAGCTGGTCGCTTCACGACGAAACCGACCCTCCCGTTTACGGTTAATAAATATTAACGTGAACGAATCTCAAATTTCAAGAGTCAAATTCGTAAACTGAGCGAGACCGGGGGGCGGGGGCGGGTATGCTACAATTCATGAAGTCGCAGGAATCGAGGGCCCGTAGCTCAGTTGGTTAGAGCGCTACCTTGACACGGTAGAGGTCACAGATTCGAGTTCTGTCGGGCCCACCACCTATTCCATTCAAAACACAACAGCTTACAGTAGAGCAGAGCCTCAGGCAACGAACGTTTTTCGCGTAACGTATAGTAGCTTCGGATGCCGAAGATAGCGGCGCTACTCATCCTCTCGTGCTCGTTGTCCGTGGCGGCGGACGACGTCTGGAGCCAGATCGATACAGCGATCGAACGACTCTTCCAGCTCAAAGCGAAACCTACCGGCGCACGATATGCGTCTGCACTGGCCGCGTTGGTGTGCAGGCTGGACCGCGAGCGGGCGCGCGCGATCTTCATTCGCGCGATGGAGCATTTGAAGGCGGCCGACGGGAGCGGTGCGGGAGACGGCCTTCCCGCGCGCGCCTACCTGATTCGGGCATGCCGGAGCTGCGATCCGGCGCTGGCGGCACAACTGGCCTTCACGCCCGGCGCTTCGATCTTCGATACATTCCGGGATCACCTCCGTCGCGCGCGGCTAGACGTGTCGACCGATCCGGAAGCGGCCGCCGCGAGTATCCTGCGCGCGGCTCCGGCGCTGCCGTTTGTGCCGGACGAGCAACGAACCGAGTTTGCACGCCTGCTGCTGGAACTGCGCGGCGAAAGCGCGGAGGTAGCCGACGGTGCGTTCATGGAAATCCTCGAAATCCTGTTGGACGAGCCCGCCGAGGCTGTGCCGTCCCTGTTCGCGCTCGGCAATTACGTGCTCACTCCAATTCCGGAGAGCAGATACCAGATCATGCCGGAAGGCGTAGAAGGCGGTGGAACCGCGTACGTGTTCCGCGCCGAACGGCCGGGGGTTTCCGATGAGCTTGTTGTGGCATACCTCGAGAGCGCGGTAATGGCGCTGGCCGTGGCTCCGCCTCCCTGGATGGCAGAGACGGACGACGAACTCCGCCGCGAGATGCTGGGGCACATTCGTCCGTTCGTCGCCACATGGGCTGCCCACATGCGTACGTCGTTCGACGCCGCGGCCCGGCGCCTCTCCGCGGACGCACTTGAGCCCGTGGACGAGCCGCCGGCTGCCTTACCCTCGAAATTCACCTTCGCGGCGTTCTACAGAGAGTGGACGCGGGGCCGCGGCGAAGCCATGCGCGGCCTCCTCTCAGGTTTGCGGTATGGCGCGGACCACCGCCCCTATGAAGTCCTTGCGAGCTTCAGTGAGGCGGTGCATGCCATCGGGGCAGCGAAGCCCGAGCTCGCGGCCTCGATCGCGTCGAGAATGCCCGAGGGCATTCACAAGACCCTCGTGCACGGCGGACTTCCCGGGCGGGACTACGCCTTTCTGTTCTACCGGGAGGCTTCGCAAGCCGGCGCGGCGCTCCGGCCGGGACTGTTGCTCGTCACCGCCCAACTGCTTGTTCCCCATGCGCCGGACTCCGCGATGGCCGCCTTACTCGAAGCCGTCCAGGCCCTGAATGAATTCGACCGCGCGCGCCGGCCGCTCAGGGATGTCCGATGGACGGGCTCGGGGTTCATACAGCGCTTCGGATCGATGAACTTCAGGCTCACGGTCCCGACCATGCCCAAACCGGATTTCCGCGCTGCCGTGGCCGCGCTCACTCTGAAGGACCCGACCGGTGTTCTTTCAGTGATTTCAAATGTCCAGAACGAGCGGCGCCGCGCATCCGCCCTGGTTGCCTGGGCCGAGGCGGTGATTCAGGGCAAGGGCGAGTAGAGCCACTGGGTGATCGATTGCTTACCAATCGTCGTCCAGCCCGAGGCTGATCTTGAGTGCCTTATCTACCTCGTCCATCACGGAAGCCGGCAGGTGTCCGCAGTTTTTCCGAAACCTTTGTTCGTCCACGGTCCGGATCTGATCACACAGAATGTAGCTGTCTTTCGTGAGCCCACCCAGGCCGCTTTTCACGAACACGTGCGTTGGCGACTTTCTTTTGATGTGTTCCGCTCCGGTGATTGGCGCCACGATCGTCGTGTACGAGAATGCGTTTGAGGTATCGTTCTGAACGACGACACAGGGCCGCCTTTTCGCTTGCTCACGCCCCACCACCGGCTCAAGATCGATCTCGATGACTGCGCCCCGAAGGCACTTTCCGGGCATCTACAGGTTCTCAGAATCGACGTAGGCGAACTCTTGACAGAGTTGTCGGCTGAATTCCGCGTTCGCCTCACACGCGGCAGCCAACTCAGCCTGGATGGCCTTCTTTCGGTGCATTTGGAGGAAGTGTTCGACCGCCTGGCGAATCAGTTCGCTCCTATTTGTGGCGAGGGCGCTGGCAGCCTCCTCGGTGCGTCGCAACAGCGGCTCTGGAAAATCCACAGCCACTCTCTTCTGCGCAACTGCGGGCATACGCTTCTTTCGTGCTGATTTTCTATTACTACTTTTCGGTTGCCTCATTATCGTAGCCCTTTCTGAGTGCCCCTGTAAAGCACATAGATGTGCACCGTTTAATGTGACGCCACATGATCATTCTTTGGTGCAACTTTAATGTATGAGGCTTGTTTTCAGTGGCTTGCACGCTCGCTTGCGACCTAAACCGAGATGGTACTAGAAGTTCTTGGAACCCCTATGCTCAGGCTGAAATTCCCCTGAACCGGTGCGCATACCCTAAGACAATATGTTCATGGTCTGCCGGGCCGAGGTCGTCGCCGGGTACAAACTATTGGAGAGTCGAGGATATAAAAATTCCGAAAGCCTGGGAATGAATCCGGCGCTGCCGGCCCGCCCAACTCCAAGGCCCTTCTCACGCCGGCAGGCGCTCCAGCTTCACGTCGGTTACAAACAGCGTCCCGCGGTCCACGAAAAAGCCGAAATGCCCCGGCGGGCCGCTTTCAAGCGGGGCTTCCAAATTCAGCATGTTTTTCCAGGACGCGACGACGCGGCCGTTGCGCACTTCCAGAGTGAGGCGGTAGGCAACGTCGTCCGCGATATTGAACCAGGACCGCGCCAGGATTTGGCGGGCTCCGGGACGATTCCGCGCCAGAAAAACCTTTCCGTCCGGGGAATACCTGGCGGTCAGTGTCGCTTCAATGCCCCCAGTGCCGTCGGGGCCTGCGAGCGCGACTCCTCCCATGTAGTCGCCCGGGGATTTCACCGCTGTCAGGGTCAGCCGCGCGTTCCGGACCGCCGGAACGTCGATTAGCGCGAGCGCCCGGCCGCTTTTCGAGCTGAGCCGGAGATGCCCGTCCAGTATGGCCGCCTCGGCATCGCTCCCGATGATCTTGAGCCCTTCCACCGGAAGCTGAGAGGTTCCCCCGAGGGTCAGATACCGGTCCGCCTCCGAGCCCATTGGGGAACGTTGCTGCATGCGGGCGGAAATAAAATCCTCAAACGGGAAATGCTGGGATTTCTGAATGATCAGAACCCGGCCGTCCGGGTACAGACACATGACGTGGTAGCTGAACGGAGCAATCACGTTCGCCGTGCGGACGAGCACCGGAACCCCGCCCATGGCTTCCGCGGAGTTGAGGTGCCTGTGCCCACAGATCACCGCTTTGACGCACCCGGCCGACGCAATGGCTTCCTCGAACTCCGCCCGGTCGACCCAGTTCGCGGGCGGCACATGGGTGCAGATGATGACCTTTAGGCCGCGCGAGGACGCCTCCTTCAGGCTGGCACGCAGCCAGTCCATTTGAACGGGACCGAGCCCGTGAACATTGCCGCGGCCGTAGCGGCCGTTGGGGTTTGGCAGAAGGCAGTTGACGCCCACGATCCGCCAGCCCTTCAGGTCGTGGCGGCGATAGGGCGCCCCGAAGTTCCGGCTCCAGGCTGTCAGTTGTGCCTCGTCCGTGTAGGCCGCTTCCAGGGTTTCGTGATTGCCCAGGAGGGGCATGAACGGATGCGTGAGACGGCCGTAGAACGCCTTCGCGAACGCCAGTTGCCGGTTGTATTCCTCGGGGGTCGGGAAAAACGATCCTCCGGCGCTGATCACATCCCCGCCGTGAACGGACAGGTCGGGCCGCTCCTGGTTGAGGACTTCGGCCAGGTCGGGCATCCGGCGGTCGGTGCTGGTCGTGATCTGCGCTCCGCCGCCCCAGTTCTCCAGGTGTCCGGGCCAGTAGTGGTGGTCGCTTACGAAGACGATTTTGCTCTCCCATCCCTCGGGAACGAAGCGGCCGGTGTAAAGAACGCCCCCGCCCGCTGCCGCCTGTCCGGCAAGCGCGGGGCGGGCCGCCGAAGTCCCAGCCAGGACGGTACTCCACATCTGCAGGAAAGCGCGCCGGCCAAATTTGGTGTTGTTCACTTGTTCCGTCCTCCTTTTCCCAGCAGGTTCGCCTCACGCAGTGGCAGCTCTCCTGTCGGGGTAGGAAAAGTATAACAGCAGCACGGATCGCGACAAACGTGCGCGGCCGCGAAGGCAAGGACCACCGCCATGTCCGCCGCAGGCGGGCGTATTGGATACTGTTGGATACTGTAATTTATGTCTTTTGTGTCAGTGCCGGAGGCGGTCGAGGAGATTCGCGCCGGGCGCATGCTCGTCATTGTGGACGACGAAGACCGTGAAAACGAAGGGGATCTGGCGGTAGCGGCAGAGAAGATCACGCCGGAGATCGTGAACTTCATGGCCACGCACGGGCGCGGCCTGATCTGCCTGGCGCTCACGCCGGAGCGCTGCGACGAGTTGCACCTGCACCCGATCACGCCGCACAACACATCGCGGTTCGGAACCGCGTTTTGTGAGACAATCGACGCGGCCGAGGGGGTGACGACGGGGATTTCGGCGGCCGACCGCGCGCGAACGATCCAGGTGGCTATCGCCCCGGACTGCCGGCCGAGCGACCTGGCGCGTCCGGGCCATGTTTTCCCGCTTCGGGCGCGGGAGGGCGGCGTGCTGGTGCGCGCCGGGCAGACGGAGGCGTCGGTGGACCTGGCGCGGATCGCCGGCCTGGCGCCCGCGGGCGTGATCTGCGAAATCATGAACGAGGACGGCACGATGGCGCGCGTGCCGCAGCTTGAGGAATTCTGCCGCCGCCACAACCTGAAGATGATTTCGGTGGCGGAGCTGATTCGCTACAGGCTCAAACATGAGCGGCATATACGGCGAATCGCAGAAGGCTGCCTGGCCACCGAGTTCGGGGAATTCCGCACGATCGCGTATACTTCGGCGGCGGACCAGGAACTGCACCTGGCGCTCGTCCGCGGCGAAGTCAAGGACAAGGAGAGCGTGCTGGTGAGAATGCACGCGAGCTGCGTGTACGGGGACGTGTTCGGCGCCACTACCTGCGACTGCCAGAAGACGCTGCGGAAATCGCTGGCGCGCATTGCCGCGGAAGGCGGCGTGGTGGTGTACCTTCATATGAGCGGGCCGGGCGTGCGGATTTTTCAAAAAGAACCAGTCGGCGAAATCGTTTCGCACACGCGCGATTTCCGGCATTACACCGAGCCGGATGGCAAGCGTATACTTCAGTATGAGAGCGGAATCGGCGCGCAGATTCTCTCAGACCTCGGCCTGCACAAAATCCGCCTGCTGACAAACCATCCGCGCCGCGTGATCGGCCTGGAGGCATTCGGGATCACGATTGTTGAGCAGATTGCCGTGCCGGTCTGAAGAAAAGCTTCTGATTTGGAGACGTGTTGATGAGCATTCGCATAATCTCAAGCGTGCTGTTGCCGGCTGTGGCGCTCACGCTCCTGGTTCCCGTTGATCTCCTGGCCCAGAATCATATCGTTTCTCCCGCGGAGCTGCGCAGCGAGCTGCGCCGGGCGTCCGAGGCCCGGCAGCGCGACATTGCGAAGCTGGAAAAAGTGCTGGCCTCTCCGGACGGAAAGAAGGCCCTGGCCTCCTTTAAGATGGATGCCGGCAAAGTGCAGCAGGCACTGCACCTCTTGAGCGATGAGGAACTGGCGCGGCTGGCGGCGCAGACCAGCCGTGTGCAGGAAGACTTCGCCGCCGGCGCGTTGACCCTCACGAATCAGCAGGTAACCTACATCATCATCGGCGCAATCATCATCGCGGTGATCGCGATCGTTGCGCACTAATCGCCCTGAACCAAATGCTGTTGGCTGTGGCGATGCTGTATGCCGCCGCGACGAGCGGCATCTGGCTGGACGTGCCTTACATCCGGCAGGAAGAGAACGGCTGCGGCGCGGCGAGCATCGCCATGGTCATGCAGTACTGGAAGGAAAAGGGCGCTTCCGTGAGCGCCGCGGATGCCGTCCCCGAAGCCATTCAGAGGCGGCTGTATTCGCGGCGCGCCAAAGGCATTTACGCGTCCGACATGGAGGGGTATTTCCGCGAAAAGGGATTTCAGGTATTCGCTTTTCGCGGCGAGTGGGCGGACCTTGAGCAGCACATCCGCAAAGGCCGCCCGCTGATTGTGTGTTTGCGGCAGGGCGGCCCGCTGCACTACGTGGTTGTGGCCGGGGTGGATGACGGCTTCGTCCTGCTGAACGATCCCGCGCGGCGGAAACTGCTGAAGCTGGATCGCGAAGGGTTCGAGCGCGACTGGAAAGACCGCTGGACGCTGCTGGCCGTTCCGCGGCAGGCGCCCTAATGCAGGCGCTGCTGATCCCGGCGCTGCTGCTTTTCCAGGCGGCGCCGGTGGAGGATGACCTCGCGCGCGGCGTGGCCCTGGCGCGCGAGGGCCGCTTTGCGGAGGCGCGCGAGGCGCTCGAAGTCGGCTGGAGGGCCGCGCCGGACGACAAACGATTCCCCCGCGAGATGGCCGGCCTGGCGTTCCGGCAGAAGCAGTTCGGAGCCGCGAAAAAATATCTGCGCGCCGCGCTGCGGCTCGACCCCGAAGACCCCTATGCAGCGGAGTTCCTGGGAACGCTGTTCCTGCTGGATGGGAACCAGGAAGCGGCGCTGCAATACTGGAACCGCGCGGGACGTCCGCGGGTGCGGGAGATCCGGATGGAACCGGAACCCCAGGTCGATCCGGTGCTGCTCGACCGGGCATTTGCGTTCTCGCCGGCAGCGGTTCTGAAGCTGGAAGAGTACCGGGTGACCCGCGCGCGGCTCGAGCTGCTGGGAGTTTTTCCGCTCTGGAAGATCGAGCTGCTGCCGGGCGAAGGCGACGATTTCGAGGCCGTGTTCCGTTCGTCTGAGAGGCGGGCCTGGTGGCTCTCACTCGCGCGCGGGGCGGCGTTTCAGACGGTGCATCCCGAGTTTTACAACCTGCGGGGTTCGGGTACGAATTTCGTTTCACTGGTGAGGTGGGACGCGCAGAAGCGGCGCGTGTTCGCCGCCCTTTCCGGCCCGGTTGCGCGAGATCCCGGCCGGCGCCGCAGCTTCTTTGTGGACGCGCGGAACGAAAACTGGAACGTGCCCGGCCTGGGCGGCTTCAACCTGCAAAAGGTGGAAGGGGGCGCCGGGCTGGACTGGATCGTGAACAGCCGCTGGGGATGGGGGATGAGCGTCGGGGCAGGGACGCGGCGGTACCGGAACAGCACGCTTCAGGGCGGCGTGTCCCTCTGGTCGGAAGCCCGGGTCCGGTACGGCCTGCTCCGGGTTCCCGAGCGGCGGCTCACGGTGGTTTCCGGGGCGTCGTGGCGGGTGGGGCGCACGTTCGAGCGGTCGCTGGGACTATTTTCGCAAGGGCAGGCATCGCTGGAGGCGCGATGGTTTCCACGGGCGCGCGGCGAGGATTTCGCGACCGCGGCGCGGGTCCGTGTGGGGAGCACGCTAGGGGAGGTTCCCTTCGACAGCCTCTACATGCTCGGGCTGGAGCGCGACAACGACCTCTGGCTGCGGGCGCACATCGGTTCCAAAAACGGGCAGAAAGGCAGCGCTCCGATGGGGCGAAGCTTTGTACTTACTAACTGGGAACTGGACAAGCTGGTCTGTTCCGTGGGATTCGTGAGCATCAGCCTGGGTCCTTTCGTGGATAGCGGGCGCGCTTACGCTACGGCCCCTCTGGGTTCGAGTAAGTGGTTATGGGACGCCGGGGCGCAAGCGAAGGTGCGGGTGGCGGGAGGATTCACGGCTGTGTTCTCGTACGGCAAGGACCTGCACACGGGCCGCGGCGCATTTTACGTGACGCTGGCGCCGTAGCCGCTTGGGAAGACTGGGGTTAAACTGGACTTGAAAGGCCTGTTGAGTTTGCATCCTCACAATCACGGCACGGACATGGGGCGGGTACTGGCCTGGTCGCTGGGCCTGACCCTGCTGTTCGTGATCGTGGAAGCGGTGGCGGGTGTGCAGGCGCGAAGCCTGGCGCTGCTCTCCGATGCCGGTCACAACTTCACTGACGCGCTGGCGCTCGGGCTGGCCTGGCTCGGCGTCTACGTCGCGCGCCGGCCCCCCGACGAAACGAAGACCTACGGATACCACCGCGCGGGCGTGCTTGCCGCCTTCGTGAACGCTCTGTCGCTGCTGATCCTGGCCGGCTACATTCTTTACGAGAGCTATCACCGCTGGCGGCGGCCCGAGGAGGTTCACGAGCTTACGATGCTCGTGGTCGCGGCGCTCGGGCTGGCGGTGAACGCGTGGATCATGCTCGGGCTGCGCAAGGAGCGCCGCCACGACCTCAACGTGCGCAGCGCCTGGGCGCACATGCTGGGCGACGCGCTGGGTTCTATCGGAATCATTATCGGCGCGGTGGTGATCCGCTACACGGGATGGAACCGCACGGACCCGGTGCTCTCCGCTCTGATCGGGCTGCTGATCATCTGGACGGCGTGGGACATCATCAAAGAGTCCCTGAACATTCTTCTGGAAGGATTGCCGCGCGGGCTGGACCTGAACGAGGTGACCGGCGCCATGCTGGCGACTAAAGGAGTGCTCGAAGTCCACGATCTGCACATCTGGAGCCTGGGATCGAGCACACACGCGCTGAGCTGCCACGTGCTCATCGAAGACGTTCCGCCATCGGAGAGCGAATCGATTCTGCGGCGAATCAACCGCGTGCTCGCCGAGCGGTTTCAGATCTACCACACAACCGTGCAGTTCGAGCACGTGAGCTGCCCGGGTTGCCCGATCGAGAACCACTGGGACGAGCGTCCGGCTTAAGCCGGGCTCGGGCAGACCAGCGCCGCCCAGTCTGCCTTTTCGAGAGTCTCGGAGCAGGCGCCGAAGGCTCTGCAAACGCGCCCCGCATCGCGCAGGGAAAAGCCGGAGACGATCGCCCGGCCGTTCGGCTTGCGAATGCGGCAGATCTCCGGCGCGAGCGCCGTCAGGCTTTCGGCATTGATGTTGGCGACGACCACATCCACCGCCGCATCGCGCACCGATCGCACCGAGCCGGCGAAAAGCCCCACGGGAACGCCGCCGGAGCGGAAACGCGCGTTCGCCGAGGCGACGGCGGCGGGATCGATGTCGCAGGCGTAAATGGGCTGCGCGCCGAGCAGGGATGCGGCCACGCAGAGAATGCCCGAGCCGGCTCCGACGTCGAGCACCGAGTCGCCGGGGCGGACGTGGCGCTCCATCGCTTCCAGGCAAAGCTGGGTGCTCGCGTGCCATCCGGTACCGAAGGCCTGCCCGGGATCCATGTCGATGCGAAGGCGGCCGGGCGGCCCCGGTTCATCGCTCCAGGCGGGCGCCAGATAAAAGCGGCTCCCGACCAGCACGGGCGTCCACAAAGATTGCGACACGGCGATCCAGTCGCGATTCTCGGCGGCTTCCCACCGCGGGTTATAGTCGGCGAACTCCGAAGCGTCGAACCGGTGTTCGAAGTATGCGGTGAGCGCGCAGCGGCCGCCTGGGATTTCCTGTTCGGTGACGCCGGCCGTGTTGCGCTCCCAGAGTTCGGCGATGAGCAGGTCCTTCTGCGCGGCGCTTGTTTCCAGGTGGAGGATGAACATGAGCTCTCAGCTCGCCCGTTGCTGGTAATTCCGGTTGGCCAGGTTGTAAAGTTCCGTCCGGGTCCGTTCGCGTTCCTTATCCATTTGCTCCGGCGTTGCCCCGACGCGCTGAAGAATGGCGTCCACCATGGCCATCGCGACTTCGGCTTCGCCGGAGAAGGCCAGATCCGCCCCCGCCTCGCGCAGCGCGCTTGTTTGGGACAGGAACTGGGACCTTGCGAGCACCTGAATGCGCGGGTTGATCTCGCGCGCGACCCTGATGATCTCATAGGATTCGCTCGTGCCCGGCGCGGAGAGGATCAGCGTGTCGGCCGCGGCGGCGCCGGCTTGCCGGAGAACCTCGGGCTGTGCCGCATTTCCGTAAACCGCGCGGATGCCGCGCCGCTGCAAGCGGCGGATGGTGTCGATATTGAGCTCGATTACGGTGGGGATGAAGTCGTGCTCGGCAAGGAGCCGTGAAACCGTTTCCCCCACGGGCCCAAAGCCGATGATGATCGCGCGCGGCTGCCCGTCATCGCGCTGGGGGGTCTCCCCGTGTGCGGCCGTGATGGCCTTTCCGGCTCGCGGCTCGAGCAGCTTACGGGCTCCGGATTGGGCGAGCCGCCGTTCGAGTGCGGGCAGCGCCCGATACAGCACGGGGTTGACCGTGATGGAGACGATGGCGGCGGCGACGACTGAGTCAGTGGCGCCGCTGGGAAGCACGCCCAACTGGTCGCCCAACACCGTGAGCATGAACGAGAATTCGCCGACCTGGGCGAGCGCGGTCGCCACGCGAAGGGCGATTCGCAGGCCATAGCCAAGCGGGACAACGATCAGGATGGCGGCCAGCGGTTTGCCCAGCATCACGATTCCGATTGTCGTGGCCGTGAGCACTGGCTGGCGCAGCAGATGCTGCGGATCGAACAGCATGCCGACGGAGACGAAGAACAGCACGGCGAAAGCATCGCGCATGGGCAGGGCCTCCGACGCGGCACGGTAGCTGAACTCCGATTGCCCCACCACCATGCCCGCCAGGAATGCGCCCAGCGCCATGGAGACACCGAAAATCGCCGCGGCGCCGACCGAGATCCCGATTGCGATGGTCAACACCGTAAGCGTGAAAAGTTCCCGGGAGCCCGTGCGCGCGGCGGCCGTCAAGAGCCGGGGAAGCAGTCTCCCGCCGGGCCCGAGCGTGAGCGCGGTGAGAGCGATCAGCTTCACGGTTGTGATGCCAAGCGCGGCAGGCAGATTGTTCGAATTCGCCTGGGCCCCCGCGAAGATGGCCGGCAAAACCACCAGCACGAACACGGTGAAAATGTCTTCGAAAACGAGCCAGCCGATCGCGATGCGTCCCGACCGGGTGTGCAGATCCCCATGGTCGGAGAGCACGCGGGTGAGCACGACCGTGCTGGCGACCGAGAGCGAAAGGCCGAATACGAGTCCCGCCGACCACGACCAGCCGAACATGCGTCCGACAACGAGCCCCAGCAGAGTCGCCATCGAGCTCTGGACCAGGGCGCCCACCACCGCGATCCGGCGCACGGCAAGCAAGTCCTTCAGGTGAAAGTGCATCCCGACGCCGAACATGAGAAGAATCACACCCACTTCGGCAAGCTGTTCGGCGATACCCCGGTTGGCAACGAACCCGGGCGTGTGCGGGCCAAGGATCAGGCCGGCCACGAGGTAGCCGACAATCGCCGGCAGCTTCAGACGAAGCGCAACGAAACCAGAAATCAGCGCGACCGCGAAGCCGGCGCCGAGGGTAAGAATCAGTTCGACGTTATGCACTTGTTCTTTCAACGATAGCGCGAATCCGCTTCATTATGAAAGTCTTAGGTGCTCGCCTGGCCTGAGGCGCAGATGTAAAACGTTAGGGTCGGGCCAAAACCAGTGCCGGTCAGACCCGGCCTGCCCGGCCTGCCCAGAAGCGCTCGCGGAGATCGAGCTTGCAGACTTTGCCTGTCCCGGTTCGGGGCAGCGGCTCGAGCGTGATCTCGATGCGGCGCGGCATCTTGAAGCGAGCGATGCGGCCGTCGAGGAAGTCCAGCAGCCCGGCGGCGGTGAGATTTGCTCCGTGCCGTTTTACGACGATGGCGGCCGGAACCTGCCCCCAGGTCTCGTTCGGCGCGGGCACGACGGCGCACTCCAAAACGCCGGGGTGCGCGAGTATCGCGTTCTCGACTTCGAGCGAAGAGATGTTCTCGCCGCCGGAGACAATGATATCCTTCCTGCGGTCCACGATCTGGACGTAGCTTTCCCCGTTTCAAACCGCCATGTCTCCGGTGTGAAGCCAGCTATTCGTGATCGCGGCGGCGGTGGCTTCCGGTTCCTTGTAGTAGCCATCCATCACATGGTCGCCGCGGACGATTACTTCACCCCCGGATTTCCTGTCGCGCAACACGTCCTTCATTCCGTCATTCACTACCCGGACTTCAACGCCGGGCAGAGGAAGGCCGGCCATGGCCTGACGCCGGCAGCGCTCGGCATCGGAGGCGGGCCGCACGGTTGCTTTCGGCCGCCCGGTCGAGACCACCGGAGCGGTTTCGGTGAGGCCGTAACTGGCGTGGCACTCGCAGCCGAACGCGTTTTCCATGCGCTCGATGAGCTGCGGCGAGGACGAGGCCCCGCCGATATGAATCAGCCGCAGGCTGGAAAAATCGAAGCTGTCAATCTCCGGCGCGTTGAGCAGCGCGGTGGCCATTGAGGTGACCAGCGACATGTCCGTCACACGGTGTTCCTGGATCAGTCGGAACACGAGCGCCGGTTCGAAACGGCGCACCATGACTTGCAGAGCGCCGGCCAGGGTGGCTACCTGAGGGCGTCCCCAACCGTTGGCGTGGAAGAGCGGGATGGTGTGGAGTTCGACCGAATCGTCTGTGAGCCCGCAGCAGGCTGCGATGTCGAGGGCGTGCAGGTAGATCGTGCGGTGGGACAGGAGAACGCCCTTAGGCGTCCCGGTGGCGCCGCTGGTGTAGAAGAGCGCTGTGGGAGCGTTCTCATCGAAAGCCATGATATCGGTGCGGCCGTCGCGTCCCAGTTCGAGGGCCTCTTCGTAAGCCCGGCTATCCAGCGCGATTGTCTTTTCCAGAGCCGGACAAGAGAGCTGCAACTGCCGCGCCAGCGGAGCGAACTGGCTTTCGAAAAAGAGCAACTTCGCTTCCGAATGGTTCAGAATATCGACGAGTTCGGGAGCCGCCAGGCGCACGTTTAAAGGAAGCAGCACGGCCCGCGCGGCGGCCACTCCGAAGTAGCCCTCGAGAAGATGGTGGTTGTTGAAACTCAGGTACGCCACGCGGTCGCCCGGCCGTATCCGGAAACGCGTGAGAGCCTGGGCGAGGCGCTCCGCTCGCACGCCGAATTCGGCGTAAGTGAAGCTGCGCCCGCCGCAGACGACGCCGGTGCTGTGCCCGTAGAGATCCATGGCGCGGTGCAGGAACCGGACGGGGGTCAGCGGGACAAACATGGATTTCTCAGTTGCCCGCAGTGTACGACGGAACGGGATGTGTCAATTAGAAACCTATTGAGGCCAGCAACTCCGAGGGCCGCTTGTCAAATGCCTGGCAGATCGAGAGAAAGCTTTCGATGCTGGGAAGGTGGGCGCCGCGCTCGATCGAGCTGATCTGGGACACGCTCAGGCGGGCGGAGGCGGCCAGGTCTTTGAGCGACCACTTGCGCTCGACGCGAAGCATTTTGATGCGGTGGCCGAGGCGCTCGCGGATGAGGTCCTGCGGAGCGCGGCCCAGATTGAACGCGTTGACGGCGTGTTCGAGCGTCTGCCTGAGCTGGGAGAGCGAGAAGGGTTTTGCCAGATAATCAAACGCCTTGCGTTTGAAGGTGGCGCGCATGTCTTCGAGCGAAGGGTACCCGGTGACAACTATGACGCAGATATCGGGATGGCGCGCCTGCAACTGTTCGAGCACCTCCTCTCCCTTGAATTCGCCCATTTTCATGTCAAGCAAAACGATGTCCGGGACGCGCCGCGCGAAGGACTCCAGCAGGTCACCGGGATGGTGAAACACGCGGACGGAGTAGCAGCCTTCGTCCTTAAGGAAATCCTCAATGTAATGCAGAAAATCGAGATCGTCGTCGAGAACCGCGACGTCAATGAGAGAGGAAGCGGTCGATTCGGCCGCGGCATCGTTTTTCATGAGTGTTCTCCTCCGGAACGTACCGCGGGGGTGGACGCCGGCAGTTGCACCTCCAGGCGCGCACCCCCCTGCGGGCGGTTAGAAGCTTCTATACGGCCACCGTGCTGGTGGATGATTCCCTCGGCAACCGCGAGGCCGAGCCCGGTTCCGCGGGCATCAAGACGCGTGCTCACAAAGGCCTCGAAGATCTGGGGAAGTACGTCGGGCGGAATGCCCGGCCCGTCGTCCTCCACCCTGATCGAAATCCAGGGCGCACTTTCCACCAGGTAGCGGCTGGAAGATACCCAAATGTGGCCGCCCGGTTTGACTGCACTTAGTGAGTTTCGCAGTAAGTTAACAAACACCTGTATTAAGCGGTCCGCATCTCCAGTTACTACATGATCCCGTAAAACATTGTTTGTAAAGCGCACGGACGACGCTTTTTCGTCTATCTCGACCAGGGCCCAGGCCTCGTCTATCACCGGACCTACGGCGACGGGCGTCATCTCCTGGGAGCGCGGCCGTGCAAAATCGAGCAGGCTTTCGCTGATTCGGCGGAGGCGCTGGGTCACGCGCAGCATGCGCCCGAGGCGTTCCTGGGCCGGCTGATCGCTCACGGTTTCGATCAGCTTTTCAATGGACCCGTGAAGGACCGCGAGCGGGGTGTTCAGTTCGTGGGCGACGCCGGCGCTGAGGAGGCCGAGGCTCGCCAAGCGGTCCTGCTCGGCGAGGTTGCGCTTGGCGGTTTCGAGGAGCCGGTTCTTGCGCTTCAAATCCTCGGCGGCGCGTTCGAGGCTTTCGAGCGCGGCGGCCAGATCCGCTTCCCGGCGGCGGAGATCGGAGACGGTCTCGTTGCGCGACCGCATGATCTGGCCCAACTCGTCGCCGGGGATTAGGCGGGGGTCGATCAGCTCGTTGGCGGTGTCGCCCCGGCGCGTGGCCCTGTCAGCATCCAGCAGCAAACGCAGCGGCCGGTAAACGTACTGGGGCATGATGAGCGCCTCCAGCAGCAGCACGGCCAGCAGATAAATCAGGCCAAGCACGATGATAAGGGCCCAGCGCGCGCGCTCGACCGATTGGGCGTAGAAGGCCACGGGCGCCTTAATGTTCTGATAGAGCCCGGAGCCCGGATCGCGCAGGTACATGTCCTCCGGGTTGGCCATGTCCCGCCAGGCGGTCCCGGGGCGTGCATCGAGCCACTCCCGAACGGCTCGCGGGATGCCCAGCGCGTCCGCCGTGCCCTCGCGAAATTTGTAAATTTCCAGAGCTGGCGAGCGCAGGGCAGGGCTGCGGCTTCGGAATAACTCCGTGACCAGGGCGGTCTCGCGGGCTTGGGCAAGTTCCACCTGCCGGGCGAAGGGAGGAATCAGCGCCAGGTACACCGCCGAAGCCAGCACCACGAAGAAGATGTTGTGCAAAACCATCAACTTCGGGCGAACCTTGAGGTCGGCGAAAAGCCTGCCCAGACCGCGCGGCAGACGCCGCCGGCCCGCGCCGCGCGCCGTTCCCGTCCCGCTGCCGCCCTCCCCGTTCACGTTTCCGGCTCCCAGCGGCCCAAAATTTCGCCTTGCGACCGATCCGGCCGGCTATGCATCCAATGCATGTGATTACTCCGGGACAGGAAAAGTTGCGCCGTTTGCGGAACCTGTACTGTTCTGCTAGAAAGGGAAAAGGTAAGTCGTACTGGGAATGACCCCGATCTTTCCTAAGCAGGCGGATAAGTATTTCAGGATCGGCTTATCTGTATTTCTGCTGGCGATATTAAGCGGAGTTACTATCTCTGCTTATATGTTTAGCCCAAGGCGGGCCGAGACCGGGTACTCTCCCGTTCAGCCAGTTGAATACAGCCATAAGCTGCACGCGGGCAATCTCGGCATGGATTGCCGCTATTGCCACTCGACGGTGGAGCGTTCGGGGTTTGCCGCCCTTCCGGCCACCGAAACCTGCATGAACTGCCACAAGATGGTGAAGCCGGAAAGCCCGCTGCTGCAGCCGGTTCGCGAGAGCTACGCGAGCGGCCGCCCGATCCCGTGGGTGCATATCCACAAGCTGCCGGAGTACGTTTATTTCAATCATGCCGCGCACATAAACGCCGGGGTGAGCTGCGTTACCTGCCACGGGCGCGTGGACCAGATGATCCAGGTGCGCCAGGTTGAGCCATTGACCATGAAGTGGTGCCTGGATTGCCATCGCGACCCGGCGCCCCACATACGCCCTCGCGAGCTGGTGACAAGACTTGACTGGAAGCCGGAGGGGGACCCGGCGGTAATCGGCCGTAAGCTGATGGCCGAGAACAATATCCATCCACCGGAGAATTGCTCGGGGTGCCACCGATGAACCAGACCGGAAAGCAATACTGGCGGAGTCTCGAACAGCTTTCAAATACCCCGCAGTTTTCCGAGTGGCTGCATCGCGAGTTTCCCGAGTCGGCCGCCGTGCTTGATACCTCTTCCCGCCGGACCATGTTGAAACTGATGGCCGCTTCCTTCGGCCTGGCGGGGCTGACCGCTTGCAGCCGTCCGGTGGAAAAGATTCTGCCCGCGGCAAAGGGTTCCGAGGAGTACACTCCCGGCAAGCCGGTTTACTACAGCACGGTGATGCCTTTGAACGGGACGGCGACTGGGCTGATCGTGGAAACGCACGAGGGCCGGCCGACGAAGATCGAAGGCAATCCGGAGCACGCGGCCAGCGGCGGCGCCTGCTCCGCGTTCGCGCAGGCTTCCATTCTCGACCTGTACGACCCCGACCGCGCGCGCTTCGTAACAAACGAAACGCGGCAATCGAGCTGGGACGAATTCTTTGCCTTTGCGAAGCCGCACTTCGACCCTGCGCGGATGGGCGCGGGCGAGGGCCTGCGCGTCCTGAGCCAGACGGTGAATTCGCCATCGCTTGAGGCCGTGCGGGAGCACACGCTTCGCCGCTATCCGAAGGCGCGGTGGGTGGAGTACGAACCGATCTCGCGCGATGAAGAACTGGCCGGTGCGGAACAGGCGTTCGGACGCCGCCTTCAGGCGCACTACCGGTTCGATAGAGCGGACGTCGTGGTGTCGCTCGATGCGGACTTTCTCGGGCTCGACAGTCCTGAGGTCCGCTACATCCGGGACTACTCTCGCCGCCGCCGGGTCGCCTCGGAAAAGGATTCGATGAACCGGCTGTACATCGCCGAGAGCCAGTACTCGATCACGGGCGCAATGGCCGATCACCGCTTCCGCATGCGGGCGGCGGAAGTGCGCGATTTTGCGGCGGACTTGGCGCGTGAACTGGGCGTTCTGCCTCCGGCTTTGACCGTGCTGAATGCGAATTCGCGCGGCAAGCGGGCGGCGGTGGTGGCGCGGGATTTGAAGCGGAACCGGGAGCGGTCTATCGTGATCGCCGGTCCGCGGCAACCCGCCGAGGTACACGCGCTGGCGCACCTGATGAATTACGCGCTGGGGAACGTGGGGCGGACGGTGGTCTACACCGAGTCGCCGTTCGCCCCGCAGTTGAGCGCGTCGAAAGAGCTGGCGGAAGAGATGGCCGCCGGCAAAGTCGGTACGCTGGTCATCCTGGGCGGCAACCCCGTTTACGACGCGCCCGCAGACCTCGAATTCTCGGCCGCAATGAAGAAGGTCTCCGTCACGATCCACCTCAGCGTTGCGCAGAACGAAACCTCGGCGCTTGCAAAATGGCATCTGCCGGAGGCGCACTATCTGGAAGCGTGGGGCGACGTGCGCGCGCTGGACGGCACGGCTTCGGTCCAGCAGCCGCTGATCCGTCCTCTTTACGGCGGCAAAACGGCGGCGGAGGTGCTGGCCGCGCTCACGGAATATAAGGACCAGCGCGCGTACGACATTGTCCGGAATTACTGGCTGGCGAAGTGGCCGGCGCGCGACGCGGAACTGATATGGCGGCGCTGTCTGCATGACGGCGTAATTCCGGACACGCAGTACCCGCTGGTCGAGCCGAAGCCCGGCAAAGCGCCGGAGCTGCGCGCGAGCGAGCCGCCTGCCGGTCTCGAACTGGCGTTCTACCCGAGCGCGAGCACGTGGGACGGCCGCTTCGCCAACAACGGCTGGCTCCAGGAAACTCCTGAGCCGATGACGAAGCTCACCTGGGATAACGCCGCTCTCGTGAGTCCGGCAACGGCTAGAGAATTCGGGCTGGCGACGGGCGACCTCATCAACATCGAGGTTCAGGGACGGCAGGTGCCAATGCCTGTCTGGATTCAGCCCGGGCACGCCGACGGCGCGATCTCCGTGGCTCTCGGATACGGGCGCACGCGCTGCGGCCGGGTCGGCGATAACGTCGGGCATAACGCGTACAGGTTGAGAACCACCGCGAGCTTCCGCTTTGGCAACGCTTCGATCCAAAAAACGGGGCGGAAGTACCGGCTGGCGAGCGCGCAGGAACATTTTGCGATGGAGGGCCGCGCGCCGGTGCGGGAAGCCACGCTGGAAAACTACCGCAAGGAGCCGCATTTCACCGCTGAGCACAAAGGCGAGTCGTTCTCGATTTTCGGCGACTTCGATTACTCGAAGGGCTACCAGTGGGGCATGGTCATCGACCTGAACGCCTGCATCGGATGCAACGCCTGTGCGGTAGCGTGCCAGGCCGAGAACAACATTCCCATCGTGGGCAAGGACCAGGTGGCGCGCGGGCGCGAAATGCACTGGATCCGCCTGGACCGCTACTACTCGGGGCCGGAAGCCAACCCGGAGGCGGTGACGCAGCCGATGAACTGCCAGCAGTGCGAGCGGGCGCCGTGTGAATCGGTCTGTCCGGTGGGCGCCACAAGCCACAGCCCGGAAGGCCTGAACGACATGGCGTACAACCGCTGCGTCGGAACGCGGTACTGCGCCAACAACTGCCCGTTCAAGGTGCGCCGGTTCAACTTCCTTAACTACCACAAGGGCCTGACCGAGACAGAAAAGATGGCGTTCAACCCCGACGTAACCGTTCGCATGCGCGGGGTGATGGAAAAGTGCACTTACTGCGTGCAGCGCATCGAAGAAAAGAGGATTCAGGCAAAACTCGAGGGGCGCCGCCCGATCCGCGACGGCGAGATCACGCCGGCATGCGCGCAGACCTGCCCCGCTGAAGCGATCGTGTTCGGGAATATCAACGATCCGAACAGCCGGGTGGCAAAGCTGAAGAAACAGAACCGCAATTACACGCTTCTCGATGAGCTGAATTTAAAGCCGCGCACTTCGTATTTGGCGAAGCTGCGTAATCCCAATCCGGAGCTGGCATAGCATGGCGGACCTGGCGATCACAAGCGAGCTGGATTCCCCGCTGGTTGTGGGCGAGCCGAGTTACTCCGACGTAACCGAGAGCGTCTCGCGCATCGTCGAGAACAGGATGCCGCGGGCCTGGTACATCGCTTTCGGCATCACGGCAACCATCACCGGAGTGCTGATCGCGATGCTCACCTACCTGGCGGTGACGGGCATCGGCGTGTGGGGGAACAACCAGCCGGTGGGATGGGCGTTTGAGATCACCGATTTCGTGTTCTGGATCGGAATCGGACACGCGGGAACACTGATCTCGGCGATTTTGCTGCTGCTGCGGCAGCGGTGGCGCACGTCGATCAACCGTTTTGCCGAGGCGATGACGCTGTTCGCCGTGGCTTGCGCGGCCATCTTCCCGGCGTTCCACGTGGGGCGCCCCTGGAGGGCGTACTGGCTTTTCCCGGTCCCCAACGAGTACCTGGGCATCTGGCAGAACTTCCGCAGCCCGCTGATGTGGGACGTGTTCGCCGTCAGCACATACGCAACGGTGTCGGCGCTGTTCTGGTACACCGGGCTGATCCCGGATCTGGCCACGCTGCGGAATCGCGCGAAAACGAAAGCCCGGCGGATTATCTTCGGAATCCTGAGCCTCGGCTGGCGCGGCTCGGCGCGGCACTGGCGCCACTACGAGATGTCGTACCTGCTGCTGGCCGGCCTTTCGACGCCGCTGGTGCTCTCTGTGCACACCATCGTCAGCTTCGACTTCGCGGTGTCGCTCATCCCGGGCTGGCACAGCACGATTTTTCCACCGTATTTCGTCGCGGGCGCGATCTTTTCGGGCTTTGCGATGGTGGTGACGCTGATGGTGATCGCGCGGCAGGTGTTCCACCTCGAGCACCTGGTGACGATGAAGCACCTGGAGAACATGAACAAGGTGATGCTGGGCACGGGACTGATCGTCGGATTCGCTTATCTGACCGAGTTCTTCATCGCCTGGTACAGCGGCAATATGTACGAGCGGTTCACCTTCCTCAACCGGGCGCTGGGACCGTACTGGTGGGCGTTTCTGATCATGTTTTCCTGCAACGTGCTCGTGCCGCAGTTGTTCTGGTTTAAGCGCATCCGCACCAGCATCGCGGCGATGTTCGTCATTTCGATTCTGGTGAATGTCGGGATGTGGTTCGAGCGATTCGTAATCATCGTGGTGTCGCTCAGCCGGGATTTTCTGCCGTCGAGTTGGGGTTACTTCAAGCCGACATATGTCGACATACTCACACTTACTGGAAGTTTCGGGCTCTTTCTGACGCTGTTTCTGCTCTTTGTCCGGTTCCTTCCCATGATTTCGATGTCGGAAGTAAAGGGCACTTTGCCGAAACCGGCGGCGGCGCGGGGAGGTGAGCGATGAAGGAGCCAACGATACACACCGGGGCGGCGACAGCGCCGCAGACGGCGGAAAAGGTTTCGGTATACGGCGTGGTGGCGGAGTTCGAGAGCCCGGAAGCGCTCCTCGAGGGGGTTCGGGCGGCCCGCGCCCTCGCGTACGAAAAGATGGACGCGTTCACGCCGTTTCCGGTGCACGGGATTGACGAAGCGATGGGCGCACGGCGGTCGCGGCTCGGCTGGATCGTGCTCATCGGCGGTATCGCCGGTGCGGTTGCGGCGGTTCTGTTGCAGTGGTGGACGGGCGCGATTGCGTCCCCGCTGAGGGTGGCAGGCAAGCCGATGTTCGCGTTCGAATTCGGCCTGCCAATCATTTTCGAGCTGGCGGTTTTGCTGGCGGCTTTCGCGGCCGTACTGGGCATGCTTGCGCTGAACGGCCTGCCCCGTTTCTATCACCCGGTGTTCAAGCATTCGCGGTTCGACCGCGCGGCGGACGACAGATTCCTGCTGGCGCTGGAGGCAAACGGCGCCGGGTTTGACGCCGAGCAGGCGGCGGAAATTTTGAAATCCGCCGGCGGCAGGCACGTTGAGGTGGTGACGGAATGATGCGGGCGGCGGCTCCCATTCTTCTGGCGCTGATTGGCTTGGGCTGCGGCGCGAACACTCCGCCGCTTGAGGTGTTCAACGACATGAAGCGCCAGCCGAAGTACCTGCCGCAGGAGGCCAGCCCGCTGTTCGCCGACGGGAGCGCGAGCCGTCCGGCGCCGGAGGGAACGGTGGCGCGCGGGGAGCTGCGGGAGGATACGGTCTTCTACACCGGCAAGCGCGGCGCGGAGTATGCGGCCAATCCGCTGCCGCTCAGCATGGAGGTTCTCCAGCGGGGGCGGGAGCGGTTCGATATCTACTGCGCGCCGTGCCACGACCGCACCGGCGAGGGCAGGGGAATTGTCGCGCTACGCTCGAACTGGCTCCCGGCGAACTTGAGCGATGACCGGATTCGCCAAATGCCCGACGGGCAGCTATTCGAAACCATTACGTACGGACAGCGCACCATGCCGGGCTACCGCTTCCAGATCGCGGAACGCGACCGCTGGGCGATCGTTGCCTACGTGCGCGCGCTGCAGCGCGCCCACCGGGGCACGATCGAGGATGTTCCGCCGGAACTCAGGAGTGTATTGAGGTGAGCATGTCAAGTCGGGAGCGGACGGTTCAGGTCCTCGATAACTACGAAATGGACGCGCGGCTGTGGAGACGCGGCCGCAACGCACTGGCGCTGTTGGCGCTGGGCGGCTGGGCGGCGCTGGCCGCCGGCTATTCGTCCGGCAGCGCGGCGTTCTATCCCGCTTACCTGCTTGCTTTCGTGTACTGGCTGACGATCGCGCTCGGCGCGCTGTTCTTCGTCATGCTGCAACATTTGAGCGGCGCGGCCTGGAGCGTCACGAGCCGCCGTGTGGCCGAGACGATCGCGCTGGTGATTCCGTTAAGCGCTGTGCTGTTCCTGCCTATCGTGTTCGGCCTGCCGCAGCTCTACGAGTGGGCGCGCCCGGAAATCGTGGCCGCCGATCCCGTGCTGCAAGCCAAGCAGAGCTATTTGAATCCGCGGGGATTCACGCTCCGCGCCGCCGCGTGTTTTCTCATCTGGGGGCTGTGGGCCGTGATTCTGTACCGCAATTCGGTGAAGCAGGATGACGGCGGAACGCTGGAGTTGACCCGCGCGGCGGCGAAGTGGAGCGCGCCGGGGATGATCCTGCTGGCGTTCACCGTCTCGCTGGCGTCGTTCGACTGGTTGATGTCGCTCGACCCCCACTGGTTCTCGACGGTGTTCGGAGTATACATCTGGTCGGGATCGGGACTGACGGGCTTCGCGGCCGTCACGCTCGTGCTGCTGGCGTTCCGGCGGATGGGGATGCTGCGCGCGTCGGTACACCACGAGCACTATCACGACTTCGGGAAATGGCTGTTCGCGCTGACGGTTTTCTGGGCCTACATCGCGTTTTGCCAGTACATGCTGATCTGGTACGGAAACATGCCCGAAGAAACCGCGTGGTATCACGAGCGCACGGCGGGGACGTGGCGCTGGGTGGCGGCCCTGCTCGTCCTCGGGCGTTTCTTCGTTCCATTCGCCGTGCTGATGCCGCGGGCGGCCAAGCGCAACCTCGCCGTGCTGGCGGGCGTGGCCGGCTGGATTCTGCTGATGCACTACGTCGAGCTGTTCTGGGTCGTGATGCCGGTGTTCCGCAGGGAAGCCGGTCTGGTGTGGATCGACCTGGCGGCGGTGGCCGCCGTCGGGGCGACTTTTGCGCTGGCGTTCTGGTGGCTGCTGCGCCGGCACGCGCTGGCGCCGGTGGGCGACCTGCGGTTCACAAAGGCTTTGGAGTTTACGAATGTCTGATCACGCAGCGCCGCCGACCGGCGCCGGGTTCGATCTCGGCGAGCCGCGCACGCGGTTCATCGCGGTGTTCGGGCTGGGCACGCTGATCGTGCTGGTGGCGATCGTTCTGGGCCTGCAAGCCTACGTAAATCACGTCAGGGAGCAGCAGGTTTTCGAGCGGGTGCTCCAACCGGTTTCCGAGGATTTGCGCGCGCTTCGCGCTCGCGAGGACGAAAAACTGAACACCTACGGATATATCGACCGCGAGAAAGGCACGGTGCGGCTGCCGATTACGCGGGCGATGGAGCTGCTCTCGCAGGAACACGCGCAGGGAGCCGGGAAATGAGGCCATTCGTCGCCTTGCTGCTGATCGCCGCCGCGGGATTGTACGCGGAGCAGGTTGTGCCGCTGCAACTTCAGGGAGTGGGCATCGACGAGAAGCTGGGGCAGCAGATCGATTTCAGCCTGACGTTCACCGCCGAAAACGGTTACCCAGTGGCGTTGGGAGAGTTCTTCAACAAGGGTAAGCCGGTGATTCTCAACCTCGTCTACTACTCCTGCCCCATGCTGTGCACCCTGGTGCTGAACGGCCAGACGACGGCGCTCGAAAACATTCCCGGAACCGTGGGGAAGGACTTTGAAGTGGTCACCATCAGCATCGATCCCACTGAGACGTTCGCGCTCGCGCAGCAGAAGCGGGAGGCTTACCTGCAGCAGTACGGGCGTGCTTCCAGCGGCTGGCACTTCCTGGTGGATCGCGACGGCAACGTAAAGAAACTTGCCGATCAGGTGGGCTTCCATTACCGCTACGACGAGCAGCAGCAGCAGTACGCGCACGCCGCCGCCATTATGGTGCTGACGCCGGAAGGCAAAGTATCGCGTTACCTGTACGGCATTAAGTTCAATCCGAGGGACTTGAGGCTGGCGCTCGCCGAGGCCGCGCAATCCAAGTTCTCGCTCAGCGTGGACCGCGTGCTGCTCTACTGCTTTCACTATGATCCGGAGGCGCGGGGGTACGTGCTGTTCGCCAAAAATCTCATGCGGGCGGGCGGAGCGGCGACGGTAATCGCGATCGCGGCGATGGTGCTCGTGCTGAGGCGGCGGGAAAAGAAGATGGCGGTGGTTCGATGACTGACTGGCTGCGCTCCGTATTACTGCCGGTGGAGGGGACGCACTACGCGGGCAGTGTGGATAACCTCTATTCCTTTCTGCTCTACATGGGCGCTTTTTTCTTCCTGCTCATCGCCGGCCTGCTGACATACTTTCTCATCCGCTACCGGCGGCGGGGGCCGGACGACAAAACGCCGCACATCGTGAAGAACCACAAGCTGGAGGTCGTCTGGACCCTCATTCCGCTAGCGCTCGTCATGTTCATCTTCTTCTGGGGTTTCCACACCTACATGGACGCTGCCGTGAGTCCCGGCGATGCCATGGAGATACAGGTCACGGCGAAAAAGTGGGTGTGGCAGTTCGAATACCCGAACGGGATCCGCACGCTGAACGAACTGCACGTGCCGATCAACAAACCGATACGGCTCGTGATGACGTCCGAGGACGTCATCCACAGCTTCTTTGTACCCACTTTCCGGATCAAACAGGACGTGCTCCCGAACACCTACACGCAGCTTTGGTTTACGGCCACGGAACCCGGAATGCACCGCCTGTTCTGCGCCGAGTATTGCGGGAGAAGCCATTCGGAAATGCTGGGCAGAATTTTCGTCGACGACGAGAAGACCTACAACGAATGGCTGGAGACGGGCGGCGATGAGGGCAAGAATATGCCGCTCGCGGAGTTCGGCGCGATGCTGTTCAAGAGCCGCGGCTGCAATACCTGCCACTCGCTCGACGGAACGCGCGGCGAAGGCCCGAGCTTCCGGGGCGTGTTCGGGAGCCAGGTGAAGCTTCAGGACGGGAGCGTGGCCCTCGCCGACGAGAACTACATCCGCGAGTCGATCCTGCGGCCGCAAGCCAAAGTCGTGGCCGGTTTCCAGCCGATCATGCCGACCTTCGAGGGCATGCTTCGCGAGCGCGAGATCAACGCGCTTGTGGAGTTCATCAAGGCGCAGAGGTAAACGCATATGGCAGACGTAATGGCGCTCAAGCCGGGAATCGGAGGGCAAGCCGCTCCGAACTATTTGAACGCGAGCCGCGGTCTGAAATCGTGGCTGTTCACCCTGGATCACAAACGAATCGGGGTGATGTACCTGGCTTCGGTACTGGCGGCGTTTCTGATCGGCGGCGTGTTCGCGATGCTCATCCGGATGGAACTTCTGACGCCCGGCCCCACCCTGATGAGCGCGGAAGCCTACAACAAGGCTTTCACGCTGCACGGCATCGTGATGATCTTTCTGTTCATCATCCCGTCGATTCCGGCGGCGCTGGGAAATTTCGCGCTGCCGCTGATGCTGGGCGCAAAGGATGTGGCCTTTCCGCGGCTGAACCTGGCGAGCTACTGGCTCTACCTCGCCGGCGCGCTGCTGGGGATCGTTTCGATGGTGAGCGGCGGCATCGACACGGGCTGGACTTTCTACACGCCCTACAGCAGCAGCACGGGCGGTGCGGTCAGCATGATGACGCTGGCCGCGTTCGTGCTCGGGTTTTCGTCGATTTTCACCGGCATCAACTTCATCGCCACCATTCACAAACTGCGCGCGCCGGGAATGACCTGGTTCCGCATGCCGCTGTTTGCCTGGAGCATGTACGCGACCGCGATCATCCAGATACTGGCGACTCCGGTGATCGGCATCACGCTCCTGCTGCTGGTGATGGAGCGCGTGTTCAACGTTGGCATTTTCGATCCGAAACTGGGCGGTGACCCGGTGCTGTTCCAGCACTTCTTCTGGTTCTACTCCCATCCGGCGGTTTACATCATGATCCTCCCCGGCATGGCGGTGATCAGCGAAGTGATCCCCTGCTTCTCGAAGAAGCCGATTTTCGGATACAAGGCTGTGGCTTATTCGAGCGTCGCCATCGCGCTGGTGAGTTTCCTGGTATGGGGCCACCATATGTACGTGAGCGGGCAATCGGCGGTGGCGTCCGCGATCTTTTCGTTCCTGACGTTCCTCGTGGCCATTCCCTCGGCGGTGAAAGTCTTCAACTGGCTGGCGACGATGTATCGCGGGTCGATCTCGTTCGAAGCGCCCATGCTCTATGCCATTGCATTTCTGCTGCTGTTCGCCATCGGCGGCTTGACCGGCATTGTGCTGGGCACGCTCTCGGTCGACGTTCACCTTCACGATACCTACTTCGTTGTCGCGCACTTCCATTACGTGATGATGGGCGGTACGGTGATCGCGTTTTTGGCGGGACTGCACTACTGGTGGCCCAAGATGTTCGGGCGCATGTATTCGGAAAAATGGGCGCGGCTCTCGGCGGCGCTCGTGTTCATTGGGTTTAACCTTACATTTCTGTCGCAGTTCGTGCTTGGGAGCCGCGGCATGCCGCGCCGGTATTACAACTACCTCGATGAGTTCCAGCCGCTTCACATCGTCTCTACGATCGGCTCGTGGGTGTTGGGGGCCGGCTTTTTCCTGATGGCGGGATATCTGTACGCGTCGCTGCGCAAGCCCGCGGACGCGCCCGCAAACCCGTGGGGCGCAACAGGGCTGGAATGGCAGACGCCCTCGCCGCCTCCCGTCCACAACTTTGAGCAAGTTCCGGTGATTACATGCGAGGCCTACGCCTATTCCACGGAGCCGGAAGAAACCACGGTGGGGGCACGATGAGCGAGACACCGGTCGCAATCGAACAGCACGGGCACGCGCCCTTCCTGCAGCACCATTTCCAAACGGCGGAGCAGCAGGCCGACGCCAGCAAGATCGGCATGTGGCTGTTCCTGGTGACTGAAGTGCTGCTCTTCGGCGGGCTTTTCGTCGGCTTCGCCGTCATGCAGTCGATGCACCCGGAGGCATTCCTCGCGGCCCACCATCACCTCGATCGCACTCTCGGCCTGATCAACACGCTGGTACTGCTGTCGAGCAGCTTCACCATGGTGATGGCGGTCGACAGCGCGCGCAGAGGCAAGCAGCAGGCGCTGATGATCTTCCTGCTGCTCACGCTGATGTTTGCGGCCGTCTTCCTCGGGATCAAGTACATCGAGTACTCGCATAAGTTTCACGAAGGGCTGCTGCCCGGCAAGTATTACAGCCACGCGGGAGACACGGTGCCCGGGCAGTTCATGTTTTTCAGCTTCTACTTCATGATGACGGGGCTGCACGGCATCCACATCGTGCTGGGCATGGCCGCACTCACCTGGCTTTGCTTCAGGGCGTGGCGCGGCGACTTCTCGCCCGCCTACTATACGCCGGTGGATATGGTGGGGCTCTACTGGCACCTGGTGGATATCATCTGGATTTACCTGTTCCCGCTGCTGTATCTGATCCAGTGAGGAAAGTATGAGTACGGAAGCACACGGAAATGCGGCGAAGACCTACGGGAAGGTGCTGGGCGTCTTGATCACGCTGACCGTAATAACGGTGCTGGCCGCCGGAATCGATTTCGGCGCGGGAAACGTGGTGATCGCGCTGGCCATCGCCACCTTGAAGGCCAGCCTAGTGGCGCTCTTCTTCATGCATCTGCTTCACGAAAAAGCGATGAATTCCATCATCTTCGTAAGCGGATTGATCTTTCTTGGCGTGTTTCTCGCGCTGACCATGATCGATACGGGCGCGCGCGATCCCATCCGTCCATCGAATCCCCCGCGTGTAACCGCGCCGGCCGCGGCAGCGCCCGCTCAGCCTTCGGCAGCGCCCGCCCAAGATTAGAAGGCGGCAGCGCCCGCCTCGGCGACCGCCTGGTCCTGGGCCCCCATGCCGCCGCTCACGCCGATTCCTCCGACCACCTTGCCGTCGCGCCGGAGCGGGATGCCGCCAGCGAAGACCATGATCCGCCCGTGGTTTGACTCGTGAATGCCGAAAAATTCCCCGCCGGGCTGGCTGAATTTAGCCAGATCTTTCGTTGCAATATCGAAGGCGCGCGCCGTAAACGCCTTATTGATCGAGATATTGATGCTGCCGATCCACGCCCCGTCCATGCGCACGTGGGACACGAGGTTGCCGCCCTCGTCGACTACCGCGATGTTCATCGGCTGGCCGATTTCGGTTGCTTTCTTCTCCGCGGCGGCGATCACGCGCCGCGCATCCGCCAGTGTCATGTTGTCCCCCTCAGTTTGCCTTCAGTATCGGGGCGCGTTCCGGCCTTGTCAAGCCGCCCGCACCGCGTTGCGGATCTCGATCTTCAGGCCGGTAGCAGAGTCTCGCCGGAAGCGGTATCGTAGAAGCAAAGGGGCTCAACCGGCAGGCGCAAAGCATCACTCCCGCGCCCATGCTAGACTTCCTGTGATCCATGAGTAGTGGATGTGATCGCCAATGATTCGATTGTTCCGCGTCTCGGTTCCCACCAGCGTCGTTGTACTGCTGCTTTCGGAAGCCATACTTCTTACGTCCTGTTATGTTCTGTCGGCCTATCTTTTGCTTGAGGCCGACCCTTCGGTTTTTCTGCTCTACGACGGAGGCCTCCTCCGCATCCTGACCGTCGTGGCGGCCGTGCTGTTCGGGCTTCATTTCCTGGATCTGTATTCGGAAATTCGCACGGTTTCCAATATCGCGCTGGCGCTCGAAATCGGCCAGGCGATCGGCTTCGCCTTTCTGGTGGAAGCGCTGTTGGCATACATCGACCGCGACCTGATCCTGCCGCGCCGCATGATGATGTGGGGCAGTTTCGGCGGGCTGGTGTCGCTCTCGGCCTGGCGAATCCTGTATGGGATGGTGTTTCTGCGCGCCTTCAGCGGCGAGCGGGTTTTGTTCGTCGGCACCAATCCGGTGGTGGGCGAAATCGCCGAGCAGTTGGCCAAACGGCCGGAGCTCGGATACACGAATCTCGGATACGTGGACGATTTCACCCCGCCGGGCGAGGTCCTGAACGGAGCCAAGGTGCTCGGCCCGCTCTCGGACTTCCGCAAAATTGCGATGGAGACCAGGCCCGACCGCATCGTGGTCGGCATGACCGAACGCCGCGGGCGGATGCCGGTGCAGGATCTTCTCGATTTGAGGTTCTCGGGAGTCCTGATCGAGGACGCCGGCACTTCCTACGAAACCGCCTGCGGGCGCATCTGCACCAAGGAACTGCGGCCCGCCCAGTTGATTTTCTCCGGCGAAATGGGGCCGAGGCGCGGCAGCGTGATCCTGCAATCCATCTACTCGCCGGCGCTGGCGCTCGTAGGCACGATTCTTGCGCTGCCGGTGATGCTGGCCGCCGCGATTGCGATCAAGCTCACCAGCAAGGGCCCGGTGCTGTTCAAGCAAACGCGCGTCGGGCTGAACGGAGAATTATTCACGCTGTACAAGTTCCGTTCCATGTACGTCGACGCGGAGGCGCGCACCGGCGCGGTCTGGGCTTCAAAAGACGATCCGCGCGTGACAAAGGTCGGGCGCTGGCTGCGCAGGCTGCGGATCGACGAACTGCCTCAGCTCTGGAACGTGCTGCGCGGGGAGATGGCGATTGTCGGCCCGCGCCCGGAGCGGCCCGAGTTCGTCAAGATTCTGTCCGAGAAAATCCCCTACTACCGCCAGCGCCACTGCCTGAAGCCGGGGATTACCGGGTGGGCCCAGATCAACCACAAGTACGGGGACACGATCGAGGACACGGTCGTCAAGCTGGAATACGACCTCTACTACATCAAGCACCTGTCGGTGGCGCTCGACCTCTACATCATTTTTCACACGCTGAAAACGATGCTCCGGCTGCGCGGCGCCCAGTAAAACGTTTACGCCCGCGCCGTCTTTGCGAGCACGTACGGACCGTCGGGAATCACCGCTACCACCGCTCCCGGAGAAAGCGACGCGCACAGCGCGGCAACGGCCTCGGACGGGGATGCATAGCTCTTGCCCCAGAGCGAATCGTGATACTCCCGCGGCAGTCCCGGCACGTAGTAGCTCACTTCAGCCTTCGCCGTCACCAGAGCCAGCTTTTCGAGCTGCCACTGATCCACCACCACTGGAGCGCACTCGATGCTCTTCATGAACTCGGTGTCCGAGGGAGACTCCTTCACCATCCGGGAAAACTCCGGCGCGCCGCAGCCCTCATCGCAAGCGGCCATAAGCAGAATTTTCCCGCCGGGCTTCACGATGTGGGACGCCGCCGTGATGCCTTTGATCGACTGGTAGAACGTCAGGTCGAGCGGGTAGCCCGCCGCTGTTGTAATCACGGCATCCACCGGCTCAGGCAGGGTCTCGAGCATCACGCGGGATACGAACTCCACTCCCTTGCGGTGCGCCGCTACCGGCGAGCCGCCGAAAACGCCCGCGATCGAGCGGTCGCGCGCCAGCGCCACATCCAGCATGAAATCGTGCCGCGCCATGGCGGCGATCTCCAGCAGTTCGCGGTGCAGCGGATTGTCATCGATCGAACCTTCGCACGCGCGCTGCTCGCGCATGAAGCGCGGGCTGTGGATCACCTTGATCGTCTCCTGGCCCGCCAGCCCGGGCACGATGAGCTTGCGCCCTCCGGAGAAGCCGAGCATCAAGTGCGGCTCGATAAACCCCAGGGTGATGTGCAGATCCGCCGACACGAACCTCTCGTCGATGAAAACCGGCGTGCCGGCGGCTGTCGAGCCTAGGTGACGGTGTTCGGAGAGTTCGCGCGCGCGGTGGTTCACCACGCGATACGCCCGCGCCGTCTCGTCCCCCACAATCTCCCGGATCTCCGCCTCCGTCGCCGGGCGATGCAGACCGGTGGCGATCAGAATCGTAATGCCTTCGCGCGGGATGCCGGCCTGCTCCAGGCGGCGCAGCAGCGGTGGCAGAACGAGGCGGTTCGGCGCCGGCCGGGTGATGTCGCAGACCGAAATGGCGGCCGTGCGCTTGTCGCGCGCCAGCTCCAGTAACGCCGGCGACCCGATGGGGGCATCGAGCCCGCACTCGATCGCCTTCTCCGGGTCCGCCAACGGTTGGGCCGAGCGGGCCTCCAGCACGCGGTACTCGTAGCCCGGTGGAAGATCCACCGTCAACCCTGTCTTGCCAAAAGCCAGATCGATTCGCACAACCAGCTATGCTAGCAGCAATAATCAAGCTTTTCGCGCGGGCCGCGGCCACGAGTGCGAAATTCTTCCCGGCGGTCAAAAGAAGGGCTTTTCATTTTTCGTAAAGCTGCTACAATTCAAGTACGTTTGAGTCGCGAACCCTGGCCGAGAAATCCGTTCTGCCTCGTAAAGCTCGCGTATGAAAGCGTAAGGAGAAGAAGGAAGTGAAGAATATCTTTGTAGGCAATCTGGATTTCAACGCGACCGAAGAATCGATTCGTTCGCTTTTCGAAGCATATGGCACGGTGGAGAAAGTAGACGTCATCACCGACCGCGACACTGGACGCTCACGAGGGTTTGCCTTTGTGGAGATGTCGGATTCCGAGGCTGCCGATCGCGCCATTGCCGCCCTGAATGGACAGGTTTTCAGCGGTCGTACGCTGAATGTAAACGAAGCAAGGCCGAAAGCCGACCGCGGGCATGCAGGAGGCGGATTCTCCCGAGGCAGCGGCCCGCGCCAACGCCGCGAACCTCGCTGGTAAGTACCCGGACTGCTGCCCTGCCGCTCAGGCGTGCCGCTTGCGGACAGCTTCATCGGCCGTTTCGCGGCTGATGATTTTGTTGAAGTTGCTTTTCTCGCCTTTTCCGGTCTCGTCCTGATAGACCAGGGCCAGCTTGCGCTCTTCGAACTTCTCGAACCAGTCGTCCCAGCTTATGTGCTCCAGCGATTCTCCGCCGCTGTAGCCCGGGAAGTCCAGCCGCAGCATGCCGATATCGCCCTTGCCGCCGGTTCCCTTTACCACCGCCGGTTTGGCGCCCCGCTGTTCGGCCCACTTGCGGATGACCTCGTGGTCGCTGGTGTACTTAGATGTATACGATGAATGCTCCGAGGTTTTTTTCGCTTGTCCCTTCGGCATACAAACCCCTCCTGGACAGGGCGGGAGAAACCCGCCCCCGCTCTTACAATTCGGTTCTCGCCTGCCCGCCCGCGGCACGCACGGCGTCCACGTTGATGAGCCGCTCTGCAAGTTCCGTCAGCTTTCTGTCGGCTGTCTTTTCTTCTTCCAAAGTCTGCTTGAGTAAGTGCAGAGCCTGCTCGTGCCCGAGAGTTTTTGCGTAAGCGCACACCGTGCCGTATCCGGCGATCTCGAAGTGCTCCACCTTTTGGGCGGCGGCTATAATGCCGGCGTCGATCGCGGCGGATTCGCCTTCCATATCCGCCATATCTTCGCCTTCCGAGATGATTCCGCGAATTCCCTCTGACTTCTCCGATTTTGCTTTGTAGCCGAGGTTCTCAAAAACCTGCTCGAGGCGCCGGACCTGGTTCTTAGTCTGCTCGTAATGCTCGCGGATCGCGTTTTGAAGTTCGGTGCTGGATGACTTGTCGGCCATCTCCGGCAGTGCCTTCACGAGCTGGTTCTCCACGTCAAACAAGCCTTGCAGTTCCCTGAGGAAGAGATCTTCCAAAGAATTCAGTCTCATAGTTTTCTCCCACAAGAGAGAACAGGCCGGCCCCACCGGAAGTGAAAATTTCGCGCGGGCGAGGGAATTTTTCCCGAGGCGCCCCAGGGCTTGACCGCCTGTTCCTGTCCCCCGAAAAAGAGGTGCAATTGGATGCCCAGTATCCCCGGCGCCTCCAGGCTTGTACAGGCTGTACACTTCTGGTAATGGTTCGAAGACGAGATCTCCTGGCTGGATTCGGCGCTCTGGCAGCTCCCGCCCCCGGCGCCGCGGACTCACTCGTTCGACCTCCCGCGCTGCGCCCCGGAGACACGGTCGGGCTGATCACGCCAGCGACCTATGTATCCGACCCGGACCGGCTGGCGCTGGTCGAGCGCACCATGAAGTACTTCGGGCTGAAGATGAAACTCGGCCGGCACGTGGGAAGGCGGCTCGGTTACCTGGCCGGCACGGACGAGGAGCGCCTCGAGGATCTTCACGGCATGTTCCGCGATCCCGAGGTCAAGGCCGTTTTCGCCATCCGCGGCGGCTACGGCTCCGCGCGGCTGCTGGACCGCATCGATTACGCCCTGCTCCGCCGCAACCCCAAAATCTTTCTCGGCTACAGCGACATCACCGCGCTGCACTTAGCCATTCACAAACACGCGGGGCTGGTCACCTTCCATGGTCCGATCGTGCTGTCGGAATTCACCGACTACACGCAAACCTGGTTCCGCCGCGCTCTGTTTGAAACCAAGCCGCTCGGCGGGCTCACCAATCCGCCGGAGAAGAATCAACTCAGACCTGAGCACCCGCTGCGCACCGTGCGGCCCGGACGGGCCTCGGGCCGGCTGATCGGCGGCAACCTCAGTCTGATTTGCGCCACTCTGGGAACGCCGTTTGAAATCGACACCCGCGGCCGCATTCTGTTCATCGAGGATGTGGACGAGCAGCCCTATGCTCTCGACCGCATGCTCACTCAACTGCGGCTTGCGGGCAAGTTGCAGGCGGCAGCCGCGATCATCTTCGGAGAATGTAGCGGCTGCCGCCCTCGTGAGTACCGGCCTTCCTTCGAATCGACGCTTTCCGTAGGAGAAGTAATTGATGAAATCCTCGGAAAGTTCGACGTCCCGGTGCTCTCGGGTCTGACCATCGGCCACACGGGAGACCAGCTCACCTTGCCGCTCGGCGTGCCGGCGACGCTCGATGCCGACCGAGGTGAGCTAGTGATCGAAGAGGCCGCCGTCACGTAGGGCCGGGCGCTTGGCCAGGCCCCGAAAACTTACTGTGCGGACGCGCGCCGGGCGGTCTCCCCCGGCGCTACCCCCAGTTGCTGCATCATTCCCAGCGCATCCCAGGTTACATGAGACTCCACGAACTTGCCGTTGGCAATCCGGGTCACCGTGGTACCCGTCACCGTCACTCGTTTACCTGTAGGCGGGACCCCGCTCAGTTCACCACGATGCGTACCGCGGGCTGTCCACCTGAGAGCGCAGAGGTCCTTCTCGACGATCAGATCCTCGATGGTGAAGCGCGCGTCGGGGAACGCGGTCAGGTAGTAGTTCAGTATCTTCCTGACGCTCTCGGGGCCCCTGCCGAAGTTCGGCCCGCTCGCATTGTGCTCCGTGTAATTCGCCGCAAACAGCTCGTCGATTACCGATAGTTGCCGGTTGTTCCACACTTCCTCTATGAACCGCCGGCACAGCGCCTTGTTGGCTTCCGACATCCCTTTGCCTCCCCCGGGCTGCACTCCGCGGAACGCCGCCGGTGGCGTCCGCGAACTTGTCGTTGATTATACGTCCGGAAAAACCGGTTCCCACCCCTCTTAATGATTGATTTAATGGGGACCGCTGGCCCCCCGGCCCTGTCCGGAAGGCGCGGGATCGGTCCCTGCGGCGTGCCGGCCGTAAATCGCCTCGCGCGCGAATCTTTCCTTCGCCTGCCGCATCTTTATAAGGGATGCCTCACAAAATCGAAGCCAAAAAATTTGACTCCATCATGCGCGACCTGGACGGGATTTCCGCCCGTACAATGACAGAGCACTACAAGCTCTACCAGGGCTATGTAAATAAATACAACGAGATCATGGAAAAGATCGCCTCCGCCGACCGCGGTTCCGCGAACCAGACGTTCAGCGATATCCGGTCCCTCAAGGTGGACCTGACATTCGCTATCGGCGGCGTGAAGAACCACGAGCTGTACTTCGGGCACCTGGGCGGCAAGGGCGGCGACCCGCCTGCGGAAATCAAACGGCAACTGGAGAAGGACTTCGGCTCCGTGGAAGCCTGGCGCGCCGACCTCAAGGCCACCGGAATAGCTTCGCGCGGCTGGGCATGGTTAGCCTGGGACCGCGACTGGAACTACCTTTTCAACTACGCCGGCGATGCGCAAAACTCCTATCCGGTCTGGAACGCCGTTCCCATTCTGGGACTCGACGTATACGAGCACGCCTACTACCTGGATTACGGCACGGCGCGCGCCAGCTACATCGACGCGTTCTTCAAAAATGTAAACTGGGACGCCGTGGGCGCAAACTGGGAGCGCGCGCAGGCGAAACTAGTCGGTAAACACGCGTAAACTGGACGCTTTCAACCCGCAGTGCGATGATGTTGGGTTGAACGTCCTTGAATTTACTCTTGTAGTTTGGGTAATCGCCGCCCTGGCAGGTTTTGTCGGCGCACTAACCGGCTTGGGCGGCGGTATTATTATCACCCCTGCTCTCACCCTCCTGTTTGGAGTTGACATCCGTTATGCCATCGGCGCCACCCTGGTTGGCGTAATCGCGACTTCTTCGGGCGCCGCCGCCGCGTACGTCAGGGAAGGTTACACGAACATACGGATCGGTCTTTTCCTGGAAATTGGAACCACCCTGGGCGCCATCGGAGGGGCGATTCTGGCGACTGCCGTTCCGACGGCAGCGTTGGCCGTGATCTTCGGATCCGTGCTGCTCTACTCAGCCTGGCAGACCGTCAGGCCGGGGAGAGCGTCCGCCGCCGCCGAGGCTCCGGATCCGCTCGCAACTCGCCTCCGGATGAACTCAACCTATCCCACGCCGGAAGGCCCCCGCGCCTACCAGGTGCAGGGGGTCGGATACGGTTTCGGCCTCATGGCGGGTGCGGGCGCGATTTCAGGCCTCCTCGGCATCGGTTCGGGGGCATTCAAGGTGCTCGCAATGGACCGGGCGATGAAGCTGCCGTTCAAGGTCGCCACCACTACCAGCAACTTCATGATTGGCGTGACGGCCGCCGCGAGCGCCGGAGTGTATTTGAACCGCGGTTACATCGACCCGGGTCTGGCGATGCCCGTAATGCTCGGAGTGCTGCTCGGTTCCATGCTGGGCGCGAAACTGCTGGCTGCGGCGAGAACGAAGGTCTTAAGGGCGCTGTTCGGATTGGTCCTCGTCGTCATCGCGATTCAGATGATTTACAGCGGCCTTAAGGGGGCTCTGTGAGCCGCGACGGCGGCGCGCGCCGCTGGACGGACGAGCGGATTGAGAAGCTCGTGGGAAACCTGCTTCGGGCGGGTGTGCTGATCGCGGCCGCGGTCGTGCTCGTCTCGGGTATTTGCTATCTCTGGCATGCCGGGGGCGGCGCGCCGGAATACCATTCCTTTCGCGGCGAGCCGGCCTCTCTGAACAGCGTTTTCGGCGTTCTCGCTTCGCTCCGCACTCTTGACTGCCGCGCATTCATCCAGTTTGGGATCCTTCTGCTGATTGCCACGCCGATCGCTCGCGTTGCCGCCGCCGCCCTTGGATTCTACCTGCAGGGAGACCGGACGTACGTCGCGGTGTCGCTGGCCGTTCTGGCGATTCTCGCGTTCAGCCTCAGCGGCTATCTGGTGCGCTGAGATACAAGGTACTTCCGCGCTCTTCGTGTTATCGTGTTCCGGAAATGGCTCGCTTTAGAAGACTGATCGCGTATCCGCTGGCCGACGCTTGCGGCTACGCGGCGATTTATTACGCCGCGGGGCGCGCGGTTTACCATCCTATGCGTTATCCGCACGGGTTCTGGGAAGCGCAGGCCGAAGTGAATGCCAAGGACGTATGGCTCAGCACGGCCGACGGCGTGCGGCTGCACGGCTGGCTCGTCGATCCCCCCGGAGCGCGGGTTGCGACCCTGTTCCTGCACGGCAACGCCGGCAACGTCACGCACCGCGTGCCGCACATGCGCGAGATTGCCGCGGCGGGATCCACCGTGCTCACGCTGGACTACCGCGGGTACGGCAAGAGCCAGGGGCGCCCCACAAAGTCCGGCCTTTACGCCGACGCTGACGCCGCCTACGAGTACCTCCAGACCCTCGGGCGGCCCGTCGTTCTGCACGGTGAATCGCTCGGCTGCGCCGTGGCGATCGACCTTACCGCGCGGCGTCCCTGCGCCGCCGTGGTGCTCGAAGCGCCGTTCACATCGGCCCGCGCGATGGCCGGGCGGGTTCTGCCCCTGCTCGGGCCGCTGTTAATCTTCAGCTACAACTCAGTGCCGAAAATCGGCCGCATCCGTGTTCCACTGCTGGTTATGCACGGCGACCGCGATACCATCGTGCCCATCGAACTCGGCCGCCTTCTTTTCGACGCCGCCCCCCCAACCCAAGACGTTCTGGGCTATACCCGGCGCCGGTCACAACGACATACTAGGAGCTTGTTGAAGAATTCATCCAAAGCCGCCGGAACAGGACACCTTTGAAATGTTCTGATCGTCTATACATCATGCGCGGCAACGACGATCCACTGCAGGCCGAAATGTTCAGCTAC
>JBLNCW010000127.1:0-2828 GCA_050261015.1 Rhodospirillales bacterium | reverse complement strand
GCCCGCACCAGGTGCTCTATACGCGGGGCCGCGGGCACTGGCTCGGCATGTCGCTGTTCAACACTGGCCATGACCACGGCGGCGGAGATTTTGCGATCGTCGATGGCGAGTCGGAAAGTCCCGCGTTTCTGCACGGCATCAATGGCGAGGATTACTTCACCTTCGCCTTCTTTGGCGCCGGGCAGCACCAGCCGTATGCCCAGGCGATCACGAACGAGCGCGGGCGATACCGCCACCATTTCGAAAACCCCTATCCGTTCCAGCATTCCTTCCACATGGAATGGGCGACATTTGCCAAAGTGCAGCCCGAGAGCGTGGCGTTCTGGTACCAGGATTCGCCGGAGGACCTGACCGTTCCGGCGGGCCACCCCTCCATAACGGAAATGTGGGAGACGTTCGGCTTTGTGCCCGTTCCGCTGGAGGCCACCAAACGGAAAAGCGGGCTCTACGTCAATCTGCCGTCGGTAGCCGATCTGGACGCCGGGAAAACTTTCGAAGCGGGAAACCTGGAAGAGAGATTTCCCGCGGGCTGGCTGTGGGAAACGAGCAACGGCCCGGCACTCAACCTTACCTACATCAGCCGCCATGGCGTGCGGACCAACGGTGAAATTTATCTGGGAGGCAACGGGCACGCCCTCCTGGCGCGCAAGCGCTTTGTCGCCAAGAAGGTCGAGCAGCTCGAGGCGGTGCTCAGTCACGATGACCCGATCGAAATCGAGCTGAACGGAAAAATCGTCTACCAGGAACCCGGCCAGTGCGACGGTTTCTGCACGCACAAGATTACGCTTCCGGTTCGTGCCGGAGATAACCAGCTTGTCGTCCGGTTCACCAACTATTTCAACCAGACGTTCGTCTGGGCCGGTTTCAATCTTTGGATCCGGAACGCGGCCGGGCAGCCGGTGCGGCTGTCGGATCTGCACCGGTAGTCCGGCTTGGGGGCGGCGAGCCCGGCCGCTATCTAAGGCGCGCCGCCATCAGAGACGCGTGCCAGTTGCTGTACTCACCGTGTGCGATCATATCCGGGATGCCCAACGTGACTTCCGGCCGCCACCAAATATACGATTGCTTGTGGTACACCGCATTCGAGAACTCCGATCCTCTCGACAGCTTCGAACTGGACGGCACTCTCAAGGAGGGGAAGACCTTCAAGACCCACGATGCCTTTCTCGGGCTCCTGACCTTCCTGCACGAGTCGAGTCACTTCATCCAGAGTCACAGGCTGGGAATTTGCGCGTGGGTTCAAATGAACGCCGACCAGACGGCCATCTCGATTCACGCTCTGGCAAAACTCACAGATCCGAGCGTTGCCGTCCGGAGCGCTGCCGCCCGTTACCGGCAGGACCGCAATTCGTTTGCGATCTGGGCGGAGGACCTGCCTCGGGAACGGGAGTTTCTGGACGACGTTCTCTACTCATCGCGAGTCTTCGATCGAATCCTCGACGCCGAAATCCGCGCCCATCCATCGGTGGCACCTGTCTTCAAGCTGTTTTATGGATTGACGGGGCAGGACCTCCCGGAATGTCACGCCGCCATCATGACCGAGCGCCGCATTGCCCTGTTGCTGGCGCAATCCCCCGGCGCATTCAGCAATGTCGTTTTGGAGGACATGGCATCCTCGTTCCGCCCGGACCAAATGCCTTCGTGCCAGAAAGCGCTTCGGATTTTTGAGCACTTAACGGCCGGCATCCGTTTCGAAAGAGCGAACAAGCAGCATCCGCTGTATCCTCACTGCACGCGGCCCGCGGAGTACGGCCTCCTGCTGTTCCTGCTCGACTTTGCCCTGCATGCTTGCCCGCTGCCCAAGACGGCAGGATCCGGGGGTTCAGACTTGCAGGACGTAGTGCCCGCCGCACGGTTTCTGAAATTGGCGGGCTCCGTCATGCCGTGCATTCTCGCAATGGAGGATCGCAGCGAATTCACGCTCGACGAGCATTACTTTCACACCGGCTTCATGAAACAGTTGGTTGCCTTCATTCGCCGTTGCAACGAACTCGGCGCCCGACCCGGTTCCGCCGGAGCGGAGTCGTTCCTTTCGTACGACGAGATTTCGAGACGCTGGATCAGCCTTTTCGAGGAGATCTCGAAGCTCGCCGAGGCAACCGGCGTCCGTGACCTGTTCGAGTTGTTCCACCGCGCTCGGATCAGGAGCATGGAGGGCCTGCTAAAGAACCCTCTCAGCGTGTATCGAACCGACGTGTTAGCGTTGGCGCTGGAGTTGGGTCTATATCCATGTTCAGCACCAAGAAACGGGTCGGCCTTGCGGTGCCGCTCTTTCTCACACAAGAAACATTGCCTGACGGGCGGACGGCCTACAAGATCCCAGCGGATCCGTACTCCCTGATGGAGACGCATCTTGCGCGCCTGATCTTCATCGGCCTGTCCGACAGCTTATACCGAGGAACCCCGTTCTCCTGTCCCGTTGCCACCCAGTATACGTTCTATCCATGCCCCGATAGATGCGCGGATTGTGCCTCGATTTCGCATTGCTCCGGAATTCCCCGCTGTTTTGCGAGGCAGGTCTGGAGTGATTTCTACGCGGAAAGGAGCTTTTGATGTTGCCCAGTGGCCCGGAGTTGGCGGTTGTCACTCCAGACATACTCGAAGAATGCGAGGAATCGGCGAGGCGGGTCATCGCGCCGGCCGTCACCGCAAGAGAGCCGGGGTCCGGCAAAGCGCTCAATCTGGATGCCGGAGTGATCTTGGATGTTCTAGTTTACAAGACGCTCATCCCGATTTTCGTCTCCGTCACAAGCACGCTAGCTGCCCGCCGCATCGCCGGCCGCGATGAGAAAGAGCAGTCGCTGAAGGACCTGCGGGACACGCTTCGG
>JBLNCW010000126.1:0-101024 GCA_050261015.1 Rhodospirillales bacterium | reverse complement strand
GTAGCTGTACATGTCTGCTTGCTGATGATCGCGGCCGCGCATGCAGATTAGACGATCAGAACATTCCAGCCGTAACGTGTTTCAGGGTTTCAGCCTGTGTTTTTCCGCAACCTGCTAGGCGGTCGAGACATGCGACTACGATCAATCGCTGCCACATTGCTCTTTGCCGCGCTGCTTGGACCGGCTACGTGTATGACGGCCGACTGCGTTACGTCGCTCTTCCCGTACAGCGAGTTAAGGGATGCGATTAGAGACGCCTTCTCGATCCCGGGTGGGTTGCTTGCGGCAATGGTTTACCCACAGGGAATCCACACCGGTATGGGGTCGCCGAGCTATCCTTATGTAGCCGTGGGAGCGAACTGGCTCTTCTGGGCTGTGATGTGGTTCTTCGCGATTCGCTTTTGCATCGCCTTTACACGATGGGCGGCGGCGCGCAAACACGGCCAGCCTGAACCGGAAGGCAATGATTAAAACTCTCCCAGAAAGCGCCCACGGTGCCGCAACCGGCCTCGATTACTTCGGGGCAAGGTACTTCTCCGGGGTGCAGGGGAGAGTGATGTGGTGCTTTCCGTGGAGTTTCCGCATCGTGGCACAGCCACGGTTTCAGGCCTGTTGAAGCCGAATGGCTCGGAGCGAACGACTCTTACCTTCAACTTTGAAACAGATCATTCCATGCTTTCCGAGGCGGTGCAACAACTCATTGACCTTGTTGTTCAGCTACCTGTACGAGAAGCGCAGTAGGCTAGCGTTCCCGCAACACAGCGCCACCACGCAAGAGGACGGGCGGTTGGGGGGCACCCCGCCGCTGACGGATCATTTGCACAGATCCCAACCCTCAACCAGAGCGGGTTGCTTCCTACTTCCGTGACGGCGTCTTCAGCGTGAACCGCGCCGGGGAGATGGTGAAGTAATCCACGAAGCGCCTGGGCGCCGGCTCATCCGCCTCGTTGGTGGTCAGCAGGCGGGCCAACTCCCGGAAGCGCTTCCCGAGTTCGCTCGAGGGCTCGACCGGCCGCCCTTCCATGAAGGCCCTGTGCACTCCCCGGTAGTCGTTGGGGAGCTCCATGGCTACCGGCAGGCCGATCACCTTTTCGATCTCCGCCGTTGGAATGAGCGACCGCTTTTGGGCGCGGTTCAGCAGCAGGCTTACGCGGTCTTCCAGTTCGATGCTGCGCAGAAACTCGAGCCGCTGACGCGCCAGGTGCAGCGAGGGCAGTTCCTGCGTGCAGACCAGAAAAATTCTCTTCGACTGCTGCATCAACTCCACCGAGAACCTTTCGAGAAGTCCCGACAGATCGACGCAGATCACCTGGTAGTTCCGCCGCGCGAATTCCAGCAGATAGTGTATCTGCCCGGATTCGATGCGGAAGCCGGGCCGGACATCGCCGGAGGGCAGAATGTCCAGGGCGCCCACCGAATGGACCAGTTTTGGCCACAGCACCTCGTCCAAATGGGCCGAGTGCTCGGCCGCGTCCACAATCGTGCCGACCTTTTCCAGGCGGAGGAGGAAACCAATCATCCCGCAGTTCAGGTCGAAATCCGCCAGCAGCGTTTTGGTATCCGGCAGGGCGGCGAGCGCCACCGCCGTGTTCAGGGCCACGGTCGAGCAGCCCACGCCGGGTTTCGAAGGCAGGAAGCTGAACAGCAGGTCCGTGGTTTCGATGTGGGGCGGCTTGCGGTCCAGCGCCTGGTGAAGGCGCATCAGCGCGTTCGGCAATTCGTGTATGGTGAGCGGAACCGAAATGTACTCGCGGATTCCGGCGCGCATCAATTCGAGCAGCGTGCCCTGGTCGCAGTCCCGGCCGACGGCCATCACCTGTATGCCCGGCGCGTGCGCTTCGATCTGCGCGGCGGTCCGCAGCGCTTTTTCGAGCGAGGCGACGCTGATGAAGAAGATCCGCGGTGAAAGCGCGCGGATCAGGCGGACGAGGTCTTCCTCGGCAGGGTAGTCGCCCAGCCTGCGGACGACGTTGACCTGGCCGATTTCTATCAGCGCGTCATGCAGTTCGGCAGCGAGCCCTGGCTCGGGCGAGATGATGACGGCAGGAACCATACCAAGGAGTGATTCGGCGCTTTCGGGTGGGAACAAGATGGGAATAGGTTCCCAAAAGCAACCGCAAAACACTTGGAAAGACGCCTCAGGTGAATGAGGGTATTACGGGAGAGCGGTTGACGGGCGCTGTTTATTTCCCGTAGGATGGCGGATGACCTCGACTGGTCCAATGGGAAACATCGAAGTCCAAGCACAGCAGGCGCCGGAGATTCCGGATAAGCTGTATTTCCGCATCGGCGAAGCCAGCCGGCTGGTGGGGGTGAAGCCCCACGTGCTGAGATATTGGGAGTCGGAATTCCCAGGAATCGCGCCCAAGAAGTCGGGCACAGGCCACCGGCTGTACCGGCGCAAGGATGTTGAGCTGCTGCTTGAGATCAAGCAGTTGCTTCACGACAAGCGATACACGATTGAAGGCGCCAGGCGGCACCTGGAGATGAAGAGCAAGTCCGCCCGCCGCGAGCGCGCCCCGAAACCGCAGCAGCAGGGCGAACTGTTTAGCGCCCCTTGGCCGGCGCTGGATGATGTGCGCCGGGAGCTGAACTCGATCCTGGAATTGCTCAAGTAAGCGCCGGCGGGGTGTTTCCCGCGAGATGGCGCAGCAGCCAGGTGTTGACCTCGATCCCTTCCAACCGAGTGGACGCGTGCAGCCGCATGCGGCGAAAAGCCCGGCGCATCTCGGCGGCGATCGCTTCGAGCAACTCCCAACGCTCGGCGGCTTCGGAAGGCAGGCCGGCTGGCGGGTGGAGCGGCTGTTGAAGTTCCGCTTCTAAATCTCTAAGCTCGCCCGCCTCGACGGCGGCCAGAATTCGCCGCGCCTCTCCAGCCGGATCATAAACCTCCATCGTCGCCTCCGAATGCCCTTATCGGACCCGAACCCGGCGGTTTTAGGCCATTGTTTTGGCGTCAAAACCTCGTCGCGCCCGCCGATATGCCAAGGGGAGGCGGAACATGATCCGGTTGACGCGGTTGAACCATGGGCCGTTTCTGTTGAACTCCGATCTCATTGAGCACATTGAGATTACGCCTGACACGGTGATCACGCTGACTAACGGGCATCAGTTCATGGTGAGGGAAGAGGCCCATGAGGTGGTGCGCCGGATCGTCGAATTCCGCCGCACGGTGAACGCGAACTGTCTTCTGAAGCGCATTTCAGATCCCGTTCACACGGATATGGAAAGTCAGGACCTCGAGTAATGGCCGATTCAGCAACGAAGAACAAAGGCTTGCGCGGCAGGCCTGACCTCGCGACCCTGCTCGGATTGATCTGTGGAGTGGGGGGTATTATTGCGGGGTTTTCGCTCGAGGGGGGCGTCATCCAGGAGCTCCTTCAGCCGACCGCCGCCCTGATCGTCTTCGGCGGAACGCTTGGGGCGGTCATGGTGACCACGCCTTTCCGGGTGCTGAAAGGCGCCGTCGGGGCGCTTGTTTCGGTTTTCATGGAGAGGAATCAAAGCCCGGGCGCGATCGTCGAGGAGATCATCAGCTACGCCACGAAGGCGCGCAAGAACGGCATCGTCTCGCTCGAACAGGACGCCGAAGCGGTGAAGGACCCGTTCCTTCGAAAGGCGCTGAACCTGGCGGTGGACGGCACGGACCTCCAGGAGATCCGCAAGATGATGGAACTGGAAATGATCACCGAGGAGCGCCGCGCCGATGGATTGGCCAAGGTATTCGAGTCGGCCGGCGGTTACGCCCCGACCATCGGCATTATCGGCGCCGTGCTGGGGCTGATCCAGGTGATGAAGCACCTGGAAAACATCAACGAGGTGGGCAAGGGCATTGCGGTCGCGTTCGTAGCGACCATCTACGGCGTGGGCTCCGCCAACCTGTTTTTCATCCCGGCGGGAAACAAGATCCGGATACGCGCCCAGGCCGCGTTGCAACTCAAAGAGCTGATGCTGGAAGGCGTTTCGGGCATCGTCGAGGGCCTGAACCCGAAACTGATCCGGACGAAGCTGCAAGCCTACGGGGATACCGAGGCGCAGTCCAAGGCGAAGCAGGCCAAGGCGCAAACCGGAAAGGGCGAGACCGCCGCGGCTGCGGCGCGGTCCTAGCGGGATAGCCGGCCATGGCTCGAAGAAAACCACACGCCGGGCACACCAATCTGGAACGCTGGCTGGTTTCCTGGGCCGATTTCATGACGCTGCTGTTTGCGTTCTTCGTGGTGATGTTTGCGTCCGCGCACTCCGACAAGGATAAGGCCAGGCAGGTGTCCGACTCCGTCCGCAGGGCGCTGGCGGAGGGGCACGTGGCCGCTGTGATCGCCGGACTTCTCGGCACTCCCTTGGAGCGCCCCGGCAAAGAGAAGGCTGGCAGCGTGCCGGTAGCGAAAGGGGCCGGAGGACAGCAGCCCATAGCCGAGCTGCTGCCCACGCTGGACTTCCTCACCAGGGAGCTGAAAAGCGAGATCAGCGCGGGCAAGCTGCAATTGCGGCTGGAATCGCGAGGGCTCGTAGTCAGCCTGACGGAAGCGGCCTTCTTTCCCACTGGCCAGGATACGATCAACCCGGCCGGGTACGGGAGCATCGGCAAAATCGCCGAAGCCATCCGGAGGCTTCCGAACCCGGTGCGGCTGGAAGGGCACACGGATTCCGTGCCCATCCACAACGAGCGGTTCCGGAGCAACTGGGAACTGTCGGTCGCGCGCGGGCTCGCCATGTTGAGACTGCTGACGCTCCGCTTCGGGGTGCCGCAGTCGCAGCTATCGGTCGCCGGCTACGCCGACCACCGCCCGGTGGGCCCGAACGAAACAGAGGGTGGCCGCGCGCGCAACCGTCGTGTGGATATCGTGATTCTCAGTAAGGCGGCCTACGAGATGGAACCGGGAGCAGAAACCAGCAAGGCGGCAGCGCACTGACGGCGCAAAGATTGGAGGCGCGGGCGGGAATCGAACCCGCGAATAAAGGTTTTGCAGACCTCTGCCTTACCACTTGGCTACCGCGCCAATATTCCGGTTTCAGATCCATTATCGCAGATCACCGGCGGCGCGCAAAGCCGTATCAGCGGCTTATCCCCTAAAAATGCTCGCGCAGCGCCGCGAATTCCGATTCAAACTGCTCGATCAGCTCCGGGAACTGATCGCCTATCCCGAGCGGATCGAGGTGCGCGGCGAGGTCTTCCTCGGCCGGCGGGCAGGGCGCCAGGGAGTGGCCCAGGGCGTTGGCCAGCCTGTCGGCCGCATGGACCAGCGTAGCCAGATGGAGCTCGCCGCCGGCGGCTTTGGCTGGGGAGTGGTGGAACAGGGCCGCTTGCTGAATGGGTTCGGGAAGGTTCCAGTGGGCCAGTACCGCGCCCGAGAGTTCGGCGTGGCCCGCCCCGGACGTTTCGACGTCCCAGGGCTCTTCGGGCAGAGAAACGGCCGCCAGCAGCTTCCCGATGTCGTGCAGGAGTCCCGCCACGAAGCCACCCTCCGGGTACGGCACAGGCACTCTCTGCGAGAGCAGGTCGGCCAGCACCGCCGTGGCCGTCGAGTGCAGGTTGAACCGGGCCGTAGACCAGCCCGGCGGTGTGCGCACCTGCGTCCACATGCGCGAAATGGACATGCCGAGCGCCGCGTTGCGCAGCTTGTTCATGCCCAGAATCGCGACCGCGTGCCGCACCGAGTTGACCGTGCCGCTAAGGCCGTACAGAGCCGAGTTCACCAGCCGGAGCACATTGCCGGCCAACACCGTATCCTTTTCGATCAGACCGGCCACATGCCCGAAGGAGACATCCTCCTCGGCGAGGGTGGCGAGCAGCCGGTTCAGAATCGGCGAAAACGGCGGCAGGCGGTCCAGGTTTTTGAGCGCCTGGGCCGTGCTGAACATGCTGCCGGGTTCAGCGGAGATCACTCTTGTACTATCGGCCGCTGCGCGCAAAACTTGACCGCGGCGCGGGGTAACATGAGATCTATGCCCGACGAGCCGCCGGCCATTGCCGTGCGGGACCTCAGAAAGTGCTACGGCGGCAAGGCCGCGGTGGACGGCCTTAGTCTGGTCGTCCCGCGCGGGTGCTTCTTTGGCTTTCTCGGGCCGAACGGGGCGGGGAAGACCACTACCATCCGGATGCTGATGGGTCTGGCGCCGCCCACATCCGGGTCGATCGAGATCCTTGGGCTGCCAATGCCCGGCCGCGCCGTCGAGATCAAGCGCAAGATCGGCGTTGTGCCCGATGAATCGGTGCTGTTCGACCGGCTCACCGGAGGCGAGTTCCTGGAGTTTGTCGGACGCATGTACGGGCTGGAGCGCGGCGTGGCCGCCGAGCGCGCCAGGGAGTTGCTGGAGCTTTTCGAACTCCAGTCCGCCCCGCGCAAGCTGATTGCCGAGTACTCCAAGGGAATGAGGAAGCGCCTCACCATGGCCGCTGCCCTCATCCACCGCCCCGCAGTGTTCTTGATGGACGAGCCGTTCGAGGGCGTGGACGCCGTGGGGGCGCGGCTCATGAAGGACCTGCTGCTGGACCAGGTCCGGCGCGGCGCCACCATCTTCCTGACCTCGCATGTGCTCGAAGTCGTCGAGCGGCTCTGCGACCGCGTGGCCATCATTCACGAGGGCAAGCTGGTGATGGAGGGCGGGATGGCCGCACTGCGGAGCGGCTCGGAGACTCTCGAAGACGTGTTCGTCCGGCTGGTCGGCGCGGACCGCGCGGCGGAGCGGCTGGACTGGCTATAGCGAGATGTCTTCCCAGGTCACGGCGATTCTGTGGGCGCAGTGGAGAACGCTGCGCAACTTCCGCCCGGCGGAGGGGCGTTCCGGCCGGGTGATCAGCATTGCCATGGGCTTGATCTGGTACGGCATGTGGGCGGGCCTCGCCGTGGCGATCGGGTTCGCAGCGGCTTCGTTTGACCGCGTGCGGCTCGAAGCCGCGCTGCCGTGGGGCCTGATGGGGGTTTTCTTTTACTGGCAGCTCGCTCCGCTGATGACCGGCAGCGCGGGCTTGTCCATCGATACGAGGAAGCTGCTGCTGTACCCGGTGCCCGCGCGCCGGCTGTTTTCGATGGAGCTGATGCTGCGCGGCGTGGCCGGGCTGGAGATGCTGCTGGTGCTGGCCGGGACGGCCGCGGGCCTGCTCTGGAATCCAGTGGTGCCGTTCTGGGGCCCGCTGCTGGCGCTGCCGCCGTTCATCGCGACGAACCTGTTTGCGGCGGCCGGGATGCGCAGCCTCATCGAGCGGCTGCTGGCCTACCGGCGCGTCCGGGAGGCGCTGGTGCTGCTGGTGCTGCTCGCCGCGGCGGTCCCGCAGGCCATCGCCTACTTCGGAGTGCCGCCCCGCATTCTGACCTATTTCAACGGCTTGCCCGGATCGATCTGGCCCTGGGCGGCTGCGGCGCAGATCGCGCTCGGGGAAAACCCGCTGCCGTTTCTGGCGCTGCTCGGCGTCTGGGTGAGCGCAGCGTGGGTTTTCGGGGCACGCCAGTTCCGCCGCAGCCTGAATTTCGACCTGAGGGCCGCCGGTTCGGCCGACCGCCGGAATGGCGTGCCCTGGTCCGAGGCGCTGTACCGCCTGCCCGGCCTGTTTCTCTCCGACCCGGTTGCCGCGCTGCTGGAAAAGGAACTGCGTTCGCTGGTCCGCACACCGCGATTCCGCGTGCGGTTCCTGATGGGTTTCTCCTTCGGCGTGTTGATCTGGCTGCCGGTGCTCCACGATTCCGCCCGGGGCGGATCGGGCGGCAACTATCCGGTGCTGATCAGCGTGTACGCGGTGATGCTGCTTGGGGAGGTGCTCATCTGGAACGTGTTCGGTTTCGACCGCGCCGCCGCGCAGCTTTATTTTTCCTCGCCGGTTCCCTTCGCCAAGGTGCTGGCGGCAAAGAACCTGTGCGGCGCGATTCTGATCGCGCTGGAGATCGCCGCCGTGCTGCTGGTGTGCGCCATCCTGCGTTTCCCCGTATCGGCACCGCGAGTGCTGGAGGCATATGTGGTGCTGCTGGTGCTGTGCGTGTACCTGCTGGCGGCGGGTAATCTCGCGTCGCTGTACTATCCCAGAGCGATGGATCCCGACAATGCCTGGGGCCGGGGCTCGGGGGGCAAGCTCATGCTGTTTCTGCTGGTGAGCCTGCCGCTGTTGAGCGTCCCGGTGCTGCTGGCCTATGCGGCGCGCTACGCGTTTGACAGCGAGGTTGCGTTCTTCGTCGTGCTGGCGGTGGCGGGCGGCGCCGGTGTCGTCTTATATGGGGTGTCGATGGAGTCCGCGGTGGGTTTGGCCGAGCGGCGGAAGGAAGCGATCTTGGCGGCGCTGGGCGAATCCTCTGGCCCGCTGGCATCGGCCTAGCAGGTTGCAGGGGTTGTTTTGGGGGAGCGCGGGCCGTTGTCCGGAGTGACGCGTCCTTTTTCAGGTATGCTGGCGGTGGGAGGTGAAACTCGCGTCAGGCGGGCTTATGCACGGAAACGCGTCGTTTGGTGAAGCGATCCGCGTGGCGCTGGCATCGCTGCGCAGCAGCAAGCTGCGCAGCTTTCTCACGCTGCTCGGCATCATTCTCGCCACCACTACTCTGATTGCGGTGATGTCGGTGATCAACGGCATGAACGTGGTCATCGCGACCCAGGTTTCCGATATGGGCGCCGATGGTTTCTGGGTGCGTCAATACAGCATGATGGGGCAGATCAGCCCCAAGAAGTGGCAGGAAATGATGCGCCGCAACCCACCGCTCAAGCGTGAGGAGTACGAGTTTCTGAAGGAGCATCTCACCCTGGTCCGCGAACTCGGCATGGAATCGTCGAGGAGCGTCACCGTGCGCTATGGAAACGAGGCGGTGGACTGGGTGAGCCTCAGCGGCGTGACGCCGAACACGGCGGTGATCAAGAACATGCAGGCCGCTTCCGGGCGGTTCTTCACGGATTCGGAAAACCGCAGGCGAATGAACGTCGTCTACATCGGCAACGACTTCAAGGAGAAGTTCTTTCCCGAAGTGGACCCGGTCGGCAAGTCGCTGCAGGTGGACGGGCGGCCTTTCACGATCGTCGGGGTGGCGAAGGCGCAGGGAACCTTGTTCGGGCAATCCAGAGACAACTTCGTCATGATCCCGATCGAGACGTTTTTCAAAATGTACGGCTCACGCAGCGGCCTGGGCTACAATGCCCTGGCCATCGACCAGGAGCACTTCCTTCAGGCGCAGGAGGAGATGCGGATGCTGCTGCGGGCCTACCGGCACCTCAGGCCGAACGAAGAGGACAATTTCGGGATTTTCGGCGCGGATTCGCTGGTGCAGATCTGGCAGCAGCTTACCAGCGTGATCGCCGCGACAGCGGTAGGGGTGGTTTCCGTGTTCATGGTGGTGGGCGGCGTCGTGATCATGAACATCATGCTGGCGGTGGTGACGGAGCGGACGCACGAGATCGGCATCCGCAAGTCCGTGGGAGCGCGGAGGCAGGACATCCTCAGCCAGTTCCTGGTGGAGTCGTCGACGCTGGCGGCGGCCGGAGGAGTGATGGGCGTCCTGCTTGCCTGGGCCATCGCGGTGACGGTGCGCAACACTGCCGGGGTGCCGATGGAATTGCCGGCGTCGGCCGTTATCGTCGGGGTGGGGCTCTCGACCGTGGTAGGGCTGTTTTTCGGGATCTACCCGGCCAAGCGGGCGGCGGAACTGGATCCCATTGAAGCGCTGAGGGTGGAGAAATGAGCGGCTCGGAAGTCACTTCGGCCGCGCGCATGGCGCTGGCCACGATCCTCGAGCACAAGATGCGGAGCTTCCTCACCGTGCTCGGGGTCATTATCGGCACGGGTACGGTGATTGCCGTCAGCTCTCTCGTCACCGGGGTGGACGCGGCGGTCGCCAACGTCATGGCGAGCCTGGGGCCGGACACCGCCATGGTGTTCAAGTTCAACATCGGCTTTCGCGGCGCCATGACGCCGGAGGAGTGGAAACGCAAGCCGCTGACCTGGGAAAACGCGCAGGCCATCAAGGAGCGCTGCCCGTCGGTAGTCCACGTCAGCCCGTATCTGTTCAGCCCCAACACATTCAGCGGGCGCTCGCAGGACCGCGTGAGGTACAAGGGGGAGGAGGTCTACCGCATTCAGTTGGCGGGAACGGATGAATCCTACGGCGCGGGCGGCACGGAAAAGATCCTCTACGGGCGCTTTTTCACCGACGACGAGAGCCGGCGGCGGCGTCCGGTAGTGGTAATCGGCGAGGATGTCCAGAAAGGCTTGTTCCCTTACGGCGACCCGGTTGGGAAATGGATCGACGTGAACGGCCAGTATTTCGAAGTTATCGGTGTGATGGCGCGCCCGGCAGCATCCCCGCCGGGGCACGAAGATCTCCGCGTCCTGCTGCCGTACTTCACGATGCGCAAAATGTTCCCGCAAGCGAAGGAGAACATGATCATCGTTGTCGCCCGGAAGGGCAAGATCATCCTGGCGCTCGACGAGGTGCGCACCGTGCTTCGCCAGGAGCGGCGCGTTCCCTACAACAAGCCGGACGATTTCTGGATGTCCACCGGGCAGCAGATGCTGGAGGATTTCCGCCGCATCACGAGCACGGTGGCGGTGGTGATGGTAGTGCTGAGTTCGATCGGCCTGCTGGTGGGCGGCATCGGCGTTATGAACATCATGCTCGTCTCGGTGACCGAACGGACGCGGGAGATCGGCATCCGCAAGGCAATCGGCGCCAAGAAAACGGACATCGTCGCGCAGTTCCTTACCGAGGCCGTCGTGCTGACAGGCTTGGGCGGCCTGCTCGGGATGTCCCTCGGATGGATGATCTCGGCCGTAGCGCGGGTTGTGTTTCCCATGCTGCCGACCGCGGTGCCGCTGTGGGCCGCCGCGACGGGTGTCTTGGTTTCCGTAGGGGTAGGGCTGTTTTTCGGGATCTGGCCGGCGGCGAAGGCGGCGCGGCTGGATCCGGTGGTGGCGTTGAGATACGAGTAGGGGCGCGGCATTTCAAGCGCGCGATTCCCGAGGGGGAGCGATGAGGAAATCGATCCTGTTGCTGTTGGCGGCCGCGGCCGCCGCTTTCGCGCAGTACGACCACGCGCAGTACGACCAGTATGGCGGCTGGACGAAACTCAAGGGCCGGAAAACGGGTTTCTTTCACGTCGAGCAGATCGGCGGCAAATGGTGGCTGGTTTCGCCCGAGGGAAATGCGTTCTTCTCGAAGGGCGTGTGCCACGTGGCGCACACGCGCGAGAGTGACTCCTCCCCGGAACCGCCCGACGCGGCGGCGTGGGCGAGAGAAACCGCGCGGCTGTTGCGGCAGTGGAACTTCAATACGGTGGGCGCGTGGTCGGTCGAGGAAATGTGGGGTACGGGCCTTGCCTACACACCGATTCTCAATCTGGCCGCCGCGGGCTACCGCGATCTGTGGCTGAAGGGCGGCATTCCGGATTACTTCAGCGCCGAATTCCAGGAGGCCGCCGCACGCGCGGCCGAGCGCCAGTGCCGCACGCGCGCAGGCGACCCGCGGTTGCTCGGTTACTTCACGGATAACGAACTGCGCTGGGGCGCGGACTGGCGCTCGAAGGAGAGCCTGTTCGACACCTACATGAAGCTGCCGGAGAACGCGCCGGGGCGCCGGAAAGCGGTGGAGTTCCTGAAGTCCCGCGGGCGCACTCCGGAGAGCGCAACCGAGGAAGATAAGGCGGCGTTCCTCGAACTGGCCGCGGCCGAGTACGCTCGCGTCTGCCGCGATGCGATCCGGAAGTACGACACCAATCACATGGTCATCGGCTGCCGCTTCGCCGGGTACGCGCCGGAGCCGGTGCTGCGGGGCGTGGGGCCCTACTTCGACGTCGTTTCCTACAACAGCTACAACCCGAAAGCTCCGGTGGACGCGCTGGCCCGGATCACGGAACTCACCGGCAAGCCCACCATGATCACCGAGTTCAGCTTTAAGGCGATGGACAGCGGTTTGCCGAACACGAAAGGCGCGGCGAAACCGGTGGCGACGCAGCAGGACCGCGCTGACGGATTCGCCGCGTATGTCGAAGCGCTGGCCGAATCGCCCTCCTGCGTGGGCTTCCACTGGTTCCAGTATCGCGATCAGCCGAAGGAGGGCCGGCGCCTGGACGGCGAAAACAGCAACTACGGCGTGGTGAGGATCGACTTCACACCCTGGGAAACGCTGACGAAGCGAATGACGGAGGTCAACGCGGCCCTGGAGCAGAGGCGGGCGCGGTAATGCCTTCGAAGTAGTTGCAGTACCGCCGGAAGCCCAGCCGCTCATAGACCCGAATCGCGGCCTCATTTCTGATGCCGACGTTCAGCGCAACGGTGAGCCCGGCAAGCTCGTTCACGACCGCGCTTGTGGTCCGCGCAGCGAGCCCCCTTCCGCGGCGGTCGCGGCGCGTGTAGACGTTTCCCACCGCCGCAACGCCCTCGGCGGGAACAACCAGGTGGGTGCCCGCAGCGGCGATCAACTCTCGCCCCTCCCGCACGCCGTAAAACACGCCTTCGTCCAGCATCGCAGGGTAGAAGAAGTGCGGAGTTTCGCCCGCAGCGAGCCCGTCGGCGTAGAGGCGTTCCAAATCCTCCAGGTCGGCGGAAGACAGACGCGCCAGGCCATCGCATGGGGGCGCCGGGCGGTACGCTTTCCAATCCAGCACCATGCGGCACATCTCCGCCAGCTCGACAATCCTTTGGCGCGCGGCGATTACCGGGACGATCTCCGGCCGCACGTGGAGGTAAAAAGGCGTCTCGCCGCCGATCTCATCGAGCATCGCCGCAACCGCCCCCGGCGCGCCCATCGTAAACAGCACCGGGGTTTCAAAACCTCGGAACAACAGCGCCAGCCCCGGGCCATTTGGCGGCCTGAACCACTCCGAGCGCTCGAAAAAGCCGGGCGCGAGATCGCCGAGCGCATAGACCGACCACTGGGGTTCGGAGACAAGGATCGAGCGGATCGCGGCGGGGTCGCGGAGCGCAGGCATCCTCCTATAGTGGAATATTTCCGTGCTTCTTGCGGGGCATCGTGTCCACTTTGTTCTCCAGCATGCGCAGAGCGCGGATCACCTTGGGGCGCGTCTCGTGCGGCTCGATCACATCGTCGATAAAGCCGTGCTCGGCGGCGATGAAGGGGCTCGCAAAACGCTCGCGGAATTCTTCGATTTTCTGGGCGCGCATGGCATCGGGATCGGCGGCGCCGGCGATCTCCCGGCGGTACACAATATTTACCGCGCCTTCCGGTCCCATCACCGCGATCTCCGCGGTCGGGTAGGCGAAGTTGATGTCCGTGCGGATGTGTTTCGAGCCCATCACGCAGTAGGCGCCGCCGTAAGCCTTGCGCGTGATCACGGTGATCTTCGGCACGGTCGCCTCGGCGTATGCGTAGAGCAGCTTCGCGCCATGGCGGATGATGCCGCCGAATTCCTGCTCGGTGCCCGGCAGGAATCCCGGCACGTCCTCGAAGGTCAGAATCGGAATATTGAAGGCATCGCAGAAGCGCACGAACCGCGCGCCTTTTACCGACGAGTTGATATCGAGGCAGCCCGCCAAAAACGCCGGCTGATTCGCGACGATGCCGATGGGCCGCCCGTCCATCCGTGCGAAGCCCACCACGATGTTCTTGGCGAAGTGCTCGTGGACTTCGAGGAACCGGCCGTCATCCACTACGCGAAGAATGATCTCCTTGATGTCGTAGGGCAGATTGGATTCGGCGGGCACGATGCCGTCGAGCGCGGGGTCGGCGCGGTCCACCGGATCGGTGCACGGGCGGTGCGGCGGATCGTCCTGGTTGTTCTGCGGCAGGTAGGAAAGCAGCTCGCGGATCATGCGCAGGCACTCGCCGTCGTTGGCCGCGATGAAGTGCCCGACGCCGCTCAGCGAGTTGTGCGTGAGGGGGCCTCCCAGTTGCTCCTTGGTCACGTCCTCGTGCGTCACGGTTTTGATGACGTCGGGACCGGTGATGAACATGTAACTGGTGTGGTCCACCATGAAAACGAAATCGGTGAGAGCGGGCGAGTACACGGCGCCGCCGGCGCACGGTCCCATGATGGCCGAGATCTGCGGCACGACGCCGCTGGCCAGCGTGTTCCGCAGAAACAGGTCGGCATAGCCGCCCAGCGACAGCACGCCTTCCTGAATGCGCGCGCCGCCCGAGTCGTTCAATCCCACGATCGGGGCGCCGTTGCGCAGCGCGAGATCCATGATCTTGCAAATCTTGCGCGCGTTTGTCTCCGAGACAGCGCCGCCGAAGACGGTGAAGTCCTGCGCGAAAACGTAGGTGAGCCGGCCGTTCACCAGGCCCCATCCGGTGATTACGCCGTCGCCGTCCACCACCTGCTCGGCCATGCCGAAATCGCGGCAGCGGTGGCGGACCAGCTTGTCCACCTCCTCGAACGTGCCCTCGTCCAGCAGCAGATCAATGCGCTCGCGCGCGGAAAGCTTGTCCTCGGCGTGCTGCCGCTCGCGGCGGCGCTCGCCTCCGCCCGCCTCGGCATTGGCATGACGCCGGCGCACCTCTTCAAGTCTGGAGGACGGCTTTACGGTATCCATGATTTTGTTCGGGAAGGCTTGGCCTCATTTTACGACATAGCCGCTGCGGGCGCGGATCCACGCTCGGGGATGGCGGCGGCGGGCTTCGGGGGAGAGTCCCACCCGGATGCGGCGGAACGAGCCTGTGGCCGCGGTTTTTGGAGCGCGGTATTGGATGCTGTAGCGCGTGCGGATGCTTTCCATCATTTCGCGGAACGAACTGCCGGCGTTTCCGGCCTTCACGGCCTCGCCGCCGGTTTCCTCCGCGATGCGGAACACGTCCGGCGGCGTGAAATCGGGATTGACATAGACGCCGGGGCGCGGGGGCTTGGGCCTGTCGCCGCCGCCCACGACAATCGCGTTGAGCGCAGTATCGGCGGCAAGGAGCGCTTCGATCGCCTTTTCGTCCGGCGACAGGTAATTCAGGCTTGTGTTGTCCGTCACGATGAGGACTGCGCGGCGCCCCCGCACGTCCTGCTTCGCCATGTAGGCGGCGGCATCGAGGATAGCGGGATTGATCCGTGTGCCGCTGCCGAGATGATCGGCCCGCACGGCCTGCTTAAGCCCGCCGATCACCCTGGAGCGGTCGTCCGTAAGTTCCTCATGCACCTCTGTGTTTCTGCTGAAAAGCATCAAGCCCACGCGATCGCCGTCGTGAAGACCGGCAAGCGCCTGGCGGGCGCCGTCAGCCATCTGCTCCAGGTATCGCCGCATGCTGCCGCTCACATCGAGGAGCAGCAGCACGTCCAGCGGTTCGGATTCGCGGGCGAAGTAGAGAATTTCCTGAGGTTGCCCCTCGTCGTAGACGATGAAATCGTCTTTACTGAGGGCGCCCAGCAAGCGCTGCTTCTCGCCCACCTGCACATCCACGCGAACCCGCGCGGTAGTGGCGCGGAACACGGGCGTCTGCTCCTGGCCGAACGACAACAGGGCCAGTAGTAAGATGGCAAGCAGCCCCATGAAAAACATTATCGTCGGAACCGCGGGGCACATCGATCACGGCAAGACGGCCCTCGTGCGCGCGCTCACCGGGATCGACACGGACCGCCTGGAAGAAGAGAAGCGCCGCGGCATTTCGATCGATCTTGGCTTCGCGCATCTCGACCTGGCGCCCGGCGTGCGTGCCGGCTTCGTGGACGTGCCCGGGCACGAGCGCTTCGTCAAAAACATGCTGGCCGGCGCCGCAGGGATCGACCTGGTGCTGCTGGTGGTGGCGGCCGACGAGTCCATCAAGCCGCAGACGCGAGAGCACTTCGACATCTGCCGGCTGCTCGGGGTGCAAAAGGGCCTGATCGCTCTCACTAAAGCCGACCGCGTGGACAGGGAAATCCTCGACCTCGCGCGGCTGGAAGTGGAGGAGTTCGTCAAGGGATCGTTTTTGGAGGGCGCGCCAGTGGTCCCAGTGAGCGCGGTGACGCGGGAGGGTTTGGAAGAACTGCGGGCGCGCCTGCTCGAACTCGCGCTGGCTGCGCCGTCGAAGGACACCTCGCGCCACTTCCGCCTGCCCATCGACCGCGTGTTTTCCATGCGCGGCTTCGGCACCGTGGTGACCGGCACGCTGATTTCCGGCAGCATCGGGAAGGAGCAGGAGGTGGAAGTTCACCCCGGCGGGCGGCGGCTCCGCGTGCGCGGGATCCAGGTGCACGGGCAGGCGGCGGATCGTGCTTCGGCCGGCCAGCGCACGGCCCTCAACGTCACCGGGGCCGAGCCAAGCGAACTGGCGCGCGGCATGACGCTGGCCGACCCCGGCGTATTCCAGGCGGTGCGCGGCATCGATGCCCTGATCGAGCTTTTGCCCGGCGCGAAACCGCTGAAGAACAACGCCCCTGTTCACTTTCACGCCGGGACCGCCGAGGTCGAGGCGCGGGTCCGGCTGCTCGACGGCGCCGAAAGACTTTTGCCGGGAGGGCGGGCCTATGGACGGATCGTGCTGCGCGAGCCGCTGCTTCTGCTGCCCGGCGATCGCTTCATCATCCGGATGTTCTCGCCTGTCGTAACGATTGGAGGCGGCGTGGTCGCCGATATCACCGGGCATCGTTACCGCCGCGGCGAAAACACGGCCGCGCGGCTGAGCGCGCTGCTAAACAAGCCCATCGAGGAGGGCGTGCCGCTACTGGTGCGCGAATCCAGGTACGGCTTGAGCTTACCGGATCTGGTGACCCGCACGGGCCTGATGCCGGCGGAAATCGAGCAGGCGGCGCGGTCCGAACGTCTGGTGGCGCTCCGCCGTCCGCAATTGTGGCTGGCGGACCGGGAGTGGTTCCAGGCCGCGCTCGACCGGATCACCGGCCTGCTTCGGGAATTTCACCGGCAGCATCCGCTGCTTGAGGGAATGCCCAAGCGGGAACTGCGGAGCCGCGAACTGCCGGGCGCGCCGCCGTTCCTGCTCGACGCCATGATCGAGCGCGCCCCGGGCCTGGTATCCGAGGGGGAAATCGTGCGCCTTGCCGCGCACAAAGTAATGCTGAAAGAGGACGAGGAGCGGGCTTCCGGCGCTATCGAGAAAGCGTTCCGCGACGCCGGCCTCGCAGCGCCCGCGGTGAATGAGGTGCTGGCGAAATCGGGAGTGGAGCCGTCGCGCGCGCGCACGCTGCTGCAGATCCTGTTGCGTGACGGCCGCCTCGTGAAAGTTTCAGACGACCTCGTCTTTCACCGCTCCGCGATTGACGGCCTCCGAGCGCGCCTGGTCCCGCACAAAGGCGCGCGCATCAGCGTGCCGCAGTTCAAGGACCTCGCCGGCATCTCGCGCAAGTACGCCATCCCTTTGCTGGAATACCTGGATCGCGAACGCGTCACGCGCCGCGAAGGCGACGAGCGGCTTGTGCTGTAGCGCCGCGCGACGCCCGGCCGCCTCAAATGGCCGCAACCGCACTCTCCACATCCGGATAGAACCGGAAGACCGTGTCGAGCCGAGTCACCCGAAAGCCCTCGCGAACGATGCCGCCGGCTCCGGCCATCACCAGCGCGCCGCCGGCCTGCCCCACCTTTCCGAGGCTGGCGATGAACTTGCCGATGCCCGTGCTGTCGATGTGCGTGACGCCGCTCAAATCCACCACGAACTTGCGCCGGCCTTCCTGCAACAGGCGCGTGATAAGGTCCTCGACAGCGTTGGCCTCGTTGAGCATCATCTTCCCGGCGAGCTCGATCACCACCACGCCGGAGGGCGCTTCCTTATGGGAGACTTGAAGTCCCACTGTCTTCATTGGGCTTACCTTCCGGTCGAAACCAGAGTTCTTGATTATACCTGTGAGGCCCAAGCCCGTGTACACTTTTGAAAGCGAGGAGCAACGACGCATGTACCGCCGCACGCTTGTCAAATCCGCTGGTTTAGGAGGACTGTTTATGCTGGCACAGAAGGGGACCCCCGCCGATACCGCCGACGCGCGCCGCCGCGAACTCTACAGCCTGCTGGGGGACCTTCCGCCGCGCGACCGGCCGATTTCCGCCCGTACGGTGTCCGTCGAGAAGCGCCCGAACTTCGTTTTGGAAAAACTGGTTCTCGATCTCAACGGCATCGAGCCTGTGCCCGCGTATTTCATCAAGCCGCATTCGTTGCGGGGCAAGGCGCCCGCCATTCTGTTCAACCACTGGCACGGCGGCGAATACAAGCTGGGCAAGGACGAGATGCTGCGGCCGAAAAAGAATATCCCGTCCTGGGCGGACGCGATCGCCGAACTCGGCTACTCGGCGCTATGCATCGATTGCTGGATGTTCGGCGAGCGTTCCGCCATCAGCGAAATGGACTTGTTCAAGCTCATGCTGTGGCGGGGCCAGGTGCTGTGGGGCATGATGGTTTACGATTCCCTGCGAGCGACGGATTACCTGCTGACGCGGCCCGAGGTGGACGGCTCGCGGCTGGCCACGCTCGGGATGTCGATGGGAAGCACGATGGCCTGGTGGGTGGCGGCCCTCGACACCCGGTTCAAGGTCTGCGCCGATATCTGCTGCCTGACGGACTTCGACGCCTTGATTGCCTCCAAGGGCCTCAAAGGGCACGGCATCTACTACTATGTCCCCTCGCTGCTCAAGCACTTCACGACTTCGCAAATCAACGCGCTGATCGCGCCGCGCGCGCACATCGGCGTTGCGGGAGACCGCGATCCGCTCACGCCGCCGGCCGGCCTGGACCGCATCGACCGCGAACTGAAGCAGGTTTACGCCGCCGCGGGCAAACCCGAAAACTGGAAGCTATTGCGCTACGACTGCGGGCACGAGGAACTCCCGGAGATGCGCCGGGAAATCGTGGCCTTCCTGCGCCAACATTTGTAAGGCGAACCGCCGCTACTTGGCGGCGGTGGCCACTACGTAATAAGGCGTCGCGGCGGCCGGATCGGGTTGGAACCACCCACCGTTTTCCGTGTTGAGGACTTCGAAGTAGTACATCAGGTCCCAACGGCCGGAGATGTCTTCAGCGGGTATGGTGAAGGCGCCCCTGGCCCCTTTGTTCTCGATGGTTTTGAACTTGGCAAGCTGGTTGAGAGGGCGGTAGTGCAGCCTCACCGCTTTCACGGACGCGGCCGGGGTGATGCTCACCGCAAGCGCCAGCGGTTTCCCGGGTACGGCGGCCGTTAGTGGAACGTGCCCTATGGTGGGACGCCTAAGGCGCTTTGCCTCGCGCCGCGGCGGCGGCGGTTCCTGCGAGCGCGGCCCCTTGATAACCAGGCCGCTCACGGTCCATTCGCCCTCCGGGAATACCACGTCCAGGTAGCCTCCGTTTGCCTGTAGTTCTTGAGGCGTCGCCGTGCCGTCCGGGTGCAGGAAGAACACGGAATATGTTCCGTCGGGCGCGCGTACGCGGAACGTCTGCGCGCCGCGCCCGTGAATCGCATCGCCATGCAGCACGTTCTCCGGCAGCGCTTTCGGATTCCGGGCGACGGCCCGCACTTCGAGATACGGCGTCAGCGGAAGTGCCTGGGCGCGACGCTCGCCGTCGCTGACAAAACCGTAGCCGGCGGCGTCGGTGTACTTCGTTGCCGGGTCGACCGGCGTGAACCGCGGCGCCACCGTGTTGCGGACTACGAACGGATCCTGCCTGTAGCTGCCGCCCGGTTGCCGCACCGGTCCGCCGAAGTCGAAAGCGAAATCGAAACGCCCGAACTGTTCGAGCACCTTCCGCCGTTCCTCGATCAGCTTGAGATCGTGCCGCACGTACGGCAGCTTGTCCTTCCAGTGCCCGACGTCGTCGGGGCCGAAAGCCATCTGTTCGGGATACACGCCGCTGGTGAATTCGGCAAGCTTTTCCCACACCGGGATGGCGGCGGCGATCTCGCGCTCCGCGGTTTCCAGGGCCGCGCCGTCGCTGGTTTCGTCGAACCACGCGGTTTCGAACGCGGCAATCTGCTTGTGCGCGTGATAGCGGGCGAGCAGGGCCAGCACCGCAAAATCCGGCTCCGTCGATTGCCATTCGCGGTTGCCTTCGGGTATCTTCGCCCGCGCCTTCGCGACCGCGGCTTCGACCTTCCCGGCGAGGGTGCGCAGGATTTCGGCGGTTTCCTGCGGGGTCTGCTTCGCGGATGCGATGCCTTCCAGCCGGTTGCGCACGGCCTCCGGAATGGAGGCGACGAACCGCCAGTCGCTCGGCCTCACGTCCTTGTAGGCGTCCAGGAGCCCGCCGGGGTTGATTTCGGGCCAGATATACATATTGGGGTCGGCCATGTGCGCCGCCAGGATCTCGCCGATCACGCCGCTGGCCGCCTGGTATGCCGCAAGCACATCCGGCGCCGCATCGCCGAACCGCCGTCTCAACTCGGACATCCAGACCCTTTCGGGCGTCTTGGGGTTGTAACTCAGCCGTCCCCAGAGCAGGTAGAACATCCAGTAGCGCTCGAATTCCCAACGCCAGAACGCGCGGTGTTTCTCCGCCTCGGTGAAGATGTCCCAGCTCCCAGGACGGTTCCCGAAACCCTTTTGCGCCAGCGGAGGGTCGATCTCAAATCCGGCGGAGCCGGAGAGCGTGAACGTGGGCACGGCGCGGCGCACGAAGTCGGGGTCGCCCCACAGCAGCAGCCGGTGCGAACCGAGCGCCCAGACTTCCCAGAAGAAGTCGTAGGAGCGCAATTTTTCGAGCAGGTTCATGTAGCTGTAATTGGGAAACGTTTCGGCCGGCTGGTACGGGCGGCAGAGATCCTCGGCCCAGTATTTCGAGGAAACGCGCAGAGGGACTTCAGCCGCCGCGGCGGCTTCTAGCATTTTTCCGGCCAGCAGCCAGGCGCGCAAGTCGAGCGTGACGCGCCGCCCGGCCTCGCGGATGGCGCGGAACACGTAATCGCGGTAGAACTCCACTTGCTGGTTGTTGGGGATGCCGGATTCCTCATTGGTGCGCAATTGCACGCTGCGAATCGCCGGGCACTCGGCCAGCACCTTTTTCAGCGCCGCGTAGCTGTACGGCCCGATGTTTTCCGGCGTCAGTCCTTCCACCGTGGGTTTCATCCCCCGCTGGACGTTGTGCTCCCAGATGCCGAGGGTGAAATCGATTGCGTAGTCGGCCGCGGTCCGCGAGATGTAGCGCAGCATCTCCAGGTTGCGCTCGCGCTCCGCCGGGGAGAGGCCCGGCACGCGCACCTGCGGGAATTCGTCCACTGCGACCCAGTAGGGGTACGGCGGCGCGAGGTAATCCGTCTGGTGCGCGAAGACGAGATTGAACCGGTTGAACCGGTTCCGCGCGAGCATGGCGAAGAAATCCTTCCAGTATTCGCGCGAAAAATACCAGCCGCTTTCGAGATCGCGGTTGTGGAGGAAATACCGGATGCCCCGGATCGGCGTCGCGGGCGTCCCTGAGGCGTTCACGAGGCGGCCGGTTTCACGGATCTGTTCGGCTGCTTCGAGCAGGCCGTACATCAGTCCGCGGAGGTCTCCGCCCGAAATCAAACCCGGCATGATGCGGAACGATTCCGGCGCGCCCGGGCCGATTTCCGTCTTGAAGCGGATGGCATTGGGACTCAGCCCTCGGGCGGCGGTCGCGCGTTCCACTTCCGCCATTCCGAAGTCGACCGGCCCGGCCGCCGCATGCAGCGCGAGCGCGGCGAGGAGAACGACGCTCCTATTCAGCAACGCTCTTCCAGCCCCGGCGCGAAAGATCCCAATAGATCACCGCGCCCGCAATCGTCCCGGCGCCGGCCAGCGCCGCGCCGGTGAGGGTTTCGCCGAGCAGCAGTTTGCCGATCCCGAATAACCAACCGTAGGTCAGCAACGCGCCGCAGATCCAGTCGAGGAAATCTCTCCAGCCCTCGCCCGTGGGCTTCACCTCGGGGCAAAGAGCGGCCACGGGACGCCAGCCGTTCAGCGAAGGCCGCGTGCGCCGGTAGAAGCTCACCAGCGTGTCACTGTTTTCGGGCCGGGTGAGGAAAGTCACCGCCAGCCAGACCGCGGTGGTGATGGAGATGGTCACGATCATGATCCAGGCGAAATCGCGCGGCGCGTCGCTGTCCATACCGCCGGCGGTTTGCAGGGCGATGGAAACGATGAACGCGGAAACCATCGAGCTGACTTCGCTCCAGGCATTGATCCGCCACCAGTACCAGCGCAGCAGCAAGACCAGTCCCGTGCCGGCGCCGGTGACAATAAGCAGTTTCCAGGCGCCCGCGATGGAATCCAGGTAGAACGTCACCAACGCCGAAAGGATGGTGAGCAGCACCGTGGCGAACTGCGATGCGCGCACGTAATGCCGCTCGCCGGCCTTCTTTCTTATGAACCGCTTGTAGAAATCGTTGATGAGGTAGCTGGCGCCCCAGTTGAGCTGTGTGGCGATGGTGGACATGTAGGCCGCTGCGAACGCGGCGATCATCAGGCCGCGCAGCGACGCCGGCAACTGGCTGATCATGACGAGAATGTACCCGGTTTCCGGGTCCTGCAAGCCCGGGTAAAGAATCAGCGAGACCAGCCCGACCAGAATCCACGGCCACGGGCGAATTGCGTAGTGAGCGATGTTAAACCACAGCGTCGCGAGCAGCGAATGCTTTTCGTCCTTCGCGCAGAACATACGCTGCGCCACGTACCCCCCGCCGCCCGGTTCGGCGCCCGGATACCACGTCGCCCACCAGTTCATCCCGATGTAGACCAGGAAGGTGATCATCGGCATCCAGGCGGAATCGAGGTCCGGCACGAAGTTGAGCGCCGCACCCTGCCCGCTCTCGATCAGCTTCGCCTTCATGCCGCCGATGCCGCCCACCGCGCCCACGGCGAACACCGCCAGCGCGATCACCATGCCCATTTTGATGACGAACTGAAAGAGATCTGTGACCAGCACGCCCCACAAGCCCGCCAGGGTGGATATCAGCGACGTAAGGGCGATCATGCCGAGCACGATCGCCAGCGCCTGAAGCTTCGTGATGCCGAGAATCAGCATCAGAATCTTCACCATCGCCAGGTTCACCCAGCCGAGCACGATACAGTTGATCGGAACGCCGAGATACACGGCACGGAACCCGCGCAGAAAGGCCGCGGGCGCGCCCGAGTACCGGATCTCGGCGAACTCGACGTCGGTCATCACGCCGGCGCGCCGCCACAGGCGGGCATAGAAGAACACCGTGAGCATTCCGCCCGCGACGAAATTCCACCACAGCCAGTTGCCTGCGATGCCGCCGCGCGCGACCAGGCCGGTGACCGCCAGCGGCGTATCCGCCGCGAACGTAGTGGCCACCATCGAGGTGCCCGCCAGCCACCACGGAACGTTGCGGCCCGAAAGGAAAAATTCGCCGATATTCTTCCCCGCGCGGGCCTTGTAATACCAGCCGATCGCCAGGTTGAAGAGGAAGTAAAGACCGACTATCGCCCAGTCAAGCGCGGTAAGCTGCACCTGGAAATTATACAGCCCCGGCCGCGCGCACGTCGCGCAGCATGGCGCACCAGCCGGGGAAGCCGCGGCTTGCCGAGTAATCGTCTTTGTCGAACATCAGCGCGGCGTCCACGCGCGCGCCTGGCTGCAATTCGCCCGCGCGCCCGGCGAAGTTCCAGGCCTTCAATACCAGAGAGTGGCTGTTCTGGCGGAGAACCAGGCGGAGGTGCTTCTCCTTCATGACGCAGGGTGGAGCGGCGATTTCCGCATCCAGCACGGCGAATACCGGCGCCGGGTTGCCGCAGCCGAACGGCGCCATCGCCAGCACGTCCTCCACCGCCCGCTCACTGATTTCGTCCAGCCGGAGCAGGGAATCCACTTCGATCTCGGGACGAAAATCTTCCGGCGTCAACCGCGCGGCGGCGTAGACGTTCAGCCGCCGGCGAAACTCGTCCACGCGGTCCGCAGCCAGCGAGAGCCCGGCGGCCTGCCTGTGCCCGCCGTAGCGGAGAAACAGCTCCGGCATGGATTCCAGCGCTTCCAGAAGATGGAAGTTCGGGATACTGCGGCCGGATCCCTGGGCGATCCCCTGCTCGGGATCCTCGCCCAGCACGAACGCGGGGCGGTGAAACTTTTCGACGATGCGGCTGGCCACGATGCCCACCACGCCGCGATGCCAGCCGCGGCCGCAGAACACCAGCGCGGCCTGCTCGTCGGTGACCGGCTGTGCGAGGCACTCGTGCAAGATCTCCCGCACGATAGCGCTCTCGGTTTCCTGCCGTTCGCGATTCAAGCTATGCAGGCGCTCAGCCAGTTCGCGGGCGCGCGCGTGATCGTCTGTGAGCAGCAGGCTTACGATGTCGTTGGCGTCCGCCATCCGGCCGGCGGCGTTCATGCGCGGCGCGATCCGGAAAGCCACCTGCCCCGCGGACGGCATCGAGCCCGGCTCGAAGCCGGCGACGGAAAGCAGCGCGCTCAGCCCGGGGTTGCGCACCGATTGCAGCCCCTCGAGCCCCTTTTTCACGATGATCCGGTTTTCGCCCGTCAGCGGCACCACGTCGGCCACCGTCCCGATCGCCACCAGCTTGAGGAACGATTCGGTGATCCGCCGCAGTTTCACCGCCGGCCAGTCGAGCGTAGCAAGCAACGCCTGCACGAGCTTGAACGCCACGCCCGCGCCGCAGAGGTTTTTATCCGGGTAACCGCACCCCGGCTGGTTCGGGTTCAGCACGGCGAGCGCGGGCGGGATGTTGCGGTCGGGCAGGTGGTGGTCGGTCACGATCACGTCGATTCCAAGCGAACGCGCCCGGCACACGGCCTCCGCCGCGCGGATGCCCGTATCCACGCTGACGATGAGCTTTGTCCCGGCGGCCGCCGCTGCCTCGATGACCTCCGGGTGCACGCCGTAGCCGTCGCGGAGCCGGTTAGGGATGTGGTGCTCGGCGGCGCCGCCCGCCAGTTCGATCGCTTTCTTCAGAATGACGACCGAAATCGTGCCGTCCGCGTCGTAATCGCCGTAGAGCAGGATCTTTTCGCGCTTCCCGATGGCGCTCCGGAGGCGCTCAACGGCGGCGCTCATGCCCAGCATCAGGTACGGGTCGTGCAGATCGTCGAGGGAGGGATTCAGGAACCGCCGCGCGGCGTCCGGATCGTCATATCCGCGGACGGCCAGCACACGCGCGGCAACCGGTGAGATACCCAGGGAAGCGGCGAGCCGTCCGGCGCGGTCCCGATCAATTTCGGGGATCAGCCAGCGCGCCGGTCGGTCCATGGGCGGGCGCTAGTTCCTCGAGTAGTATCCGCCCATCGACTCGTCGTCGTCTTCCTCGTCCGTCAACGCGGCATCCATCTCTTCGAGGAGGTCGAGGTAGTCTTCGTACCATTCGGCGCGGAGATTGAACAGGTAAACTCGTCCGCCCAGATCGAAGGATAGTTCGAGCGCGCAGGTGAAGCCCTCATACGCGCGCAACTCGCGCAGCTTGCGCTCCATGGCGCGCTGCTCTTCAACGCTGAACTCGCACCCTTCCAGCCGTTCGGCTGCTTCGTCCACGTGCGCCTGCGTGAACTCACGGTGGTGATAAACGATCAGCGCGACACCGGCTTTCTTCGCCGCATCGAGAAATTTCTGATACGAAGGCTGCCGCTCCGTGTCCCAGGCCACAAAGGAATCCGTGTCGGCCAGCCGCGAGTAGCCATGGAAGACAACGAAGTCCTGCTTCTCCAGATATTGCAGAACTTCGGTTTTCAGTTCGTCGAGGTTGAGACTCATTTAACGTTTTGCCAACACGAGGATATCATGTTGCGTACCCAAGTCACGAGCGGACGGAGTCACAATCGTTTTCGGGCCGATGTAGATCTTTTTCGCGGCTGCGATCGCCGCTCGGACATCGCTCTCGCAGACGAAATCTGCGATCACGATCTCCGGCGCGGGCGGCAGCGGCGAGGGGGCGGCAGGTTGGGCCGGCGGCGGCACAGGTTTCGAAGCCGCACTCGGGCACACGCCGGCGCCTTGCGCGCAAGGGCAAGCCGGGGGCGGCGGAACCCGCCTGGTGCTCAAGAAACGATCCACAACCCGGGCGGCCAGAGTAGCGGCGTCAGCGGTGTTGACCGTCGCCGTCCGGATCCCGCGCTCGGCGAGATATCTTTCCACAGCCGCCGCAATCGTCTGCCGGTCGATGCCTCCGGCGGCAACCGGCGCTGCCGCGACAGGAAGCGGGACAGGCTTCAATTCCAGATTCTTGTGTTCGGCCGGGATCGGCAGGGCCTCCTCCGCCGTGCGCATCACGTAAGCCAGGCGCTTGATGTTGATCAGGTGCTGCGGGCCGACGTTGTCGCCGGTGACATTGCCGCCCATGGCGCCGCAGCCAAGCGTCATCGAAGGCTGCAAGCCGGTGGTGATGCCGGTCGAACCGGGAGGCGAAGCCGTGTTGACGAGCACGCGCATCGCCGGCATGCGCGCGGCGAATTCGCGGATCCGGGCATCGTCTTTGGAGTGGATCACGCAGGTATGGCCCAGCCCTCCGAAGCGCGTCAGCGCCTCGCAGGTGTCCAGGGCGGCCGCATGATCGCGGACGAAGTACAGGGCCAGCACCGGCGAGAGCTTTTCCACCGAGAGGGGATGTTCCTTCCCCACGCCCTGAAGTTCGACCACGATGATAGAGGTATCCGGCGGCACGCTGAAGCCAGCCATTTCGGCAATGCGCGTGGGGGACTGCCCCACGCACTCCGGGTTGATCCGGTAGTTGTCCTTCAGCAGGTTTTTTTCGAGGGCCCGCTTCTGCTCCTCATTGCAGAAGAAGGCCTTCAGCCGCTTAAGTTCGGCCACCACCGCCGGCTTCAGCGACTCCTCCGCAACCAGCGCCTGCTCGCTTGAGCACACCGTGCCGTAGTCGAACGCTTTGCCGTCCACCACCTTGGCCACGGCCTCGGCCACATCCGCCGAGCGCTCCAGATAAACCGGCACGTTGCCCGGCCCGACGCCGAATGCCGGCTTGCCGCTTGAGTAGGCCGCCTTCACCATCGCGTGCCCGCCGGTGGCCAGAATCACCGCGACGCGCTCGTGCTTCATCAGCGCGTGCGTCGATTCCATCGTCGGCTTCTCGATGCACTGGATGATGTCTTCCGGCGCTCCCGCCTTGATGGCCGCCTCGTACATCACGTCGGCCGCGGCCTTGGTGCATTTGGCCGCGCGGGGATGGGGGCTGATCACAATGGCGTTGCCGGCCTTCAGTGAAATGATCGTCTTGTAGAAGACCGTGGAGGTCGGGTTCGTGGTCGGCAGCACCGCCGCCACCACTCCCACCGGCACGCCGTACTCGACGATGTGCTGATCGGGCACCTCGCGCAGCAGCCCGACGGTCTTCATCCCGCGAATGGAACGCGGCAGCAGGTCGGCGTTCAGCAGGTTTTTGACGATCTTGTCCCGAACGTTGCCGTATTTGGTTTCCTCGACTGCCATTTCGGCCAGCCGCCGGGCATTGGCGCGCCCCGCCGCGCCCATGGCCTCGACGATCGCGTCCACACGCTGCTGGTCGTATGCGAGGTACTTCAGGAAAGCCGCATGCGCCTTCTCTACCTTGACGCGGACTTCCTGCACGGAAGCGGAATCCTTAAGGTGAACCATGGGGTGAACCGGACCTGCCTAAGAGCCCCACAGCGGCGTCAGCCGTTCTTCTTGGCCGCGGGAAGGATTTTTTCGACTTCTTCGTGCGGGCGCGGAATCACGTGCACGGAAATCAGTTCGCCGACCCGGCGGGCGGCGGCCGCTCCGGCGTCGGTGGCGGCCTTCACGGCCCCCACATCGCCCCGCACCGTCACGGTTACCAGACCGGAGCCGATATACTCTTTGCCGATCAGGACCACGTTGGCGGCCTTCACCATGGCGTCCGCCGCTTCGATGGCGGCAACGAGTCCCTTAGTCTCTATCATTCCAAGCGCTTCCATTGACTACTCCTGTAGAACCTGTAAACGAGCGTGATTTATCAACCTAACACAAAAGCGAGCGGGGTGTGCGCGAGCGGCGGCGCCACATGCGCTCCCCCGCGCAACGCCGCTCCTACACGTCGCAGATTTCGATCGCCTCTGCCAGCGATTTCAGCGGATCGCGGACGGGGCCGTACTCGTGGGCCAGATAACCCGTGTAGCCGGTCTCCACGATTGCCTGGGCGATCGCCCTGTAGTTCAATTCCTGGGTGCTGTCGATCTCGTGCCGGCCGGGATTGCCCGCCGTATGGAAGTGCCCGATGTATTGTATGTTCTGGCGGATCGTGCGGATGATATCGCCTTCCATGATTTGCATGTGATAGATGTCATAGAGCAGCTTCACCCGCGGCGAATTGACGCGCTTGACGACTTCCACGCCCCAGGCCGTGTGGTCGCAGTGGTAATCCGGGTGGTCCACCTTGCTGTTCAGCAGCTCCATGCAGATCGTCACGCCCTTGTCTTCCGCCTGCGCCTTTATGGAGTTCAGGAATGCGACGCAGTTGTCCATTCCTTCCTCGTCGGACATGCCGCGCCGGTTGCCCGACAGTACGATCACGTTGGGGCAGCCGAATTCCGCGGCCCTGTTGATCATGTCGCGCACCCCGGCTTCGGCTTTGGCATGGTTCGCCTTGGTGTTGATTCCGTCGGTGAGCGAGTGGCCCGCCGCGGGCGTCATGGTCGGGATCAGGCCGTACTTCTTGAGGGTAGGCCAGTCGTTCGGCCCGATGAGGTCAAGACCCTTCAGACCGAGGCGCGCCGCTTCACGGCATATATCTTCGATGGGCATCCTGCGGAAGCAACCGCGCGTCGCCGCCTGCTTCAGCCTTCCTTTACGGGCTGCCGGCTGTTGAGCCGGGGCCTTGGCCGCGAGGCCGAAAACTCCGAGAGCGCCTGTGGTGAAAAAGGACCTTCGAGTATTCATGGTGTATATGGTACACCTGAGCTCGCCGGCCCACCGTGCGTCCCCCGCCCACGAAACTTTAAGTGCCCAAGCGGGTGCGGAACTCCGCAGAAGCGCCTGAAGAAGTTGAAGTATACAATCTAATTGTGACGAACCACGCGGATGTGCTGGTCGTCGGGGCGGGGGTGGCTGGTTTAGCGGCGGCGGGTGAGTTCCTCTCCGCCGGGCTCGACGTCCTGATTCTGGAAGCGCGCGACCGGGTGGGCGGACGCATCTACACCGTTCACGATCCCATGATGGCTGTGCCGGTGGAACTGGGAGCGGAGTTTGTCCACGGCATGCCCCGCGAGATTCTTGACATCACGGCGGCGGCGCGCCTCGGTGTCTGTGAGCTCGATGGTGAAAACTGGACCTACCGGCGCGGGCGAATCGTGAAGTCCGCCGACCTGTTCGAATCGATCGGCCCGGTATTCGAGCAAATGCGCGAAGCCGCCACCCACGACATGGCTTTCCAGGAGTTTCTGGACCACGCGGATCTCGATCCGGATACGAAGATCTGGGCCACCAGCTACGTCGAGGGGTTCAATGCGGCGCGAAGGGAGCGCATCAGCGTTCTCTCGCTGCTTGAGGACGAGGAGGCGCTGCATCGGATTCACGGCGAGCGCGCCTTCCGCATCTTCTCGGGCTACGACTCCCTGGTGCAGGCGCTGCTGCCGGCCGGCCGGGCGCGCGTGCACCTGAATGCGGTGGTGAGCGAGGTGCGGTGGCGCGCCGGACACGTCGAGGTGCTCGCGCACTCCCGCATGGGACATGCGATCGGCCCGTTCCGGGCGGAGCGGGTGTTAGTGACTGTGCCGCTTGGCGTCCTCCAGCAGAACGCCATCCGGTTCGTACCCGAGCCGGCCGAAGCGCTCGCGGCCGCTTTGAGGCTGGAGATGGGATCGGTGATCCGGGTGACGCTCCGGTTCCGGGAGGCGTTCTGGGAAGATCGCGCGCCGCGCTTGAGCTTTCTGCACGCCCCGGGCCTCGCTTTTCCTACCTGGTGGACGCCGCACCCGGCACTCGCGCCGGTGCTGACTGCCTGGGCCGCCGGGCCGAATGGGGAAGCGCTGGCGGGAGCGGACGAGAAAGCCATTGTGGACCTGGCCACATCCACACTCGAACAAATTTTCGGCATGGCCCGCGCCCATATCGAAGACCTGCTGGAATACTGGTATATGCACGACTGGCAGACCGACCCGTTCTCCCGCGGCGCCTACAGTTATGTTCCGGTCGGCGCACTTGATGCGCGAAGGACCCTTGCCGAGCCGGTTGAGGGCACGCTGGCCTTCGCCGGAGAGGCAACCTGCCTGGATGGCGCCGGAGGTTCGGTGCACGGCGCGATTTCCGCGGGGCGGCAGGCCGCGCGGCGGTTGCTCGAAAAGCCGGAGTGCGGACAAGCAAGCCGGGGCGGGAGCAAGGCATAACGCTGAATCTCGCGGCCGGGCGCTGTACACTTGAAGGCACCGAGATGCGGACCATTCTTGTTGTCGACGACGAGCCGATGGCGCTGAAGCTTGTTCAGGAGATCCTCGAAAAGCGCGGATTCGAGGTCCTGATCTCGACCAGCCCCACGCAGGCCCTCCAAATCTACGAAGCGCAGCGGGAACGCATCCAGCTTCTGATCAGCGATATCGTGATGCCCGAGATGGACGGCACACGGCTCGCCAGCCTGATGGTAGCGTTGAATCCCGAGCTGCCCGTGCTGTTCATGTCGGGTTTCGTCACCGAGCACGAGGTGGAGCAGGCCGGCAGAATCGCGCAGTTTGCTTTTATCCGCAAGCCGTTCCGCCCGGCAACGCTGGTGCAGGCCGTTCAGCGAATGCTCACCGGCGCCGGCGAGACTGCGTGACGCAGCCGCCGGCAGCTTCCGAAACTCACACTTTTACGGTGGCCCCGAGCTCCTTGACGATATTGCCCAGGAAAGTCCGGGCGTCGCCGAACAGCATCATCGTCTTTTCCATGTAGTAAAGCTCGTTGTCGATTCCGGCGAAGCCCGGGCTCATGCTGCGCTTGATCACCATCACGTTGCGCGCCTTGTCGACGTTGAGGATCGGCATGCCGTAAATCGGGCTCTTGGGATCGTTGCGCGCCGCCGGGTTGGTCACGTCGTTTGCGCCCACCACCAGCGCCACGTCGGCTTGCGCGAAATCCGAGTTGATGTAATCCATCTCGTACAGCTTGTCGTACGGAATGTCGGCCTCGGCGAGCAGCACGTTCATGTGGCCGGGCATGCGGCCGGCGACGGGGTGAATCGCGAAGCGCACGTCGATGCCGCGCTTGGTGAGCAAATCGTAAAGCTCGCGCAGCTTGTGCTGCGCCTGGGCGACGGCCATGCCGTACCCGGGGACGACGATTACCAGGCGCGCCATATCGAGGATCGAGGCGGCGTCTTCCGCAGTCACCGAGCGCACCGGGCGCTGCTCGGCGTGCGCGGCCGCGGTCTGCACCTGCCCGAAGGCCCCGAACAGCACGTTGGTGAACGAGCGGTTCATGGCGCGGCACATGATGACCGACAGGATGAAGCCGGACGACCCATCGAGCGTGCCGGCGATAATCAGCAGCTTGTTATCGAGCACGAAGCCCATCGCGGCGGCGGAAAGGCCGGCATAGGAGTTCAGCAGCGCAATCACGGTGGGCATGTCGGCGCCGCCGATAGGAAGAATCAGCAGCACGCCGAAAATCAGCGCGAGAAGGGCGAAAATCGGAAACAGCCACATGCGCTCGGGGTGCATGATCAGCATGACGCCCGCCGCCACAGCCGCGCCGAACAGCGCCAGGTTCAACACGTTCTGGTTGCGGTACACGATGGGACGCGTGGGCAGAATTTCCTGCAACTTGCCGAAGGCCATCAGGCTTCCGGTGAAGGTAAGGAAGCCGAGCAGCGTTTCGAAGACGATGGCGCCCATCACGAAGCCGTGCGGATGGTGCTGGTAATACTCGGAGGTGCCGATGAGCGCGGCGGCGAGCGCGCCGAAGGCGTGCGAGAGCGCGGTCCGCTGCGGGACGGCGGTCATCGGCATGAGATACGCGAGCGGCACGCCGATGGCCGAACCGATCAGGAAGGCGATGAAAATACCCTGGTAGCTGACCACGTCGTGGCGGAGCAGCGTTCCCACGATGGCCAGCAGCATGCCGATCTCGCCGGCCAGCACGCCGCGCCGCGCGGTGGTGGGCGCGCTCATCCACTTGAGTGAAAAAATGAACAGTGCCGCGGCCGCCAGGTAGCTGAACTGAAACACGTGTTCGGTGCTCACGGCTTCTCCTGCCCCCGCCTCTTGAACATCTTCAACATGCGGTCCGTGATCAGGAATCCGCTGACCACGTTGATCATGGAAGCCGTGACGGCGATAAAGCCGAGCACCTTGCTGAGCGCCGGCGCGTCCTCCTGACCCAAAACGACGATTGCGCCCACCACGGCGATGGCCGAGATGGCGTTGGTCAGCGACATCAGCGGGGTGTGCAGCAGGGGCGACACCCGCCGGATCAGCTCAAAGCCCAGAAACGCGGCGAGCATGAAAACGTATAGCGTGACTTCATCGAATGGCACGAACGGTCTCCTTTCAATGAGCGGCGCTGCCCACGGCCGACGGCAGCCCCAGGACTTCGCGCACGCGCGGATGCACGACCTCGCCGTTCATGGTGATCAGCGTCTCGCGGGTGATCTCGTCTTCCAGTGACACGGCGATCGAGCCATCCTTGAGCAGGTGGCGCACGAACGCTGCCAGGTTGCGCGCGTACATCTGGCTGGCGTGGTAGGGCACGGCGGAGGCGAGGTTCAGCGGTCCGAGAATTGTAACTCCGTTCTCGCTCACGGTCTCGCCTGGGCGCGTGAGTTCGCAGTTGCCGCCGCGCTCGGCCGCGAGGTCGACGATCAGAGATCCCGGCGGCATGGCGGCGACCATCTCGCGCGTGATGAGGACGGGCGCGCGCTTCCCGGGAACCGCGGCGGTTGTGATCACCACATCGTGCTCGCGCAAGACCCCGGTGAGAAACTCGCGCTGGCGGCGGTAGAAATCCTCGCCCATCTCGCGGGCGTAGCCGCCTTTGTCCTCGGCTGCCGAGGTCTCCAGATCCATCGACACGAAGCGCGCTCCGACGCTCTCGATCTGCTCCTTCACGGCGGGGCGCACGTCGTACGCGCTCACCACCGCGCCGAGCCGCTTGGCGGTCGCAATCGCCTGGAGCCCGGCGACGCCCGCTCCGAGCACGAATACGCGGGCGGGCGCGATGGTCCCGGCGGCCGTCATCAGCATCGGGAACATGCGCGGCAGGTTGTCGGCGGCGAGCAGAACGGCCTTGTATCCGGCAATGGTGGCCATCGAGGAGAGCGCGTCCATGCTCTGCGCGCGCGTGATGCGCGGGATCAGCTCCATCGCGAAGGTGGTCACTCCGAACGCGGCCAGGTCGGCGCACTCGCGGGCGGCCGTGAGCGGTTCACAGAAGCCGATGACGACCTGCCCCGGCCGCAGCAGGGCCAGCTCGGCGCGCCCGGCGTCCGGATTCGCTCCCAGCGTGCGCACCTGGAGGACTACGTCGGCTGCCCGGAAGACCTCGGCGGCGCTGTTCGCCAGACGCGCGCCGTGTTTCTCGTACTCCCGGTCGGGAAATCCCGCGGCAGCGCCCGCGCCCCTCTCCACCAGAATTTCGGCCCCGGACTTTAAGAGCGGATCCATCGCGCGAGGAACCATGGCCACGCGCCGCTCGCCTGGAAAGGTCTCTTGAAGGACACCAATGGTGATGCTCACTCCGATTCGGCTCCAGCCCTCTGTTGAAGTGAACGCGGAATAGCACCGCGTCTTTTTAAATGGTACCGCACGCTGGATTTTTGCGCCGTTGGAAACAGGTGTGAATTTCCGGTAAACCGCCTGCTGCGACGCCGCCGGGCGTCGTTTCGTTTTCCCGTGAAATCCGCGCTGGGCGCCCCGCCGGGCCGGAGTCCCTACACTTCAAGCCCGATGGAACGCATCAACTCCAGCGCATTGCTCTTGCGGACCACACCTTCGCGGAGCAGGTAATCGAACGTTATGTTGCCGTTTTCCAGGTGGTCTTCGAAGTGGACGTTGGCGGCGTGCGGGGCAAGCACGTCCACAATATCGGCGAGCGCGAGGTCGTGGGTCGTCACCAAACCGATGGCGCCGCGCTCGACCAGGCTGCGGACCACGGCCTCCCCACCGATCCGGCGGTCATTGGAATTCGTGCCGTGCAGGAGCTCGTCCAGCAGGAACAGCACGGGCCGCGGGCCTTTGGTCAAATCGACCAGGAGCCGCAGGCGTTTGATCTCGGTATAGAAGCGCGAGACTCCGCTTTGCAGGGAGTCCAGGGTGCGAATGGATGCGCCCATCGTCATCGGGGCGAGGCGGAGGCGGCGCGCGCGAACCGGTGCGCCCGCCAGGGCGAGAACCGTGTTCACCCCGACGGTGCGCAGCAGAGTGCTCTTGCCCGACATATTCGAGCCGCTCACGATCAGCACGCGCAGATCGTCCGAAAGCCGGAGGTCGTTGCGAACCAGGCGGCTTTCGGGCACCAGCGGGTGGCCGATGCCTTCGGCTTCGAAGTGCGCCGGGCCCTCCACCAGTTCGGGAAAGACGTCGTGGGGGTGTTCGTAGGCATATGCGGCCAGGCTCATCAGAGCTTCGATCTCTCCGCACGCCGCCAGCCAGCCGCGCACCGACGGGCCGTACTTCTTGCGCCAGCCTTCAATCGCAAAGGCAACCTGCGTCGTCCAGAGTAGCGGCGGGCCGATGACGCGTACGGCCACGTTGTCGCGCGAATGGAGCAACTCCATCAGGCGGCTCAGGCGGGCAATCGCGTGGGAAGGGGGAACCCCGTCCGTTTCAAGCCCCTTCTTGAGTTCCACCAGCAGCGGGCTGGTGAACCGCTCCCGCTCAAGCCTCTCCAGCACGGAGGCGAACAGCCCAATTCCATAGGCGGGCTCGCCCACGAGCTCCACGACGCCGGCCACCCGCGCGCGCCACTTCATGTAGAAGAGCGCCTCCACCACCGCAACGCCAAGAAAAAACTCCACCACTCCGAAAACGGCCCAGACAACGACGGCCGCGACCGCCAGTATCGACAGCACGGAGGCGGTAATTCGCGCGGGCCTGGAATCCATCGTGAGCGGCTGCTCGGCCCAGGCGGAGAATGAGCGCGGGTTGACGCCGGAGCGCAACTCTTCGCCGAGCAGCGCGAAGTCCTCCCGCAAATCGAGCCGGGGGCAGAGTTCGCTGACGGCGGCCTGCCGCGCCCGCGTCGTGCCGGGCTCTGGGGGCTCGAGCAGGAACCGGGCAAGCGCTTCCTCCCCGGCGCGAAGACGAGCGGTCGAGAGCAACTGGAACAGCGACCCCTCTCCGAACAGGTCGAGATCTTCGGCGTACGGGTGGGAGTGATCGTTGAAACGTTCTCCGGTCTCTCCCGTTCCGGCCCAGCGGTCTTCGATGCGCGCCAGCCCGCGTTCATAAAAGGCGGCGGCACGCTGGGCGAGGCGGCGGCGGCGAAGCACGCTGTCGTGAATGCGGTCGAGAACCAGCAACACAGATGCCGGCGCCAGCAGCCACCAGGGCGAAACCCAACCGTACGAGAAAGCGACCCAGGCTATCAGAACAGCCGCGGCAAACACCGCCACTTTCGCGTTCCCGACGGCGATATGGCTCCTGTCCAGGTGGGCGTAGACGGCGCGGCGCGCCTCGAGCCTGGCTGTATATTCATTTCGTGGATCGTCCGGCGGGTTGGCTTCAGGCACTTCTTAGAATGATACAGGCGCGCAACCGTTCAGTTTGCTTTGCGGGGTCCGGTGGACTCCCGGACCACCAGCACCGGGTCGATGAGGATCTCCTGGCAGGTCTCGGCGCCGCGGCCCTGCTCGGGCACCAGCGTCTCAAAAATCAGCCTTCCGATTTTCTCTCGCGGGATGTGCGCCGTGGTGAGCGTTGGAGTGGTGAATTCGGCGAGGGAAATGTTATCGAACCCGGTGACCGAAACGTCGCCCGGCACTGACAGGCCCTGGTCGCGGAGCTCCCTCAGTACTCCGATGGCCATGTAGTCGTTCACGCACATGACCGCGGTCGGCTTGAAGCCCGAGACCAGAATGCGCCGCAGCGCCTGGCGCCCGCCGGCGGGGCTATCCGTGTCCACCATGGTGGTGAATTCGACCTCGGGCGCAAGCGCCGCCATCATGTCGAGGAACGACTTCTTGCGGACGTTGAGGGGGCCGAGGCTGGTGTGATGCCCCACGAAAGCCACCTTGCGGTGACCCAGGTCATGCAGGTACAGGGCCATCTTCTGCATGCCTTTGCCGTAGTTGACCCGGATATTCGTGATGTTGGCTTTCGTAGTCCCGACGTCGTAGACCACGATGGGGATATTCGCGCCGGCGAGTTCCGCCATCAGCGAGGGCTCCATCTCCGACACGATCATGGCCAGACCTGCCGGGCGGCGGCCCATCATATTGTGCACGCTGGCCAGCAGCCGTTGCGGGCGGTAGTCCGTATTGGCCACTACCACTTCGTACTTGTGCCGGTGCGCCTCCGCCTCCAGGGCGCGAAATATGTCCAGGAAAAAGGGATTTTCCAGGTTGGACACCACCATTCCGAGCGTCCGGTTCTTCCCGCCGGCAAGCGTGCGGGCGTGGAGGTTGGGGTGGTAGTTCAGCTCCCGTACTGCCTTAAGCACACGGGCGCGCGTGCTGCTTTTCACGAGCCCGATATCGTTAAGTACCCTCGACACGGTGGCGGTCGATACTTTCGCTCTTTTGGCTACATCTTCCAGGTTCATCGCGTGTGCCGGCGCTCCTTTTCCCCATTTCCGGTTTCATTTCAGCGATGGGAGCGCTTTCAAAGAAAATTATGTCACGTAATCGGCTGCAAGGCATCTGAAAAAGGAGTCAGTTTGGACTCAATGCCGCCCGAATTACGGCTGGCGCATTTTGGGCGACGCCGCTCTCCGAATCCCCGCTAACTCCTTACGGTATAATGAAGAATCCCTTCATGCAAAAGAACAGCGTAGACCTCAGAAAGACAGTCAACCTGCCGCGGACGGACTTCCCGATGAAGGCCAATCTCCCCCGGAATGAACCGGGGATCCTCGCCCGTTGGGAGCAGACCAGGCTCTACGAGAGGATCCGCAAACAGAGCGCGGGAAGGCCGGTTTACATCCTGCATGACGGCCCGCCGTACGCCAACAACCGCATTCACTCCGGCACGGCTTTTAACAAAGTTCTAAAGGATTTCATCGTCAAGTCCAAGACCATGGCGGGCTTCGACGCGCCCTACGTCCCCGGCTGGGACTGCCACGGTCTGCCCATCGAGATCCGCGTGGACAGCGAACTCGGGCCCCGCAAAGCGGAAATGACGGTTTCCCAAATCCGTGAGGAGTGCCGCAAGTACGCTCTGAAATGGGTCGATATCCAGCGCGAGGATTTCAAACGGCTGGGAGTTCTGGGGCGGTGGGAAACCCCTTATCTCACCATGACCGCCGATTACGAGGCGGCCATCGCGCGTGCGTTCGTCGAATTTCTCGACCGGGGGTACGTCTACAAGGGTCTCAAGCCCGTGAACTGGTGCATTCACTGCCGCACCGCGCTGGCCGAGGCCGAGGTGGAATACGAGGATCACACCAGCCCTTCCATCTGGGTGCGCTTCCCGCTTGTCTCGGATCCCGCCAAACTGGATGAGGCGCTGGCGGGCCGCCCTGTCTACGGCCTGATCTGGACTACCACCCCCTGGACGATTCCCGCCAACATGGCCATCGCGTTCCATCCGAATTACGAGTACGCGGCGGCCGAGGTGAACGGTAGCGTCTACATCGTGGCTTCCGATCTTCTGGAGCAGACCGCGCAGCAGGCGCACTGGGGTACGCCCAAAATCCTGGCGCGCATGAAGGGAACGCAACTGGAAGGCGCGGTTTTCCGCCACCCCTTCCTGGAACGGGATTCGGTGGGCGTGCTGGCCGACTACGTCACCCTGGACCAGGGCACCGGCGCCGTTCACACCGCTCCCGGCCACGGCCAGGAGGACTACGTAACCGGCCAGAAGTACGGCATCGCGACCTACTGCCCGGTGGACGCCGGCGGGCGCTTCTTCCAGGCCGAAGGCGCCGCGGGCACGCTGCCGGAGGTCCTCCTCGGAAAGACGGTTTGGGACGCCAATCCGCTCGTCATCGACATCCTGAAGCAAAGCGGAGCGCTCATCGCCTCGCAGGCGCTCAGCCACAGCTATCCCCACTGCTGGCGCTGCCACAACCCGACCATCTTCCGCGCCACCGAGCAATGGTTCATCGGGATGGAGCGCAACGACCTGCGCGCCCGCGCGCTGGAGGCCATCCGCGAGGTGAAATGGATGCCGGCTTGGGGCCAGGAGCGGATCTCCAACATGATCGCCGGACGGCCGGACTGGTGCATCTCGCGCCAGCGCGCCTGGGGAGTCCCGATCACCGTTTTCTACTGCGAGAAGTGCGGAGAGCCGCTGACAGACCGCAAGATCCTGGACCGTGTGGTGGATCTGTTCGAGCGCGAGACCGCCGACGCCTGGTACAACCACAGCGCCGTGGAACTCATCGGCCCCGGCGTCGCCTGCGCCCGCTGCGGCGCCTCGGAGTTCCGCAAGGAAAACGACATTCTCGACGTGTGGTTCGACTCGGGCTCGAGCCACCTGGCCGTTCTGACCGAGGCCAACGGCCTGCCCTGGCCCGCGGACCTTTACGTCGAGGGCGGCGACCAGTACCGCGGCTGGTTCCATAGCTCGCTGCTGGTCGGCGTTGGGCTGAAGGGCCGGGCGCCTTACCGTCAATGCGCCACCCACGGCTGGACCCTCGACGAGCAGGGCCGCGCGCTTTCCAAATCGCTGGGCAACTTCATCGAGCCTCAGGAACTCATCAAGCAGTACGGCGCGGACGTGGTGAGGCTCTGGGTGGCCTCGGTCGAGTTCACCGACGATATCGTCATCTCGCCGACCATTCTGGCGCGGCTCTCGGAGGCGTACCGCAAGCTGCGCAATACGTTCCGCTACGCCCTCGGCAATCTCTGGGATTTCGATCCCGCAGCGGACGCCCTGCCCGCGGACGTACTGCTGGAAATCGACCAGTGGATGCTCATGCGCACCGAGCAGCTCGTGCGCGATTGCCGGCGCTGGTACGGGGAACTCGCCTTCCACCGCGTCTATCACGCGATCTACGACTTTGCCACCACGGACCTGAGCGCCCTCTACTTCGACGTGCTCAAGGACCGCCTGTACACCACCGCGCCGCGTTCTAAGGCCCGCCGCAGCGCCCAGACCGCGCTCGACCGCATCAACTACGCGCTGGTCCGGCTGGCCGCGCCTCTCATCAGTTTCACCGCCGAGGAAGTCTGGCAGCACATGAAGAAGCCGGCCGGCGCACCCGACAGCGTCCACCTGGCGCTGTTCCCGGAGCCCGAGGAACTCACCGCCGGCCTTGGCGAGGCACAGCGGAAACGCGCCGCCAACTGGGACCGTCTGATCGACGTACGCGACAGCGTGCTGAAGAGCCTGGAAACCGCCCGCCAGGAAAAGTTCATCGGGGCGCCCCTTGAAGCCCAGGTTCGCTTACGGGCCAACGGAGACCTGTATCCTCTGCTCCGGGAGTATGAAAACCAGCTCCCCGCGTTGTTCATCGTTTCCCAGGTGACCGTCGAGCAACACCCGGACGGGCCGCTGGCGGTGGAGATCGGCCGCGCCGCAGGGAATAAATGCGAGCGATGCTGGAAATACACGACCGACACCGGCTGGGATCCGGAGTATCCAACGATTTGCCGGGCCTGCGCGGAGGCGGTTCAGGAGATCGTGAAGACATCGTGATACGGCTGCGAGCGCTATCCTACGGACTGGCCGCGCTGGTGTTTTTGATCGACCGGATCACGAAGATGATGATCCAGCGAAGTATGTCCGTCTGGGATTCGTACACGGTGATCCCCGGCTTTTTCGATATCATTCACACCGAGAATCCGGGCGCTGCGTTCAGCATGTTTGCCGGCGCGCAGCCGGAGCTGCGCACTTTGGTCCTGGTGGGGCTTTCCGGGGCCGCCGTGGTCTTGATCGGGGTGCTTCTCTGGCAGGCGGGCGGGCGCATGGAAGAGAGCCGGATTCTGCGCTGGGGCCTGGCTCTGATCATGGGCGGCGCGCTCGGCAACCTTTATGACCGCGTACTGAACGGCAAGGTGACGGACTTCCTGGACCTGTACGTCAACGGTTTTCACTGGCCCGCCTTCAACGTGGCCGACAGCGCAATCACTATTGGAGCCGCGCTGGTGCTGCTCGACATGTTTCAATCGTCGAAGCGTCCCGCGCTCAAGACTTAAATGTTTCCTCAGTTGTTTCGCATCGGGGATTTTTTCCTGCCGACCTACGGTCTGCTGGTTGCGCTGGGCTTCCTGACTGGCCTTTGGGTTGCCTCGCGGCTGGCTGCGAAAAGCGGCCTGGATAAAGAGGCCGTGCTGAACCTCGGCGTCTATACGGCTCTTGGCGGGCTGCTCGGCGCCAAGCTCTTCCTGTTTCTGATGGATCTCGACTACTACCTCCAGAATCCGTCGGAAATCTTTTCGCTGAGCACTCTGCAGGCCGGAGGCATATTCTTCGGAGGCCTGGTTGTCGCCCTGATCGTCGCATTCTGGTACATGCGGCGGAAGAACCTGCCGGGCCTGGCGACAGCCGACGCGTTCGCTCCCGGCATCGCAATCGGCCACGCTCTGGGCCGTGCCGGCTGCTTTGCGGCGGGCTGCTGCTGGGGCGTGGAATCGCGCCTGCCGTGGGCCGTGACCTTCACCAACCCCGAGTCCCACCGGTTGTTCGGCGTCCCGCTCGGAATCCCGCTCCACCCGACACAGCTCTACGAGGCGATTGCCGAAGCCGTCATCTTCGTGATTCTCTACAGGCGGTTCCTCCGGCCCCATCAGCCGGGCGCTGTTATCGGCCTCTATCTGGTGCTTTACCCCGGCGTGCGCTTTGTGGTCGAGTTCGTGCGCGCGCACGATGCCCTGAATCCGCGCTTCGGCTCGCTGGTCCTCGAGCAGTGGATTGCTCTGGGCCTGGCGGCGCTTGGCGTATGGCTGATGACCCGCCGGGGAGGGCCCGCTCCTAAGGCGCCTCGTAAGGGAAGCTCACGACTATCGGCCGCCCGGTGAAAGCGCGCCCGATGATCGGGGTGAACAGCCGGAAAGGATAATTGCGCAGCGTGAGGACAATGCGGTCTTCGCTCGTCCCCGCATCGAGCCGGGCCACTTCCACCATCGAGTCCGTCAGCCCGAACACCCCTGAGGACGCGCCCTCGGGCCTGGTGGGCTGGTTGTACAGGACCATGTTGGTGAAGACCTCCGGATCGTAGGCGTGCACGGCGCTGTAGCGCCCGGCGTTGCGAACGCGCTCGACCAGGGTCTGGTGGATGAAGAACACCTGCCCCATGTCGAAGATGGCGATCAGTGTGACGATCAGGATAAGGGCCACCAGCGCCGCTTCCACGGCAGCCTGCCCGCGGCGCCGTGCTCTATGTGGTGGGTGGCGCATACCTGCCCATGTACCTGAAATCGGCATTCGGTTTTCCGTTCAGCACGAAGGAAAAGAAAATCGCGTGCACCGTGTAGTTCTGCACGGCCACCTTCACCCGGTAGGGAACGTTGCGGTCAAAAGTCACCGTGAGCGCAATGTGCGACGGCGTCAGTCCGGGAACCACGGCCTCCGTGCCGCCGGCCGGGTTGCCGTAGACCGCCATGTTCCGCACCGCCGTCAGAAATGCGCTCGAGGGTGTGCTCGATAACGAGTCGTAAGCCCGCAGGGAAGCGTATCGCGCCGTATCGCGCACCACGGTTTCAAGCGCATTGTAGATGTAGTATGAGTAGCCGAACTGGAACACCCCGCCCAGTACGGAAAACAAAAGCGCGAATGCCAGCGCGAATTCGATCGTAATGCTGCCGCGGCGCCTCATTCCACCAGCCTCACCACGTAGGCGCCGGGCCCCGCCGCGCCTCCCGTGCGCCCGCCCTGAACGTAGGGACCGATAAACTCCGCGCAGAACGGCTTGTTGCCCCCTTGCTGGTACTCAGAAGGTGCGAGCAGAAAGAACGCTGCGAATCCGACCACGCGGAATTCGGGATAGCCGTTATTGATGGCAATGGCGATGATGCGCCGGCCGTTCCCCAATGCCGCCGCCGCGTACGCCGCGTAGGTGGTCGAGGTAGGGTCGCTGTCCTGGTTGATACGCGCGATCAGCGCATCGCGCTGGGTCTGCATGGCGCCGCCGGTCATCTCGAGCTGATCGCCCAGGGCGATCGGGCGGGTCTGGTAATCGCTCTCGATGGCCGCGCGAATTACGGACGCGCTGTTTTCCTCAATGTACCCGCGATCCGAGGCGCTGCCTTGTTTTGCTATGTCGATCCACTGCTGCTTGTCGTCGCCGGGGCAGACGTTGTCTCCCAGTTTCGGGTTGGCAGGCCAGCGCAGCGTGTATCGCTGGCCGATTTCAAAGCCGAAGTTCGGCGAGTTTGGATCGTGCGCAAACGGCGAGAACGGCAGCAGGCCCTCGCGGAACTCCGGTTTCGGCACCTGCCCGGCCACGGCTTTTGCGGTTACCGTGGCCACGGTGGCCGGGGAAACAACCGGCAGAAAGTACAGTGAGGCCGTGGCGGTGGCCCTCACGCGCGCGTAAGTGTAATTTGTGGCCGGGTTGGGGTTCGCTTCCCAGGCGCCGCCCGGCGAGGTCGCAAAATCCACCTGCGTTCCGCTGAAGCCCGATGCCGCCAGATTCCACTTGTTCGGGTTTGCCGCGACCGCAGCCTGTGCGCGGGCGATGCCGGCGGCGGTTCCGTCGAGTTCGAGCGCCGCGGCCAGGGATGCCGAATCGGCGAAGGTCTGGATTTCGTTCCTGATGATGTAGAGGCGCCCCAGATCCACCGCCAGGCCGAGTATGGCGAGCATGGCGACGGAGGAAAGCCCGGCGGTGATCAGTGCGAAACCCCGGTCTTTGGTGCGCATCAGCAAACACTACGGCCGGATCGAGCGGAATTTATCGTCGAATCACACCGAGGAAGGCCGGGAAATATGCTTATGCCGGTCTTAGGCGGCCGGCCTCCGCAGGCGACCCCACAGCACCGGCTTCAGCGGCATCACCAGCGGCCGCACAGCGCGGCGGCACGCCTCCACTTGATAGGCCGGCGCCAGCGCATACGCGGCATACACGAGAAACCAGACATACCATGTCGATGCCACCAGCGCCTTCGGCAGCGCGATATTCGTGGTCAGCCAGAGTCCGATATTCCCCACGGAGGTCAGAAAGATGGCTGCGGTGAACGCGCTCCAGCACAGTCCGATCAGCCCCCAGCCCATGTTGAGGACCGAACGGCGGATCAGGATAGCCTCGGCCAGCAGCAGGCAGAGCAGGGGATCGGTGATGACGGTGATCGCCTCATGGATGTCGACGATCTTGTTCGGGCCCCAATAAATCACAACCTCGTATATCTGCCACACAGCGAAACCGCCGACCACGGAGAGCAGGATCCAATCCGTGGGGCGGATCCGCGGCAGAAGGCCCGACCGCCTGTAAGTCTTGAGGGCGAGCGCCAGTGCGGGAGCCAGAAAAGTCATTTGCAGAGGGCCGCCGATGGTGAGCCCCCACTGGCGCACGGCCTCCCGGGGCCATCCGGTATCTCCCGCAAACGGATTCAGTCCCGTGGAAGTCCCGAGCGCCTGCGAAAGGATGCTACCGGCGGCGTGCGCGGCGGCACTGAGCGACACGAGCGACCACACCTTACGCAGCGGCTCGCCGCGCGAAAACTGCGCCCGAGCAAGCAGGCATAATCCGAGTTCCGCCAGGGTGAGCGCGATCAGCCATAGCGCTCCGGCGTAATCGAAAAAGAGCCTCAATGCGCGTTCGTCGCCCGTGGCAACCCAATCGGCCGCCGGGAAGACGCCCAGGATCAAGATCGCAGAGGTCAAGCCGATGATAAGCGCCGGCGCCGGCCTGGCTGCCCGGCACAGAAAAGCGTTTCCCATCACATCACCCCCGCATTGAGGCACGCCCCCGGATCCACGCCTTTATGAATCTCCGCTACGACAGCCGCCGCGGCTCTCCGGCCAATAAATGTGGTGAGCAGCGGCTCCGCCTTCGCCAGCAAGTCCGTGCCCTGCTCGGAAGCCGGCCCGCCGCCCAGCACAGCCCAGATACGCGAACCGAAGTACACTTCCAGTTGCTCGACGACTTTCTGTTTCAGCTCGGATTCGGTCGAGCGCGCGGCGCGTTCCCGAATGGCGGAGAGCACCCGGGCCAAACCATCCGGCGGAGGCGCGCACAGCCGCCGGAGCGCCGAGTCCGCAGCCAGGATGTGGTCCCATTCCTTCGACAGCCGTTCGAGTTTGGCGGCGCACCGGGCGCAGCCCGCAACATGGAGCTGGATTTTGTGCTGCGCAACATCTTCCAACTGCCGGTCGCGGTACGCCAGCAGAGTTGTTATATCAGGGTGCATACGGATACTCCGATTCGGGAACCGGGCAAGCTGCGTCCTCGTCGCCGGTCCCGCCCTCCTTTCCGGCGGACCGCCGGAGCTTCTTCTGCGCGCGCGCCAGCAACGCGCCGACGGTGCCGGGCCGCACGTCAAGCACCTCGGCGATTTCCTCGTAGCGCAAACCTTCCGCTCTCAACCGGAAGCATTCAAGTTCCCGCGGGCTGAGCAACTCGCGCAGGGAGCGCACGATCTGTTCGAGCCGGAATTCGGACTCGGGATCCTGCCGCAGGTCGGGATAATTGCGCATCTGGGCGAGATCGACTTCCTTGCGCAGCGAGGAAGCTTTCAGTTGGTCGAGCAGGTAATTGCGCAGCACGCGGTACAGCCATGCGCGTGGCCTCTCGATGCTCCGGTTTCCGCTTCGCGCCACGAAATAGCGCAGAAATGCCTCCTGAAGAGCGTCCTGCGCGGCTTCGCGGTTTGCCAGAAGCACGAAAGCGTAACGGAACAGGCCCTCGGAAAACTCGTCATAGAGCCGGACGACATCCCGCTCGATCTCCTCGGCGCGAGAGCCTGCTGCTTCCGGCAATGGCGGTGTCTCCTTCACTGATTCAAATCTTAGTACGTCGAAGGGAGAATAACATACTCGCCTTAGTTATCAGGGTACTGTTACCTGGCAGAGTATCGCATGAATTCACATAGAAATTTCCGGTGATATACGGCGGCTCGTAAAGAAATTTGAGCGCTGCCTCGTCCTTAAAGCGTGAAGGACGCTCGGGGGATCGCCTGACGGCGACGGAAGGTCGATCTGTGCCCGTGCGCTTGGTTTGCATGAACCACAACTCATCGGATGCTCGCCGGCCAAAACAGAAAGGCGCCGAAACCATCGAAATGGCCCTTGTGCTGGTTCCCATGCTGGGTTTTCTGTTCCTGATTATCGACATCGGCTGGGCGGTGTTTGCGAAAGGAACCTTGCAGCATGCCGTGCGGGAAGGTGTACGGTTCGCGGTTACATCGAAAACCCTGGCCGGCATGGGGCACAGGGATTCGATCAAGAGCGTGGTGGTCTCGAACGCATTGGGGCTGCTGAACGGAAAAGAGGATCTGATTCATATCGAGTGGTATTCGCAAAGCGACCTTGCGACGCCGCTCAAACCTGGCGGAAGCACCCCGATCAACTCCGGCGACAACATCATTGAGGTGTCGGTGGAAGGGTTCCCCCACCTGCCGCTGCTGCCGTTGTATCGCTCCGGCGGGCCGCTTTTCTTCACAGCCCGATCCTCGGATCGCATGGAGGCCACGCCGCCCAGCGGGGCGCCTCCGTTATAGCCGGCCCGGAAAGGACGATTGTGGGCACTCGATTGAATCTCGAAAAAGGCGCCGCGGCCATCGAGTTCGCGCTGACGACTCTTGTGTTCTGGGTGCCGCTGCTGTTGGGAACCTTGTTTATCGGCGCCAGCCTTGTCAAGGCGATTCAGACGGTGCAGGTGGCGCGCGATGTCGGCCACATGTACGCCCGTGCAGTGGATTTCTCCAGGCCGGAATCGGAGGCGCTGGTGGTGCGGCTCGCGCTCGGCATGAACATGCGGCCGAAGGGAAGCTCGCCGCCCGGCGACGGTGTGGTAATCCTCACGACCGTGACCTACATCGGCGATGACCAGTGCACGCAGATGGGACTCGCGGGATCGGACTGCGTGAACCGGAATCATTGGGTCATGACGCACCGGCTCGTCCTGGGTAATGCCGAGCTGCGCGGGAGCAACTACGGCGATCCGCCCCCCGGCAGCACGGAACCAAACGGCGATATTCTCCAGCCCAAGTACGGCAAGGATTCGCGGTTCCGCTTGAGGAACTTCAACCTGCTGCCGGAGCCGCCCTCGGGTGGATTCCCAGCCGGCGGAAGCGCCTACATGGTCGAAGCGTATTTCCGCACCGCGGCCGTTCCCGGTCCCTTCGAGCCGCACGGCACTTACGCATGCGCTCTCTTCTGATACGCGGGAGAGCGCTGGCCGCGCGCCGCCGCCGGCCGGGGATCCACGAAAGGAACGATATGCCCGACCGATCACACAGGTGGAAACGGAAAGGTTCCATCATCCTTCTGAGCTTGATGCTGTTGACCGTGCTGCTGCCCATGGTGGGCCTGGGCATCGACGTCACGATGCTCTACCTCATGAAGGCCAAGCTGTCGTCGGCGGTGGACGGAGGCGCTATCGCCGCGGCGCGGTCGCTGAGCGCCGGCCTCACATTCGACGAGCAAAGGGACTCGGCCGTCAAAACGGCAGAGCAGTTCGTCCAGGCGAATTTCCCCGACGGATTTTGGGGGGCTTCCGCCCCAAGGCTCTCCGACGGGAGTCTGAAAGTGGAGGTCACCCAGGATATGGCGAGCTATCGCCGCACTCTGGTATCGATCGAGGCCAGAGTGCAGGCGCCGCTGTTGTTTATGCGCGTTCTCGGGCACGACCACTCGACCGTGGCGGCCTCGGGCGTGGCTGCGCGGCGCGATGTCAGGCTGGTCCTGGTTCTGGACCGCTCTGCTTCCATGTCGGGGTACATGAGCGAACTCAGGGAAAACGCAAAGGACTTCGTGCGGAAGTTCAAACACGGAGACCAGTTGGGGCTGGTCGTCTTTGGCCGCACCGCCCTGGTCGCCTATCCGCCGCGGGATCCCAACAACCCCGATGCCGGCGGAGGGCCCGATGAGAACTTCAAAGCGCCCATGATTTCCCTCATCGACAAGATCCAGTCCGGCTCGAACACCGGCATGGCTGAAGCGCTCTGGCTCGCCTACAAGGAACTGCAAAAGAACCCGCTACGAAGCGCTCTGAACATGATCGTGCTGTTCACCGACGGCCTGCCCAACGGCATCACGGCGGAATTCAACACGCCGGGCAGCAGTTACATCAAGGGAGGGAGTCCCTGCAGTTACAAACAATGGATCAACGACTCCACGAAGATGATCGGCGCCATCGCGCAGGGTTCGGGGTTCGCACTCAACGGCAACACCACAGGAATTTACGCTCTGGCAAACCGCACCCCGAAAAGTGGTTCGGACATCGAAAACTGGATGGCGAACCCAAACGAACCCGTGCTCCCCGACCCGGCTTCCAGGAACTGCTCGTTTGTGGGCAATCAGAACAACATGCGAAACGATGTCAGCCGGATCCCCCCCAGGGATTTCTATGGCAATTCCACCGAACCCAGCATCGATCCCACAACCGGCGATTGGGCGTATAAGACGTCCGACATCTACAAGCACCCCGCACGCTGCAATGGCGCCGAGTACGATCACAACAGGGTCGACTCACCCTGCCACATCGGGCTGGCCTCCTGGAACGCGGTGGACGATGCGATCAAACGAATACGGGCGGACGGCAAAGCCAACGACCTGATGCCCGTCATCTACGTAATCGGCTTCGACAACGGCAGCGGCGAAACGCCCGACAAAGGTTTGATGGAGCGCATGGCCAACGTCGGGCAGAAGTACGACCCCGACTATCCCGCGGGCAAGTACGTAGAGTCCGGTCCTGGCGGGATCGGAGCGGCCTTCGCCGAGGTGATGTCCGAGGTTCTGCGGCTGATCAGCTAGAGGCGCCGGATCTGGCCTCCGGCCTGCGAAAAATGCGAGAATCGTCGTTTACCGACTCGCATGGCCAAAATCTACCCTTTCCAACCCTGGCGATACACGCCGAAAGCCGGTCCGCTGGACCAGCTCGTCACCCAGCCGTACGACAAGATCACGCCGGAGATGCGTTCCCGCTATCTCGCGCTGAGCCCCTATAATCTCGTCCGCGTGATTCTGGGCGAGCGGAACCCGTCGGATTCGGCCTCGGATAATGTTTACACGCGCGCCGCGCGGCACATGAGCGACTGGATTGCCGCCGGCATTCTGGAGCAGGACGCCGAGCCCGGCTTTTACGCCTACTTCCAGGAATTCGCGTCGCCGGACGGCGGCGAGCGCCTGGTCCGCAAGGGATTCATCGGCCTCGGTGAGGTGGAGGACTATGCCGAAGGCACGGTGCACAGGCACGAGCAGACCCTCTCCGGGCCGAAACAGGATCGCCTGGAATTGTTGCGGCATACCCGCGCGCACTTCGGGCAGATTTTCATGCTCTACCCCGACCCGGAGGGCCAAATCGATGCCATTCTCGATGCCGCCGCGAGCACCGAGCCCGCCGCCTGCGTCACCGACGAGTACGAGACCGCACACAAGCTCTGGAAGATTTCCGCCCCCGATGTTGTGGCGCGGATCCGCGAGCTGATGGCGGACAAGAAACTACTCATCGCCGACGGCCACCACCGCTATGAGACCGCGCTGGCGTTCCGGAACGAGAATCCCGGGCTCGAAGGCGCGCGCAAGGTCGTGATGACCTTCGTGAACATGCACTCGGAAGGTTTGAAAATCCTGGCGACGCACCGCGTGGTTCACGGGATGAAAACCTTCGACTCGGACGCGTTTCTGCGGGCCGTGCGGGAGTATTTCCATGTCGCGCCTCTGGGGTCGCCGGACGAGTTGCGGCGCGCCTGGGCGGAGGAACACCGGGATACGATTCGCATCGGCGTGGCTTTGCCCGCTGGGATCTATTTGCTCGAAGCCCCACGCCGGCCCGGCGTTCTCGACGTCAGCTTCCTGCACCAGGGGGTGCTCGAAAACGTGCTTGGGCTGGGTGAGGCGGACATCCGGGAGCAGAAGCACTTGCGGTACGTCCGCGGTCTGGAAGCCGCCGTGGACGAAGTGCGGGCCGGCGCCGCACAGGCGGCCTTTCTTTTGGAGCCGGTGCCTGTCGGTGAGGTCGCGCGGATCGCGTTCTCCGGTGGAGTCATGCCCCAGAAATCCACCGACTTCTACCCGAAGCTGCTGTCGGGCCTGACCATCTACCGGATCGGGTAGCCGCCGCCCCTCAGCCCATGCTTCTCGGATAACCGGGACGGTAGTAGCCTATACTAGTTTCTCGGCCAAGTGCGCGGGGGCCGCTGCGCCGCGCCGGCTGGGGCTCGCGGGATGAAACGGGCTTTGAGGGGAAAACTCGCGTTGCGATCGCTGCTCATCGGTTTGGGCGCGTTTGCGGCGCTCCGTCTGCTGGCATTGTATTTTTCTGCGCAAAGAGGAGTGGCGGCCGAGCCCGACGCGCGCATCTTCGCTGGGTTTGCGCTTACGGCGGTCGTGCTCATTGCCGTCGCTGTCGTGCTGCAAGTCCGCCAGATGCTGGTCGAGCTCGGCGAAGCGGCGCGAACGTCGGACCGCAAGTTCCGCGACCTGCTGAGCGACGTGGATGCCATCGTATGGGACGCCGAGCCGGCAACGTTCCGGTTCCGGTTTGTGAGTCGGCGCGCGAGTGAAATTCTGGGCTACCCGGTGGAGCAATGGCTCGATGAGCCCGATTTCTGGGTCCGCCGCCTGCACCCGGACGATCGGGACCGTGTGCTGGCCGCCCGCCGGAAACTTGCCGTGACCGGGGGGGATCACCGGCTCGAATACCGCATGACCGCCGCGGATGGCCGGGTGGTCTGGATTCGCGACGACGCCCGCATGGTGCTCGGCGAAAAAGGCCCGGTGCAGCTCCGCGGCCTGATGGTGGACATCACCGAGATCAAGCAGGCGCAGCAGGCTTTGCAGAAGAGCGAGGCCACCAACCGGGCGCTGCTTGGGGCGATTCCCGATCTCATGATGCGCATTCGCGGGGACGGCACGTGTGTGGACTGCAAGCCTTCCCGGGACCTTCCCCTCGGGACAGCCCAGGCGCCCGTGGTGGGCCGGAATATCGCCGCGATTCTGCCGCCGGAGGCAGCCGCCGAGATGGCCTCGCTGATTCGCCGCGTCATCGAGACCAGGGAGCCGCAGCTTTGTGAGTTGCGGCTGCCGGTCGACGGCATATTGCGCGACATCGAAAACCGCATCGTGGCCAGCGGAGAGGACGAGGTGCTCGTCCTGGCGCGCGATATCACCGCCCGGAAGCGCGCGGACGAAGCGCTGCGCGCCGCGGAAGCCGAGCTCCGCCGCGTGCTCGGCTCCATCTCCGACTGCATCTGGACAGCCGAGGTGGAGCCCGACGGCTCCGCCCGCTATCTCTACATTTCCCCCGTCGTCGAGAAGATTACCGGCCGGCCCCCGGCGTACTTCCTGGAGCCCGAAAATTGGTGCGGCCAGGCGCATCCCGAGGACCGGGAGCGGCTCCGCGAGTTCCTGCGCCAGGTGGCGGCGGGCCGGGCGCCCGGCCCCCAGATCGAGTACCGGGTGGTCTGGCCCGACGGAACCATCCGCTGGGTGCGCGGCGCCGCAACCGCCAGCCCGCTGGATGGCCGGCGCGTTCGCCTCGACGGAATCGATGCCGACATTACGGCCCACAAGCTGGCCGATGAGGCGCTCCGGCAGACCAGCCAGGCGCTGCAGGCCGTCATCCAGGCATCCCCTCTGGCGATCTTTTCGCTCGACCTGGAAGCGCGGATCACGAGCTGGAACCCCGCCGCCGTGCGCATCTTCGGCTGGACGGAGGAGGAAGCGCTCGGCCGCCCGATCTCCACGCTCCTCCACCAGCCCCCGGCGGTTTTCCGCTCCCGCATCGAGCGCGGCAAACGGGGCGAGATGATGAACGGTGTCGAAGTCACCCAGCGCAGGAAGGACGGCTCATTCGTCAACCTCACCATCTGGACCGCGCTGCTCCGCGACGCGGCCGGCGCGCCGAGCGGCTTCATCACCGTGGCGGCGGATATTAGCGAGCGCAGGCGCCTCGAGGAGCAACTCCGGCAGGCTCAGAAGATGGAGGCCATTGGGCGTCTGGCCGGCGGCGTGGCGCACGACTTCAACAACCTGCTCACCGTGATGAGCGGCTACGGGCACATGCTGCTGGACGACCTCGAAGGCGAGGCCGCCGCGCCGCTGCGTGTGAATGTCCAGGAGATTCTGCGCGCCGTTGAGCGGGCATCCTCACTGACGAACCAGTTGCTCGCCTTCAGCCGCCGCCAGATCGCCCGGCCGAAGCCGGTCGACCTAAGAATGCTGGTGGCGAACATGGATCGCATGCTGCGGCGCGTCATCGGCGAGCACATCGAACTCGTGGCCGAGCTGAGTCCCGTCTGGACCGTGCGCGCCGACCCCGGACAGATCGAGCAGGTGCTGATGAACCTCATCGTCAACGCCCGCGACGCAATGCCCCGGGGCGGGCGAATCACGGTGCGCACCGAAAACCTGGAGGCGGACCGGAAGTCTTCCCGCGTTCTTGGCATCAAACCCGGCCGCTACGTCAAGCTCTCGGTGATCGACACCGGGCAAGGCATGGATGAGGAAACCAAGGCCCACCTGTTCGAGCCGTTCTTCACCACCAAGAAACAAGGCAAGGGGACGGGCCTGGGCATGTCGCTCGTCTACGGAATTGTCAAGCAGAGCGGCGGTGAAATCCGGATCGCCAGCGAACTGGGGAAGGGCACAACCGTCGCCATCTATCTGAACGCCGTCAAGGGGGGCGTTCTGGCGAAGCCGGATTCTCTCGAAACGCCTCAGACGGAGCGCGGCAGCGAGACCGTTCTGCTGGTCGAGGACGAGGACGAGGTCCGCAGGCTCGTGGTGGACCTGCTCTCCCAGCGCGGGTATACGGTGTTGGAGGCGTCGCACCCCGATGCCGCCGTGCAGATCTGCCGCGAGCACGCCGAGGAGATCCACCTGCTGCTCACCGATGTCGTGATGCCGGGCATGAACGGACGGGAACTCGCCGAAAGGCTGGCCTGGGTGCGGCCCCATATGAAAGTGATTTATATGTCCGGGTACACGGACGATGCGAAGATCGGCAACGGATTGGAAACGCTGCTCCTGAAGAAGCCGTTCACCCCCGCCGCGCTGGCCAGAAAGATCCGCCAAGTGCTCGATCATGCCGCGGAAGTCGAACCGGCGCCTTAATCGAGCCGTTGATTACGGGCTGGCCGGCTCCCGGCGGGAACACCCGGGTGCGGGTGTTTGACACAACCGCCGCCGGTTCGCTAACCTAAGAATCTGCAAGGTAAAGGAGCGGACACGTCTGTCCATGAACACTGAATTCCCCTCCCCGCAGGACATCAAACGGGTCTGGCATGTGCTGGATGCTGAGAGCGAGCCGCTCGGGCGCGTCGCCAGCCAGGCGGCGATGCTCCTGATGGGGAAACACAAAACGATTTTCACCCCTTTTCTGGACACGGGCGACCACGTGATCGTGTTGAACGCCGCTAAAGTGCGGTTGACCGGGCGAAAAGAGGACCAGAAGCTCTACAGACGCCACAGCGGATACCCGGGCGGGCTGTCCGAGGTCAGCGCGCGGAAGGTGCGGTCAACACGGCCGGCGCAACTGGTTTACGATGCGGTGGCGGGCATGCTCCCGAAAACAAAGCTGGGCAAGCGCATGCTGCGCAAGCTGCGCGTCTACCCGGGCGACAAGCATCCACACCAGGCGCAGAAGCCCGTAGCCTTGTCCATGGCGAAATGAGGAACGAGAGAGGAATCTGAGTGGCGGCACCAGTACAGTACTTAGGAACGGGCCGGAGAAAGAGCGCAGTGGCCCGTATTTTTTTGCGGCCCGGAAAGGGGCAGATTACCGTTAACGGGCGGCCTTTTGAGGACTACTTCGTCACCGAATCGGCCCGCACCACGGTGCGCCAGCCGCTGCTGGCAACGGAGACGGCGGACCGGTTTGATGTGCTTGCCCTCGTCGATGGCGGCGGAGTCCAGGGTCAGGCCGGAGCTGCGCGGCTGGGTATTGCGCGCGCTCTGGTCGAGTTCAACGCCGAACTGCGTCCGAGGCTAAAGCAGCTTGGATTCTTGACGCGCGATCCCCGCAGGCACGAGCGGAAGAAGTACGGGCAGAAGGGCGCGCGCAAGCGGTTCCAGTTCTCGAAACGTTAATGAGATTTTTGCGCGGTGCGTATGGCTTTCCGGCGGACTTCCCCAGCCGCCGGAGCCTGCACAGCGTGAGTAGCAGCCTTTTCCTTCCTTCGGGGCGCATAAATATCGCTTTGGAACATGCCCCCGGCGGGTATACCGGTCAACAGAGAAAACAGGAGGCAGTTTGCCGTCAATTTCAATGAGAGAATTGCTCGAAGCCGGCGTTCACTTCGGGCACCAGACCAAGCGCTGGAATCCGAAGATGAAAGAATATATCTTCGGCGAACGCAACGGAATTTACATTATCGACCTTCAGAAAACCCTGAAGCAGTTCAAAGAGGCGCTTAGATTTGTGGGCGAAATGGCCGCGCAGGGCAAGAACGTCCTGTTCGTCGGCACCAAGCGGCAGGCGCAGGAGGCCATCGCCGAGGAGGCCACCCGCTGCGGGATGTTTTACGTGAACCAGCGGTGGCTCGGCGGCCTGCTCACGAACCACGTAACCATCCAGCGTTCGATCAAGCGGCTGAAAGAGCTGGATAGCATGGCGACCGAGGACGGCTACCAGGGGCGGTCGAAAAAAGAAATCACGCGGCTGGAGCGCGAGCGCAAGCACCTCCAGATGAACCTGGCGGGCATCAAGGAAATGCCGGGGCTGCCGGACTTCCTTTTCGTGATCGACTCCAACAAGGAAGAGATCGCGGTCCGCGAGGCGCGCAAGCTGGGAATTCCCGTGGTTGCGGTGGTGGACACCAACTGCGATCCCGATATGGTGGATTATCCGATTCCGGGCAATGACGATGCGCTGCGTGCGATCCGGCTGTTCTCTAGCAAGATTGCGGATGCGGTCATCGAGGGCCGGGCGCTGGCGACCGAGCAGGATTTCGCCGCCGAAAGCATCGTGAGCGACGAAACAACGCTCGAGGAAATTCCCGAGAGTACCCAGTACTTCGATCCGCGCTACGCCGAGCAGCTCATGTCGGAGAGCATGCCGGATGAGGATCTTCCGTCGGTTTCCCCGCGCAAGGGCCCCGCTTCCGAGCCGGCTGAAGAAGCGGCAAACGCCGCGCAGCGGGAAGACAGGTCGTAGGCCGCGTATGGCGCCGGCTGAAGATCCGCCGGCGCGTTCCTCGGCTTTAATTTTCATATTCAGATAGAGGCAGGTGGCGAAATGGCGGAGATTACCGCACAACAAGTGAAAGAATTGCGTGAACGTACGGGCGCGGGAATGATGGAATGCAAGAGCGCCCTGGCGGAAGCCAACGGCGATCTGGCGGAAGCCGAGGTCGTGCTGCGCAAGCGAGGCATCGCGTCGGCGGCCAAGAAGGCCTCGCGCGCAACAAAGCAGGGCATTATCGGAAGCTACATTCACCCCGGCTCGCAGCTCGGCGTGCTAGTCGAGGTCAACTGCGAATCGGACTTTGTGGCCCGCACGGACGATTTCAAACAGCTCGTCCATGACATCGCCATGCAGATCGCCGCGGCCGACCCCCAGTTCATCCGCAAGGAGGACGTCACGGCAGAAGTGCTCGAGAAGGAGCGCGAAATCCAGCGCGCGAGGGCGCTCGCCGAGGGGAAGCCCGAGAAGATCGTGGACAAAATCGTCGAGGGCCGGTTGAGCAAGTTCTACGAAGAAGTCTGCCTGTACGAGCAGCCGTTCATCAAGGATAACACGCTTACCGTCGGCCAGTTGATTGCCACTAAGATCGCCAAAATCGGCGAGAATATCACCGTTTCGCGGTTCTGCCGCTTCAAGCTGGGCGACCAGGCCGGAGCGCCGGACTCCGAGAAATAGGCCGGTCCATTGTGGCCAGATACAACCGTATTTTGCTGAAACTCAGCGGCCAGGCCCTGGCGGGCGAGGCCAACTTCGGGGTTGACGCCGGGCGGGTCCGCGAGCTCGCGGGGGAAATCGCCGAGGTCTCCCGCGCCGGCATCCAACTCGGTCTGGTCGTGGGCGGCGGCAACTTCTTCCGGGGCGTCGCGGCGGCCGCGAAGGAAATGGACCGCGTCACCGCCGACCATATGGGCATGCTCGCCACCGTCATCAATGCGCTCGCCCTGCAGGACGCTCTCGAACAGCACGGCGTTCAAACGCGCGTGATGACCGCAATCGAAATGCGCCAGGTCGCCGAGCCGTACATTCGCCGCCGCGCCATCCGCCACCTCGAAAAGGGCCGCCTGGTGATCTTCGCCGCCGGCACCTCGAACCCGTACTTCTCTACGGATACCGCCGCGGCCCTCCGCGCGCTGGAGATTCGCGCCGAGGTCATTGCCAAGGGTACGCGCGTGAACGGCGTCTACGACAAGGACCCTCTCAAGAACGAAGACGCGGTTCTGTACCCGGATATCTCCTACGGGGAGGTGCTTTCCAAGGCGCTCGGCGTGATCGACGCGACCGCGGTGGCCATGTGCCGCGAAAACAATCTTCCGATGATTGTTTTCAACCTCAACGTGCCGGGCAACATCATGCGCGTCGCCATGGGCGAACACACGGGCACCACGATTCGATGAGCACACCCCGGTGCGGCCGCGCGCTCACCGGTGATTCGCGCGATGCCCTCCCGGTATAATGCGAGTGAGCAACGTCTTGAGCGTTATTAGGAAGAGTTCATGAAACCGGCAAACCCCACTGCAACGAAGGTTTTTCAATCCGTCAAAGAGGTGGAGGCTTACGCGAAGACCCGCATGGAAAAGGTTCTCTCGGACCTGCAACATGCGCTGGCAATCATTCGAACCGGCCGCGCTTCCGTGAGTCTGCTGGATCCCATTAGAGTCGACTACTACGGCACTCCCACGCCGCTGAACCAGGTAGCGACCCTGCATGTGCCCGAGCCCTCTTTGATCACCGTCCAGCCCTGGGACATCACCCAGCTCGGCGCGATCGAGAAGGCGATCCGGAGCTCCGACCTTGGATTGAATCCGTCCAACGACGGCAAGTTGATTCGCGTGCCGATCCCGCCGCTGACGGCCGAGCGGCGGAAGGAGCTGGTGAAGCACCTGCACGGTGTGGCGGAAGAGCACCGCGTGGGGCTGCGCAACGTCCGGCGGGACGCGAACGAAGCGATCAAGAAGCTCTCGAAAGACAAGGTGATCAGCGAGGACGACGAACGCCGGGGGCTCGACGAGATCCAGAAGCTGACCGACAGCTACATGCTGAAAGTCGATCAGGCGGCCAAGGCTAAAGAGAAAGAAGTCCTGGAACTCAAGTAGAAGATTGCCCGCGGGCTGCCGCACCGAGCGGCCGGCATCCGGTGCTGCGGTATCATAGGCCCAACCGCGGTTGGAGCCTATGACAACTCGCCGCTCATTCACCGCACAACTTGCCTGGCTGGGCCTTGCCGCCTCCCCGGAGGCGGTGCTGGCGCAGCGCGCGCTCGCGCCGCGAGACTGGCCGCGCGACACGGTTTGGCTGAACGCAAACGAGAACCCCGAGGGGCCTCCTCCGGCCTCCCTGGAAGCGATCCGGCGCGCTGCTCCGGACACCTGGCGTTACCACTTCCCGGCCCTCCGCGACTTCAACGCCGTGGTGGCTCAAAGCGAGCAGCTATCGCCGGACCAGGTGGTGATGGGCGCCGGATCGACCGAGGTGCTGAACCTGGCTGTCCTGGTGTTCACGTCCGCAACCCGCCCCCTCATCACCGCCGATCCGATATTCGAGGCGCCGGCCGAAGTCGCGCGCGCCCTTGCTCGTCCCTGCATCCGCGTGCCGCTCACCAGCACCTACGCCGCGGACGTTCGGCAGATGGTTGCGAAAGCGGAGAGCGCCGGGGGCGGCCTGCTCTATCTCTGCAATCCGAATAATCCCACCTCGTCGATGACGCCTCGTAGCGATCTGGCGTGGCTGGTTTCCAACCTGCCGCGTAACACGGTGGCGCTGGTCGACGAGGCGTACCTGCACTTTGTGGACAATTACGAGCAGCAGTCGGCGCTGCAATGGGTGCGCGAGGGCAGGGAAGTGATCGTGACGCGGACGTTCTCGAAGCTCTACGGCATGGCGGGGCTGCGAGTGGGTTTTGCCTGCGGCAGGCCCGATCTCATGCGGCAATTGCGGCCGTTCCGGGCAAGCGCCATTTCGATCCTGGGCGCCCGCGCGGTCGAGGCGGCGCTTGCCGACGCGCCGAAGATCATTGCCCAGCGCCGGGCCAGGACGGCGAAAACACGCGGCGAGTTCTGCGAGTGGCTGGACAGGCGAAAGCTGCGCTACATCAAGCCGTACGCGAATTTCGTGATGATCGAGGTGGGCGGGGACGTGCGCCGGATCGCTGCGGCGCTCGCTCAGAGGAACATCGCGGTGGGCCGGCCGTTTCCGCCGCTCGACACCATGATGCGGGTGACGATCGGCTCGGACCGCGATATGGCGCGGTTCAAGGAAGCTTTCGCGAGCGTGATGGAAGGGTAGCGGCAGGACGCCCCGGTTTCCCGAGGCGTCCCGCTTCCATACCTTACCAGCGGGGCTGACGTCGGCTGCCACCGCCAGCACCGAAGCGGCGCTGGCCGCCGCCGAATCCCGAGCGTTCCGTCTTGGCGCGTGCTTCGTTCACCGTCAGTGCTCTTCCATGCAGTTCCCTGCCGTTCAGCGCCGCGATGGCGCGCTGGGCTTCGTCATCATTCTGCATCTCGACAAAGCCAAAGCCCCTGGCCTGGCCTGTGTTGCGATCCGTGACGATGCTTGCCCGGTTCACGGTTCCATACTCCTCAAACATGGAGCGAATCTCGCTTTCGGCGGCTCCATAGCTGAGATTTCCAACAAAAATGTTTGTCATTTTCTTCCTTTACTGATTTGAAACGAAGCTAATCGGGACGAAAGGCTGGTGTACCCAGATTGGCGGGTCGATCAAATACTGATTTAAGTCTAGCATGGGCGGCCGGGCCCCAGAGGACGCGTCCCGGGCGGTTCGCGGTCAGCTTCCCATTCAGGATCACCGGCCGGCCGTTCACCAGCACGGCGGAAAACCCCGTTGCGTACTGGTGAGGGTGGAGGAATGTGGCGCGGTCGGCGACGGTCTCCGCGTCAAAGACCACTACGTCGGCCTTCATGCCCGGCCGCAGCAGGCCCCGATCCGCAAGGCGCAGCCGGGCCGCGGGCAGAAAGGTCATCTTGCGTACCGCCTCCTCCAGCGGCAGCACCTTCTTCTCGCGCACGTATTGACCAAGCACGCGCGCAAACGTTCCGTAGCTCCGCGGATGCGGAGAGCCGCTCCCAAAAATGGGAACCTCGCCGTCGGAGGCGATCATTGTATGCGGCGAGGTCATGATGCGGATTACGTCCTCCTCGGCCATGGCATGGAAGATCGCCTGGCAGCCGCCGCGCGACTGAAGCTCGATTACGGTCTCGGCGGCGCTTTCCATGCTGACGGCAATCCCGCGCGCCGCGAGAATATCGGCAAGGCTCTTGCCCGTGAGCGAATCGTCGGACCAGCACCTGGCGATGACAACGTTTTTCGGGTCGCCGCCTCCGCGGTCGTTGGTGAGGCGGTCCACGATTCCCGCTTTGATTTTGGCGCGCTGGGCGGGATCAGCCAGCCGTCTGATCAACGCCGCCTGGCCGCCGGCCAGCGCCCAAGGCGGGAACAGCGCCGAAATCGATGTGCTCGAAGCGGTGTAGGGATACTGGTCGATGCTGACGTCCACGCCGCGGGCGCGCGCTTCCTCCACGAGCCGCAGCGTCGTCCGGCTCGCGCCCCAATTCCCTTTGCCGACGACCTTGTGATGCGTGATCTGCGTAGGCAGGCCGCTTTCCTCGCCGATGCGAATGGTTTCGCGGACGCTTTCGGCCACCCCGGCGGCTTCGTCGCGCATGTGCGAGATGTGGATGCCGCCCATCCGCCCCGCCACGCGCGCCAGCTCGATGATCTCCTCGATAGGCGTATAGTTTCCCGGCACGTAGAGCAGGCCGGTCGAGATGCCGAAGGCGCCATCCAACATCGCCTGCCGCATCAGTTCGCACATCTTCGCCATTTCGGCCGCTGTGGCCTGCCGCGCCTCGAGTCCCATTACCGCTTCGCGGATCGAACCCTGCCCGGCGAGCATGCCGAAATTCACCGCGATAGCGCTGTCGGCCAGGCGGGCGAGAAACGGCCGCAGCGGGATGGGGGAGTTGCCGTCCTGGCCCTCGATGACTGTCGTGACGCCCTGCCTGATGTAGTTTTCCGCCGTGGGCACGTCGAAAATGCCGTGCCGCGCGTGCGTGTGAATGTCGATGAAACCGGGCGCCACGTGCATGCCGCGGGCGTCGATGCGCAGCGCCGCGCGGGCGTCCGGCATGCGGCCAACGGCGGCGATCGTATCTCCCTGGATGGCTACGTCGGAAAGAACGGCAGGAGAGCCGGAGCCGTCCAGAACCCGGCCATTCGCAATCAGGACATCGTAGACGGGCGCCGCGCCGGGCGCCTCCGCTTGGAAATTTCTACAAAGGAGGAGCGCAAAAACTACGAACGCCCAACGCATGCAGGCCATTGTAACGTGTCGGAATGACCTGCACCGTGTGTCGCGATTCGCCTACTGCCTCACTTTAGGAGGCGAGGAAACCATTGACAGCAGTAGCCCAACTATCACAAGCATCGCGAGAATCCCGGCTATGAACATTTGTAACCCCCGAAACGCCTGGCAGAGTTGGTGCACTTTATGGGCCAAAGCTGGATTCGCCGTCGACCGGCACGAAGCTAGTGGATGAATGAAGCGTCGAAGGGCTTCGGGTACAGGTCCTTGAGGCGGAAGCGCTCGATCCGTCCTTCCGGATTGACAAGGATCACTTCGATATCGCCGCAGAACTCCCAGAGGATCTGGCGGCAGGCGCCGCAGGGCGGGGTGAGTGTGGCGGTGTCGGCCGCCACGGCGATCCGGGTGAATTGCCGGGCGCCCTCGGAGATCGCTTTGAACACCGTCACCCGTTCGGCGCACACCGTGAGGCCGTACGTGGCGCTTTCGACGTTGCAGCCAGTGTGGATGCGGCCGGAGGCGTCTTCGAGCGCGGCGCCCACTTTGAAATTCGAAAATGGCGCGTGGGCGCGTTCGCGTGCGGCCAGCGCGGCCTCGAGCAGAGCGTCCATGTCAGACCTCGATGCGGGGCAGCAAGGCTTTGAGCAGCTTGACCAGTTTCTCCCGCACCCTTTCCCCGGTTTCGAGCACTTCCTCGTGCGTGATCTTTTTGGGCAGAATGCCCGCCGCCATGTTGGTCACACAGGCAATGGCGAGCACGCGCGCGCCCATGTGGTTCGCCGCGATGACCTCCTGAACGGTGGACATGCCGACCAGATCGGCGCCGATTGCGCGCAGGTAGCGGATCTCCGCCGGTGTCTCGTAGTTGGGGCCGGGCATCGCGGCATAGACGCCCTCGGCCAGCGTAAGTCCGAGCTCGCCCGCCGTTTGCTTTGCGAGCCGCCGCAGGGCGGGGGAGTAGGCTTCCGACATGTCGGGAAAGCGCGGCCCGAACGCTTCGTCGTTCGGTCCCGTGAGCGGGTTGGAGCCTTGCAGATTGATATGGTCGGAGATGAGCACGAGGTCTCCCCGCGCGTAGGAAGTACAAATACCGCCGGCCGCGCTCGTAAGCACGAACGTCCGCACGCCGAGCTGCGCCAGCACGCGCACACCGAAGACGACCTGCTGCGGCGTGTAGCCTTCGTACAGGTGTACGCGTCCGGCCATCACCGCCACGGGCAGCTCGCCCAGGCAGCCGAACACCAGCTTGCCGGCGTGCCCGGCGGCGGTCGGTTGCGGCCAGTAGGGAATCGAGGAGTACGGAATTTCGGTGCGGCCGATGAGTTCTCCGGCGAACGCGCCAAGCCCGCTCCCGAGCACGACGGCTATTTTCGGCGCGCCCGTCGGGAGCCCTTCCAGGCGCCGTTTCGCTTCAAGAATTTCCTTCACAGCAACATCCCCGCGATGCAGGCCGACATGAAGTTGGCCATCGTCCCGGCCGCGACCGCCTTCAATCCCAGCCGCGCCAGGTCCGATTTCCGGTTCGGCGCCAGCGCGCCGATGCCGCCGATCTGTATGGCGATCGAGGTCAGATTCGCGAACCCGCACAGAGCGTACGTGGCGATGGTGAACGACCGCGGATCGAGCTGCGCCTTCATCGGCCCAAGCTGCATGAACGCCACGAACTCGTTCAGCACCAGCCGTGTGCCGAGCAGATTGCCGATCGCGGAAGCGTCTTTCCAGCTCACGCCCAGCATCCAGGCGACGGGCGCGAACAGGGTACCGAATAGTTTTTCCAGCGTGGGCGGCAGCCATCCCATCCCGGGAAGCGAGTGCGCCCAGCCCAGCAGCCCGTTCACCATCGCGATCAGCGCGACAAAGGCGATCAGCATCGCCGCAATATTCAGCGCCAGATACAGGCCTTCCCCGGCGCCGCGCGCGGCCGCGTCGATCAGGTTGACCCCCGGCTTCTCGATGTGGACTTTCACCTTGCCGGCCGTCTCCGGTTTCTCCGTTTCCGGAATGAGCATTTTGGCCAGCATGAGGGAGGCGGGCGCGGTCATGATCACCGCCGTGAGCAGGTGCTTGACCTCAACCTTCGCGATCATGATGTAAGCTCCCATCACCGAGCCGGCGACGTGCGCCATCCCGCAGGTCATCACGGTGAACAGTTCCGATTGCGTCAGGTTGGGAAGGAAGGGACGTATGGTTAGCGGCGCTTCGGTTTGTCCCATGAAGATGCTGGCCGCTACGTTGGTGGACTCGGCGCCGCTCGCACCCATCACCTTGTGCATCACAACGGCCATCCCCCGAATTACCCACTGCATGACGCCGAGGTAATACAGGATGGCAAAAAACGAGGCGACGAAAATTACGATGGGGAGCGCCTGGAAGGCGAACACCACGCCGAACGGTCCCGTTTTCGTTCCAAGCGGCCCGAAAACGAAGCTGCTGCCCGCCTCAGCGTAGCCGAGCATCGCGTTGACTGCTACAGAGAGGGACTCAAAAATCCTTCCGAATCCCGTTCTGAGGATGAGGAACGCGAAACCGAACTGAAGCCCAAGCCCCCAGATCAGCAGGCGCGGTTGAATGGCGCGCCGGTTTTTTGAAAAAAGAAAAGCCGCCGCCAGAATGACCAGCAGTCCAATGATGCCGGTGAAGCGGCCCATTTCCCGCAAGCGCTCAGCCGACCGTTTCCAGGATCAGCTCGCGCTCCTCGGGCATGTGCGTAGAGATGCGGAATGCGTCTTCGACAAGCTGCGCCGCTTCGTCCAGGCGGTCTTCCTTGGTGTAATAGATGCGGCAGAGCACCGCGCCGGTCTCCACCTTCTCGCCGACCTTGACCTCGAGGATGACCCCCACCGCCGGGTCGATCACCGCGTCCATCGTGTCGCGCCCGGCGCCGATCATCGCGGACGCCTGGCCGATGTCTTCGGCCTTGATCTGGCTCACGAAGCCCGCGCGCGGGGAGGTGATTTCGCGAACGCCGCTTGCGTTCGGCAGCAGGTCGAAGCGGTCGAGCACCTGCGGGTTTCCGCCCTGCGCCTGGATGACCTCTTTGAACTTGCGATATCCGGAGCCGTCCAGGAGCTTGCGCTGGGCCAGATCGCGCGCCGCTTCGAGCGATTCCGCGGCTTTGCCCAGGTGAATCATGCGCGCCGCCAGTTCGAGCGAAAGGCGCGTCAGGTCATTCGGCCCGGCGCTCTGGAGCGTCTGCGAAACTTCCATTACTTCCAGCGCGTTGCCGATCGCGTAGCCCAGCGGCTGGCTCATATCGGTGATGAGCGCCTGCACCCGCTTGTCCATCCGCCGGCCGATGGCGACCATGATCTGCGCCAGCCGGCGCGCGTCCACCTGCCGCTTCATGAGTGCGCCCGAGCCGACTTTGACGTCCAGCACCAGGGCGTCCAAACCGGCCGCCAGTTTCTTCGACATGATCGAAGACGCGATCAGCGGGATGGATTCCACCGTGGCGGTCGCGTCCCTCAGGCTGTACAGCTTGCCGTCAGCCGGCGCCAGTTCGGCGGACTGCCCGACGAACGCCAGCCCCACCTTTTTCAGTTGGGCGCGGAACTCGTCGATCGTAAGGTTGGTGCGAAAACCGGGAATGGCTTCAAGCTTATCGAGCGTGCCTCCGGTGTGCCCCAGCCCGCGTCCGGCGATCATCGGGACGATCACCCCGGCCGCGGCGGCCAGCGGCGCCGCGATCAGGCTCGTCTTGTCTCCCACGCCGCCGGTGGAGTGCTTGTCCACCTTCACGCCGGGCACATCGGAGAGATCGAGCGTTCCGCCCGAACGCACCATGCACTCGACCAACGCGGAGACTTCGCGGTCCGACATCCCGGAGAAGTACACCGCCATCAGGAAAGCCGCCATCTGGTAATCTGGAATTTCGCCGCGCGTGTAGCCTTCAATAATCCAGGCGATCTCCCGGGAGTCCAGTTCCTCCCCGTCCCGCTTCCGGTGGATCAAGTCAACAGTTCGCATTGGAAAGACTCAATCTACCATCTTACGCTTGGGCAAGTAAAGGATTTGGGCGTAAAACCAATGGCTTACCGGGGAACGCCGATTTCCGGGAGCGGTACCCTGGCCTTGCCGGCGAACACCTCGTCGAAAAGCTCCAGTATGCAGCCATGCACCAGGCCGTTGTCGGCAAGGATGTGCTCGCCCCGCAGCGATACCGGCCCGCCGCGCATATCGGTCACGTTCCCGCCCGCTTCCCGGATGAGCAGAATGCCCGCGGCAACGTCCCACGGGTTCAAGTTGAACTCCCAAAACGCGTCCAGACGGCCGCTGGCGACATAGGCCAGATCGAGCGCGGCCGAACCCGCCCGGCGCACGCCGTGCGTGAACATCGCCATCTGATAGTAAAAGTGGATGTTCAGGTTGGCATGGCGCCGGCGGCTCGGAAAGCCCGTGGCGACGAGGGTCTCCTCCAGCTTGTCTACTTTCGAAACCCGGATGCGGCGGTGGTTCAAATAAGCGCCCGAGCCGCGTTCGGCGGCGAACATCTCCTGCCGGATGGGGTCAAAGATGCAGCCGGCCACGAGCTCGCCGGCCTGTTCGAGCGCCAGCGTGAGGTTGAAAGCCGGGAAGCCGTGGGCGAAGTTCGTGGTGCCGTCCAGAGGATCCACGTACCAGCAGAACTCCGAGCAGCGCTGCTGTCCCGTGCCCTCCTCGGCCACAACCGAATGGGAAGGGAAGTGGGAATGCAGACGCTCTACCACGAGCTTTTCCGAGGCGCGGTCCGCCTCGGTCACCAGGTCGAACTCGCCCTTCAACTGGTAGCCGATGCGCCGCTCGAAGTAGTTCGCCAGGAGCGCGCCCGCCTCGCGCGCGATCTCCATCGCGGTCTCCAGGTAGGAAGCCATAGGGAAACCACGATTTTAGCAAAGGGCCGCCGGACGGCCATTTCGCGAGCGGTTCCTGCGGTTACGGGGCCCAGTTGAGGCTGCTGCTCTCGGCAATCGTGTAGCTCAAATAGAGCGCGTTGAGGTTGGCGGCCGGCGGGGGCTGGCGGTGTTTCCAGGGCAGCGCAACGGCGCCCACCTGGAGCTTGCCCGCTCCCGCCGGAAGCGCTCCCAGCACCAGGGCCGGGATCGTGAAGGATCCGGCGCTCACCGGCGCCGAACAGACGAAACCCGCGCCCGCGCCGCCGCCGGGCAAGGTCGAGTACCCGACGATCTGCACGTACTCCGCGTTGGGATCGCCGCCCGCCCACGTGATCGTGAGGTCCTGCGTTCGCGAAATCGAAGCAGGCAGGTCGCCGGTCCAGGTCACGCCGGACGGTATGTCCATTTCCACGTTGAAGTGGAAGGGCGTCTGCCCCGGAAGCGACGTGTATGTGTTCTCGATCCGCAGAGTCCCGGGATCCAAAAGCGGCGGCAGACTGCCTCCGCCGATCTGGCCCTTGTACATCCCCGACTGCAACATCAACTGGCGCTGGACGCCTCCCATTGTGAACTTCAGCGCGTCTCCGTTGGGGAAAACCGTCTGGGGAATCAAGCCATCCGGTGGAACGTATTCCTGTCCGCGGAACTGGTCGACCGTGCATGTCCCGAGCGACGGCGCCGCAAACACGCCCCGCGAGTTGATCATTTCGGTGAGCCCGCAGGTGCCGAACCAGCCTATGCCTTCGTCGGTCACTGCATCGCCGCTTCGCACCCGCTTTACCTTGATGGCCCCCAGGGTGACGCTCTTCGACGTGCCCTGCGCCTTGTCAATGTCCTCGCTGTAGAAGCTGACCGGATCCGAGCAAGGCCGCCCGTCCGCCGAGATCGCCATAGTAACGGTGTTGCTGATCACGCCGCCGCTGGTCTTGACGACCACCGGCACGTGGCAGCCGGTGATGATGTCCTGGGGAAGCACTACGTTGATCTGATCCAGACCCGCGCTGCCGGGGCTCCGGCCCTGGTACTCGATGGTGGTGACCCGCCGGCCCCCAACAAACACCTCGGCGCGGGGGAGTATCTCTCCAAACTTCGCGGGGAGCGCATCGTCGTCTTCGATGGGGCCCAGTCCCGTGCCCCAGAGCACGACCGTCTGTCCAGGGCGGGCAGGCGAGATCAAAGTGTTGAGCGGATAGGAGTCAGCGCTCACGAAATTCTGAATTGCCCCGGGTCCCGCGCCGCTGGCGGAGCTGCTGAATAACCCGAAACTCTGCTGCACAAGAGTCAAAGTAGCGGGCTCGCTCTGGCCTCTCGAGGTCTCAACCCGGAGAAAAACGGTTTTGCCGGTGGGCACACTCGAAGGCATGATCGCAACTATCTGCTCTTTGGAAACGTACAACAGCGGCGCGTAAATAACAGACTGCCCGCTGGGTTGCACCGTGACCTTGGTTCCCCGCCAGCCTTCCGCCTTCGGCAGCGGAAACTCTTGCACGCTGGAGCCTTCGTTGATGGTGGCCAGTTCGCGGCCGAAGATCGTGAATATGGACCCCGGGGCTATGGCGGAATTTTGAAGACCGGAAATGGCGAAGCTGGCGGCATTCACAATGCCGCCCTGATAGATCTCCGGCTGCGCGGAAACCACCAGGTTCGCAAGGCACAGGAGCAGAACGAGTCTGAGCATGGGTGTCTTCCGGGACGCGGTATGCGGGTTAGGACAACATCATAACCCGGCGGTCCGGAAGTTGCCAGCGGTTTTCACTCGGCGGAGGGCTGTTCTTCCTCGTACAGGTACTTGATGTCGTGCTTGTAAATGAACAGGTTAGGCTCGGTCTGCCGGGTCAGGCGAATAAAAGTGTAGTCGTAGTACTCGATGGAGCCGGCGACCTCGGTATTGTCGCGCAGCTTGACCCGCACGGGAATCTCGTTGTCGATGAGGTATTTCAGGTAGCGGACTTCCTCAAAGGTTTGCTCCGGAGCTCTCGACTTGCCCTTGCTTTGCTGCTTGCGGGCCTGCTTCTTGCTCTGGTTGCCTTTGCCGCTGCCTTTTTTGTTCTTGCCGTTCACTCTTACTCCTCACGCACGGATTTCCACCCGCGGTTCTCCTCGGATGTTTCATAATAGCCGCTTCGCGCCAAAACCCGCAAATCCGGCCGGTTTACCTTGATCTGGAGGCGGTGGAACCGCTCTTTGGACGGGGGCACGTCTTTCGGGTAGTAGCCCAGAAGATACTGCGTGCGCAGGTCGCGGAGGATATCGGTGAAGGCCTGATCGAGCGCCGGACCGAGGCTGGGGGCAAACACGCGCCCCCCGGTGCCCTGGGCCATCAGCGTGAGCGCGTTCTCGCCCCCGACGTTGCGTCCCGGGTCGTTGGTGATGGGCATGACCAGGATGGGATAGATCACCGCGTCGGTCATATGCGCGGCCTCGAGCGCCTGGTGGAAGGTCTTCGCGCTCGTGGTGTCGCCGCCGTCGGTAATCACCACCAGGACATGCCGCCCCTCTCTTTTCTCCAGGCTCTCGGCGGCGAAGCAGATAGCGTCATAGAGGCTTGTGCCCCCGGTCCCTTTCAGCGCTTTCAGCTCGCGTTCGAGGCGGTCCAGGCGCCGCGTGAACGGCGCAAGCAGCGTGGTGTCGGCGTCGAAGCTGTAAAGCTCGACGGCGTCCTGCGGATTGCCGCTCGAAAACAGCGCGCGCAAAAACCGCGTAACGGATTCCACCTCGTACCGCAGCTCGATTCCGGTGGACGAGCTAGTATCGATGAGGATGGCGATCGAGAGCGGCTGTTCGGTGTGGTGCTCGAAGACCGCGATCTGCTGCGGCACGCCGTTGTCGAATATCGAAAAATCCTCTTTTTGCAGGTTGCCAACGAGCTCGCCGGAAGCCGTTTTCACGGTTGCCAGGATGCGGACCAGCCGCACGTCGACGCGGAACACGGTCTCCTGATCCTGCGCCGCGCGCGCCGCGCGGGCAACCGCAAACGATGCCAGCAATTGCCGCCGGGTCATCATCGCGCGATCACCGAATCGTCCCACTCGCCCTCGACCCAGACCTCGCCGCCAGCGAACGTCTCTTTCTTCCAGATCGGCACGGTCCGCTTCAGCCGGTCGATGGCCTCCATAGCGGCCTGGAACGCCGCCTTGCGGTGAGGCGCGGCGACCACGATCGCCACGCTGGTTTCGCCGATCTCGACGCGGCCCAGGCGGTGAACGATGGCCAATCGCCCGATTTCGTGCGCGCGGGCGATCTCGCAGCCCAACTCGGCCATCACCTTGATCGCCATCGGCTCGTAGCACTCGTAGTCCAGGTGTTCTGTCGGCCTGCCGCCGGTGTTGTCGCGCGCGACGCCTTCAAACGTCGTCACGGCTCCATCCGAACTCCGCAGAACGCGCCGGGCAAGGCCGCGGGCGTCGATCGGCCCTCGTGTGAGAGCGAAGAAATTGCCGTCGTGTTCGATGACGTGCGTGAACTCCGGCGCTCCGCCGCTCACCGGCGGCATCAGCGCGACCTCGTCGCCGTCCGAAAGAGGCTCGGAGTCCCGCGAAAACTCCTGGTTGCGCGCCAGCAGAATGCTTTTTCGCATTCCCCGGAGCTTTGGATGAAGCCGGGCATAGTGCTCGAAGACCTGCCCGACCGCCGCCCCGGCGCCGATCTCCAGCGTGTCCTCGGCGACTCCGACGATGTCCTTCAACATGCCGAAAAATAAGACTTTGACGCGCACGGGCACTTAACTAGCCTATCAGACGGCCCGGGCGGCCGGGGCGTTTCCGCCTGTGGCGGGCGCCCAGTTCAATCAATTCAAGGGATTAGTTTCCGGCGCCTCCATCAGGTCCGAAAGGCTCGTCGCAGTCTCCGCGGTCTCACGGAGTTCGGAGGCCGCGCTTCTTGCGCAGGCGGCCAAGGTTCCCGGCTCACAAATCACGTGCGGCTGGCCGGAAGGGTTGAAGCGGCCCGAGATCAGATAGGCCGCCCCCGCCGTCGCCGCCACCCAGGGCTGAAGTAGAACCAGGGGCGCTACGTATTTCTTAGACCGGACGAGGGATTCGTTCACACCCCGCACTTTGGTGCTCCGGGGCATACCCGGGACCTGTGGGATCACGAAGTGCCGGAGGCCCAAGTCAGGCCGGCGCCGCCCGTACTTCACCAGCGCTTTGGCCGAGTGCTTGGGGGTCGAAATACCAACGTCCGCGATGATACTCCGCCGGAGTGCGCCAGGGTAGTAGAAATCAATGATGCCGCGCGCAAAGTCGGCGCAATTGCGATAGAAAAGGTTGAACCGCCTTTGGTTGCGCTGCGCGTTGAGATGCTGGATGAGGCGTTCGTCGTCCTCCCGCGTGGTTGAGATCGCGAAACCATAGATGTTGCGATCGTAGGCCGCACCGGCCAGTTGAATCCAATCGCCCTTAGGAGTTTCCCCCTCCTGGCCATCGGGGATCAGCTCCCGGAGGTATGCGCGGCGATACTTGTCCCTTAGGCGTGCGACAACCGCCGCATTCGCGGATTCGGGTACGTCCTCCGGCCGGTCCACTGCGTAAAGGTAAGGCAACAAAGGCATTGCGATCCAGTCGCGCCCCGCAATCCGGTTGTAGCGGCTGATGACCACGCCGGTTTCTCCGGGCTCGCAAAGCCGGAGCCTGGTGGGTGTTTCAGCGCACACGCCGGACAAATAAATCGAGGCGTGCCCGGTTGGGTTGAAAAAGCCGAATTTGCCATACGGCTCGCTTACCAGGAGAGCGACGTCCCCGGATAATTGCGCAGCACTTGCAAGCGCTACGAGCGACAAGATCCCGATCTTCATCTGTCTTCAAACAAAGTAGCGGGCGCGCTATCCCGCGCGCCAGCGCGCCAGGGGCGCGATCACGGCCCTGGTCGCCATTTCGAGTTCCGCGACGCGAAACGCGCGGCACAGCCCGCCGAACACCGCGACGCCCAGCGGAATGCACACGGCCAGTTCCACCAGCCGCGCGAACCGCGTGACGCCCAGCCAGCCTTGCAAAACGTCCCGGCAGAGCACCACAATCGCGCCCATCACCAGCGCCGCCACACCGATCCTCAACGTACTCGCCAGCAGCGCGCGGCCGTGTACACCGCCGAGGCGTTTCCGGATAAGCAAAAACAGAGCCACGGAGGCGAACAGGGAAACACCCGAAGTGGCGAGCGCCAGTCCCGCGTGGCCGAGCTGCGTTTTGTGCGTGAACGTCCAGGCCACGACAAAGTTGATCAGGATGGAGGCGATGCTTACCAGCGCCGGAATACGGGCGGTTCCCAGCGCGTAAAAGGCGGGCGCCAGCACCTTCACCGCGGCGTAACCCGCCAGCCCGATGGCGTAGCAGGAGAGCGCCACCGCGGTCTGCTGCGTATCATAAGCCTCGAACTTGCGACCCTGGTAAATCAGCCCGATCATCGCATTCCCCAAAATGACCAGGCCGATCGAAGAGGGAACCGTGAGCAGCAGAACCGTCCCGAGCGACCGCGAAAGCGTTCTCCTGAACTCGTCGATATTGCCGGACGCGGCGCTGCGCGAAATCGAAGGCAGAGTGGCGGCGGCAATCGCGACGCCGAACAACCCGAGCGGGAGCTGCATGAAGCGGAAAGCATACTGAAGCCAGCTCACCGGTCCGTTGACACCGCGCAGCGGATCGACGATCGTGGAAGCGAAATTGGTGTTGACCACCACGTTGACCTGTACGGCCGCGCTGCCGATGATGGCGGGCCCCATCATCCGGATGATGCGCACCAGGCCGGGATGCGACCAGCTCAGGCGGGGGCGGAAGCGGAAACCGAGCCGGAACAGCGCGGGCAACTGCCAGAGCAGTTGCAGGATGCCGCCCAGGACCACGCCGAATGCCATTCCCGTAATCGCATCGATGCCCAAATGCGGGCCGAGCCAGAACCCGAGCGCCACTCCGAATACAACCGAACCGACATTGAAGAACGTGGAAGCCAGCGCGGGCACGGCGAACTGGCCGCACGCGTTCAGCACCCCCATCGCCTGCGCCGCCAGCGCCACTACCAGCAGGAACGGGAACATGATTCGGGTCAGCGTGATGGCCAGTTCGAACTTGTCGGGATCGGCCGTTTCCCAGCCGGGAGCGAGCAGGCCCACCAGAAACGGGCTGAAGACGGCGCCAAGCACGCATAGCGCGCCCACAATCAGGATCACCGCCGTGCCGACCAGATTCGACAGTTCGGCGGCCTCGCGCTTGCTCTTCGTCGAGAGGTACTGGGTGAAGGTAGGCACGAAGGCGGAGGAGAGGGCGCCCTCGGCGAACAAGTCGCGCGTGAGGTTGGGGATCCGGAAGCCAAGCGAAAAGGCGTCGTAGAGGCGGCCGGCGCCGAACAGGTGCGCCATGACAGTCTCGCGCACCAGGCCGCTCACGCGGCTGAGCAGAACCGCGGCCGAAACCACGCCTGCCGCGCGGACGATCTGCTCGTGCCCCGCGGTTTCCTCGCGGGCTCCTGGCGCGGGCTCACTCACAGCGCTGATTTCCGTGCTCCTGGAGGAAATGCGGAAGCGTCAGCGAGCCCTGGCCGGAGTCCATCCGGCCGGAACTTGACCGCGGCGTTCTCGGTGGCCGCGCCGCAGGGTGCGGCGGCGGAGGGATCGATGGCGTGGGCCATGGAAAAGTACCATTATAAGCGCGCTCCCACGCGGTCTACATATTGGCAGAGATGGACTTGAGTTTCGTGGTCTCTTTCCGGACCGGCTTGGGCAGAACTTGCAAAGAGGCGTTGGTAAGGATGCGCCTCACCTCTTTCTCATCGAACGGCTGCGCGAGCAGGTCGTAGGCCCCGAGGTTCAGCACTTCCGCCCAGAAAAGATCATCGGCTGCAGAGGCGGTCACTATGATCGCTGGGAAAACCCCCACTTCATACGTCAGTTCGATCACATCGGTCCATTCTCCGTCGGGGAGTTTGGCCTCGGTGACCACAACCCGGTACGGTCCTTTCGCGAGCTTGTTGCGAGCTTCCTCAAGCCGGCCTGCATGGTCGAGCCGGAGTGCTGTCGGCGCAAGCATCTCCGAGAGGATTTTGGCATCCGCGGAATTGGGGGAGATGAATAGAACTGTGGGCTCCATACCGCCAGACTCCCACTACCGATACTCGACAATATTAGCCCGGTATGCCGGATCGGGCAATAAGGGTTAATCTGCCGCGCGGGGCAACACCCGCCGATGGCGGCGACACGCCGCCGGGAACCAGCTTGTACGAAAGCACTTGCGTTCGCTGAGGGCGATTCAGTGGTTCCGTTCCGGCTTCATGACCGCGATATAGCCGAGGTTGCGGTAGAGCTGCTTGTAGTCGAGACCGCAGCCGATCACGAAACGGTCCGGGATTTCAAAACAGCGGAACTCGATCGGAATCTGCACGATGCGGCGCGAGGTCCGGTCGAGCAGCGTGCAGAGCGCCAGCGTGTTGGGGCCGCGGGCGGCGAGCGTTTGCAGCAAGTACCGCGCCGTAAAGCCGGTATCGACAATGTCCTCGACGAGCAGGACGTCCTCGCCCTCGATCGTGTCGTCCAGGTCCTTGGCGATGCGCACCACGCCGGGCGCGGAAGGCTTGGTGGAAAAGCTGGAAATGGAGAGGAAATCGATCTTTACCGGAATTTCGATCTTGCGCGCCAGGGCTGTGAGAAAAAACACCGAACCCTTCAACACGCCGATCAGTCTGAGTTCACGGCCGCGATACCGCTCGCTGATTTCAGCCGCCACTTCGGCGATGCGCTGCGAGACCTGCTCCTCGGTGTAGATGATTCTTTCGATTTCCGGAGCTGCCTGCTTCATCTAGCACGCGGCTCCTGCCCGCCGCCGGCCGGTTGCGCGGCAAGCCGGTCCGCCAGCCCGTACTTGAAAATCAGGTTCTCGAAATCCTTCTGGTAGAAGACCTGGATGTTCACCTCGGGGTAGAGGCTCCGCAACAGCTTCACTTTGCGGTTCTTCTTCGTGACCAGCGATTGCTTCATCGTGGTCAGCTCGACGTAGAGGTCAAACTCGGGCAGGTAAAAATCGGGCGTGAAGGCTTCGAGCACCCGGCCGTCCTTGTCCCAGTGAATCGGAAAGCTGCGCGGCTCGTATTCCCAGGCGACGCGGTAGAAATCCAGCAGATTGGCAAAGATTTCTTCGCTCGGATGGACGAAAGCCCGCTTTTTGAGGCTGGCTTTCGCGGGCGCGGCGATGCCGAACTTCGACAGTCTGAGGCGCGCCTGAAACTGGATGTGAGCTTCGGCCGCCGCCGCGAGGAATCCTTGCACAACCAGCCCGCGCGCGTTCACGGCGTCGCGGACCAGTTCGGCCACGCCCTCGATGTCGAGGAATTCGGTGTTGCAGACCACGTCAAAGGAGTGCGGCGGCGCTGTTGCCTTCCCGAACCTCTGGACGCGCTGCTCTTTTTCCCGGCGCTCGAGTTCGCGAAGCAGGAGGCGGGCCGCGGGCCGGTCGATCCGGTGTTCGAGCATCAGCGTGCCCAGACGCCGCGACTCGGGGGCGACCACCTGGACCCGCAAAACGCCCGGAAAACTCTTAAACAGCAGTTCCGCGCCGGGGGCGCAAATCACCAGGTGGCGTTCGGTGGCGAGGCGCGCTACGATCGACAGCACAGCATCGGGGTAGACTTTATCCGGAATGGGCCGCTCCGCGCCGTACTCCTCCTCAATCAGGCTCTGAAGACGCGATTCGGTGAGCAGTTCGAAACCGAGGTCTTGCGCAATCTGCCGTGCCGCTTCCTCGTGCCGGCAGCCCGGTTGGCCTGAGATTGTAATCAGCCCCATCGCGGGCTCCGCGCATGGTTTCCAACCATCGATGCCTTTAATCCCATGATATCGTACCTCCATGGCCGTGTTAGGAATTGACATCGGCGGCACGAAGATCGCCGCGGGAGTTGTGGATTCGAATGCGCGCGTGCTCGAGACCGCGGTTGTGCCGACGCGCGCCTGCGAGGGCTACGCCGCATCCTACGCGCAACTCAAGAGCGTGATCGGGCAGATCATGCGGGACGGCGTGACGGCCATCGGAATCTGCGCTCCCGGCCCGCTGAACCCGAAGACGGGCGTCGTGATCAATCCGCCGAATCTCCCAGGATGGGTGAACATCCCGCTCGCCGAACAAATCTCGAGAGAGTTCCATCTCCCCTGCCGCGTGGAGAACGACGCGAACGCGGCGGGGCTCGCCGAGGCGCGGTTCGGCGCCGCGCGCGGGTATTCCACGGTCTTCTACGTCACCGTGAGCACAGGAATCGGTACCGGCATCATTCTCGACGGGAAAATTCATCATGGCAAGAACGGGCAGGCGGGCGAGGGCGGCCACGTGACCATCGATTACCGGAGCAGCTCGATCTGCGGCTGCGGCCTGCCCGGCTGCATCGAGGCGCTGGCTTCGGGACCGGCCATCGCAAAGCGGGCAGGGATGCCGCCCGAGGAAGTGGGACGCACGGCGGCGTGCGGTGATCCGCGGGCCATCGAAATCCTCGACGAAACCGCGCTGATGCTCGGCGCGTGGCTCGGCAGCGCCATCAACCTGCTCGATCCGGATATCATCGTGATCGGCGGCGGCGTGGCTCAGATTGGCGAGCCGCTGTTTTCGCGCCTGCGCCGCATCGCGCCGGAGCGCAGCATCAACCAGTTCGCCGCTGAAACGCCGATTGTGCCGGCGGCTCTCGGAGCGCAGGTGGGGATCCTGGGCGCCGCCTGCACGGTGCTCTGATCCGGGAAGGGGAAAGGGGGAATGGTGGAAGCCTTTTTTGAAGACTCGGGCGAAGGGGCGGCGGTACGGGGCTTTCTGCACCGGGGATCGTCAGGGGACGGGCTGGTGATCACCCACGGCGCGGGGGGAAACGCCGGCGCGCCGCTGCTGGTCAGTCTGGCTGAAACCTTCGCCGGAATGGGAGTGACGGTGCTGCGGTGCGACCTGCCGTTCCGCCAGTCGCGGCCCCACGGGCCGCCGCCAGCTTCGGCCGCCCGGCGCGACCGCGAAGGGTTGCGCGCCGCCGTCGCCGCGCTTCGGAAGATCGCCCCGCGCCGCGTGTTTCTCGGCGGGCAGTCCTACGGTGGGCGGCAGGCGACCATCGTGGCGTCAGAAGACCCGGCCCTCGCCGATGCCTTGCTGCTCCTCTCTTATCCGCTGCACGCGCCGCAACGGCCTTCGGACTTTCGCACCGCGCACTTTCCCGCGCTGCGAACGCCCGCTCTGTTCGTACACGGCACACGCGACCCGTTCGGCTCCATCGAGCAGATCCGCGATGCCTTGACACTGATTCCCGCCAGAACCGAGCTGCTCCCCGTCGAGGGCGCGGGCCACGACCTTGCCAAAAAGGCCAAGCCGGCCGAGATCGCCGCCGCGTTTCTGAGATTTATTGAAGCAACGCGCTAAGAAGCGCCGGCCTCGGCGCTCTCCTCTCCCAGGATGCGGTAGATAGTGGTGCGATTGATGCCGAGGATCTTGGCGGCCCTGGCCTTGTTGCCGCCGACGCGTTCGAGGACGCGCCGCACGTGCCGGCGCTCGACCTCTTCCAGCGTCAGCAGATCCTCATCGGCGGCTTCGCCCGGCGTGCGCCGCAGGTGTTCGGGAAGGTCCTGGATATCGATGATGTCGCCCTTGGACATCATGCAGGCGCTGCCGAGCACGCTTTTGAGCTCCCGGACGTTACCGGGCCACGAGTAGCGCGCCAGCAAAAGCTGCGCTCGCGGGGTCAGGCTGCGGATCGTCTTGCCGTACTGGGTCGAGAACTGCCCGAGGAAATGGCGGATCAGCAGCGGAAGATCTTCCGGCCGCTCGCAAAGGCGCGGCAGCCTGATTTCCACCATCGAGAGCCGGTAAAAAAGGTCTTCGCGGAACCGGTTCTGGGCCATCAAGTCGCGCAGTTCGCGGTTGGTGGCTGCTACTATCCTGAGATCCACGCGGCGCACCCCCGGCGAACCGACGCGCTGGATCTCTCCGTTTTCGATCACGCGCAGCAGCTTGCTCTGCGTTTCCAGCGGCATGTCGCCGACTTCATCGAGAAAAACGGTGCCGCCGTTGGCGTATTCGAACAGGCCGGTTTTGTCCTGGGTGGCGCCGGTGAAGGCCCCCCGGACATGGCCGAACAGTTCGCTTTCGAAAAGCGTTTCCACCACCGCCGAGCAGTTGCACACTACCAGCCGGTTTTCGGCCACCGGGCTGAGCCGGTGGAGCGCCGCCGCCACCAGCTCCTTTCCCGTGCCGGTTGGTCCCGTAATGAGCACGGTCCGGTAGTGCGGCGCGATGCGGCGTATGCGCCGGAAGACATCGAGCATGAGCGGGCTCCGGCCGACAATGCCCTCGAACTGGTTGGCGCGGAGCACTTCGCCGTCCAGAAGCGAAGTCGTGTAATGCTGCCGGCACTGCTCGATCAGCTTGCCGATGCGCTCGCGCAGCAGCGCCACGGAGAGCGGCTTGGTCCAGTAATCGCTTGCGCCCTTTTGAATCGCGGCAACCGCCGATTCGGTCGAGTAGTGGCCGGTGATGAGGATGACGTCGGTGTCCGGGGAAACCTCGACGATGCGCTCCAGCAGTTCCATTCCGCCGATGCCGGGCATCATCAAGTCGATGAGGGCGATTTGGGCGCGGCGCCTCAGGACGAGGTCGACGCCGGTTGAGGGGTCGGTGGCGGTGATGATTTCCAGGTCGCGTTCCGCTTTGAGCGCGGCCGCTATCAACGCGAGGCTGGCGGGGTCGTCATCGATGGCTACCAGCCTGACTCTGAAACCAGCCGCCATGGTCACTTCGCTTCCGAATCCAGAATTTCGGCCACGCGCCTGCGCACCTCGGCGGGGCGGATCGGTTTGGTGATGTAAGCGGTAAAACCCGCCCGGAGCGCGATTTCCTCGGAGCCTTGCATTGCGTGCGCGGTGACGGCCACTACCGGCAGCGTGCCGAACCGCGGGTCCTCGCGCAAGGCGCGCAGCACAGCGAAGCCGTCCATTACCGGCATTTCAACGTCCAGCAGGACCAGGTCGGGGACCTCGCGGGCGACGATCTCCAGCGCCTGGCCTCCCTGGCACGCTTCAAGTATCTCACGATCCTGATCTCTTAAAATTGCGCGGAGCAATTCCCTGCTGGCGTCGTTGTCGTCAACCACGAGAATTTTTTTCATTCCGCTCCTCGGAGGCAATTCTGCTGCCTGCCGGTCTCGCGGCGGCCGGCAGCGTGAACGTGAAGCGGCTGCCCTTGCCCAACTCGCTTTGCACCTCGATCCGTCCCCCGTGCAACTCGACTAGTCTCTTGGTGATGGACAATCCGAGGCCTGTGCCTTCCTTGACTCCCCTGGTGGTCGTTCCCACCTGGTAGAACTCCGCGAAGATGGCGTGGTGCTCTCCCGGCGGGATGCCGACTCCGGTGTCGGTGACGGCAATCCAGACTTCGCCGCCTTCGGCGCCGGCATCGATCCGTACCCGGCCGCCCTCGGGCGTGAACTTCACCGCATTGCTGAGCAGGTTATAAAGGATCTGCTTGAAGCGGGTGCGGTCGGCGCATACCTCCAGTTCCGCCGGGACCAAGCTCTCGATCTCCAGCCGCTTGGCTTCGGCCAGCGGCCTGATCACGGCAAGCACTTCCGCCAGCGCGCCGGCGGGCTCAAAATCCTCGAATCGGAGTTCAACACGGCCGGCCTCGATCTTCGAGAGGTCGAGTATGTCGTTGATCAGTTCCAAAAGATGGTTGGCGCCCCGCTGGATATGCCCGACAAAACTCTTCTGAGTCTGGTTGAGGGGCCCTTCGGTTTCTTCAACGAGCAGGTCCGAGAAACCGATGATGGCGTTCATGGGCGTGCGCAGCTCGTGGCTCATGCGGGTCACGAATTCGCTCTTCAGCCTGCTGGCCCGCTCCACTTCCCGGTTGCGCAGTTCGAGTTCCTCGTTGAGCGCGGCGAGTTCGGCGGTGCGCCTGGCCACGCGGCGCTCAAAATCCTCGTTCAGCTTGCGGATTTTCTCCTCGGCCTGTTTGCGCTCAATCGATCGCAGATTCTCCTCGGCTTGCCGCTTCTCTATGGCCTTGGCCAGCAGACCGGCCAGCGATTCGACGAAATGCACTTCGCCATCGCTAATCCGGCGGCGGGTTTTCCAGAACACGCCGAGAACGCCGAACGCGTGCGAAGCGCCGCCGATGACGACTGTGAGGCCGCCGGCAACGCCGCAATCGCGCAGCAGGTCCGCGCCGGCAAAACGGGTTTCGCCGCTCAAATCCGCAACCGCAAGGGGAGCGTTCGTGAGCAGCGTATAGTCTGCCTGCGATCTCGCGCCGGCTTCAAACGCAGCGCGGCCCGCAGGCTCGTCTGGCCATCCCACACCGGCGCGCAGCGCCAGATCCTGACTGCCGGGAGTGCGTTCCAGGACAGCCGTGCAATCCGCGCCGAGGACTTCGGCGGCCACCTCGGCGGCGCGCTGGAGCAGCGCGTCGGGACCGCCCCCCTCAAGGGCGCAGCCGGCGAACCGGGTCAGGGCGCGCTGCTGTGCGGTCTGCGCCTCCTGATCCATTCTTTCCAGAGCGAGGGAAAGATCCGCGGCGACTTCGCCGAGAATCCAGACGTGATCGCCGTCGATGAGGCCGGGTTCGGCGCCGTACGCCGCGAACGCGCCGGCCGTGCGGCCCCCCGAGCGAATGGGGAAAACGGCGGCGCAGCGAAAGCCGCGGCGCAGGGCCTCGTCCCGCCAGGGGAGCACGCGCGGGTCGCCGGCGAGATCGTTTGAAACGAAGCTCCTGCCCTCGCTCAGCGCCATTCCCATGGGGCAGGGGGGGTCCGCTTCGTGAACTGTCCTAAGGCAGGGGCGGCTGACGAGATCGTCGCCGGCCCCGAACCAGGCGGCCGGAATCCATTTGCACGGAGAGTCCGCGAAACCCACCCAGGCCATTTTCAAGCCGCCGCTCTCGACGGTAATGCGGCACACCTCGCGGAGAAGCTTGTCCCGGTCGCGAAGGCGCACGACCGCCTCGCTCGCGCCGCTGAGCACGGCGTAAAGGCGGTTGGACCGCATGAGCTTCGCTTCGGAACGGCTGTGCCGGGCGATCTGGTGATTCAACTGAAAGAAGACGAACAGCAGCACGGAGACGCCCAAAGCCGTCCCCACCAGCAGAGCGTCGCTGGAAGCCCTTGCGCCGGTGCGCGCATCCGCGAGGCGCCGGCCAACCACGCCGCGTTCGCCGGTTTCCATGTCGTCGATCACCGCCCGGATCTGGTTCATCAGCAGCCTTCCGCGCCCGGTGGAAAGCTTGGGCAGCGCCCCTTCCGCGCCCCTGGATTGCCTGAGCTCGACGACCCTGCGGTGATAGCGTAATTTCTCTTCAACGAGCGGTTCAAGAACGGCCATAAAGCGCTGCTGCTCGGCATGGTCCGCCGTCAGGCGCCGCAGGTTCCGGACAGTCTGACCGACCTTGCCCGCCGCCGCGTGGTAGAGCTCCAGGTAGGAGTCGTCGCCGGAGGCGGCAAAGCCGCGCGCGGCGCTCTCCATATCGGCGAGGTAGGTGTCGAGATCGCTCAGTTGGTCGATGATTTCGTAGCTGTGCTCGACCGCGTGCGAAGCGTTGATCGCACGGATCAGACTGCGGTAAGCAATTACGCCGATTCCAGCCAGGATGAGCAAGGCCACCGCGAATCCGGCCCTGATCAGCGTTTCCCTGAAAGCCCGCATACAGCCTCGTTGCCCGACACTCGTTTATCCTATCCGCGGCGTGCCGGAGTCAAGCCGCGCGTTATCAAAACTGCGCAAATGGCCCTCTGGCTCATTCCGGCCTGTGCTACACTCCTGCTACCACGGAGACCGTAATGAGACGTAGACTCAACTTACTCCTGCTGGCCGCCCTTGCCGGCCTGTTGGCCCCGGCTCAGACGCAGGTGACATCCCCCGAAAAGTTTTTCGGATTCCGGCTCGGCACCGATCGCAAGATGGCGCGTTGGGACAGAATCGTCGAGTATTTCCGCTTGCTCGAAAAGGAAAGCGGCGGCAAGCTCGCCGTGGTGAATGCCGGGCCGTCCACGGAGGGGAATCCGTTCCTGTTCGTCTTCATCTCGTCGCCGGCGAACATGGCGAGGCTCGAGCGACTGAGGCAGGTAAACCTGAAGATCAGCGATCCGCGCGGGCTCACGGAACAGGAGGTCAAAAAGCTCGTCGCGGAGGGCCGCGCGGTCGTCTGCCAGACGATGAGCCTGCACGCCACCGAAATCGGCGGCACGCAAATGGCGCCCGAACTAGCCTGGGATCTGGTCTCTGACGCCGGCGAGGACACGCGCCGCATCCTCGACAACGTGATCTTCATTATGGTGCCTTCGTTCAATCCGGACGGCGCAATCATGGTGTACGACTGGTATCAGAAAACGCTCGGCACCGAGTACGAAGGCACTGATCTTCCGTGGCTCTATCACAAATACGCCGGCCACGATAACAACCGCGACGCGTTTCAAACCAACCTCGTGGAATCGAAGTACGTGGCGAAACTGATTTTCCGCGACTGGGTGCCGCAAGCTTATCTCGATCATCACCATATGGGCAGCTACGGCGCGCGAATTTATCTGCCCCCGTACGCCGAGCCGGTCCGGCCCCACGCCGACCCGCTGGTCTGGCGCGAAATGAGCTGGTACGGCGCGCACATGGCCTATAAAGCGGAGGAGGTCGGCCAGCCGGGCGTGCTGAATATGGCGCAGTACTCCGGTTGGGGACACTTCGGATTCCACTGGATCACGCCGTTCCACAACATCGCTGGAATGCTGACGGAATCGGCAACCACGAAGCTGGCGACGCCGATCTTCATCCACCCAGATCAACTGCGCGGCGGCGCGCGCAACCTTCCCTCCTACGAGATCCAGACCACCTTTCCCAATCCCTGGCCGGGCGGCTGGTGGAGACTGCGCGACATTATCGACCGGCAAAAGATGTCCGCCTGGGCCCTGCTCGATCTGGCGGCGCGAAACCGAGAGACCGTGCTTTGGAACGCCTACCTGAAAGCGAAGCGGCAGACCGAGCGCGGGGCTGAAGGCAAGCCGGCCGGCTACGTCATCCCCGCCGCGCAGCACGATCCGCTGACCGCGGTGAAACTCATCAACAAGCTGCTCGACCAGGGCATCGAGATCATGGAGGCGCCAAAAGGATTCACCACCGCGGGCGGGATGAACTACCCGGCGGGCTCGTGGGTGGTCTCGCTCGCGCAGCCCAAAATGGGCCTGATCCGCTATCTGCTCGGCCGCACGCGCTACCCCGACAACGAGTGGACGCGCGACCGCGACGGTTCCCCGATACGGCCCTACGACATGGCCACCGACACCATGTTCGAGTTCATGGGCGTGCGTGTGGACCCGCTGGAGGAAATCGTCGAGGCCGGGTTGCAAAAAGTGGCATCGCCGGTCGAATCGGCGGGGTCCGTGGCGCCGGGTGGCAGCGCGGGGTACGCGTTCAGCGGCAGACTGAACGACAGCTTCCGCGCCGCGAACATGCTGCTCGATAAGGGGATCGCGCTGCGCCGCGTGGACAGGGCATCGGAGGGCCTGGAGCCCGGCGATTTCGTTGTAAGCACCGCCGCGAACCTCGGCGAGGTGGCGCGGAGCACGGGCGTTAGTTTCAAGGCGCTCGCGCAATCCCCCGGCCGGAACACGCACGAGGTCAAGCGGCTGCGCATCGCCATGTACCAGCGATACAGGGGCGGCAACATCGACGAGGGCTGGACGCGGCTTGTTCTCGAGCAGTTCGGTTTTCCCTACACCTCGCTGAGGGACGCCGAAATCAAAAAGGGCAATCTGAACGCCGCCTACGACGTGATCATCCTGCCGAACGATTCAACCGCGATGATCACCGGCGAGAGCAGCGGCGGGGCGCGCGGGGATGAAACAACGCCGCCCGAGTATCGCAGCGGCATCGGCAACGAGGGCGTGGCCGCGCTCAAGGCGTTCGTCGAAAAGGGCGGGACGCTGGTGACGCTCGGCAACGCGAGCCAGTTCGCGATCGAAAAGCTGGAGCTGAGCGTCCGCAACGCGGTGGCGGGCAGGAGTTCCAGGGAGTTCTGGTGTCCCGGCTCGACGCTGCGCGCGGTGTTCGACAACTCCCACCCGCTGGGCTACGGGATGCCGCGCGAGGGCCTGGCGGTGTACATGAGCGGCAACCCGGTGTTCGAAATCATCCCGAACCTGAACAATGAACGCTATGAAGTGATCGCGCGTTATGCCGATCGCGATGTGCTCGAAAGCGGCTGGCTGGTGGGAGAGCAGGCGCTGGCGAAAAAGGCTGCGATGGTGGCGGCGCAGTATAAGAGCGGGCGGGTGGTGATGATCGGTTTCCGCGCCCAGCACCGCGCTCAGACACACGGCACTTACAAACTGCTGTTTAATGCCTTGCTGCAATAAGAAGCGGCTGGGTTAGAGGGACAGCCGCATCGGAGGCCGGCGGGAAGGGACAGAAGACCACCCCCGATGCGGCGCGCCCGAGCATTCGGGCTGAGACCCGGCGTCGGCGCGCCCGGTACGCCACCCGCCCGGCGGCGTTGCAACCTGAAGAGGCCCGCGTCCATCATCCTCTTCCCGGATACCAGGCGCTGGCCGAAACCCAAGTCTCCGGCGATTCACATTGACGCTCCTAAGACCAGCCGCCGGCCGTTTTGACGACACCTTCATGCCAAGTCGTAGGGGGGCGCCTGATACGATCGAAACTCTGGGTGGAGATGAAACGGCGAAGGCCGGTTTGGTGCTCGGGATCAGTTGTGGAGCTACTTGCTGCAGATCTTGTCGAGGAACGGGCCTGCGATTCTGCAGATCCTTAGCAGGTGTCGCACGAAATAATCGACGGCTTCGTCTTTCTTCCACAAGCGCATCAAAGGCTTCCTCTGTTCTCCAGTCACGATACGGCTCATCCACCCACTTCCACCAAGGGTAATCGCGGGTCTGCCTCCCGAATGCATACCGCTTGTCCAGGGCTTCCTTTAGTTCGCCCACCAGGGGCGTCTTCGGCTTCCCTTCGAGGCGGACGGAGAAGTTTAGCCCGCTAGGCCCATTTTTTGCACAAAAGAGCCCGACACCGGTGTCACTCCAGGCAGCTTTATATGCAAACAGGTAAGAGCCACTCAGCAACGGCGTTTCACTCCACGAGTTTTCCAAGAGCCAGGGTTTCCCCAGACCCGCTTCAAGTCTACGCTGTAGCGAGGCGATGAACTCCCGCACGATGCGTTCCCTGATTTTCTCAAAGGCTAACCCCACCTTGACCGCGGTTTGAAGGGTCTGCTCATTTTCGAAAGCGTGCTCAGCTATGACATCAACTTCTTCTTCAACGAGTTTCATCGTCGGGCTCCGTATCATCCTCGGCCAGCTCGAACCCCCGGCTCACGAAAGCTGCGAAGTCGAGCAAAAACCAGCGAACCTTGCCGGCCTCGCAATCGTCACAGCAGCGACGCAACCACCTATGCAGATCCGTCGGGTATGCGAGCTTCTTGAACTTGCCGGCGGCCCGGAGTTCGTTCAGATCATCACTGCCGATGCTGACTGGTTCACTCCCGTCACCGGAGAGGTACACCAGCCTGTACTGCTCACCATACTTCCGACGAAGATGGATCCAGTAGTCTTTGAGTTGCTTCCGCCCCTCCGTGGCAAACGGTTTGTTCTCGATCCCGATACACCAATCGTCCCCCTCGACGGTGATGTCGATGCGCCGCGCAGGACTGGAACAGTACAACGTCGGGTCCTCCCGCTTCACCCGGACAGAGTGGCGAACACATTCCAGCGGGAAGTCGATGATCTCAAGAAAAGCTTGCAGAAAGAGCGATCCCTGCCCGTGTTTCCCGAGCGGATTGAGCAAATCGTGGATGACGGAGGAGAGGAAGTTCTCGTCGGGGTCGATGTACTCGAAAATGCTGAACCTCGGAGCTTCGGAGCGCTCGGTCTGCCGGAATTGGTCGAGACGGCGCCTTACGGTCTCGTAGAAGGCTTCCAGCGTGGTCCTGAGGGCTGTCGTTTCGGCGCCTGCCGTCATCAGCCATGAACTTCTATATCAGCGGCTGATTGCGTTTCAAGGGAAAAGCGATAGATCGCGTACTACGCGGTCCGGGATGGAGTGGTTCCGCGACTGTTACCTTGCGTGTCCCGAAGATGCGCGGAACCCGTACGCCTCGCCGCTGCTGGCCGAAGATCTCCGCGGGCTGCCGCCGGCGCTCGTCATCGCGGCGGAGTGCGATCCGCTGCGCGACGAAGGCGAGGCATATGCCGTGCGCCTCGATCGCGCCGGCGTGCCGGTCACCTATCAGTGCTATGCGGGCATGATCCATCCGTTCTTCTCCATGCCCGGCGCGCTACCGCAGGCACGGAAGGCGATCGAGGAAGTGGCGGGAGCGGTCAGAACTTCGCCGGCGCTGTCACCCTCTCGTTGAGCCACGCGCCGAAGCGGCGGTCCACCTCGCCGATGTGGCGCACCAGCCAGTCCTTCAGGAATTGCAGCATGTCCACCGTGAGCGCGATTTTGCCTTCGGCGAATTGCCGGCGGAACTCCAGTACGCGCTCGGTGAGCGCTTCGTGTTCCGCCCTGTGCGTGGCGAAAGCGGGATACCGGTGCGTCTGCATGAGGGCCTCCTCCATGCCGAAGTGGCTGCGGGTGTAAGCGATCAGATCATCTAGGATGGGAGCAATCGCCTCCTGTCCTTTCCCCGCCGCCATGGCCTGATGCAACCGGCCGCCTATCTCGAACAGCCGTTTGTGCTGCGAGTCGATCTGGCTTCGACCGATGCTGTATTCCTCTTTCCACGAAAAAATCGTCATGTCTGGCTTATCGGCCCACGCCACGAAAACTGTTCGTTCAGGTTGGGGAGTGCGCTTGGTCTGACCCCGCACAAATCCGGAATTACGTGCGTCTCTTCAGGCCGCTTCTACCTGTTCATACGATATCTTCTGGGAAATACGGCACTGGCGGCGCAATCGGCGCGGCAGCAATTGTAGGTGCCGTTCTCTACTGGATGGATCCGAACAAGAAAACGAAGCCGGAAATCGTTCTACCCCAGCAACCGTCTGACCCGCAGTAGGCACGGGAGCCTAGTGGGTCCGGAACTGGTGGCGGCATCCCGGCTTCAATTGGGCAGTGATCCCCGACGTGATCGACGGGGACGAAGACGCGAACGACCGGCTCGTGGAGGACTGGCCGTTTGGCAAGTTTGCGGGCGTCCCAGTCTGGCACTTCCACGAGTCGCTCGAACGCCTGGCGCGACTGGCCGGCGAGCGGCCGCGCGTTGCGTTGGGGTCGTCCCGACAGTACGGGACTATCGGGGCGCCGAAGTGGTGGAGCAGGGTGCAGCAGATCATGGAGACCGATTCATTCTTCGAAGCTTGGCTCGCCCACGGCGTCGTAGGGACCTGCTGGCCGACTAGCAATGCGCTATTCGAGCTCCTGCAATCGCTCGGTTTCAAGGCGTGCCGCACTACCGCGTCGATGCGCGACCTCGGGATCGTCAATCATGCCAGCGCCAAGGTTGCGCTCGATGGTTCTGAGTGGCTGGTTGATTCTTCGGTGCTCTGTAACGTGCCACTACTGCTGAGGAATGAGGTCTTCATCCACGGCGACCCGGTCTTCGCGGCAGAAGTGGAGCCCGAGGCCTCGACGCACATCATCTGGGCTCACACGCCCCCGAACTCCGTACCGCTGCCCTGTCGCTTGATCCACGACCTCGCCACCCACGCCTTATATCTGTTCAAATACGAGGAATCGAGAGCGTGCAGCCCGTTCAATGAACGTCTATACGCAGATAAGCGATCACTTGCCGGCGCCCCGTGTCGTTAAAATTGTCTTCCGGCTGTCTTAGAAGGGCGGAGGCCGGAGTGTACACCTGGCTTGTCCCAGGCGGCCGGGTTACACCCCGGAACGCAGTAGACTATCAACGGCGATGGCGGAATCGGCGGCGCACGGCGGGATCGGGGAACTGGCTTTGAAAGGCCTTCGTGGGGAGGGCGCCGCGACCCCGCTGCAAGAGGAAACCGAGCGCTTGTACATCGAAGCCCGCGAGGACGTCTACCGCTATCTGCTGACGCTTGGCCTGCATCCTCCGCAGGCGCAGGACACCACGCAGGAGATTTTCCTGCGGCTTTACGTCGCTTTAAAGAACGGCGAAGCGATCCGGAACACGCGGGCCTGGGTGTTCCGCGTGGCTCACAACCTCGGGCTCAACGTCCGGGCGCGCCAGGAGAGCGGTCTGCCCTTTGAGCCGGAGATGGAGTGCTCCATTCCCGCTCCGGGCAGGAATCCGGAGCAGGCGCTGATAGAGCGGGAAAAGATGGCGCGGTTGCGGAACGCGGTCGCAAACCTCTCGGAGCAGCAGAAGATCTGCCTTTTCCTGCGCGCCGAGGGTCTGCGTTACCAGGAGATCGCCGAGGTGATCGGGGTGGGCACATCAACGGTCGGCGAGTTCCTTCGCCGCGCGATCACAAGATTGAGGAGGGCGAGCAGTGACTAGATTTCATGCGCCCCATCCTGACGGCGGCGAGTTGCTGCGTTTCGTGGACGGCGAGTTGCCGCCCCGGAAGGCGGCGGCCGTGCGCAGCCATCTCGAAGCGTGCTGGAGCTGCCGCACGCAACTGGAGGAGCTCCAAAAGGGGATCGGCGATTACGTGCGGTACCACGAAGCGCTCAAGGGCGAGCTGCCCCCGCCGCCGCGGCCCTGGGCCGATCTTCGCAGCCGGATGGAAGCGGAAGACCGCGCGCCGGCGGTGGTGCGGAGGGTGCGGGCGGCGAACGCGTCGCGCTGGTGGATTTCCGCGGCGGCGGCTGTCCTGCTGGGCTGCCTGGCGTTTTACCGCTTCGGAATGACTCCCGCGGCCAGCGCGGCGGAGCTGCTTCAGAAAGCCGTCGCGTCGGAAAGTTCCTTGAGCGGCGGAACGCGGCACATCCGGGTGCGGGCGGGGACGCGGTCGTTCACCCGGCCCGCTGTCTACGTCCGCGAAGCCGGAGCGAGTGAGGATTCGCTAAGCACCCTCTTTGCCTCGGCAAATTACAGTTGGGAAGCCCCGCTGAGCGCCCGTTCCTACGCCTCCTGGCGCGAGCAGCTTTCCGAAAAGCGAGACGAGGTGGAAAATGTGCGCGACGGCGGCGCCAGCCTCTACCGCATACGCACCACCACCCCGGCCGGCAGCCTCGCCGAAGCCACCATCACGCTTCGCGCCCGCGACCTGACCCCCGTCAAAGGCACTTTTCAGTTCCGCGGCAGCGACTACGTGGAGATCACCGAAGCCGCCGAGCCCGATCCCGAACCGCCCGCGCCGGCCTATGAAATCGCGCGCGCCACTCCCCCCGCAGCGCCCGAGCATGTCCCGTCTGCGTCACCGGCCGCCCCGGGACCGAGCGAGGAATTGCAGGCCCTCGCGGCGCTTCACCGGATCGGCGCCGACCTCGGAGAGCCGATCGAGCTGACCCGCCGCCCGGACGGACTTTTCGTCACCGGCACCGGCATCGATCCCGCGCGGCAGGAGCAGTTGAGGGCCTCGCTCGCCCAGGTGCCCCAGGTGCGCCTGCGATTTCAGGAACCGCGCCCGATGAGCGCGGAGGAGAGCGGCACGGCTCTGTCCGTAGCCGTTTCTCCGCCGGCGCATTCGGCCGAAATTGAGAACGCCGTGGGCGGGCGCGTCGCCTTCGAGAAGTTCAGCAGCCGCGCGCTCGATCTGAGCGAAGCCGCGATCACCCGCGCTCACGCACTCGAAAACCTCGCCCGGCGCTTTCCGGCTTCCGAAGAGGCCCGCCTTTCGCAGAACGACCTCGATCAGCTGGCGGCGCTGCGAAGCGGGCACGCGCGGGCGCTGGCCGCCTCCGCCTCCGAGCTGGCCGGAATGATGGGCCCGGCGCTCGAGGCCCTTGGCGCTGCCGCCGCCCCGGCCCAGCGTGAGACGCTGGCGGGGAGCTGGCAGGAAGCGACCGGGCAGGTCTTTGCCGCAGCGCAGCAAGCGGACCATCTGATCAGTGTCCTGCTTGCCGGCGCCAACACCAATTTGCCGCCCGCGCAGGTTCCGCAGCATCTTGCAGCCGCCCTGAGCCGCCTTCAGACCCTTTCCGCCGCGTACCGGAACGCTTACGGCCGCAACGTGGAAGGGCAGCCGTAATGCGAGTCCTGGCGAGTCTCGTACTCTTGCTGTCGGCGGGACTCAGCGCCCAGGATTTCGCCCAGGTTTTCGGAGTCATCAAGGATTCCTCGGACGCCGTGGTGCCCGGCGCCATTGTCACGGCCATGAACCAGGCCACGGGCATCCGCCGCACGTGCCGCTCCAACGACGAGGGCGTCTACATCATCGCTTCGCTCCAGCCCGGCACTTACAAGCTGACCGTGCGCAAGGAGGGGTTTCAGACCATCGTCCGCCTCGGCCTCCGGTTCGAAGTCGCCCAGAACGCGCAGGTGGATTTCGTCCTGCAAGTGGGCCGCACCGAGCAGGAGATCACGGTTGACGGCGGCCCCGCGCCGGTGAACCTGGACGACGGCTCGGTCGGAATGGTGATGGGACGCAAGATGATCGAAGCGCTGCCGCAGGACGGCCGGAACCTGGTCGGGCTGCTCGAACTGACGCCCGGAGTGCTGGTGACGCCCGCTACCTCCGGGGAGGCGGGACAGTTCACGGCCAACGGCCAGCGCGCCAACGCGAATTACTTCACCCTGGACGGCATCAGCGCCAACACCGGCGTCAGCGGCACCGGGATTCCCGCGCAGTTCAGCAGCGGATCGCTGCCGGGCATGACGGCGCTGGGCAGCACGCACAACCTCATCTCCATCGAGGCGCTCGAGGAATTCCGCATCGCCACTTCAAGCTTCGCCCCGGAGTTCGGCCGGTTGCCGGGGGCACAGGTGATCGTTACGAGCCGGTCCGGTTCCAACGAATTTCACGGCGCGGCATTCGAAAGCCTGCGCCACGAGGCGCTCGCCGCCAACGACTGGTTCGCCAATGCCGCCGGGCTGCGCCGGAGCGTTCTCCGCTACAGCAATTTCGGTGGTGTGTTTGGCGGGCCGCTGCGCCGCAACCGCACGTTCTTCTTCGCTTCTTACGAGGGGCTCCGCCTGCGGCAGCCGCTCACCTGGAGCGCGCCGGTGCCCTCGCACGCCTTGCGGCTCCAGGCGCCCGCTGCCGTGCAGCCGATTCTGCGCGCGTTTCCCGAACCGAACGGCCGCAGCCTCGGCGATGGCCTCGCGGAACTCACCGCCTCCGCCTGGCGGCCATCGCGGCTCGACACCGGCGGCCTCCGGCTCGATCATTCCTTCGGGCCGCGCCTCAACGTGTTCGGACGGTACAGCCGGACGCCCTCGGAAACCGACTCGGGGTACGCCCAGATCAATCACTCGGCGTTCCTTTCCGAAAGCGTCACCGCCGGAATGACTGCCGTGATCGCGCCGTCGCTCATCAACGAATTGCGGGTGAACACCACGAACACCACGGTGGACGGCGAATGGTTGACGACCAACGAGGGCGGGGCAGTGCCGCTGGATCTCTCGCTGCTTCCGCTGCCGGTGGCGGTGCCGCCGGAAAAATCCTTTTACCAGCTCACGGTCTCCGGCATCGGGCAGCTCATTACCGGCGCAACCAGCACAAACAGCGAGCGTCAAATCAACCTTGTCAATACGCTCTCACTGAACCGGGGCCTGCACCAGTTCCGTTTCGGAGGCGATTACCGCCGGCTGCGGCTCAACCGCGGGGGACCGCCGTACAGCGTCAGCGTCACGTTCGAAAGCCTCGCCGACCTGGCGGCGAATCGCGACATGCTGCTGGTGTTCTCGGAAGCCGACCGCGTCTCGACCGTTGTGCGCAACATATCGTTCTTCGTCCAGGACACCTGGCGTGTGCGGCCGCGGCTCACCGTCACTTACGGTTCGCGCTGGGAACTCAATCCCTCGTCGCCCTCGGTGCGGAGTTCGGCCGGGCCGGACGGCGCGGCGCACGACGCCATCGAAGTGCCCGGGCGGGGCGCCTCGCTTTGGCGGATGGGCTATGCGAATTTCGGGCCGAGGCTGGGCATCGCCTACGGGTTGACGCCGGAAGGGCGGTCCGTGCTGCGCGCCGGAGCGGGCGTCTACTACGACGCGGGCTTCAGCGCCCAGGCCGATGCGGTCAACGGCGCTCCGTTCAACAGCCTGCGCATGTCGTTAGGAATGCCTTACCTGCTTTCGGCGTCCATGATGCCGGTGCTGATCCAGTACGGCGTCGCTCCCGGCCTGCGCCTGCCCTACTCGGTGGAGTGGAACGTCAGCCTGGAACACGGTTTCAGCAGCGGAAGCGCCGCCTCGATTTCCTATCTCGGTTCGGCCGGACGGGCGCTGCTGCGGCGCGAGGTGTACCTGCGGCCGGACATCGCGGCGGTCGAGGTTGCGGTGGCCACCAATCACGGCTCGTCCGATTACAACGCGCTTCAATTGCAGTATCGGCGCAAGGCAGCCCGCGGATTGCAGGGCATCGTCTCCTATAGCTGGTCGCACTCCATCGATACCGTCTCCTGGAGTTCGGCGTTGCTCCTGGTGCATTCTGGCTTCACCGCGAAAGGCGACCGCGGTTCCTCGAACTTCGACGTGCGCCACTCGCTTGCCGCCGCGTTCGCTTACGACTTTCCCCAATCCCGGTTCAAGCTGGCACGCGGCTGGACGCTCCACGGCATGTTTCGCGCCCGGACGGGCTTCCCCATCGACGTCCTGACGCGGCCCGATGCCTTCGGGCTCAACATGAGCAACGTGGTCCGGCCGAACCTGAATCCGGGCGTGTCCCTGTGGATCGCCGACCCCAACGCGCCCGGCGGCGCGCTGCTCAACCCGGCCGCTTTCTCCGCGCCCGGCGATCTGGTTCAGGGCGGCCTCGGCCGCAACGCGATCGGCGGATTCGGCATGCACCAACTCGATCTCGCCCTGCGGCGCCAGTTCAAGCTTTCCGAGCGCGCCGCCGTTCAGTTCCGCCTCGAAGCGTTCAACGCGCTGAATCACCCCAACTTCGGCGACCCGATGCGCTTCCTTGTCAGCCCCCTGTTCGGCAGGCCGGCCTCCATGCTCAACCTGATGCTGGGCAGCGGGACCCCCAGCAGCGGCCTCGCCCCGGCGCTCCAGGTGGGCGGGCCGAGGTCCCTTCAACTGGGCCTGCGCTTCGAGTTTTAGCGCCGTTTCCGCCGGGAAGCTCTGGTGATAGGATGAAAAAACTCCAAATTCCGCTGTTCGGCAGAAAGGATTGCTCATGGCCGATTTCGGGTATTGCCGCTATTTCCTGTTGCTCGCTGCCGCTGCGCTGGCCGCGTTTCCCGCGCCGGCTGCGAGCGGGCGTGTGGTCATCTCCCTGGACGGCATGTGGGAGGTGGATGAGAGCGTTGCCGCGGAAGAGATGCCGGCGGCGTTCCGCCATCGCGGACCGGTGCCCGGCCTCGCCAACCTGGCTCGTCCCGCCTTCGCGGACGTGGATTTGTTCGACAGCCGCGAATCGCTGCGCCATCCGCTGGTAAAGAGACAGACGACACCCGAAGCGCTGGCCCACCCTGTGGGGATCCCGAGGCAGAAGCGGAACTACTTCTGGTACCGCACCAGCTTCCGCCCGCCGGAACGGAAACAGATCGCCATCCTCAAGGTCAACAAAGCTCAGTTCGGCACGGCGGTCTGGCTGAACGGCAAAAAGATCGGCGAGCACCTGGGCTGCTTCACCGCCGGCTACTTCGACCTGACCCCGGCTATCGACTGGACCGGCGAGAACCGCCTGGTGGTGCGCATCGGCGCTCACCCGGCCGTCTTGCCAATCACGGTCCCCGCCGGCACCGATCTGGAAAAGCTGAAGTGGACGCCCGGGATCTACGACAGCGTCTCCGTGCTGCTCTCCGACAACCCGGTTATCCGCACCGTGCAGGTGGCCCCGCGCATCGCATCGTCGGAGATCGTTGTGCAGACCGTGATCAGGAACTACGGCGCAAAGCCCGCCCTGTTCGAATTGACCCAGCGGGTGCGCACCTGGAAGGAACAGCAAATCGTCGCCGAGAGCCGCATGCCGGTCGTGAGCCTCGATGCCGGGGAGGAAAAAACCTGGACTCAGACGATGCGGGTTCCCGGCGCGATCCTCTGGTCGCCTGAAAATCCTTTCCTCTATCAACTGGAGACGAGCACTGGCGGCGATCATGTCCTCACGCGCTTTGGCATGCGCGAATTCCGCTTCGACAGCGCCACCAAACGCGCCTACCTGAACGGCCAGGTTTATTTCATGCGCGGTTCCAACATCACGCTCCACCGCTTCTTTGAGGACCCCGACTGCGGCGACCTCCCCTGGCGCGAGGAGTGGGTGCGAAAGCTGCTGGTGGAACTCCCCAAGCGCTTTCACTGGAACAGCTTCCGCTTCTGCATCGGCCCCGTGCCGGACTTCTGGCTCGACATCGCCGACGAGGCGGGCCTGCTCATCCAGAACGAATTCTTCATCTGGACCTATCACGACGAGTGGGATACGGCCGAGCTCGTCAAGCAGTACGCCGACTGGATGCGCGACAACTGGAATCACCCGAGCGTCGTGATCTGGGACGCGCAAAACGAAACCGTTTCGCCCATCTTCGCGGAAAAAATCATTCCCAGTGTGCGCCACCTCGACCTCTCCAACCGGCCCTGGGAAAATGGCTGGAGCCCGCCCGAGGGACCCGACGACCCAGTCGAGCAGCATCCTTATCTCACCGGATCGCGGCTGGATTTGACCCAGCTCGAAAGAAGCGGCGGTGCGGTGACGGGAGCCAGAGTCCAGGGGCACGCCCAGATCATCAACGAGTACGAGTGGCTGTGGCTCAATCGCGACGGCACCCCCACCACGCTCACCGAGAAAGTCTATGCGTCCGCCCTCGGAAAGGACGCCACGCCGCAACAGCGCTTCGAGGAGTACGCCTACTCGCTCGCCGCCATCACGGAATACTGGCGGGCTCACCGCAACATGGCGGGCGTCCTGTACTTCACTTTTCTCACGGCAAGTTTTCCGGGCGCCTTCACGTCAGACAACTTCCGCGACGTAAAAACTTTGGAGTTGGAACCCCATTTCGCGGACTATATGCCGCACGCCTTCAATCCGCTGGGCGTCGATGTGAACTTCTTCCAGCCGTCGGTGAAGGCCGGCTCGCGGCGAAACTTCCGGATCATCGTGATCAACGACGAATACCGGGCGGCGAGGGGCAAACTCGCCCTGGTTGTGGAAGCGGCCGGCGGCAAGGAAGTGGCGCGTGAGGAGATTCCGCTTTACGTGCCGCCGAACGGGCAGCAGATCTATGACATCCCCATGGTGCTTCCTTCCACCGCGGGGAACTATCTTCTGAAGGCGATCGCTTCTGCGGATCACAAGAGCGCGGCCGAGGCCACCGTCTGCCGCCGCCGGCTCAATCTTGTCGCCGCGGAGACGCCCAAAGCGAAGTAGGCCAACTCAGGACGGCCGGAACTCAGTATTCTGTTCTTCATGGGATTTGCATCCTTTGCTGCGAGGCTGGTCCTTGCCCTGGCGGTCTGCCTCCTCACGCTGCAAGCGCAGGGACTCGAGTACATCAGGTCGCACTACACGAAGTACGAGTTCCGTGTGCCCATGCGCGACGGCAAGCGCCTCTTTACCTCGGTCTATGTTCCGAAAGACGGCTCGCGCAAGTACCCGATCCTGTTCACGCGGACGCCCTACAGCGTCGCCCCTTACGGCGTGGACAACTACAGGCCCAGCCTCGGTCCTTCCGAAGCCTTCGCGCGCGAGGGCTACATCTTCGTGTACCAGGACGTGCGCGGCCGGGTGCAATCGGAAGGCGAGTTTGTCCATGCCCGTCCCTACCTGCCGGTGAAGCGCGGTCCCGCCGACATCGACGAGAGCACGGATGCCTACGATTCCATCGAGTGGCTGCTGAAGCGCGTGCCCAACCACAACGGGCGCGTGGGGATGTGGGGCATTTCCTACCCGGGCTTCTATACGGTGATGGGCGCGCTGGATGCGCATCCCGCGCTTAAGGCCTGTTCCCCGCAGGCGCCGATAGCCGACTGGTTCGTCGGCGACGACTGGCGTCATAACGGCGCGTTTTTCCTGCTGCACGCCTTCTACTTCCTGACCGCGTTCACCAATACCGCCGGGTGGCAAGACTTCGATTACGGCACTCCGGACGGCTACGATTTCTTTCTCCGCTCGGGGCCGCTTGCCGCCCTCACCTCCCGCCACTTCAACGGGCGGGTTCCCTTCTGGGAAGAATTGCTGCGCCACGACACGTACGACGAGTTCTGGAAGTCCCGCAACGTCCTGCCGCACCTGGAAAGAATCAAGCCCGCGATGATGACCGTCGGCGGCTGGTTCGACGCCGAGGATCTTTACGGCGCGCTGGCCGTTTACGAATCGATCGAACGCCGCAATCCCGGCCTGCACAACACCCTCGTGATGGGGCCATGGTTTCACGGCGGATGGGCCCGCTCCGACGGCGACGCGCTGGGCGACGTGCGCTTTGGGCAGAAAACATCGCTTTACTACCGGGAGAAAATCGAGCTTCCGTTCTTCAATTACTACCTGAAGGACAAGGGCGAACTGGATCTGCCCGAGGCCTATGTTTTCGAAACGGGCCGCAACCAGTGGCGGCGGTGCGATGCCTGGCCGCCCAAGGAAGCCGTTGAAAAACCTCTTTACCTGCACGCGGGCGGCAAGCTCTCCTTCGAGCCGCCGGCTGAATCACGGGCCTCCTTCGACGAATACATCAGCGACCCCGCCAAACCGGTGCCTTTCATCGGATGGCAAAGCACGCGCATGGCGCGCGAGTACATGGTGGCGGATCAGCGCTTCGCCTCCTCGCGCACCGACGTGCTCGTGTATGAAACCGAGCCGCTGGCAGACGACGTGACCATCGCGGGCCCGCTCCGGCCCACCCTCTACGTCTCCACCACCGGAACCGATTCGGACTGGGTCGTCAAGCTGATCGACGTTTACCCCGGCAACTATCCCGACAACGACCCCCAGGGCCCCGTCCGCATGGGCGGCTACCAGCAGCTCGTGCGCGGCGAACCGTTCCGCGGCAGGTATCGCAACAGCTTCGAAAAACCCGAGCCGTTCAAGCCCGGCGAGGTCACTCGCATCGAGTTCACCATGCCCGCCGTGTACCATACGTTCCGCAGCGGGCACCGGATCATGGTGCACATTCAGAGCTCGTGGTTCCCGCTGGTGGACCGCAACCCGCAACAGTTCGTGGATATCCACCGCGCCGCTCCGGCCGACTTTGAAAAGGCCACCCAGCGGGTCTATCGCGCGAAGCCGTACCTGTCGTCGATCCGCGTGAATGTGCTGCCGTAACGCCCGCAGCGTCAGGCAGGCGTATCGCCGAACTCTTTCTGCAAGCGCGCCAGTTCGGCCTCCAGCTCCTTCACCACCGCTGCATACGCCGGGTCGTGGTACACGTTGCGCATCTCGCGCGGGTCTTTCTCGAGATCGAACAGCTCCCACTCCGGCTGCGTCGCCGGCTCGTTGGCGCCCGCCATGCCGAGCGGCTTTCCGTAGTAGTAGATCAGCTTGTACCGCCTGGTCCGCACGCCGTAGTTGGCGGGAACGTGGTGATCGTTGTCGTTGTGCATCCAGTAGCGGTAATACATCGAGGTGCGCCAGTTGGCCGGCGTGCGGCCCTCCAGGTTCGCGCGGAAGCTGCGGCCCTGCATTTCCGCCGGCGGCTTCACCCCCGCATAGTCGAGGAACAGCGGCGCGAAGTCGATGTTGAGCGTGATGTCGCTGTTCACCGTGCCCGCCTTGATTCCCGCAGGATACCGGGCCAGGAACGGCATGCGCAGGCACTCCTCGTACATGAGCCGCTTGTCGTAGAGACCGTGGTCGCCGAGGAAAAAGCCCTGGTCCGAAGTGTAAATGACCAGCGTGTTGCGCGCGATGCCTTCCTCGTCCAGATAGTCGAGCAGGCGGCCGACGTTGTCGTCCACGCTCTGTATGCAGCGCAGGTAGTCCTTAATGTAATACTGATACGCCCACTTGCGCAGCGCATCGCCTTCGAGGCCCTCGGGGCGGTCCACCTTCAGATCCCTCTTGGTGTTGTGCTCGCCCACTTTCATCTGTACCGCCGCCATGCTGCGGGCGCGGCCTTCGTAGCGGTCATAAAGGTTGTCCGGCTCGGGAATGTTCTGGTTCTCGAAAAGGCGCGCGTACTTGGGCGCCGGTTCCCACGGCCGGTGCGGCGCTTTGTGGTGGCACAGCAGGAAGAAGGGCTTTTTCCTGTCGCGCTGCTTGAGCCAGTCCAGCGTGAAGTCGCCGATGAGGTCGGTGCAGTAACCCTGGTGCTGCTTTTTCTGCCCGCGGTCGATGAACACCGGGTTGTAATACACCCCCTGGCCCGGCAGAATGTTCCAGTAATCGAACCCGGTCGGGTCGCTGCCGAGGTGCCACTTGCCGACGATCGCCGTCTGATAACCGGCGTTCCGCAGTTCCTTAACGACGTGGTTCCGGCTGCCGTCGAAGCGGTCCGCAAGCGTGTACACGCCGTTCTTGTGGCTGTACTGGCCGGTGAGGATCGCCGCGCGGCTCGGCGTGCAGATCGAGTTCGTGCAGAAGCAATTGTCTAGCCGGACGCCGCCGGCCGCGATCCGGTCGATGTGCGGCGTGCGGTTGATCCTGCTGCCGTAGGCGGAGATGGCGTGCGAAGCGTGGTCGTCCGCCATGATAAAGAGGATGTTGGGTCTTTCAGCCGCCGCGCCGCGTGCAACCGCAGCCGCGCCCAAGCTGCGGAGGAAGTCTCTTCGGGAGTTGTTCGCCATAGCCAACAAGCAAGAATATATGTTTCCCTGCGACATTTCCAGCGATATCGCGCCTCATAGCTTGTCACCGAACTCGGGATTCCGCATCCACTCTTTACAGGGAGAGGTGTGATGATTGGAAGCCAGACGCTTGCTTACGGATATGCCCGTTCGCTCGAGATGCCATTCGCCGAGGTCGTGGAACGCGCGCGCGAGGCTTTGAAGGCTCAGGGATTCGGCGTGCTTTGCGAAATCGACATCAAAGACAAGCTGCGCGAGAAACTCGGCGTGGAATTCAGGAATTACAGGATCCTGGGAGCCTGCAACCCGCCCCTGGCATACCAGGCCTTGCAGCAGGAGCTAAACCTCGGGCTGCTGCTGCCCTGCAACGTTGTGGTCTACGAAGAAGGCGGCCGGACGGTGGCGGCGGCCATCAACGCGGAGAAGATGCTGGAGGTGACCGGGAATCCCGCGCTGGCCGCGACAGCGGAAAAAGTAAACGAACTGCTGAAACGTGTGATCGACGGCATCGGGGCCTGAGGGGAGAACGTGTCCGACCTCATTCTGATCCTGGTTTTCTTTCTCGCCTACTTTGCCCTGATGCAGTGGGTGTTTCCGCGCCTGGGCATCGGCACTTGAATGGCGGACTCCTGCGGCGCCGGGTCGCGGCGCCAACCCAAGAAAACAAACGAAGCGGAGCGGCGCAAAATAGATCCGTACCCGTGAGGCCGGTTGCGGGATGTCCGCCCCCCACCCTTGAGGCGCTCTGTGGAAAAGGAGTTCCGCTATAATGTAGTTTCGGTCTTCCCGAGGAGCACTCTAGTCTATGTTTGACCTTTTTCGCAGCCGGGCCAAAGCTGTGCGCTACCTGCTCGGCGCGCTGTTAATGCTGGTGGCCGTTTCCATGGTGGTCACCCTGATCCCAGGTTTCGGCACCGTAGGCAGGCAGCAGGACCAGATAGTGGCCGAGATCGGCAAGCAGGTCTTGACCGCCCGCGATGTGCAGCAGCGGATCCAGATGGCCCAGAAGGCGCAATCGGTGCCTCGGGAGATGTTGCCGGCTCTCGTTCCCCAATTCATCGATTCAATGATTCTTGAGCGGGTGATGGCCTACGAAGCGCAGAGGCTCGGCTTGCAGGTGACCCCGGACGAACTGGCGCGCGGCTTGCAAAGGCTCGTCCCCCAACTTTTCCAAGGCGGGCAGTTCGTCGGCAAGGAGGCATACGCCTCGCTGCTGGCCCAGCAGAACATGACCATTCCCGAGTTTGAGGCCAATGTCCGCTCGGAGTTGATGGTTTCGAAGCTCCAGGACCTCGTGGCGCAGGGTGTCGTGGTCACCCCGGCCGAAATCGAGGCCGAGTACAAGAGCAGAAACGAAAAAGTAAAGCTCAGCTACGTCGAGCTCAGCCCCGATCGATACCGCTCCGAAGTGAGCGTGTCGCCGGAGGAGATTCGCCAGTACTACGAGACGCGGAAAGGTCAGTACCGCATTCCCGAAAAGCGCTCGTTCGATCTCGTGGTGGTTTCCGAAGAGAAGGTCGCCCAGACTATCACCATTCCCGAGGCGGACCTGCGCCGGATTTACGAGGCCAACAAGGACCAGTACCGGACGCCTGAGCGCGTGCATGTGCGTCATATCCTCCTGAAGACCACGGATGTTCCCAAGGACCAGATCCCGCAGATCAGGGCCAAAACGGAAGAACTGTTGAAGCAGCTCAAAGCCGGCGCCGATTTCGCCGCGCTCGCGACGAAGAACTCTCAGGACCCCGGGTCGGCCAGCAGAGGCGGCGATCTTGGCTGGATTGTGCGCGGCCAGACGGTCCCCAACTTCGAAACCGCGGCGTTCTCGCTCAAACCGAACGAGCTGAGCGGGGTCATCACGACCGAGTACGGTTTTCATATCATCCAGGTGCTCGAAAAAGAAGAGGCGCGCCTGAAGCCGTTTGAAGAGGTGAAGGACCAACTGGCGCAGGAGCGCAAGAGACAGCGCGTCTTCGATACCATGCAGCGCCTGGCCGACCAGTCGCGCGACCGGCTGGCGAAAAACCCCGCGGCGGCGCAGCAGATCGCCCAGGAGCTTGGAGTTAGTTACGTGCACGTCGAAAAGGCGGGGGCGGGCGACCCGGTTCCCGAAATCGGCAGGAATCCGGACCTTGAGGATGCCATCCGCGCGCTGCCCAAGGGCGGCGTGACCCCGGTCTTCGAAGCCCCCGGCAACAAGCTCGCCGTAGCCGCGGTGACCGACATCGTTCCGGCGCGCGACGCCGAGCTGTCCGAAGTGCAGAATGAGATTCGCAGCACGCTGGTTTCGCAAAAGCTCATCGTGTTGGTCGGCCAGAAGGCGCAGGAGGCCGCCCAGAAGGCGAAAGAGTTCAACGGTGACCTGAGAAAGCTGGCCCAGTCCCTGGGGCTCCAGGTCAAGACCACCCAGGAGTTCACCCGCACCGGCGCCGCTGACGGAATCGGCTCGGCGGCGGCCGTATACCAGGCTTTCGAGCAGCCGGTGGGCAGCATTATCGGCCCCGTGACGGTTGAGGACAAGCGGTTCATCTGCAAAGTCGAGAGCAAGACCCCGGCCGACATGAGCAAGCTCGCTGAGAGCCGCCAGGATTTAATCGCCGAGCTCAAAATGAGAAAAGCCCGGGAGCGCACCGAGCTGTTCCAGGACTCCCTGCGGACCGCCTTGATCCGCAACGGGAAAATCAAAATCCACCAGGAAGTAATTAACCGGATTCTGGATGGCTACCGCAGCTAGCCGGAATCCGTTCGCTCGCAGACGCTGCCCATGCTCAATGCGCTCGTAGAGTTTCTGCGCACGCTTACGACTCCGGAGAAGCTGATTCAGCTTCTGACGACGGTCTTCACGGGCTGGCTCGGCTATGCCCTTCTGGTCGGCATCATCTATGCCGAAACCGGGCTGCTGACCGGCTTCTTTCTGCCGGGCGACTCCTTCCTGTTCACCGTGGGAGTCGTTGCCGGAGCCGCGCAACTGAATATCTACCTTGTGATCCCGCTGCTGATGGCGGCGGGTGTCGCCGGCGACAGCACCGGGTATTTTTTAGGACGCCGCACCGGCCAGCACATCTTCAACCGGCCCAACTCGCGCCTGTTCCGGCGCGAGCACCTTTTGCGGTCGAAGGCGTTTTACGAGAAGCACGGAGGCAAGACCATCGTTTACGCCAAGTTCATCCCGATCATTCGCACCTTCGCGCCGTTTCTGGCCGGCGTTTCGGGGATGAACTACATGCGCTTCCTGGCCTTCAGCGTCACCGGCGTGACGCTCTGGGTCTGCGGCATAACCACGGCCGGCGTGCTGCTTGGCAGCATTCCTTTCGCGCGCGAGAATTTCGACAAGCTGATTCTGGGAATCATCGGGCTTTCGCTCGTTCCCATCGGCCTGGAAGCGCTGAAAGCCCGGCGCCGGCGGGCCGCCGCAACCCCGGCCGCCGAATCGGGCGACTGATGCCGCGGCCCGCGTGCGGGCGCTCGCTTAATCGGGCAGGGTCAGCCTGCGGATCCAGATGTTGCGGTAGCGGACGGGCTGGTTGTGGTCTTGCAGGCTCAGCGGCTCCTCCGGCGCATGAGGCGTGTATTGCGCAACGCGCCTCCAGACGGTTGTGCCCAGGAATGGGCGGCGATGGTGCACCAGCACGCCGTTGAAGAACACCGTCGCGTAGGCCGGCTTCACCACTTTATCCCCCTCGAACCTCGGCGCTTCGAAAATGATGTCGAAGGCGTTCCACTCGCCTTGCGGACGCGCCGGGTTCACCAGCGGCGCCCACACGCCGTAAATGGCCCCCGCGCCGCCGTCGGCATAAGTGAGGTTTTCGTTCGACTCGAGTACCTGGATTTCGTACCGCGTCATCAGTTCCACGCCGCTGTTCCCGAGGTTCTGGCCCGTGCCTCTGGCTTCCTTCGGGACCATCCACTCGATGTGAAGCTGGCAGTCGCCGAATTTCTCTTTGGTGACCAGCCGCCCGGTGCGCGGAACGATTTCGATGTAGCCGTTCTCGACCTTCCACTTAGGCTCCGTCACGCCGCCGCGGCCGCGCGTGACCCACTGCGAGAGGTCTTTCCCATCAAACAGTACGATTGCGTCGGAGGGAGGCGGGGCGCTCACCAGGGGAGGAGGCGTGACCTTGACCGGACGAGGCCGCTCCATGTCGTGAACCTTCCACTTCTGCCCCGGAATCTGCGGCGTATCGGAATAACCGCGAATATCGTCTCCAACCATCTCCTGGCGCGGCGGCTTGGGCTTTGAAGCGGCCGGAGGCTGTTGGGCCGCCAGGCTCGACGCCAGCGCAACGAATATCAAAGTCCTCATGTGTGATGTGAACCTCTGCGCGAGTCTAACATAACCCTCGCCCAGCCAGCATCAGGCCGGATGCTTTCTGACCGTGTTCGCGTTCCGCGGGAATCTCAGTTCCGGGGGTCTCCTGGAACGGGGAGCCAGACGCGCCGGATATTGCGCACCTTCAGTTAGCGTAAGCGACGTGACATGGGCAGCCTGGCGCCGCAAGCGGTCACTCTGAAGACGGGTGCGGACGGGGCGGTGTATAATCGGCAGCGGCCGGCGAGAGCTACAAGGCTGAGGTTGAATCAGCAGGAAAGGAAAGTATTCGATGATGCAGCTCTATGCGGTTAAAGAGGGGACACTCGTGTCTCTTCCGCGCACTCGACTGCCAAAGGAAGAAATGCTCGAAAACTGGATTGTGGAAGATCCTCGCATCCTCGGTCTGAACGTGATGGTCATCGGTCAGCAGGTTCCGACCGCCCACGGGGCGAGAATCGATATCCTGGCGATTGACTCCGAAGGCTCAGTTCCAAGGAGGTCTATGACATCGCATCTGAGTACCTTCAGAGGGAGCGCAAGATTTCTTTCGAGGCCGCATTCAACACTGCGTTCGGCATCGACCTCCCGGAAAACCTAAACTCCGAGCACAGCATGGTCATCGTTGCGAGCGAGCTCGATCATGCTTCGAGCCTGTGTCAATAGCTGAGTGTAAATTCGCTGCCGACTCCAGAGGTCGGGTCTAGCAGGTTGCGGAAAAACACAGGCTGAAACCCTGAAACCCGTTACGGCTGGAATGTTCTGATCGTCTAATCTGCATGCGCGGCCGCGATCATCAGCAAGCAGACATGTACAGCTACTT
>JBLNCW010000125.1:0-50278 GCA_050261015.1 Rhodospirillales bacterium | reverse complement strand
GCTGATCAGCAGACAGGCTTACGGCTTCCGCAACTTCAACAACTACAGACTCCGAGTCAAGGTCTTATGTGGTTAACTGAAATGGGATCCGCCTCAGCCCCCCGTTTTTGGCGTAGAGCCTACGTACGAGGTTCGGGGGAAGGTGAAAACGTGGTGGAGGCGGCGGGAGTCGAACCCGCGTCCGAGAAAGTCCTAAGTGGGAGCCTACGTGCGTAGCCGATTCGGTTGTTTCGGGGCCGCCGTCAGAACCGGCAAGAACAGCAACACCCTAGTCCGATTGATCTCGGCTTGGGGCTTCGGACCGGAGCCTTGCGCCTATCCCGCATTCATGACACTCGCTAACCGGCGGGCGGGCCCACCGGCCGGAGCGGCCGCCTAATTAATTAGGCAGCGTAAGCAAACTGCGTGTTGGCAGTTTTAGGTTTCCGATCGTTTTACGGGAGCTCGGAACCCGGCACGCCTCTTCACTTCGGTACAATCCCGTCGAATCCGTTACGCCCCCTTTCCTTAAGCATTCTACCAAAATCCCACAAAGCCGCGGGCTGCCGTTTGCAGTAGGATCAATACATTGGAGGCTGCGATGCACTCTCATTCCCGCAGGAGGTTCCTCGGCCAGGCGCTCGGCGCCGCACTGCTTGAGCGGGCCGCGCTCCGGGCCGCTCGCGCGCGAACCAAGGCCGCGGCCGCCCTGCCCACGCTCTTCGACATCGAAATAGTAGCCGAGGGCATCTACGCGGCCGTCGCGCGCCCCTCCGCGCTGATCAACTGCAACGCCGTCATCTTCGAGAACGCCAACGACCTGATGATCGTGGACACGCACTCGAAGCCCTCGGCGGTGGTTTCGCTCGTCTCCCAAATCCGGCGCGAGATCACCACCAAGCCCATACGTTACATCGTCAACACGCATTTCCACTGGGACCACACGCAGGGCACGCCATCCTACAAGAAAATCGCGCCGCGTGCGGACGTGGTTTCCAGCACGGCCACCCGCAGCCTCATCGCGGAATTCGGGGCGGCCAGCCTCGAAGCGTCCCTCGAGCAGATCCCCAAAACCCTGGAGCGTTACCGCAAGCAACTCGAAGCCGCCCGCACCCCAGAGGAAAAGGCTCACTACAAGCGCATGATCGAAGAAACGCGCGAGTATGGGCGCGAGCTGCTGGCGTACAAACCCGAACTGCCCAACGTGACGTTTAGCGACGATCTCGTGCTGCACGACAAGGCGCACGACCTCCACCTCGCCTTCCGCGGCCGTGGGCATACCGCCGGCGACATCGTCGTCTTCTGCCCGCAGAAGAAGGTCCTGGCCTCAGGCGATCTGGCCCACTCGTTCTTCCCCTATATCGGCGACGGTTACCCGCGCGAGTGGCCGCACACCCTGCGCTCAATAGGCGAGTTCGAGTTCACGCACGTAATCGGGGGCCACGGACCGGTGCAGCAGGGACGCGACCGGCTTGACCAGATGGCCGCTTACATCGAGGAGCTCACCTCCGCGGTCGAAGAGGGCAAACGCGAGGGCCGCACGGTCGAGGAACTCGCGCGGGCCATCACGCCCGCCCGGCTCAAATCGCTGCGCAACGGCGGATACGGCGAGTTCATCGCGGAGTGCACAAAGCGGGGTGACGCCGAATCGTTCCTGAAGCCGCCGGCCGAGATCCTCGCCGAAGGCGTCAGATCCAACGTAGCCTCGATTTACCATTCCCTGGAAAGAGCATAGGAGAGAGTATAGGCCGAATGACGGGTACGAACATCGCTCCTGAATCGGAGACAATCGACCGGGAACAACTCACTCCCCTTTTCCACGTCGTGCTTCTCGATGATGACGAGCACACCTATGCCTACGTCATCGAGATGCTCCAGCGCCTCTTTCTGTTCTCGGAGGGCAAGGCGTTCGCGCACGCCAGGGAGGTGGACACCACCGGCCGTACAATCGTCATCACTTGTGAGCTGCCGGAAGCCGAATTCGCGCGCGACCAGATCCGCAACTACGGCCCGGACTGGCGCATGCCGGAATCGAAAGGCTCAATGTCGGCCATCATCGAACCGGTCCAGTAACGGCCCGCTAGCAAATTCGCGGCAACTGCTCACCGCTGAGCATATCCACCACTCTGCTGCCGCCGATGCGGCTCTCCAGAACCACCACTCCGGCCTGATCCGCGGTCACTTCCCCGGCCACCGACGCCTGCCGGCACGCCGGGAACGCGGAAAGGATCTCCACAACGCGCTCCGCGCTAGCAGCCGGAACGAACGCCGCGAATCGCCCCTCGTTGGCAACGTAGAGCGGATCGAGCCCCAGCAGCTCGCACGCCCCACGAACCGTTTCTTCCACCGGGATCGCGGTCTCGCGGATGCGTATGCCCACCTTGCGCGCGGAGGCGATCTCATTTAGCGCGGAAGCCAGGCCGCCGCGCGTCAGATCGCGCAGGCAGTGTACTTCGATGCCGGCCGCCAGCAGCGCAGCCACCGGCTCCCACAGCGGCGCCGTGTCGCTCACCACCGGAGCCTCGATCTCCAGCCCCTCGCGCACCGACAGAATCGCGATCCCGTGCGCCCCGACATCGCCGCTCACCACCACCGCATCGCCCGGCTGCACCGCTTGCGGTCCGATCCTCAGATCGTGCTCGATCGCGCCGATCCCGGCCGTGTTGATGAAGATGCCGTCGCCCTTGCCTTTGTCCACCACCTTCGTATCGCCGGTGACCAGCGCCACTCCTGCCGCATCCGCCGCCCTCCGCATCGATTCCACAACCGCGCGCAGCGTCTCCATTTCTAATCCTTCTTCGAGAATGAATCCGCTGCTGAGGTAGAGCGGGCGGGCGCCGCACATCGCCAGGTCGTTTACCGTCCCGTTCACCGCGAGGTCGCCGATATTGCCGCCGGGGAAGAACAGCGGCCGGACCACGTACGAATCGGTGGTGAATGCCAGCCGCGCATTGCCTGCGGAAAGCACCGCGCCGTCGTGCCGCGCATCGAGCGCCGGGTTTGAAAATGCGGGCAGGAACACGCGCTCGATAAGCTGGTTCATCAGCTTGCCGCCGCCGCCATGCGCCAGCACGATGCGGTCCTGGGAGGGCAGGGAAACGGGGCAGCTCAGGTTAATCTCCTTCATGCCCGCCTCCCGAACTGATAGTATGCGGCGCACGCTCCCTCCGATGACACCATCGGCGCGCCCAGCGGATGCTCGGGCGTGCACTTCGTCCCGAACGCCGGGCATTCGTAGGGTTTTTTCAGACCTTGCAGCACGAGCCCGCTAAGGCACTCCTCGGATTCGCGCGCGCCTACGGCCGCGAGTCCGAACCGCTCGGCTGCGTCGAAACGCCGGTACGGCTCGCGCAGCCGCAAACCGCTCGCCGGAATCTCGCCGATGCCGCGCCACTGGCGGTCAGACACTTCGAACACCTCGGCCACGAGCCGCTGCGCTGCGGCGTTTCCCCCGCGCGCCACCGCCCGGCTGTACTGGTTCTCGACCTCGGCGCGCCCGCTCTCCAGTTGCGCCACCGCGAGGCGTATGCCGTCCATCAAATCGAGCGGCTCGAACCCGGTGACCACGATCGGCACGCGATAACGCGCAGCCAGCGCCTCGTACTCGCTGTAGCCCGTCACCGTGCACACGTGGCCCGGCGCCAAAAACGCCTGCACGCGGCAGTTCGGCGCATTCAGAATCGCTTCGATCGCGGGCGGCACCAGCACGTGCGCCACCAGCAGCGAGAAGTTTTCAAGCCCCTCGCGCGCCGCCTGCCACACCGACATCGCATTAGCCGGCGCTGTTGTCTCGAAGCCCACGGCGAAAAACACCACCTGCCGCTGCGGATTCTCGCGCGCCAGTTTCACCGCGTCCATCGGCGAGTACACGATGCGCACGTCGCCGCCCTCGGCCTTGGCGTCGAGCAGGCTGCGCGCCGATCCCTGGACCCGCAGCATGTCGCCGAACGAACAGAGCATCGCGCCGGGGCGCAGCGCGATCTCCACCGCTTTATCGATCAACTCGATGGGCGTCACGCACACGGGGCACCCCGGACCGTGAACCAGCGTCACTTCGGGCGGCAGCAGATCCTGCAAGCCGCTCTTCATAATCGTGTGTGTCTGCCCGCCACAGATCTCCATGATCGTCCACGGCCGCGTGACGGCCCGCCGGATCTCCTGCGCGAGCAGTTCGACCGGTTTCCGGTCGCGGTATTCATCAATAAACTTCAAGCGGAACCTTCCTCGAGCTCCTCGAGCGCACTCATTTCCCTGAGGTGCTCGAAAATCTTTTCTGCTTCACCTTCGTCCACCACGTTCAGTGCGAAGCCGACGTGCACCAGCACGTAGTTTCCCGCCTCCGCCTCCGGCGTGAACGCGAGCGACACCTCTTTGCGGACGCCGCCGAAATCGACTTTCGCCCGCCGCCGCGTCGGGTCGGAATCTTCCAAGATCTCAACTATCTTCCCTGGAATCGCCAGGCACATAATCACCTCCCGCGAGCACGGCCTGCCCCAGCGCGATGCCGCCGTCGTTGGCCGGCACGCGCTGATGCGTGTACACGCGATAGCCGCGCCGCTCGAGCAGCGCCGCCGCGCGCTCGACCAGATACGAATTCTGAAACACGCCCCCGCTGAGCGCCGCCTGCCGCATCCCGGTGTGCGCCGCCACATCGGCGATCCAGTTGATCAGCGCGTTGTGGAACCGCGCGGCGATAAGCGCGCGCGAAACTCCGGCCGCCCCGTCCCTGCGCACCGCTTCGATCAGTTCCCGCCAGTCCCCTCCGTTCAGCGGATAGCACTCGTCCGTTTCCAGCCCGCCGATGGCGCGCTCCAGCAGCATCGCGGCCTGCCCTTCGAACAGGCTCTCGTGCGCAATGCCCGCCAGCGACGCCACCGCATCGAAAAGCCGTCCCACGCTCGTCGTCACCGGCGCATTAATGCCGCGATCGAGCATGCGCCGGATCACCGTGTTGTCCACCGCCTCCGGCCCCGCCGTCTCATACAGCAGAGCCGCCGCGGCTCGCCATCCCTCGCGAATCGCCGCCTCGCCGCCGGGCAGCCGGAACGGGCGCAGGTGCGCTACACGCTCGAACCGCCCGCGCTCCACCGCGAAAAACTCGCCGCCCCACACCGTGCCGTCCGTGCCGTAGCCGGTGCCGTCCCAGGCCACGCCGAGATACGGGCCGGACACGCCGTTCTCAGCCGCGCAAGCCGCAACGTGCGCGTGGTGGTGCTGCACCTTCACGCGCGGCAGCCCGGAACGTTCGGCCCATTGCGAGGACGCGTAGTCCGGGTGCAGGTCGCAGGCAATCATCTCGGGCTTGAAACGGTACAGCCGGCACAGGTCCTCGATGGCCCGCTCGAACGCGCGGCGCGCTTCCGGCGTATCGAGGTCGCCCACGTGCTGGCTCAGGAACACCTGCCGTCCCACCGCGATGGCAACCGTGTTCTTCAAATGCCCGCCCACGGCGAGCACTGAGGGCAGAGCGCGCGCCGTCCGCACCGGCAGCGGAGCGTAGCCCCGCGCCCGCCGCACCACGCTTTCGCGCCCGCGCGCGACACGCACCACCGAATCGTCGCAAGGCCGCGCGATCGGCCGGTCATGCATCAGGAAGACGTCCGCGATGCCGCTCAGCCGCCGCACCGCCTCATCGTTGGCAATCGCGATCGGCTCGTCGCTCAGGTTGCCGCTTGTCGCGATCACCGGGAACGGGCACTCGCGCATCAACAGGTGGTGCAGCGGAGAATAGGGAAGCATCACGCCGAGGTACGGCGAATTGTGCGCGACGTTCTTCGCGAGCAGCGGATTCCCTATCGGCCTGAGCAGCACGATGGGCGCCGCCGGCGAGAGCAGCACCGCCTCCTCCTCCGGCGAAATGCGGCAATACTCGCGCGCCGCATCGAGCGACGGCATCATCAGCGCGAACGGCTTTTCCTCGCGGCGCTTAAGCCGCCGGACCCGCGCCACGGCTTCTTCGTTCCGCGCGTCCGCCAGCAACTGGAAGCCGCCGATGCCCTTCAACGCCACGATCTTGCCGTCCCGAATTGCGCGAGCGGCTTCGCCAAGCTCCATCGAGAGCCGCGGGCCGCAGCGCGGGCAGGCGTTCGGCTGCGCGTGAAAGCGGCGGTCCGCCGGGTCCGTGTACTCGCGCGCGCAATCGGGGCAGAGCGTGAAGCCGCGCATGGTGGTGGCCGGCCGGTCGTACGGAATATCGAGAATGATCGAGTATCGCGGCCCGCACTCCGTGCAGTTCGTGAACGGGTAGTGGAAACGGCGGTTCGCGGGATCGAGCACTTCGGCCAGGCACTTGGGGCACGTGGCAAGGTCGGGCAGAATGCTGGCCACCGGTTCGGCGGCTCCATCGCTCGCCAGAATCTCGAACCCGTCGAATCCGGCGGGCGCCAGCGTGCTCTCCTCGCGCGCGAGCACCACCGCCGCCGCCGGACGTTCCCGGCTCAAGCGCTCGGCGAACCTTTCCACTTCCGCGGGTTCGCCCTCGACCTCGATCACCAGCCCGGCGCTCGAATTCAGCACCGTGCCGTTCAGCCCCAGTTCGGTTGCCAGGCGGTAGACGAACGGGCGGAAGCCCACGCCCTGCACCGCGCCGTAAAGCGCGATGCGCCGCCGTTCGATGCTGCCCGTTCCCGTCACGTTTCTGTTTCCTTCGCGATGCGGCGCGCGACCTCTTCCACCGCCGCCAGAACCTCCGGCGCTGGCTGCGACCCTGGCTCGAAATTCCTTCCCTCGATGCCGTAAATCAACAGCGAAGCCGGCAACCGCTCCAGCGCCCGCGCCAGTTCCACCGCCTCCGCCACGCCGAAGCTATGCGTTGAAGCGCGGAACGCGTCGCGGGACACCGGAGCTGTCCTCGCGTCCCAAACGGAGATGGCGCCCGGGGCGGCGTCCGTGATTACGGCGTCGATCAGAATGACACTCCCGGCCCCGCTCCATGTTTCCATCAATGCCAGCCCCTCTCCGCTATGTTCTTCCGCCGCGATCCCCATCGATCGTAGCCGGCTTACAACCAGCAACCCGGCGGCGTCGTCGCCGCGGTCCGGATTGCCGCAGCCGATAATCAGCGGCTTCGCCACTACTCCCGCACGATCTCCATCCGCAGGAAGTGCGTTGCGCAGGAGATGCACGGATCATAGTTGCGCACCGCCTGCTCGCACCGCAGCGTGATCTCCTCCACCGGCCGGGCTGCGATGCGCGGAACAAACTGCCAGAGATCGTCCTCGATCCTCCTCTGGTTCTGCGCTGTTGGCGGCACAATCCTGGCGGACCGGATCGTACCCTCGCCGTCGAACTCGTAACGGTGATACAGGATGCCGCGTGGCGCCTCCGTAATCGCCTGGCCGGCGCCGGCGCGAACCGGAACGTCCACGCGGGGCGCCGCCGGCGGCTCGTACTCGTCGATGATGCGCAGCGCCTCCTCGCACGCGAACACGAGTTCGATCGCCCGCACGACGATGCTCTTGAACGGGTTCAGGCAGGGCGGCGCCAACTTGCAGTCGCAAGCGGTCTGCTGCGCGACCGGTCTCAGTTTCGAATAATTCAAGTTGTAGCGGGCGAGCGGCCCCACCAGGTACGATCCACGCTTGCGCAACTGCGATTGCAGCGCGTTTGAGTGCTTCACGTGCTGCTCGAAAAAGTGATCCTCGTACTCGGAAACGTCGATGTCCAGGCCCTTGTTCGACACCAGCCGGCCCTCGTTCAGCGGGTATTCGTCCGGATGCGAGAGCGCCACGAACTCGTAATCCTGCTCGAAATCCGGAAATTCGAATCCCGCCGCGATCCGCGCCGTCGCCACCGATGCTTCCAGCGCCCACTTCAGGTCCTCGACCAGGGCCAGCAGCTCGCTCTTAGTCGGCACGCCGTAAAAGCCGCCCAGGCACACGGAAATCGGATGGATCTCGCGCCCGCCGAGCACCGTCATCAGGTGGTTGCCGATCTTTTTCAACCTGAGCGCCTGCTCCACCGTCTCCCGGTGATCGCGCGCCATCTCGATCGCGTCCTGGTAACCGAGAAAGTCCGGCGCGTGCAGCATGTAGACGTGGAGCGCGTGGCTCTCGATCCACTCGCCGCAGTAGATCAGCCGCCGCAGCAGCCGCACGGCGGGATCCACCGTCACTCCCAGCGCCCGCTCGATCGCGTGCACCGCGCTCATCTGGTACGCCACCGGGCAGATGCCGCAGATGCGAGCCGTTATATCCGGCGCTTCCTCGATGCGCCGCCCGCGCAGAAACGCTTCAAACAGCCGGGGAGGTTCGAAGATTCTCAGCTTGACGTCTTCAACCCGATCTCCTCGCAGCTTTACGTGCAGGGCTCCCTCGCCCTCCACGCGAGCGAGGTAATCGACCTTGATCGTCTTCGCCGTCATCCTCCAACCTCCCGCTCGGGCGGTCCGGACTCACCCGGCCCGCCTGGCTTCGACTATCAGGCCGGAACACCCATCTCGAGTTCCACGTGGACTACGGGGTCCTCGGGATCTCGCTTCAACTGGAATCCCAGCTTCTTGCAAACGTGCTGCATGGTCAGGTTGTCCGGCAGAACGTCGCCGGTGATGCGGCCGAGTTTCTCGTCCTTGGCCACTTCAAGCAGCCGCTTGATCAACTCCGTACCGAGGCCGCGGCCCTGGTATTCGTCGCTGATGATGACCGCCAGTTCGGCTTCGTTCGTGCCATGCGTCTTCTTCAGCCGGCCGACCGCGATTACCTGGTGCTCGCCGGTCTTCGGATCCTTGTGCTCGGCTACGAGCGCCATCTCGCGGTCGTAGTCGATGAAGCAGATCCGGGTCAGCCGTTCGTGCGCCACGCGCTGGCTGAGTTTCATCATGTGCAAATAGCGCTGGTACACGGAACGGTCCGAGAGCGTCTCGTGGAATTTCGCCAGCAGGGGCTCGTCTTCGGGGCGAATCGGGCGGATGCACACCTGCGTGCCGTCCTTCATCGTCCACGGCGCCACGTACCGGGTGGGATACGGGCGGATCGCCAGCCGCGGCAGCTTTTCTTCCTTCACGTCCTGCGGGTGGACCACCACGCGCGCATCAAGCGCGATCAGACGCTCCGACGAGGCCAGCAGCGGATTGATGTCGATCTCCTTGATCCACCGCTGCTCCACCACCAACTGGCTGAAGCGCACCAGCAACTGCTCCAGCGCCGGCAGGTCCACCGGCTTGCGCCCGCGAACGCCTTTCAGCGCCGTGTAGATCTTGGTCTGCTCCATCAGGCGCCGCGCCAGTGTCGTCGTGAGCGGCGGAAGCGCCAGCGCGCGGTCCTTGAATACCTCCACAAGCTGGCCGCCCATGCCGAACAGCAGAACCGGGCCAAACTGCGGATCGATGCTCGAACCGATGATCAGCTCGTAGCCGAACAATTGGATCATCGGCTGCACGGTCACGCCCTGGAAGTGCTGCTTGCCCGCCTTCTCCGCCACGGATTTCTCGATGGACCGGTAGGCCTGGCGAACGGCAGCCTCATCCTTGAGGTTGAGCTGCACGCCGCCGACGTCGGTCTTGTGCGTGATCGTCTCCGAGTACAGCTTGAGCACGATCGGATAGCCGATTTCGGCCGCTGCGGCAACCGCCGCGTCCTCGCTGGTTGCCACCCGCGTCTCAACCGTGGGAATGCCATAGGTGGCCAGCAGTTGCTTGGATTCGAACTCCGTCAGGATCGTGCGGCCAGCCTTGCGCGCCGTCTGGATGATCTTCTCGGCGCGGGCGCGGTCGGCCTCGGCTTCCTCAGACGTGGGCGCGATCGGGGTCTCGTACAACCCTCGCAGGTTGTAGCTGTACCGCCACATGTAGTTGAACGCGCGCGCAGCGGTGTCGGGGTAGGGGAACGTCGGGATGCCCGCGCGGTTGAGGATCTCCTCGCCCGCAGCGACTTCCGTTCCTCCCATCCAGCTCGCGATCACAGGCTTGCCCTCAATCTTTGCGTACGGCCTGAGATGCTCGGCGGTCTTTGTCGGGTCCGTCATCGCCTGCGGCGTCAGGATCACCAGCAGCCCGTCCGCGTTCGGATCTTTCGCCGCAACCTCGAGCGCCTTCGCGTAGCGGTCCGGACCCGCGTCGCCCAGAATGTCGATCGGGTTGTTGTGGCTCCAGGCCGATGGCAGGAACTGGTTGAGCGCCTCCATCGTCTCCGGTGAAATCTCCGCCACTTCGCATCCGCTGGTCACCAGCGCATCGGTTGCGAGCACCGCCGGGCCGCCTGCATTGGCCACGATGCTCAGCCGCGGACCGGCCGGGCGCGGCTGCTTCGCCAGTACTTCCGCCATGTAGAACAGGTCCGCGATATTGTTCACGCGCAGCACACCGCTGCGCCGGAACGCCGCCTCGAGCACCTCGTCGCTCCCGGTCAGCGAACCGGTGTGCGACGCCGCCGCCTTGGCCGCCGCTTCCGTCCGCCCCGGCTTGATCACGATGATGGGTTTCGACAGCGCCACTTCGCGCGCCGCCGAAAGGAACGAGCGCGCATCGCCGATGCTCTCCATGTAGAGCAGAATGCTGCGCGTGCGGGGGTCGTTTCCGAGATAGTCGATTAGGTCGCCCCAACCCACGTCGGACATCGAGCCGATCGACAGGAACGCGCTGAAGCCCACCTGCTCACGAAGGCTCCAGTCCAGAACCGCCGTGCACAGCGCTCCGCTCTGGCTGATGAAACCCACGTTGCCCGGCAGCGCCATCGCCCGCGCGAACGTCGCGTTCAATCCCGTCAACGGGCTCATCACCCCCAGGCAGTTCGGCCCGATGATTCGCATGTTCCCGCGCCGGGCTTCGGCCACAACCTGGTTCTCGAGTTCCTGGCCCTCCGGGCCCAACTCCTTGAACCCCGCCGAAATCACAACCGCCGCCCGTACTCCCGCGTCCACGCACTGCCGGATGATGCCCGGCACCGTCGCCGCCGGCGTGGTGACCACTGCGAGGTCCACTCGTTCCGGCACCGCCGCGATATTCGGATACGCTTTGATCCCGAGCACGCTCGCGCGCTTCGGGTTGACCGGGTATACAGTTCCTCCGAACGGAGTGCTGATCAGGTTCCACAGCACGGTCCGTCCAACGCTGCCGGGATTCTCGGTTGCGCCGATCAGCGCCACCGACTCCGGCTCGAAGAAGACGTCCAGCGGGTGCTGCCTGGGTCTCAGAATGTCCTGGGCGGAATCACCGCCGGGGTTCTTCATTTTTTTCATTGCTGTTTCCTCATCACAAATGGTATGAATTGCCTGCGGCGCTCAGCCAGTCGCCGCACATCTCTTGAACTCGTTCCACCAGCGAAGGCAGCGCAGTTCGCACCGCCTCGGAAAACTTCGATCCGTACTCGAACGATCCAGCCCCCATTGTGACAAGCATCCCCTCGGCGCAACCGCCGTACAACATACCCGCAGCTCCGAGTAAAACCCCAGGCGTCAACTGATGAGTACACACCTCGGAGCTGTGCTCGGGCACAACTTTTCTAAATGCGATTTGTCCTTCCCTATTATCGCAATCCGCGTCGATAAAAATTACCTTCCGCGCGCGGCTGATCGCCTCCGCCATTTCCGGCATCAACTGATGGCTTCTCAGAACCTCAACTCTCTCGTCCCGGATGCGCTCCTTCAGGATCCCGGCCGCTTCCCAGCCTGCGCCGTCGTCCCCGCGGAGCGGGTTTCCGTATCCGATGATCAGTACTTCCGCCATTCAACCGCGCCTCAATTTCGCCTCAACTCGCTTCCGCTCGCGATCCCCGCAACTCCTCAGGCGGCATGGCGGCAGCACTTCCCGGCCCGCCGGGCCATCCTTTCCGGGGCGAGGTTCCCGACCACGTCGTTGTCGAAAACCGCAACCGGCGCAATGCCGCACGACCCCACGCAGCGCGCCGTCAACAGGGAAAGCTCGCCGTCCGGCGTCGTCTCGCCCGGCTTGATCCCGAATTTCTCCTTCATCGCCGCCAGCAGCGCGGGCGCGCCTTTGGACTGGCACTTCGGCCCCGTACACACCACGCAGGTGTGCCGCCCCGGCGGCTTCGGCCGGAACAGGCCCGGGACCGCCGCCGCCCTGTATGCCCGGCTCAGCGGGATGTGGAGCGACTCCGCCACGTACCGCAGCCCTTCCGGCTCCAGGTACCCGAAGGCGTCTTGGATCGAGCGAAGCGTCTCGGTCAGCTTGTCCTTCCGGCGGCTGTTGCGGCGCATCGCCGCCTCCACCATGCGCCAGCGCTTATCCCTTGACTGCGGATTGGCTTGGACCATATACATACCTCCCCGCGCCTACGCCCTTTCCGCTTCCTCGCTGGCCTGCCGGAACTGCCAGGCCCATGCGTTGAAACTGCGGAAGTAGCGTGCAATCTCGTCGTCGTTTTGCCCCAACTCCCGGAGCATTCTGGTCATCGCGGCCGTGTTCGCGCTTTCCGCCGGACCGTAGCATCCGTAGCAGCCGCGCCCGAACCGCGGGCACAGCGCGCCGCATCCGCTTTGCGTCACCGGGCCGAGGCACGGCACGCCCCTGGCGATCGTGATGCACACGTTCCCGCTGCGCTTGCACTTCATGCACAGGCTGTGCGTCGGGATGTTCGGCTTCCGCCCCGCCAGCGTCGCCGAGATCAGCTCGATCAGGTGCTTCTTGTTGATCGGGCACCCGCGAAGTTCGAAATCCACCGGCACATGCTCGGCGATCGGGGTGGACATTTTGAGCGTCTGAATGAAGTCCGGGCGCGCGTACACAGCCCGCACGCACTCGTCCTTGTCGCTCCAGTTCCTCAGCGCCTGGATCCCGCCCGCCGTCGCGCACGCGCCGATCGTCACCAGCACTTCGCACTGCCGCCGCACCTTCTGAATGCGCTCGGCATCGTGGTGCGTCGTGATCGACCCTTCCACCAACCCGATGTCGTACGGTCCCTTTAACACCTTTCGCGAGGCTTCCGGAAAGCAGGCGATCTCCACCGCCCCGGCCACCGCCAGCAGTTCGTCCTCGGCGTCCAGCAGACTCAACTGGCAGCCGTCGCATGAGGCGAACTTGAATACCGCGATTTTCGGCTTCTTCTTCTCAGAGCTCATGCTTATCCAGCCATGGCCGCATCTTCGTATAGGAGAAGATCGGGCCGTCTTTGCACACAAAATAGGGACCAAGCTGGCAGTGGCCGCAAAAGCCCACCGCGCACTTCATGTTGCGTTCCATCGAAAGGTGGATGTCGCTATCCGGCAGCCCGCGCTTTTCCAGCTCGCGGATTACGTACCGCATCATGATTTCCGGCCCGCAGACCAGCGCCGTCGTCCGCCCCGGATGCAGGCGCACGTAGCGGAACAGCGTCGTCACCACCCCGACGTACCCGCGCCAGTTCACGCCGCCGTAGTCCACCGTACTGAGCACCTGCGTGTCTGGCAGGCGTCCCCACTCGCTGAGTTGCTTGCGGTACAGCAGGTCCCTCGGGCTGCGCGCGCCGTAGAGAATAATCAGCCGCACATAGTCGTCCCGGTTTCGCAGAATGCGGTGGATCGCCGGCCTGAGCGGCGCCAGGCCGATGCCGCCGGCCACGATCAGCACGTCGTTGCCGCGCGCTTCATCCACCGGCCATGACGTGCCGAACGGCCCGCGAATTCCTATCGATTGCCCCGGTTTCGTGTTTACCAGCGCATTGGTCGCTTTGCCCACCGAGCGCACGGTATACACCAGCTTTCCCGTATCGTGCGGGTCGCCGCTGATCGAAATCGGCAGTTCTCCCACGCCGTACACGTACAGCATGCTGAATTGCCCGGGCGAGAAGGCCGCGCATTCCGGAGATTCCGGCTCCACCGTAAGCGTGAACGTGTCGTGCGTCTCCTTGACCACGCTCAGCACGCGGGCCGTTACCATTTGAGGCGGCATGGGAGGCGCCGCGGTCTCGGCAATCACGCTCATACCAGTTTCGACCCCGTCGGCGCGAACACGTCGATCAGTTGCAGCCGCGTTGCTTGCAGCCGCTCCGCCACCACGCGCAGGACGCGCTGCATCAGTTGATACCCGAACGCAGCGTCCATCTCGCAGGCGTGCCGCAGCCGGGCTCCGTCAAACGCGATCGCCCGCACCGGCTCGATCGCTCGCGCCTGAAATGTCTTGCCTTTCCGCCCGATCAGCGACGACCACCCCAGCTCATCGCCAACGCCCAGCGTCTGCACCCTGACAATCCGTCCCGGCGCCGTGACCTCCAGGGCCACCTTGCCGGTCAGCAGCAGGCAAAACAGGCTGCTCTCGTCGCCTTCACGGAAAATCACCTGGTCCCTGCTGAACTGGACCTCCATCGCCACTTCCGCCATTTTCTGGACGTGGTTTGGCTTCATCCCCTCCAGAAACGGATGATCCCGAAGCGCTTCGGTCAGTGTCTTGAGCTCCATTCCGCTGCACTCCTTACGCGATCGCTTCGACTCCCCGAATGGCCTTGAGTTCCTCGGTGATGTCGATCTTGCCCGGGCACCACGTGATACAGCGCCCGCATCCCACGCAGCCGAAGGTCCCGAACTGGTCCACGCAGGCCGCAAACTTGTGCGTGAGCCACTGCCGGTAGCGCGATTTCACCGACAACCGCACGCTCCCGCCGTGTATGTACGAAAACCCGTCCGTGAAACACGAGTCCCACTTGCGCCACCGTTCCGCGCGATCGCCCAAAATGTCCGTCACGTCCTCCACCGTGGTGCAGAAGCACGTCGGGCACACCATCGTGCAGTTGGCGCAACTCAGGCAGCGCGCCGCCGCCCTGTCCCATCTCGGATGCTCGAAGTTGTCGAACAGCAGGTCGCGGATGCCTTCGGTGTCCACCGTCCGGCGCATCTGCCCGGCGGCGCTATCCACCGCTGCCTGTGCCTCCTTCACTTCCTCCTTGCGCGCCTTCCGGTGCTCGATTTCGCCCAGCACCTCCACTCCCGCCTTGCTTCCAACCTCAACGACGAAGCTGTGCCCCTCCAAGCCGGCGAGTTCCGTGAGCGCCAGGTCGAAGTCGGAGGTTGCCTGCGGTCCCGTTCCCATCGACGTGCAGAAGCAGGTTCCTCCCGCCTTCGTGCAGTTCACCGCCATCAGGAAAGCCGCCCCCCGCCGCCCCCGGTAGCCCGGCTCCACGTAGCGGTCGCCCAGAAACACCCGGTCCAGAATGCGGATCGCAGCCAGTTCGCAAGCTCTCACCCCCAGGAACGCGTACCGGACCGGCGCCGGAGGATTCTTTAGGATTCTAAATGAAGAGTTGTCTCTTTGGGCTTCGAGCAGAGGCACTTCCGGCGGGTGCAGGTAGCGCTTCCAGCCCTGCGGTCCCACCGTGTACCCGAACACCGCGTTGTCCTCGCGCCTTTTCAACCGGTAGTGTCCGGATTCCTGCTCGTCGCCCCATCCCACGGGCAGGTCTTCCACCTTCTCGACCGCGTCCAGCGTGATTGCGCCGTCTCGCACGACCGGTCCGATCACCTCGTATCCTCGCCGCCGCAGCGCCGCAATCAGCGCGGTGAGGGCCGAAAACTCGATTACGTTCTGCGAACCCACTGTAGGTAGCGTCGCACTCATCGCCATGCCTTTTTGCTGACAAGTCTGGTGGTCGCCACAGGAGGGTGCATATGGCTTGCCAAACCTTAACTCCTTGGTAACAAACGGCTTCTATGCAGCTTTCGAGATCGGGGATGGGGCATATAGCGCTGCCCGATCCTCGTGCGGCCCGCGGTATTGCCGATTTCGATGCGCGGGCCCGCTTCGCCCGCTTGAAACGCCGGAGAAACCCTATGATACTCCAGAATTAAGAACCTGATTCTCCGTTTTCCGCTGCGCCAAAAGCCGCATGCAGGTGCGTGCGCGTGGGTTGAGAAAGGTTAAGATTTGCGCTCAACGGTTCACGGCCGTTTCTTCTCGTATTCCTCAAACCGCTTCCGGTAGCTTTCAAAACCCGTGCGGCCCATCAGGCCGTATGTGAACCGCTTGCCGAGTTCGACCCCTTCCTGGTCAAAAGCGTTTATGTTCAACAACTCGCCCATGAAGGCGGTCTCAAACTCCATGAGCTGGAGGAAACCCCCGAGGTGCTCCGCGTCCAGCTTTCCGAGGGTAAACGTGCAGCTCGGCCGCCCCGCCTCGGCCAGCGCCGCGGCAGTCGAGCGCCGCTCCGCGTCGATCAGCTTGGCCAGCGTCTGCCCGCCCAGGTAGTCGAACGCCTCCAGTCCGAGTTTCGCTTTCGGTATCTTGCCGGAATCGGAAAACTTCTCCACCGCCCAGAAGGTGAACACCTTGTCGGCCGGCCCTTCGATGTAAAGCTGCACCTGCGAGTGCTGGTCCGTGGCGCCCAGGGCGGCAACCGGGGTCTGCCCCACGTGAACTTCAACCCCGTCGCGCGTCCGTGCCTTGCCCAGCGACTCCGCCCAAAGCTGGCGGAACCAGAACGCCGTGCCCCAGAGGTAATTGGAGTAGGGAAACGCGACCTGAACCGGCTTGTTCTTCAGCGTCCAGGCCAAATAGTGCATCAGCGCGGCGCGGAGAGCCGTGTTCTTCTTCAGGTCGGGCTGCCAGCACTCGTGCGTGATCGCAGCGGCGCCTTTAAAAATCTTGCGGATATCGAGGCCGATCAGCGCCGCCGGCAGCATGCCCACCGGCGAGAGCACGCTGAACCGCCCACCCACGTTCTTGGGAATGCCGAATTCGATGTAGCCTTCCCGCTCGGCCAGCGCATGCAGATCGCCGGAGCCGATTGTGGTCACCGCCGCAATCCGCTTGGCCGCTTTGCGTCCGAGCTTCTTCATCATCCAGTCGCGCACGATCAGAAACGTGGCGATGGTTTCGGCCGTCGACCCCGACTTCGCGATGACAACCGTGAATGTCTTTTTCGGGTCCATAGACGCCAGCGCTGCCGCCGTGAACGCCGGATCGACGTTGTCCAGAATGACCAGCCGCGGATTTCGCGTGGAGAACGCCGGCTGAACCGGGTGCGGGCCGCGCAGCCCGCAATCGAGCGCCCAGGCGCCCAGCGCGCTCCCGCCGATCCCAACCAGGCAAACCGTGTCGAACGTCCCTTGCACGCTTCGCGCGAATTTCAAAATCTCGTTCGCGGTCTGCGTCTGAAAGGGAAGGTGCGGAAATCCCTGCAACCCGTCTTCGCTGATTTTCTTAAATCCGTTCAGCGCCTGAACAGCCTGCGCCGTGTGCTGCCGGATTTCCTTGGAAGTAATGCCGTTGGCTTCGCCCACCACCTCTGAGCGGAGATTGGAGTCATCGAATCGTATCTGCATAAAAGTGGCTGGTTGGGTGTGGCTTCTTTACTCTACTTGCGCTTCTTAAGGGATTCGTTCAGCGAGCCCTGGCGGTAGCCCTCCAGGTCCAGCGTCACGTAGTTGAATCCGAGCGGTTTGAAAATGGAGGTGAGCCGCGCCGCCATTTCCAGGCTCAGCGCCTTCTCCATCTCCTCGCGCGCGATCTCGATGCGCACCAGTTCGCCGTGGTATCGCACGCGGAATTGCCGGAAGCCGAGCGCCTTGAGGGCTTCCTCGCCGCTCTCCACCGTCTTGACGGTCTCCTTCGTCACGGGGGTGCCGTAAGGAATACGCGAGCTGAGGCATGCGGACGCCGGACGGTTCCACGTAGGTAGGCCGGCCATTCGCGACAGCTCGCGTATCTCGGCCTTGCTCAGCCCTGCGTCCACCAGCGGCGTTTTCACCTGGTGCTCGCGCGCCGCGTTCTGTCCCGGGCGGTAGTCGCCGAGATCGTCCACGTTCACACCGTAAACGATATTGGAAATGCCGCGCTCCCGCCCCACCTCTTCCAGGCGCCCGAACAGCTCGTCCTTGCAGTGGAAGCAGCGGTCCGGAGCGTTCCGCACATAATTCGGATTTTCAAACTCGTGTGTCTCGATGTACTCGTGGCGGAAACCGAAGCGCCGCGCCAGCTCCTCGGCGTCGCGCTTATGGGACTCCGGGATCGAAGCGGAGTCCGCCGTGATGATGAGGGCGTTCTCGCTCCCCAACGCTTGATGCGCAGCCCAGGCAAGGTAGGCCGAGTCGGTGCCGCCGGAGTAGGCGACGATCACGCGGCCCATCCCGCGCAGCAGCGAGAACAGGCGCTCTTGCTTTTCGCGCAGCAGTACCGGGTCAAGACTCTTGGTTTCCAGCGAGATCAGAGATGCCATACCCAATTATATCCGCCGCTACAGCGGCAGCTTTTCCTGGCTGTTGTCGTTGCGGCCGTTCCCGTTCCCGTTGCTATCCTCGGGGATGACGCACGCCGCGGCCACGCGGTCCGTTTCTTCCATCCTCACCAGGCGCACGCCTTGCGTGGAGCGCCCCGCCTGCCGGATTTCGCTGGCCTCCAGACGGATAATCTTTCCTTCCTTAGTGATGATCATCAGGTCGGAATCGTCCTTCACGGCCATCACCGCCACCACGTTGCCGATGCGCGGCGTCGTCTTCATGTTGATGACGCCCTTGCCGCCCCGCGCGGTCAGCCGGTAGTCCTTCAGCGGGGTCCGCTTGCCGAAGCCCTTCTCGGAAATTGACAGGATCAGGCCCTCTTCCTCAACGATCTCCATCCCGACCAGGTGGTCGCCCTCGGCCAGGTTCATCGCCCTCACGCCGCGCGCCGGCCGCCCCATCGGGCGCACCTGTTCTTCGTGGAAGCGAATCGCCTTGCCCTGTAGCGAACCGAGGAAAATGTAGTTGTCGCCGCTGCTCAGCCCGGCCGCGATCAGCTCATCGCCCTCATCCAGGCTGATGGCGATGATTCCGCGCGACATCGGATTGTCGAACTCCGTCAGCCCGGACTTCTTGATCACACCGCGCCGCGTCACCATCACCACGTACTTGTCCGGCACAAAATCCCGGACCGGCAGGAAACCTTTGATCGTTTCCTCCGGCTGCAGGTTGATCAGGTTCGAAATGTGCTTGCCCTTGCCCGTGGTCCCCGCGTCGGGAATCTCGTAGATCTTGAGCCAGTACACGCGCCCCTTATTGGTGAAAATGAGCAGGTAAGCGTGCGTGGAAGCGACGATCAGGTGCTCCACGAAGTCTTCGTTGCGGGTCCCCATCCCGATGCGGCCCTTGCCGCCCCGGCTCTGCCGGCGATAGGTGTCCACCGGCGTGCGCTTCAGATAGCCGCCGTGCGTCACCGTCACCGCGACATCTTCCACCGCCACCAGGTCTTCCAGGGTGATCTCACCCGTGTCCTCGAGGAAGTGCGTCCGGCGCTCGTCGCCGAATTCCTTCTGAACCTCCCGGAGCTCCTTGATGATCACGTTGCGCAGCACCTTCTCCGAACCCAGAATCTCCAGGTATTCGGCGATTCGCCGCTGGATCTCAGCCAGTTCGTCGAGGATCTTCTGCCGCTCCATGCCCGTCAGGCGCTGCAACTGCAGTTCGATGATGGCCTGCGCCTGGCGCTCGGAGAAATCGAACACGAACCCTTCGGGAACGGCCACTTCGCGGGTCACGCGCTCGGGAATCGGCAGCACTCCCATCAGCCGTTCACGAGCTTCCTTCGGAGTGCCCGATGCCCGTATGGTCTCGATCACCAGGTCCAGGTTCTCCAGTGCCTTCTTGAATCCGAGCAGCACGTGTTCCCGCTCGCGCGCCTTGCGCAGATCGTGCTCGGTCCGCCTGCGGACCACGTCCACCCGGTGGTCGATGAAGCGCTTGATGCAATCGATCAGCCCGAGCTCGCGCGGCTGCCCGTTCACGATCGAGAGCATGATGATGCCGAACCCGGTCTGCATCTGCGTGTGCTTGTACAGGTTGTTCAGCACCACTTCGGCCTGCTCGCCGCGCTTCAGCTCGAAGACGATGCGCATGCCTTCGCGGTCGCTCTCGTCCCGGATCTCGGAGATGCCGTCCAGCTTCTTTTCATTCACCAGGCTCGCCGCCTGCTCGATCAGCCGGGACTTGTTCACCTGGTACGGGATTTCCGTGACCACGATTTGATCGCGGTCCTTGCCTACATGCTCGATTGCCGCCTTGGCCCGCAGCTTCAGCATGCCGCGGCCCTTGGTGTAGGCGTCAATCACGCCTTGCCGGCCCAGGATGTACCCGCCGGTCGGAAAGTCGGGGCCGGGCACCAGCTCCAGAATCTTCTCCAGCGGAGTGTTGGGATTCTGCACCAGCGCGATGGTGGCGTCGATAATCTCGCTCAGGTTGTGCGGGGGGATGTTGGTCGCCATGCCCACCGCGATGCCCGAAGAACCGTTGATCAGCAGGTTCGGCACGCGCGCAGGCAGAACTTCCGGCTCCTGCTCGCTTTCGTCGTAGTTGGGCCGGAAATCCACCGTCTCGCGGTCGATATCGGCCAGCATCGTCCCGGAAATGCGCGCCAGCCGCGCCTCCGTGTACCGCATCGCCGCCGGAGGGTCGCCGTCCACCGAGCCGAAGTTGCCCTGGCCGTCGATCAGCGGATACCGCATCGAAAACGGCTGCGCCATTCTGACCAGCGCGTCGTACACCGCGGTGTCGCCGTGCGGATGGTATTTTCCGAGCACCTCGCCGACGATCTTGGCGCACTTGCGCGTGGGCCGGTTGAACGTCAGCCCCATTTCGTGCATCCCGTAGAGTATCCGGCGATGAACGGGCTTCAGCCCGTCGCGCACGTCGGGCAGAGCGCGGCCGATGATCACGCTCATCGCGTAATCCAGGTACGACCGCCTCATCTCGTCTTCGATATTGATCGGGATCAGGTTCTTGCCACCGCCGCCGGCGCCGAGCGGGATCTGCCCTCCGCCAGCGGGCGGGGGCGGCGGCGTGGGTGGCTGCTGCGGGCTGTCTGGACGTTCCGAATCTGCCAAAGATTACTCCTATCTATCCCTTTTGTTTGCCTGAAACGAATGTCGATATCTAATCTATTAATTCTACCAAATCCATTGAAGGAAAAGGGAGTTTTTGTGATTGAAGAGGGCCTTCGGGACGGCTTCTCCGCAGCCGCATTTTCCGGCCGCAAACCCGGCGTTTCCAGCAAGGCAAAGTTGTAGACTGAAAGTACGATGCTCTCGGTCGTCATTCCTGTGCATAATGAAGAGCCGTCGCTGCTGCCGTTGTACGACCGGCTCACTGCGGTGCTCACCTCCATCGGCCAGCCCTTCGAAATCATTTTTGTCGACGATGCGTCCACCGACCGCAGCTTCGAGCTTCTCGCGAATCTTGCGGAAACCGACCCGCACTTGAAGGTGATCCGCCTCCGGCGCAACTTCGGCCAGACGGCGGCGCTCTCGGCGGGCTTTCACGAAGCTCAGGGCGAAGTGATCATTTCACTGGACGGCGATCTCCAGCACGCCCCGGAGGACATTCCGGCGCTGCTGGCGAAAATCGAAGAGGGCTATGACATCGCGAGCGGCTGGCGCAAGAACCGCGTCGATAACGCGCTCACGCGCAAGCTTCCCTCCCGCATCGCCAACTGGCTCATGGCGAAGGCTTCCGGTGTCAACCTGCACGACTTCGGCACCACCTTCAAGGCCTACCGCGCGGAAATTCTGAAGGACGTCAACCTGTACGGCGAGCTGCACCGCTTCATTCCGGCGCTGGCAAGCTTCTATGGCGCGAAGATAGCCGAGGTGCCCATCCAGAACATCCCTCGCGCCTCGGGCGATTCGCACTACGGCCTGGGCCGCACGATGCACGTCATGTTCGACATCGTGACCATCAAGTTCCTGCTCAGCTATTTCACCCGCCCGATGCACTTTTTCGGAAATCTCGGACTCGTGGGGACCTTGGCGGGAGGGGCCATCCTGGGCTACCTGGCCGTGTACAAGCTTGCCACCGGCTACGACATCGTCATCCAGCACGGCCCGCTGATGCTGGCCGGCGGGCTGCTGCTTCTGGCCGGCCTGATGATGTTCTCCACCGGCCTGCTCGGAGAAGTGCTCATCCGCACGTACTTCGAAAGCCAGGGCCGCCGCATTTACGCCATCCGCGAAATCCGCTGTCACCGCGAGCGCCGCGTCCAGGGTGAGCCGCGGTAGCCGGCGCCACAGCCCCCACCGCGGCAGTGCTAGAATACGGTTTTTGGTCGCGCGGCTATGCCTTTCCTGCAAAACCAGTTCGAAAAAAACGTTGTAGTCACCTCAGTGGACTATGTGTTCAACTGGGCCAGGAAGTCCTCGCTCTGGCCGCTCACATTCGGCTTGGCCTGCTGCGCCATCGAGATGATCGCCTCCAGCACCGCCCGGTTCGACATCGCCCGGTTCGGCGCCGAGGTGTTCCGCCCGTCTCCCCGGCAGGCGGACCTGCTGCTCGTGGCAGGGACCGTCACCCTGAAGATGGCCCCCGTCCTCAAGCGGCTCTACGATCAGATGCCCGAACCGAAGTGGGTCCTCGCCATGGGGGCGTGTGCCGGGGTCGGAGGGCCCTTCAATACATATTCCGTGCTCCAGGGCGTTGACAAAATCGTGCCGGTTGACGTTTACGTGACAGGCTGCCCGCCGCGCCCGGAAAACCTCTTCTACGCTTTGCTGAAGCTGCAGGACAAGATCGACCAGACGCCGAACCTCGTCCGGCGGCCCACCGACGTGCGCCTGGACGAGTCGATGCTCGAAGACTTCAAGAAGCGGGTCAAAATCTCCCAGATGAAGCAGACGGCATAGAGGTTTGCCTCTTCCGTCTCGATAAAGACGAGTGTTCCGAAAAGATACACAACACGTCTATCGCGTCGATGCCTTCCTGAAGCTGCCGTGGCTGGAGCACGGTTTCGGAACACGGCTGTCGACAAACTGGCCGCCCGAGCCGCTGGTTTCCCTTCGCCAGATCCATTCGGACCGCTGCTTCGTAGCTGACGGCGCTACCGGCTGCCTGGGGCAGGGAGACGCCCTGATCACGAACACCCCGGGCCGGTTTCTCAGCGTGCGGACAGCCGACTGCATCCCCATACTCCTTGTCGATGAGCGGCTGAGGGCTGTCGGGGCGGTGCACGCCGGATGGAGGGGAACGGTTCAGGAGATCGCCGCCAAGACCGCCGCAGCGATGGCGGCGCAATTCGGGTCCCGCATGGAGGATTTGATTGTGGCAATCGGGCCCGGCATCTGCGGTAAATGCTACACAGTGGGCCCGGAAGTTGCTTCCCGTCTACGGCCCTGGTTTCCGGAGCGCGACGACCTCGACGGGCCTGCCGCGGTCGATCTCGCCGAGGCCAACCGCCGCCAGTTGATCGCCGCAGGCATTCCCCCAACGAGAATCTTCATCGGAGGTCTCTGCACCCAGTGCGCCCCCGAAGAGTTCCACTCGTACCGCCGCACGCGGGAACACACGGGCCGCATGATTTCCGGAATTGCAATAGCGTGCTGAGATAGGAAAGGCGCGGACCCAGATCCGCGCCTTTCTCAGAAAAACCCTTCAAGTTGCTCAGGCAGCGTTCATCAAGAGGCTTTCGAGAGTCTCGGTGGCCTCGCGCTCGTGGCGGTCCGCCGCCTCCTGGCACCGGATACAGAACGGCGCCCACGGTACAGCGGCCAGACGTTTCGGGCTGATCTCCTCCTCGCAGTGCGCGCAGACGCCGAAAGTCCCCTCGTCTATGCGCCTCAGGGCGGCCCGCACGTTCCGTAACAGGTTCGATTCACGGTCGAGGTTCCGGATCGCCAGCTCGCGCTCGGCGGCCCGAGTCACCTCGTCGATGGCGTCGGCGCTCTTTTCAATCGCAATCTCATCTCGTCTACGCAGGATGTCGGACAGTTCGGCCCGCTTGGCCTCAAGGATCTGCCGAAACTTTGCCAGTTCGCTCTTAGTCATGGTTCTCTCTCCCCCTCTTCGTTGCTGTTGTGCTCACAATGGATTAATTATTTCTAATCTTTCTGTTCTTGTCCAGCGAAATATGGTGACGAAGCCTTGACGCAAAAAGTTTCACAAAATCTAAGCGGTCACCACTCAGGTGGGGCAAATTACCCACTTGTTCGCCCAACCTTCGTCTTCTCAGCGGCTTCATCGTTCCCATACCCAACTAAGACTCGCTTTGAGCAATTAAGGTTCCAAAAAAATTATCTGGATCCCCCAACCGCAAGTTAGTATTTGACGCCAATATCCTCCGAAAGTTTCACATCCGCATGAAAAAAACTTCTGTATACTGTCAACTGGGTCCCCAGACCCCTTCCGGTTCCGATCGGCCCCCCAAACGGCAGCTCCGGCCGGGTATTTTTTACCGCCCGAAGGCGCACTATTACCGAATCTCAACCGTCCCGAATACCAGTCCCAGTTCTCTTTCGTCTCCCTCCGCTCTGAACGTACGGTCAATTGTCAGCGAGAGGTCAACAGTATCCTTTCCAACAAGCTGCGGCGGCACTTCGAAATCCACCTCGAACTCCGCGCCGCCCTTCGTAATCGGCCGGACACCCAGCGGGATCCCGTTCGCCTGAACAACGATCCGCAGCGGGGCCTTGGTGGTCTGCTCCGGCGGGCAGTATCCGCGCAGGTAGATTTTTTCGGACTTTGACCGCGGACCCCCGAGCCGGACCGAGGCCTGGCGCGGCATCCAGCGATGCCCGGAATCCGGTTCGTACCAGGTCGGGCCCAACTGGCAGGCAAACGACGGCTGCCCCACCTCAACCCGCCGGGGTGCCTCCGGCTTCCACAAGTGCCGAGCGGTTACGGCATATGCCGTCGTCAGTGCACGCAGCCGGCCGCCCTCCAGCGTGTAAACCACCGCGCGTTTCTCTTTCAGCAGCTTCAATAGGATGCCCGGAGGAATCACGGTGTCCGAAACGCGCCCCACCTCGGGGTGAGGTTTGATCTCGAATTCGGCCTCCGGCGCCATGTAGACATCGTCAACCCCCACCAGCCGGAAAGGTCGCGGAAAGACGCCGGCCCAGAAGACGTCCGAGTGGAGCCCTTTTAAAATGATGGCTTTGCCGGGATGGAGCTGCCGCACCCGAACCGTGCCCCACACGAGCGCCTGGACGGCATGGCTTCGCAGCACAACCGCCCGAATCTCCAGCCTGCCGCCGGCGATCCCCGATGCCAGGTAGACTCCGGCAAGTGCCGCCGCCGGCGCCTTATAATGCCACCGGCGTTGGAACGCCCCTGTCACCGCCAGGGAGGCAAACCACGCAATGCCCGCCGTGGGGAGTGTCAGATAGTAGCTCATACGGTGGTCGCGGAAGGGCAGCACCGGCGCGAGCACAACCACGAACCAAAACAGCGGCAGCAGCGCTGCCCACTCTCTGCGGAGCGCTTTGGCAACCGCGAACGCTGCCAGCCAGGCCGTAAGCAAAGCCGTGCCGGCCGTGCCGATCCACTCCGGCGTGCCTACAGCGAGATCCGGCAGGCGGGCCGGGCCGAGTGCCCACGCCCAGTAGGTCCACAAAGTGGAGAACAGCGACAGGTCGAAATGCATCGCGTACGCCGGGGCGGGGTCCCGGACCGGCGCCGCCCAGAGGTGCAGGATCGTGTAGGCGGCCGAAACGGCAAACATCGGCCAGGTTTTCCGCACACAGGCGCGGGCCCGGCAGACCGCGTAAGCGGCGGCCAGGGCAGGGTACACGGCGTTGATCTCGAGCGCCCCGAATCCCAGCAGAAACGCGGCCCACTGCGCGGCCAGGTACCTCCTGTTGCCGGTTTCGGTGTAGCGCACGAAGCAGTCCAGCGCCAGCAGCATGAAAAAGCCGCACAGCACCTGGTTATAGGCCGATGTCCACGACATGGCCATCGCAAGCCCGCCGTTGAGCGCCCAGAACATCGGCGCCAGAAATCCGGCCGCCCGCGACCTGCTCACCCGCGCGACGAGCGCGCCGAGCAGCACCAGGTTGGCGAACTGGGTAAGGAAGACGAATGCGCGGAAAGGAGTGGCCCAGAGGCCGAAAGCCGCATGGAACAGCATGAAGAACGCCCGTTCGCTCAGTGGCCGGAGGGTGCCCTGGGCCATCGGCGCAAGTAGCGCGCTGAGAAGAGTGCCTGCGTCCTTAACGGTCCCGGAGAGCGCCAGCCAGGCGAAATCGTCCTGCTGGAACCACGCGCGCAGCCCGGGCCGGTAAAGCGCAAGGCAAGCCAGCGGCGGCAGGCTCCAGTAAGTAAGTCTCGTCCAGTGAGTCACGCGGGCCTCAGGTCAGTCCAAGATCTTAGCATCGACCGCAAGTATGAATAGATTCCACGCAGGTAAGTGCGTGTGGGATAATACCTTTCTTTTTGCCTATTCAACATGACTAACGAGACTGGGAGCGCCGCGGCCCCGAAGACCGCGCCCGTGCCGGCGCGCGCCGCACGCCCGGCAACCGCCTTCGCGCTCCTGCTGTGCCTGGGTTTTGTGTTGCAAGGGCTGGTCTTTATCCCTTATGTCGGGATTCAGAACGACGAAGCGCTGTTCAGCGCGGCCCTTCTTGAGCCGGTGTGGATCGAGTATAAGGTGCCCATCCTTGGCCACATGGTGCCGGTCATGCTGATGAGCTATCTTGGCACGCTCAAAGCCTGGGTGTACGCCCCTCTCTTTGCTCTCTGGCCGCCGTCGCCATTCTCGCTGCGCGTACCTGTGCTGGCAATCGGCGCCGTCACAATCTGGCTTTTCTTTCTGCTGCTCAAAGAAACGGCCGGGCGGCGCGCCGCGCTGGCCGGAGCCGCCCTGCTGGCTTTCGACACCACATTCCTGCTCACGACGACGTTCGACTGGGGTCCCGTGGCGCTCCAGCACCTGCTGCTCATCGCCGGCGTGCTCCTGCTGGTTCGCTTTCACAAATCCGGAAAGCTGGTCTGCCTCGGAGCAGGTTTTCTTTGTCTCGGCCTGGGGCTGTGGGACAAGGCGATATTCGTGTGGATGCTGGGCGGTTTGGGAATGGGCGCGCTCGTTGTGTTCCCGAGGGAGGTTTTTTCCCGGCTGACTTGGCGCAATCTTGGCCTTGCCGTTGTGTGCTTTCTGATCGGCTGCGGTCCGCTCGTGGCCTATAATGTGACGCACAAACTGAAGACCTTTCGGGGAAACGCGCGCTACTCGGCCGTTGACGTGGACAACAAACTTCACCTGGTGCGGCTGTGCCTGGAGGGGTCCTCGCTGTTTGGATATATCGTGCGCAATGAGCCGGCGCCGGCGCCGGGGGTCCCCACTTCGAAGCTGGAGGAGTGGTCCGCCGCGCTGAACGACTTTGCCGGCGAGCCGGAAGCGGGCCTCACGGGGGTCGCATTCGTGCTCGCGCTGGCGCTGCTGCCCTGGCTCTGGACCACCCCGGCGCGCAAACCCATGTTGTTCTCCCTGATTTTCCTGGTGGTCACCTGGGTTCAGATGGCGTTCACGGAGGGGGCGGGCGGCGGCCCGCACCACACAACGCTGTTGTGGCCCTTCCCGCACCTGCTAATCGCGGTAGCGTTCGCGCAGGCGGCGGGCGCGCTGCGCCGGGCGGCCATTCCGGTGCTGGCTGTCCTCATCGCGGCCGTCTGCGGCTCGAACCTTCTGATGACGAACCGGCATCTCACCCAGCTTGTCGAGCGCGGCGCCGGGCATGTCTGGACGGACGCCATCTTCCCGCTGGCGGAGTACCTCAACGCGGCATCCCCGGGCCGCGTTTATGTAATGGATTGGGGCATCTTTGATGCTTTGAGGATTCTCAGCGGTGGGCGGCTGCCGTTGGAGATCGGCGGCGACCAGATTTCCAAGGAATCGATGGACGATGAGGACCGCCGCATCCTGAACGAGATCCTTTCGGCCACCGACGCCGTGTTTGTCGGGCACACTGAGGGCAACGAGGTATTCGAAGGCGTGAGCGAGAAGATGCGCCGCGCGGCGGAGGCCATGGGACGCCGCAAACAGGTGCTCAAAGTAATCCACGACCGCCACGGGCGGCCTCTGTTTGAAGTCTACCGGTTGGCGCCCGTCAGGACGGCGAAAGTCCCGGCCTACTCGACCACCAGTTCGGTCTCCGGCCCAATCGCTTTCCGGCCCCTCAGCCATTTTTCGAACTGCGCCTTGACCTCCGCGCTATCCACCGCCGTTCCGGCTTCGAGGATCCCGTCGGCCACGGGCAGCGTGTCGTCGAACGCGCTGTAGCCCGTGAAATTGCGCATGAAGAACTGATCGAGCCAGGCCTTCGGCGCCGGTCGTTCGCCGTCCTGCGAGCGCAAGGTGAGCTTCAGCTTTCGCGCGAACACTCCGCCTCCGATTTGAGCAGCGCGCGCTTGCGCGCGACGCCCCAGCGGTAGCCTCCTTCGCCGCCGTCGCCCCGCACCACGCGATGGCAGGGAATCGCCAGGGCTACCGGGTTCGTGGCGCAGGCACGGGCGACGGCGCGCGCCGCCGTGGGCCGGCCGATCGCGCGGGCTACCTCCTGATAGGTGCGCGTCTCGCCGCGCGGGATGCGGCGCAGCTCTTCCCAGACCCGGCGCTGAAACGCCGTGGCGCGTATGTCGAGCGGAAGATCGAGTGCCGGCCGCGCGCCCTCCAGATGCTCGACGACGGCGCGCGTCCAGCTCCCCACCTGTTCATCGTCCCGGCGCAGTTCTGCTTCCGGGAACTCGCCCGCCAGCGCCGCTTCGAGTTCCTCGTCGGAATCCGCCAGCGCCACCGCGCAGACACCCCGTTGGGTCGCCGCCACCAGCAGCCGCCCCAGCGGGCAATCCGCGATGGCGAAGGCGATCCGCATGCCTCGTCCGCCCTTGCGGTAGGTCCCAGGCGTCATTCCGAGCTGCGCGCCGGCGCGCTCGTACAACCGGCTGCTCGAGCCGTAGCCCGCCTCGTACAAAGCCTCTGTCACCTCTCCTCCTTTTCGAACCTGCGCCTTGAAGGATTCCAGCCGCAGCGCGTCGGCGTACTGGCGCGGCGTCACTCCCAACTGGCGCAGGAACGCCTTTGTGAGCCGGCGCGGGCCTACTCCGCAATCCGCCGGTGTCCCGCCCGCCTCGAGCGCGCGGCAGGCCGCCTCCACCAGCGCCGCTTCCGTGTTGTTTACATCTCTGGGATGGCAGCGCCGGCAGGGCCGGAAACCCGCGCGTTCGGCCGCGTCCGGCGCATCGAAGTACCGCACCTGGTCCCGCCCGGGACGCCGCGCCGGGCAGGACGGTTTGCAATAGACTCCGGTGGACCGCACGGCGTAGACGAAGCGCCCGTCGTAAGCCGGATCCCGCGCCGATACCGCCTCCCAGCGCCGCTCATCGTCCATAGCTTGAGCATAAGGCCGGAAGCGCGGTTAATTCTATCCGGATTCGCACGGCAAACTGCCGGGGGTTGGTAAAATTGAAACTACCTCATGAATCCCCGTGAGTTGCGGCAACAAGCGCTTTACGAGTCTCTGGAGCAGCGCATCCTGTGCATCGACGGCGCCATGGGCACCATGTTGCAGCAGGCCGGGCTGAGTGCGGCCGATTTCGGCGGCCCGGCGCTGGATGGCTGCAACGAAGTGCTCGTGCGCACGCGGCCGGACGTGGTGCTCGGCGTGCACCGGGCTTACCTTGAAGCCGGCGCGGACATCATCGAAACGAACTCCTTCGGCGGCACGCCCATCGTGCTGGCCGAGTACAACCTCCAGGACGCCACGCACGAACTGAACCGGCGCGCCGCCGAACTGGCGCGTCAGGCTGCGGACGAGTTCTCGACTTCGGCGCGGCCCCGGTTCGTGGCCGGCTCGATCGGCCCCACGACGAAATCCATCAGCACGACCGGCGGCATCACGTTCACCGAACTGCGGGAAGCCTACCTCGCGCAGGCCAGGGCGCTGATCGAGGGCGGGGTGGACATCCTGCTGATAGAAACGTGTCTCGATACACGTAACGCCAAGGCCGCGCTGCTCGCCGTCCGGCAGGCGATGCGGGAGGCGGGCACCACGCTGCCGGTTATGGTCTCGGGCACCATCGAGCGCACCGGCACGATGCTCGGCGGCCAGACCAGCGATGCGTTCTACGTCTCCGTGGCGCACGCGGATCTGCTCTCGATCGGGCTGAACTGCGCTACCGGACCGGAGTTCATGACAGACCACATCCGGACGCTGAGCGAGATCGCCTCGACGCGCATTTCCTGCCACCCCAACGCCGGGCTTCCGAACGAGGAAGGCGCCTACCTGGAGACGCCGGAATCGCTCGCGCGGCAACTGGAGCGCTTCGCGGACCACGGCTGGCTGAACATGGTCGGCGGCTGCTGCGGCACCACGCCCGCGCACATCCGCGCCATTGCCCAGATGCTCGAAGGCAAGCGGCCGCGCGCGGTGAAGCCGCCTTCGCGCCGCGCGTTCTACTCCGGCGTGGAACTGGTGGAGGCCGAGGAGAGCAACCGCCCGCTGCTGGTCGGCGAGCGCACTAACGTCATCGGCTCGCGGCTGTTCAAGAACCTGATCGCGGAAGAGAAATGGGAGGAGGCGAGCGAGATCGCGCGCCGCCAGGTGCGCAACGGCGCGCACATCGTGGACGTCTGTTTGCAGTCGAGCGACCGCGACGAACTTGCCGACATCCCCCCGTTCTATGAGCGCCTGATCCGCAAGATCAAAGCGCCCATCATGATCGACACCACCGACCCGCGCGCGGTGGAACTGGCGCTCACCTACTGCCAGGGCAAGAGCATCATCAACTCGGTGAACCTGGAGGACGGCGAGGAGAAATTCGAGCGGGTCTGCCCCATCGCCCGCGCTTACGGCGCCGCGCTGGTCTGCGGCACCATCGATGAGGACAAGGCGCAGGCGCAGGCATTCACGCGCGAGCGCAAGCTGGCGGTGGCCGAACGGTCGGTCCGGCTGCTCACCGAAAAGTACGGCATCCCGCCCGAGGACATTCTGATCGACCCGCTGGTGTTCCCCTGCGCCACGGGCGACGAAAACTACATCGGCGGGGCGGTGGAAACCATCGAGGCGATCCGGCTGATCAAGGAGCGCATTCCGTTCGTGAGAACCATTCTGGGCATCTCGAACGTTTCCTTCGGATTGCCGCCGGCCGCGCGCGAGGTGGTGAACTCCGTCTTCCTGTACTACTGCACGAAGGCGGGGCTCGATACCGCGATTGTCAACGCGGAGAAGCTCCAGCGGTTCGCATCCATTCCGGAGCTGGAGCGGCGGCTGGCGGAAAACCTGCTGTTCAACACACCGCCCGCCGACGTCCCGACGGATCACCCCGACCGCGACCTGCTCCAGAGCGCTCCGGATGACTGGCGCCGGCAGACGCGCGAGCAGAAGATCGCCGTCAACCAGTTCCACATCGCCGCTATCGCCGCGCACTTCCGCACCGCCGTCAGGCGGAAGGAGGCGGCCGCCGAAGTGCCGCTCGATCAGCGGCTGGCCAATTACATCATCGAGGGCAGCAAGGACGGGCTGATCGCCGACCTCGAACTCAAGCTCCGCGAGGGCGCGGCCCCGCTCGACATCGTAAACGGCCCGCTGATGGCCGGGATGACCGAAGTCGGCCGGCTGTTCGCAAACAACGAGCTGATCGTGGCCGAGGTGCTGCAATCGGCCGAGGCGATGAAGGCCGCCGTCAGCCACCTGGAGCAGTACATGGAGAAGGCCGAGGCGAGCGCGGCACGGGGAACCATCGTGCTGGCGACGGTGAAGGGCGACGTGCACGACATCGGCAAGAACCTCGTCGAAATCATCCTCAGCAATAACGGCTACCGGGTGGTGAACCTGGGCATCAAGGTGCCGCCGGAGGATTTGATCCGCGCCTGCCGCGAGCATTCGCCCGACGCGATCGGGCTCTCCGGCCTGCTGGTGAAAAGCACGCAGCAGATGGTGATCTCGGCCGGCGATTTAAAGGACGCCGGCATCCACATCCCCCTGCTGGTGGGCGGCGCGGCGCTCTCGGAGCGCTTCACGCGCACGAGGATCGCTCCGGCGTACGGAGGCGCGGTCTGCTACGCAAAGGACGCCATGACCGGGCTGCGGCTGATGAACGAGTTGATGGATCCGGCCACGCGCGAAGAGGTCCTGCGGGCGCACACGCACGGCGAAGCGGAAGCCGCGGCCCCGGCTGCAACCGGCCCGGCCGTGCCCGTCAGCGAGCGGCGCAGCACGAAGGTACGGGTGGATATTCCGATTCCGCCGGCGCCCTACCTCGACCGCAAGGTTCGCGACGTGCCGCAGCTTGCCGAAGTCTGGAGCTACGTCAATCCGCAGATGCTTTACGGAAAGCACCTCGGATTCAAGGGCAATTTCGAAAAGCTGCTGGCCGAACGCGATCCCAAGGCGCTCGAGCTGTTCCACAAGGTGGAGGAGGTCAAGCAGCGCTCGGGGATGAAGGTGCGCGCGGTCTGGCAGTTTTTCGAGGCGGAGCGGGAAGGGAATACGCTTCACCTGTTCGCGCCCGGCGGAACGGAGCCCGTCCACAGCTTCCGCTTCTCGCGGCAGGCGCGCGATAACGGGCTGTGTTTGAGCGATTACGTGCTGGACCCGGTGGACGGCCGCCGCGACCACATCGCGATGTTCGTGGTTACCGCGGGCGAGGGCATCCGCCAGCGCTCGGCGGAAGCCAAGCAGCGGGGCGAGTACTTTTTCGCCCACGCGCTTCAGGCGCTCGCGCTCGAGACTGCCGAAGCCTGCGCCGAGTGGCTGCACCGGCGCATCCGGGAAGACTGGGGCTTTCCGGACCCGCCAACGATGACCATGCACGAGCGGTTCACATCGCGCTACCGCGGCAAGCGGTACAGTTTCGGCTACGGGGCCTGCCCGAACCTGGAGGACCAGCAGGGGATCTGGAAGCTGCTCAAACCGGAGGAGATCGGAGTCCGGCTGACCGACGGCATGATGATGGACCCCGAAGCGAGCGTCAGCGCGCTGGTGTTCCACCACCCGGACTGCGTATACTTCACCGCGAGCGAGGCGGCCGAAGCGGTCCCCGTGTGACGAAGCGAGAAAAACCGCTCGCCATGTGCTAAGCTATTGACGAACGGCGCTATCGTCTAATGGTTAGGACGGAGCCCTCTCAAGGCTCAAATACGGGTTCGACTCCCGTTAGCGCTACCACAAACAAAGGACTTACGCACCGCGCGGTCACACAGGGTCACACCCGCAAGCAGCCAGCCGACGACGATTTGCCACATGGTCGGTTCATTTTCCCCGTTCAGATAGCGCAGGAGCGCCGCCTGGTTCGCCGGTGAGTGGTCCTCGAATTCCACCATTCCCATACATGACCTACATCGGCTTTTTCGCGGTCGGACTTTCGCCCGGCGCGCGGTTTCGCTGCTGGTACTCGTCCCACTTCCGCGCGGCCTCGTCATCCTGGCCGTGAATGGCGTGCGAGTAGATATCCGCCGTCACCCGCACCGAGGAATGGTGCAACCGCCTGGACACGGCGGGCAGCGGTACTCCGGTTGCGAGAAGGTGCGAGGCGTGGCTGTGCCGCAGGGAATGCAAACTCGCGCCCTTCGGAAGCTTCAATCGGCGAAACAGCGCCGACACCGCCGACGACACCGAATCCGGTCGGAGCGGCGTCCCGTCCGGGTTCGTGAAAATCAGGTCCGGTTCCGGGAAGTATACCGGACCTTTGTCCGTCAGGTGTTCCACGTTGCCCAGACCATAGTCCGGGCCGAACTGTACCCGGAAGTAGTCCTGCCGCTTCCGGTGCTCCTCCAGCGCCGCGACCGCCGAATCCGGCAGCTTGTTGTCATCCTCGACGCCGGTTTTCGTCTCCTTGATGAACAACTTTCCGCCCTTCAACTGACACAACGAGCGGGCAATCGTCGCGCGACCATCGTCGCTGATATCCGACCAGCGCAGGGCCAGCACCTCACCGCGCCGCGCGCCGAGGGCAGCCGATACCTTCAGGATCGTCGGCAGGCACCACGGGCTGGTTGCCGCATCGAAGACCATCTGCTGTTGGGCGGGCGTCAACGCGACGCCGCGTCGCTTCTTGATGACCGGTGGTTCAGACGCCTCGACCGGGTTCACTGTGACCAGGCCCCACTTGATAGCACGGGCGAACGCGCTCGACACGACACCGGCAATGTTTCGCACGGTCTTTGCTGACAGCGGGCGCGCGGCCTTCGTCTTCCGGTTGTGCCCGCCGCTTTCAAGCAGCCGGCCCCATTCCCGGCTCAGATGCAGCGGCGTGATGTCGGTCAGCGCCATGTCGCGCAGTTCCTGGGCGATGTACCCGGCCTGCTCGCGGTATCGTTCGACGGTTTTCGGTGCGAGCTTCTTTTCGGCGTGTTCGGCGAAGAATTCATCCAGGAGCGTCGCGAGGGTCTTCGGCAACGGGGCGTCCACGCCGGATTTTGCCAGCTCGCATTTCTGTTGTTCCTCAACGCGCCGCTTGGCCTCGGCGTCCTCCGCCTCCCGCTTCGTTGCGAAACCCGACTCTTTGATCTGACGCCGGTTTGCCCGCGTCGAACCGGGCGCGTCGAACACGTAGTACCAGACGATCTTGCCCGACCCGTAAGTGCGCTTTTTGACGGACATATCCGAAGGTTCAGTATAGGTTTACGCTGCCCGGTTTGGAAGTACCCGAGGTTCCGCCGTTTCCGCCCGCAGGCCGCACGTTCGCTCCCACTGCTCGTAGGCGTGGCGCGTGACGATCCATCGCCGCCCGAGCCGGATGCCTGGCAGGATGCCATGTTCCAGCATGTCGTACACCGCCAATCGCCCAATGGAGAGGCGGGCTGCGATTTCGGGAATGGACATTCGGCTACTCATCGTCAGGGTGCTCCTGTGAACCGGTGTAGTTCTCGAATTTCGTCAGGGCGTGCAGGAACGTCAACCGCACCTTCCCGGTCGGGCCATTGCGTTGCTTCGCGACGATCAGTTCCGCCAGGCCGCGCAATGACGGATCGTCGGGTTTGTAGACCTCCTCGCGGAAGATGAACTGGCACACGTCGCAGTCCTGCTCGATTCCGCCCGAATCGCGAAGGTCGCTCAACTGCGGTCGGTGGTTGCCCTGCCGCGCCTCGGGCGCGCGCGAAAGCTGCGAGAGCACCAGAAACGGCACCCGGAATTCGCGGGCCATCAGTTTCAACCCGCGCGACAGCGCCCCGACTTCCTGGTTCCGGTTTTCGCGCGTCTTCGAATTCATCAACTGGAGGTAGTCGATTACCACCAGGTCGAGACCTTTCCGGGCGCGAAGGTTCGTCAACTTGCCGTGGACCGCTTCCAAGCTGGCATCGGCGTTGTCGTCGATGAACAGCGGCATCCCGGAGATTTCGTTGAACGCACGCGACACCCGCATCCGTTCATCACGGTCGAGATAACCAGCCCGGAATTTCATCTGGTCCACACGGGCGCGCGCACAGACGATGCGCGTAAGCAACTGGTCGCGCGACATCTCCAGGGAGAAAATCCCGACCGTTTTACCTTGCGACGCCACGTTCGCCGCAATGTTCAACGCAAGGGCGGTCTTCCCTTGTGCCGGTCTCGCCGCGACGATTATCAGCTCGCCAGCGTGCATCCCGAGCGTCATTTCGTCCAGCCGAGTGAACCCAGTCTCCAGGCCGGGCGCTCGCTTCGACGGGTCCAGGAACGCATTTATCCCGCCGTCAAACTGCTCGACGATTTCGATAGGCGATAGCAGGCCGCGCCGCTCCAGTTCCTCCGAACGCAGCCGCCGCGTGGTTTCCTCGACCAGTTCGACCAGGTTCTCGACGGAATTGCCAGCGTCGATGTAGTCGGTGACATCCTTGCCGATCGGAACCTCGACCACGAGCACATCGGCCTTGCCTTTTAGTTCGCGCTCGATCATGCGCGCGCGCTTCTGGCCCGGCTCGTCGTTGTCGGGGATTACAATGACCCGCCGCCCGCGCAACGCCTCGGTGTACTGCGGCAACCACTTCTGCGCCGCGCCGCCGCTGTTGGTCGTGGCAACCAGCCCGCCCGCAACCAGGGTGTGAACGTCCTTTTCACCTTCGACGACGTACACCGTGTCGGCTCTCAACACCTCGGGCAGCCGATAGAGGACGCGCCGCGCCTCGGGCAGTTCGTCGTCATCGGGGCCGGCTTCCTCTTTCGTCGGATACCAGTCGCCGTTCGCACCCTTCCGGTATGTGCCCGCCGTTATGCCCCACACCCAGGCGCCGTCTATCGGGTGCGTGCGCCGCTGCCGGAAATCTTTCGCCTTCCCGTTCCTGCCCGGCTCGATCCGCTGCACTTCGTACAGCAGTTCTCCGTGCTCGTCGGTGTACGAATACGTCGCAACCACCTTCGACTGGGCCAGTCGCTCGGGACCGGCCTGCTTCGGGGCTGGCGGAATCTCCAGCGACGGATCGATGCCGATGATTTCAGCGACGCGCGTCACCGCCGCGTTGAAATTCGAAAGGCCCTCGATCCGCGATACGAAGTCGAACACGTCTCCGCTCGCCTGACAACCGAAGCAGTGAAACAGTTGCTTGTTAGGAGTGACCGTGAAACTCGGAGTCTTCTCCTTGTGAAACGGGCACAACCCGACCATCTCATGCGGGCCTGCTTTCTGTAGTTGAACGAACTCTCCAACGACCCGCGCGAGGTCCGCTTGCTGCTTCACCCGTTCTGCGTCGAGTTGATGCACCTATACCTCCGCCCCACAGCAAGGGCATTCGTCAACCGGCTCCACGTCGTCGCAACAGCACGCGTAGTACGTGTGGACAGCCCATCGGCGAGGACCGCCCCATCCGCATTCGTCGCACCTGGTCGGCTCGGGCGATTCGCGCCGCCCCCACATCCGGGCAAACCGGACATGAAACCGTAGCGGAGCGGTGCATCCGGCCATGTCACCGCGCCGCGTCACATGCCGGAAGACCTCGCGCAAGCTGCGCCATCCGCCCCAGGCCCACGTCCACACGAACGCCAGCCAGTAACCGAGCTTCATCACGCCACCTCGTCTTTCCGCCAGGAGGGAACCCATTCGGCATTTGGGTCGATACCATCGCTCGACCGCTTCGCCGACTTGCGCCGCGCGCGCGCCTCAACACTCGGCTTCGGGTGGTCCTTCCATAGCGGACCCTTCGGGCCGTCGAGGAAGTTCGCCGGGGTTTGGATGTATCGCCCGTCGTCGCGCGCCCATAGTTCGGAATCGAGATACCGGTCAAGCCCGGCGTCGATTTCCGGCAGGTCGTCGCTGGTAATCTTGCCTGCCGACCAGAGGGAAAGGAACACCTGGAACGCGAAGTCCACGGCGACGCGGTTCGGGTATCGTTTGATGAATCGTTCCCACCAGGCGAACACATCGGGTGGTAGTTGTTCGTCGTTCGCAGATCTGCTTTCTGGAGACTGAAAACTGGAGACTGGAGAGTTGACGTTTGGTTCCAAGCAAACCGGAACCGGCCCGTTGACGTTTGGTTCCAAGGGTGGTTGAACCACCGTTGCGGAATCGTGCTTGCCGCGCCGCACTTCCGCCGACCTCTTCCCGCCCGCACTCGACTTTCGGGACCATTCCGCTTGCTTCTCGCGTTCTTCGAGCAGCCGATCGTTGAACAGCCGCCCGCCCTCGGCGCGGAACTTCGCCCGGATCTTCTTCCCGCTTTTGCCGGCCCATGCCTCGCCCAGGCGGGATAGGATGGCAAGCTCCTCGTCATCGTCTGGCAGGCCGCAGTCGGGTTCCAGCCATTCGAGCGCCAGCAGCCGGATGTACGCGCCCTCCTCGGCTGGCGTCATCAGCAGGATGTCTTTCGACGATAGCCACGAATCCGGGTAGAACTGGAACGATGGGGATTTGTCGCGCGCCATTACGCGGCCTCCTTGATGCGGATGACCGCGCCCGGCGACGGCAGCGCCCCGATGCCGCCAGCGTAGTGCTTTACGGTCGCGATCCTGACGACACGAGCATCGTCCTCCCATGCGCCGACCTCGGTCAGGGCGTCTTCCGTTGACCGGACCAGCTTCGATAGATCCGGCTTCACTGCTGGAAGGGTGCGCTTTGCCGATTTCGGTCGCGCCAGGGTGAATATCATCTCGACGGCGACCGGGCCGCGCAGCACGGGCCGTACCGTCGAACCGTACCGCTCGACGAACGCCCATTTCACGGCTTCGCGCCAGGGCTTCACGAGGGGCGACGATTCGACCATGATTCCCCGTCCCACGTGGCGCTTGCTGCCTTGCGGCCCCGGCGTCCCGTAGACGGTCAGTTCAATCACCGCGCCCTCCGCGCGAAGAACGGCAGGTAGCACAGCGCTATGCCGTACCACGTCGCCGTGATGCGCCAATCGAGCAGGGCGACCATTCCGGCCAGCGCCAGAACGAGCGCGAACGCCTGGAACGCGGCGATGCAGCGTAGGCTGCGGTTCCGGGCGCGCAGGGTGGCGTTCTGTTCGCGCAGGAGGGAAACCGTTTCGCGGACGTTCGCGAGAAAACCGCGCAGGGTATTGCAAGTGTCGGATTCGTTCGATATGGTTGTTGTTTGAGGCATCGTTAGTCCTTACTTCCGCATCAGACTGAATTTCCCAATCGCCAGGTCCGCGCCGGGCACCGTGGCTCCGCCGTCGATGGCCGATTTGACCGCCTTCTTGTCAATGGCGCATTCGACCTTCTTCACGCCGCCGATGAATTTCGACCGCTCCTCGATGTCGAGGTTGTCGGTCAGTTCCTCCCAGACCTTGGCCGGAACGGTGATGGTCAGCGTTTTGTAGTCGGCGGGAATCTCGCCCTCGTTGCGGATCTCGACCGATGGCGGGCACGCGCGCAAACCGAATACGCAGGTTTTCCCCTCCAGTTTGCGGTAGCGTCCCTTCTCGTCGGTCCCGAGCGCTTGAATCGTGCGGACGATGTATTCCTGCATCCGATCCGCCGCTCGCGCGTAGTTGTCCTTCAACGCGCGCAGGCGTTTGATTTCGGCGTCGATGGCCGTCTGCTGGCTTTCGCAGTGAACGATGAACTGGTTCACGCGGTCGCGTTTCTCGACCGCCGAGACCAACGCCTGCTGGATCTCGGCGAAGATGGCCTCCTGCTGCTCGGGCGTCTCGACCATTTCGGCGGTATCGAGCAGGGCGACCAGGTGTTCCTCGATGTTGTAAAGCGTAAGTGCTGTGCTCATGCGGCCTCCTGTAAGTGGGCAACCGTGGCGACTTTTCGCTTGAGGATTCCCCATCCGCCCGGCAGTAGGAATGGCATCAGCTCCCACCCATCGGCACCGCGCGCGTTCAGGTCATCAACTACCGACCGGAAGCCCCGGTTGTCATCTACCAGGCGGATGTAGGAATACTCGAACATTACGCCGCCGCCTCCTGCCCGCCGTTCTGCGCCCGCGCAACGAGCTTGCGGTAGCACGCCAGCGCGTCGTTCGTGGACTTGAATTCGTTCGCGTGCTTCACGCCGTACAGGTCGAGTTCGCCGTAATAGGCAACGTCGCCGACCTGCTGGTGAATTTTCTGGAAGCATTCGACCATGCCCTTGAAGGTCTTCCAGGGCTTCTCGGGCGTTGCCGGGGAACCATCGACCGTGGCCGGCGATGACTGCGCCGCGTTCCGCTGCCGCATTTCCTCGACCTTCCGCTCGGCCGATCCGCGCCCCTCTGGGTCGGCCCACGTGCCGCCCATGTTCGTAGGCAGGTCGTCGTCGGTCGCCTGGTAGGGCTGCTTCTGCGCCGGGGCGGGTGCGGGTGCCTGCTGTTGCGGTTGCGCCGGTGCCGACGCCTGCGCTGCGGGCGAACCCGACAGCCACTTTTTGAGCGTCTGCGCCATTTCCTTTCCGGGCCGATTGATGACCTTCCCGGCAAGCTCGGGGCACCGCGATTTCGTGACGACGAGTGTGTTGTCCTGGTCGAGGTCGCCGCACACGTCGAACTCGAACTCGATGCCGTCCCGCATAACTGGTGCCAACCCGACCTTGCGCGGGACGTTCTTCCCGGTGCGCTCGTCCTTCTCGATCACCCATTCCGTTTTGGTCCGCATCGACACGAGAACGTGAATCGGCGCGGCGATGATCGTGTCCACCAGTTTGTTGTGGATCGGCGTGACGTGCTTCCAAGCCGCGAACGAATTGTTGTTGCGGTCCTTCTTCGCCGCCGCGTCCACGAGGTCGAGTTCGCCGCCCGTGCCCATCCAGTAGTGCGACAGGCTGTCGATGCAGATGACCTTGTACCCGGCCTCGCACGCGGCGTTGATGGCCTCGATGAGCTGCCGGGGGTCGAACACTTCGGGTTCCTGCACGTCGAACTCGAACAGGTCGGCGTACTTCGAAGCGCTGCCGTGCTCCGTATCGACGTAGGCGATTGGCCCGCCGAGTTCGGTGGCAATGCTCAAGAGGCTATAGGTTTTCCCGGAACCGGCTGGACCGCACAACGCCAGCCGCAGTTTCGCGTCCTTTTTTATGGCTTTTTTGAACATTAGCGTTTTGCTCCATGTAAACAGTCGCTGCAAACTTCGAGGGTGGAGTAGTAGCCGACGCTCGGGTCGGAATCGTCCACCTCCGCCACGGCTGGTTTCTCGCCGCAGTACTCACACATCCGCCAGCCGTCGTCGGCGAGCATGTCGATATCGTCGGATTCCGTCATCGAACACCCCGGTACGGGTCGAGGATGACCAGGCCGCGCCCCTCGCGGATGAACCGGTCAAGCGCCTCGATCAGCTCGCGCCGTTCCGCATCCGACAGCCGCGCCGGGCGCTTCGGTTCGGCCTTCGGTTTCGGCGCGCGCGACAACTGGTATTCGATCCGGTCGCGCACCCGGAGTTCCCGCGCCTCGCGCTCCTGCACCATGCGAATCTGGTCGGGGTTCGGCATGTCCTCACCCTTGCAGGACCGAGCGACGAAGAAGCAGCCCGCGATGACCGCGCCGAAGATCATCTGCCTACGCAGATAGCCGAACACGTTGCTCCTCCTTGGCCGGTTTCTTCGTCGGCTGTTCCTGGTCCCACGTGAAGCACTGGCACCGTGGGCATTTGATCGGGCGTTCGATCTTGCGCGGCAGCCAGTGATGACCGCACGCGCGGCAATGCCGTTCCTGAATCGTGACCGGGTTCATTTCGTCACTCGCCGGTCGCCTTCGCGAGTACGGCATTGATGGCGATGTACGCGCGCTCCGCCTCGTCCAGCGCCGCAATGTCCGCGCCAGATGCTTCCTTCGGGTCGATGCGACGCGCGAGCGCATACAGCGCCGTGCCCGCCGCCTGAAGTGCGTCGAACAGATCCGGTGCCGCCGCGATGAGATTCGCATTGGCGACCGCTTCGCTCCAGTCGATGTATCCGCGCACGTGGCACACGCGGGCGACCGCGACGCCTTCGCTTTCCGCGTTGGCACGCTTGCCGCACCGGACGTATCCGAAACCGCGCTGGTCGCGACCGATGTCGCTGCGCCACGGTCCTGGGGTATGGTTCGCCATCACGCCACCTCCGCGCGGATCTCGATTTCGCCCATATCGCGCCGACCATCCGCAGCCTCAGGGAACGCCGCGAGGATCAGCCGGTACGCCAGCGCGTATTGCTTGTCGTGGTACGCGGCGACCGCGTTCGACCGCGCCTCGCCTACGGGCAGGGCGTTGATGTCGGACGGCAGACCGCGCGTTCCGAGCCGGCCCCACCAGTTCGTGGACCGCCCATCGGATAACCGCCCGACGTGGCCCTCGAACGTGGTCACCGTCGAATGCGCGTCGTCATCGTGCCCGGCAAGCTCGGTCGGCTCATACACCGCATAGACCCATGTCCGGGTAGTGCAGATGTTGAAGCGCCGAACCAGGCACCCGGCGACGACCCGTGTTTCGTCGGAAAGGGCCGTCCCGTGAATCGTTTGGATTCGCGTCGCTGTCATGCTTCTACTTATACGGTATACCGTATGAGTATTGCAAGCAGTTTTTTGCTGAAAAAAGATTCCGGTTCTGCTACTATCCGGGTAGGTGTTTGATCTACCCAAACTTCGCTGCGAGGCGTGCGGTCACGAGTGGGCACCGCGCAAACCGGAGCCGCCGAAGAAGTGCCCCCGGTGCCAGAACCCATACCGTATAAAACAAACGCGCCCGGCTGCCGGTCAACCCACGCCGAGCATGTTCGACGGCGCATCGGAAACCGAGCTTCACTACCTGGCTGGCGTTCTCGAAATCCTGCGGGACAACGACCCGGTGTTCGCCGAGGGCATCCGCCGCGCCGTTGATTCCTACGAATTCATGAAGCGGAAGGCCGCACGCGGTAACGCGCACGCCAAGCGGGGCGTCAGGTGAGGAGTCGGCGCGGCAAATCGAAGGTCGCGCCCTTCCCCGCGCCCAAACAGCGCGAAGATGGTAAGTCGGAAATCGTTATCCGGGTGGGTGGGCAATCATTCCGCGTCGAACTCGCAGCGAAGATCACGGACATTACGGACAGCCCAAAAGCGGACGTAATCCCAATCGACGGAAGTCCTTTAGAATCCGGCCAGTAGCTCCCCCCCCGCACTTTTGCGACCATGCTGTTTCTATGCCAATGCAGTTATCGCAACCTGACCTAATCCGCCAGGACGAACTGCGCCGCGTGGTCGCCCTCGACCTGGAGATTGCCAGGTTGCAACGGACCCGCGACCAGCTCGCCGAGGAGATCTACCGTAAGCGCAAGGCCGGGGCGATGGTCGAGCCGGGCACCCACGTGTGCGAAATAGAAGTCACCCGCGAGGGCGGAGTGTTGGTTGAGCAACTGAAAATCAGATAATTTTCTGCGATTTTCCCGTGCGTTTTCGCACTATTTGTTGTTCAACCATAATGCGATGACCCAACACAAACTCGCGGTACTTCCGACGAGCGGAATTGGGCAGGACGAAATCGAAATGTTGATCTCTCTCGACAACCAACTGCTCACGCTCCAGCGCCAGCGCGACAACCTCGCCTCCGACCTTCTGGCCCGCCGCATGGCCGGTGTCCGGGTCGAATCCGGCATGTACCACCTGGAGGTGGTCACCGAGAAGAACGCCGGTCGGCGCGTACATCGGATCGTGATTTCTTAAAATCCTTCAAGGTTCTACATAAATCAGATACGCTGTTCTGGATGCGGTTCACTCTCAGCCAGCCGACATCCGGTGCTGTGCGCGCCGGATGCGGACTTGCGCCGATGAGGCTTGCGGAGGCGAACGATGACGACATCTGTGGCGCGCGAATCTGAAGCCCATATAGATGAAGAATCGCTGTAACGGTACGCGATGGGTCAACTTCTGGAACCCGACGCCGCACCGGTTGAGGAGCACCTACTGGTTTGCGGGCGATGCCAGGACCGCCTCGCGTTCCTGGATATCTATATCCCGGCAATGCGATGCGCCCTACGGACGCTCAACGGAGAACACAGCGCCCGGACTGCGGGACAGCAAACTTGATCGTCACGTCGAAGGTTACCGGATCGGACACCCACCCATCCCCCTCGACGATGTTCGGCGGGGTGGAGGCATCGTAGCACACAACCGTCAGGTCGGTCGTTCCAAGCTGATGCTCGGAGCCAAGCACGGTGACCGTGGTCGCCTCAGTGAACGTGACCGTGTGGCGAACCTTCGCAGGCTCCCACTTGCCAGCGCCAGCGTTGTAGCGCATCATCTGGCCGTCTGCCGGTGCCGCCGCCGAAACCGCCTGCCCCTGGAGACGGTCGGCGTTCCACTGCGCCGTATCCCTTCCCACCTGTGCCGCCGTGACCGTGTGCGGGTTGTCGGTGCGCCCGGCGTGCGCCGTCAGGTCCGCAGCCGCCGCCTTGCCGTCGAGCGCCGCCTGTAGGCCGGTGATCTGGGCGACATCGTAGTCTCCCGCCTGCGCCGTCACAGCCCCGGTGCGACCAAACACGCTTGGCACGCCGCCGCTCACGGCCTGCGGTTCCCATCGGGACGCCGCCGCGTTCCAGGTCAGCACCATGCCGCCCGATGGTGCCGTGCTCGCCACATCGCGCCCCTGAATCTGCGTCGCGTTGTTCCCGCCCGCAACGCAATCCACCGGTGCCCAACTCGTGCCCGACCAGGCCATACACTGGCCGGTCGTCGCGCCGCCTTGGGTGATCTGCCCCGGCGAGATTTGGAGGTTCGGTGTCGGAATCGTCGCGGTGCGAACGGAGGGAATCGTGACCGCCGTCGCGGACGTGGGAACGATCCAGTATTCCAGGTTCGACACGCCGTTGTTGAGGAAATAGCGCACGGTGTACGACGTGCCGTCCGGGTTCGGTTCGAGGTCGAGGTCGAGCAGCCCGTTGGTGATCTTCGTATCGAGCGTGCCTGCCGCAACCGTCCGTCCCGACGACGCGGTGAACGCGGGCCACGTAATTGTGATGTGCCCCTCCGCCCGCTTGCCGTTTGCGTAGAACACCGTATCCCGGATGCGGGTTCCGGCCTGCATTGAAACGCAGGCCAGCAGAATGAATGCGAAAATCCGGTGCATCGTTACTCCCCCTTGTACTGGGCGCGCGCGCCCGTCCGAATCGCCGTCCACAAGCTCGCCAGCGAGCCGACGACGACCTCATTTCCGAGTTCCACTTTCCAGAGCACCATGCCCACACCGACCACGAAGACGAAAAGGGCCACGACAATGTGGCCCCCCTCGGTCGCCAGCCAATCCACGCGGCTCCGCATGGTCGGCTCCTAAAACGCCTTCCCGATGCCGAACCCGAAGACGGGCTGCACATCGTTGAGGCTCGTTTTGAGCACCTTCACCGTGGCAACCGCGTAGGTGCGCGGGATCTTCGTCCACCGCGAGATGTCGTAGGCGAGCGACCCGCCGCCCGAGAATGCGCCGCCGACATTGCCAGCGCCGGATGCGACACCGGCGTCGCCGAGCGCCGCCAGCGTAAACCGGTCCTGCTCGATGAGGATTCGCGCGTACCCGGCGCTGATGGTCGAATTCACCGAGGTAATGCTGATCGTCGTGTAGGTGTAGCTCGCGTCGCCGACCTTCACGCCAAACGTCAACCAGCCGTTCGCCTGCGGGCTGGCGTACTTGTTGAACCCGGCACCGGCAGCCAGCCAGTATTGCGGCTGGTAGGTGACGGACGGAGCCGGGGGGTGCGCGGCATCCTGGGCAAAGCAGGCGACCGCGATGAACAGACAAAGAACCGCCGTAAGAAGTGCCTTCATGGGAATTGTCCTTTCGAAGTGGGGTTACGGGCGCGAGGAGACGAATTCCGCGCCCTTGATCGTCAGATTCGTTGCGGGATTGAGGTTGCGGTAGATGACAACCCCATTCAGACCGTACCCGAGCAGCCGGTCGTACCAGCGCGGCTTCGTGAGCCGGTTCAGGTTGTTCGCCGTCCCGGAAATGTCGTCGCCGATCCGCTGCCAGGTGGCGAGCATCGCCGGGGTTGCGTTCTGAACGGAACGCATGGTCTGTGCTGTTTGCCCGAGCGTCACTTTTGCGGCTGCCGTGAGGCCGAGCAGTTGCGCCGGCAGAGCGTTCCGTCGCAACAGGACCGCCGACGCCTCGTTCACATGATCGACGGTGGGCTTCAGCGCTGTGCCGAGAGCCGCGACACCAGCGATGCTGTCGTTCGCGCGACCGAGGTTCAGGGCAACGGTCGTGTTCAGGGTCGCGAGATGTCGGTCGGCGCGTTCGGACAGGTCGGCAATGGACCGCTCCGATATGTCGGTAAGCCGGTCCACCCGCGCCAGCAGGTCACCGCGCGTCCGGGTGATTTCGGCCAGCGCCTCGCGCCGGGTGTCGGTGATAGCGGAGAGCGCGGCTTTCCGCGTCTCGTCGCCCTGCTCGCGGATGCTTCGCTCGATGCCTGCTGGAAGCGCGGAAACAACCGCTATGGCGTTCCGAACCAGGAGGATGGCGTAAACCACCAGCCCCACCAGCGAGGCCAGCAGAGCGCACGTAATAGCGTTTTTCAGACGGTTCATTTTGCCTTCCACTCTTTTGCGAGTTCTGCCCGCTCGGTGATCGGGAGTTTGTTAATCAGGTCTGTCAATAGGTCGTTCTGGCAGACCGTACACAGATCCGCGTGTTTGTAGACCCGGACGTTGTGCCCGTCTACCGGGTCGCGCTCGTTATCGACGTGGAACGGAATCTCTGGCGTGCCACCACCGGTGCGGAATTCCTTCCCGCACACATCGCATTTCCAAACGTCGATCTTCACGCCGCCGCTCCCTCACGCGCCTGGGCGATGGCCCGCGCGACGTTTCCCTGCGCGGCAATCTGCGTCGCGAGCTGCGCGTAGTGCAAACCCGTGGCGTAGACCTGCGCGATTCCGAACACGAGGTTGTGCAGGTTCTTATCCCGCTGGTACTGTTCCCACGCCTCCCGGTAGGGCTTGCCGTGGGTGATCAGCCAGGCGTAATCCCGGCAGGACGCCTCCAGCGACTCGTAGTCGGCGAACTCCAGGTCCATCTGCACCGACTTGCCGTTCACGACCTCGTGGGTAGTGACGGTGCAGCACCGTTCGTGCCGGTCGGCTTTCTTGATTCCGAAATAGTTCGCCGCGCCTACGGGCTTTGCGCCCCATTGGGATTCGAGCGCCCATTGCGCGACGAGAAGCTGTGCTGGTAGCCCGGTCTCGGCCTCGATAGCGACGGCTATCTGGGCCACTTCGTCGAGTCGTTGCTTACGCTGCGGTTCCATCTGGTGCCTCCTGCGGGCCGTCCTGGTAGTGCGGCATGTCGTCAAGTTCGCCGGCCAGCCCGGTTTCCTCGAAATGGATGATTGCCTGCGCGTTGAAAATGATGGCTGCAAGGTGGTCCTCGTCGCGCCACCCCATCGCGTATTTCAGGGCGTGCCGCATCAGCGAGGCGTAGAACACCGAGAACGGCATCCCCTTTTCCCAATTGCGCTCGCCGTACTTGCGCGCGCCCAGGCCGAGCCAGCGCCCGACGCGCCGCAGAGCGAACGGCGAAACCAGGTCGGGGCGTTCCTTGTCGCTCGCCATGTCGCGCCGCGCACCCGTGGGGAACTCTCTCCGGTCGCCGCTGTCCTTTAGCGCGAACCCGCCCGGCCCGTTGTCGCCGGTAATCGAAACTACATTGGAATGCACCGGGCACCGCCGCGTCGTTTCGTCGGCATAGCCGGGATTCTGCCCGAGGGTCTTGCCATCCGATGTCTGAAAGCCAGGTGGAAGCATCCCGTAGATGCTGCCGCAATGCAGGTCGCTAACGACCAGCACACACGTGTCTTGTTTCACAACTTCTCCTTGAAAGGTGGGAGTTGGAACTACAACGCCCGCGCGTTACCGGACGGGCTTGGAAGCGGCATCGGCCACGTCATCAAACAAAGGTGGTCGAATGCCCAGAGGTTCACGTGCGGAGTGCCCTCAGCGAGCGTGAACAGATACTCGCGGTCCCACGGGCAGCCGCCGTTGAACCACGGAAGCATGTAGCGGGTGTCGGCTTTCGGCCATGACAGTACGGCGTAGGGTAACGTAATCGTCTCCTTCGCCTTGTCGAAATCGCGTTCCGACGAGCCGAACGCCAGCCCCTCCATTTTTATTCGGTCCAGGCCGGAACCAGCCTTCGTCTGCCATTGCGACGGCAGGTTGACATACCGGTTCAGCCGCCCGCCGATGCTATACAACCTGGTCGGGGTCGGGTAATTCACGTCGTAGGGCCACAACACCTCGAATTTCGCCGCCGCGTAGGTAGCCTTCACGAACGCGCTAATGGCGTCACAGTGATCCTTGATGCGCTGCCGCAGGAAATTCGCATCGGCGTACGAGTTCACGCCCGGATCGTCGGTCGGCTGCTGGAACACGGCGAGCGGTCTGCCGAGTGCCGTTTGCGCCGCCGTCGCCGTGTCCGCGTCGTAGTAGGCCATCCCGCCGCCAGGATTCTGCGTCGCGTGGTAATTCGTGAAGAACCACCATAGGTACTCGCCGAATTGCAGCCACGGAGTCAGGCCCGCATCGGCCATCAATCCGGCCATTTCCTTGTAGACGTTCTTCTGGTAGTCCGTCACCTTCGAAACGAACGCGCAGTGCGCCGTCTTCAGGTTCCGTTCGCAGAAGCCATTGCCGGTGTACGCGCCGGTGCCCGAGCTTCCGGCCAGGGTGAACGTGTCCGCTCCTGTGCGGGTGATTATCCACGGCACCCGGTTGCCGCTCGCGTCGAGCGGGCTGTTGGCCCCGGTGTTTCCCTCGACGCCGTACACGATGATGGAATCGCCGGTCTCGTACCCGTGCGCCTTCGCCGTGATCTCGATTGGCGAGGCGTTCGTAGCCCCGGTGATCCGGCACAGCGCCTCCGTGCCGAACCCGGTTGCCGTCAGGACGCGCACGCCGTCACGAAATCGCGCCGCCCATACTTGGCCGTTCTCCGGGTCGTCGGGCGGGTTCAACAGCTCCATCGAGAACGACGCCGTAGCCGTCCAGCCCTTCGACTGCACCGCCGCGAAGAAATCGCGGTGCCAGTCCGTCGCCGCGCGGTTCAGGGTCGGCGTTGCCGCTGCATCAATCTCCCAAATACCCTCAGACCCTTGCCGCAGGTCGCCCTCGACGGTGATCGTGCCGACTTTGCCGCTGCTGTTGTCAGTCCAGGCCCAGAACGGGAAATCGTACAGCGGCGACAGCGCCGTGATGGTCAGGACGTTGCCGTTCGACGTGGCCCAAACGCCGACCATCGTTTCGTTGATGAACGCGGCGAAGTGATCGGCGATGATCCAGGCCGCATCGGTAGGGAAGAACGTCTTCCCGAGTTTCGTCCCGGTCGGGTCGCCCTGGTACGTGCCGCCGAACTGCAACCACGCCGCGCCGCCGTATCCCCATCCATCATCGTTGAACGTCACGTTGACGCTCTGGAACCGGCCCGCGACCCGCTTCCTCTGGTTCCACCAGAACACGCCGACATACTCGTTCACGTCGCCGTGGAAGCCCATCCGGTCGAGGTTCCATACGAGCCGTTGCGGAGGCATCTTGTACGTGTGGTCGGTGTCGAAATCGAGCGCCGGGGAAACCGTCGTGTACGTGACTGGCGCATCCGGCACGTCCGAGGCGACGACCGCGTGCAGGTAATCGAAATAGACGTAGTTGTCGCTGGACGCCGGGTTCCGATCAGACCGGACGGTGATCTCGACGACGTGTTCGCCCGCTGGAACCGACCGCTTGACGCAGCGCCGCGACAGAATCGCGGGTTCATCCGGCACATAGCAGTCGAGCGGGTCCGTCACCGGCACGCCGTCAACGGCAACGTCGGCTTTGCCACGGTCCTTGTATAGCGACGTGCCGATCCAAACGTCGTGTGTGAACTGGCAGGCATACCGCACCCGCACCTTATCGCCGGTGGTCTTTGAGCGGTGCGCGTAGCCCTTCGCGTACCAGCCGGATTCTTCGGCCCATCCCGTGCCGCTGTACTTGACCCAATCATCTTTGCTGGTCACCCGGACGCTACCGGGGCCGGCGACCTTCAACGCCCGCTTTCCCTGCGGGTCTTCAACGGTCCAGTTCGTGAATACCGCCGACCATTCGGTATCGCTATAGGCCGCGCCGATGGGCAACTTTGGGGCGAAGGTCATCCACATCTGCCGCACCTTGTCGATGCGGAGCGCCGAGTCGGTGAAGTCAATTGTTACGCGCCAGGTCACATCCGAACTGCCGCCGACGAGCCGCCCGGCGTTGTCCGGGTCGCCGAAAGTGACGCCGTTCGTGCGCGCGTAAAGCTGGATGTGGTTCCCGTCCTCGCCCGCCAATCCAGCCTCGACGATCAGTTTTCCGTTCGCGCTGTCCACCGTCGCGGTGATCGGCATGTCGATACCGCTCCAGCTATGCCCGTTGATCTGGTCGGCGAGGCTTTGCAGGATCTCCGTCACGGTAGGCGTGTGGCTGCCGTCGCCCCACCAGTCGAACGCGATGTTCTCGTACCAAAGCGTGACGTGTGTCCACGGTGACAGCGACGACCCGAGCAAGAACGACGTTTTCGCCTTCTTGTGCTCCCCGCTGACCAGGGTCGCGTGATCGAACAGCCGGATGTTGACCGTGGTCCCATCGGCCCGCATCACGTCGAGGGTCGCCCAATCAATCCAGTTCCACTTCACCGAGTCGATGGGCTGCAACCCGTCGTAGTGCACGTCGAACGTCAGTTTCATGCCGGAAAAGTCGAAATCCGGCAGGTAGCGCATGGACAGGTGCTCGAAAAAGTCGTCGGCATCCCACAGCACCAGCACGGCGAAATCGGCCATGTCCCGGAATACGCCGGAAACGGTGAAGCCGGTTTCGCTCGCGCTGTGCAAAGCCGCTGCCGCGCCGCGCCGTTCGAAGCCACGCAGGTGCATCGTGCGCGTCGGTTGCAGCTTGTAGATTGTTTCGGTTGCCATGCGTTAGACGAAGATGATGACTGCCAGGTCTGCGCCGGGGAAAGTGGTCCCGGTCGCGGTGATGTCTAGCTTGACGTGCGCGCCAGCGGGTATGTCGGGAGCCGCCGACAATTCCGCCTGGCTCGCCTCGACGATGGTCGTTCCGGCCTGCATCGTCAGGGTCATAAACAGCGCGTCGTCGGTGTAGATCTTGAACACCAGATCCGCCCCGACCGGACCCTGTTTGCACTCGGCCCGCACCGCGAGCGCCCGCGCGTCCTTGAACAGCGACACCCTCGGGGCGAGGTCCGAGCCGATGGCGAGCGTTCCATCGACGCCCATGTAGATAGCGCCGGTGAAACTGACCGTGCCCGCTCCGCCGATGAGGTAGATTTCACGGACTGGGGAGAAATACTCCTGCGACGTATCGCCGCCGCCGTCCATCGTCAACGCCTGGACGAGGAGCATTTGCCG
>JBLNCW010000124.1:0-19626 GCA_050261015.1 Rhodospirillales bacterium | reverse complement strand
ACAAGCAGAAGCAAGAGCTGGAGAATTGGGAGCAGACCACCCAGAACATGTATCGATGCGGTCACCGCAACGGCATGGTCATCGAACTGTGGCCGGGAGACATCATCAAACTTAGCCGTCTAATCACTGAAACCTTTGCTCACGAACAATTTCCGGTAGAGGTCTTCGCCAAAGTTGGTGATTGGCGCAACGGTGACTATTGCAGCGGGCGCATACGCACGCTGACCCGCGCGGGCGCCGCCTGGCAAAGCGCTGTCGCCTTGCAGACCACCCTGGCGATTTCCACTTTCGGCGAGGACGACGCCGGGGAACTCTACGTCGCCGACCACGCACTCGGGGACATCTACCTGATCGCCGGAGGCCCGCCCGCATTCGAACCCGCCGGTGTGGTGAACGCCGCCAGCTTCGAGCCGGGCATCAGCCCAGGCGGCATCGCGGCGCTGTTCGGCTCGGGGCTCACCACGGTACAGGGAATTATGGGGGGAGGCGATCCCATGCCCCGCCAGTTGCTCAACACCTCCGTCACGGTGAACGGCATAGCCGCGCCGCTGTTCGCGATAGCTTTCGTGAACGGGCACGAACAGATCAACTTCCAGGTCCCCTACGAGATTCCGGCTGGCGGAAAAGCAACGGTAGTGGTCACCAACAGCGGCGTAGCGGGCGCGCCCGTTGAAGTCGACGTGTTCCCGGTTCAGCCAGGCATTTTCACGACCGACGGCGAGCGCGCCGCGGTGCTGCACGGCCTCACACTCGTGCCCGTTACGGCGGCGAATCCCGCCTCACCCGGCGAGGTGATCGCGCTTTACGCAACCGGGTTGGGGCCTGTGGACATTCCGGTGGAAACGGGCGCGCTCGCGCCGCTGGCGCCGCTCTCGCGAACCGCGCTCCAGCCGCTGGTAGCCATCGGCGGGATGGACGCGGCGGTGGAGTTTGCCGGTCTGGCGCCTCTGTTCGCGGGTCTCTACCAGGTGAACGTGCGTGTACCCACGGGCGTGGCGGCAGGAGAGTTGGAGGTCGTTATCACCTCGGGCGGCCGTTCCAGCAGGCCCGCTAAGATCCCCGTGGGCCCGTAACCCGGGCCCGTGCCGGGCCCACGTAGCCATCCTTCTCCGGCCTGCTTGCTATGATGGACTTCATCGGCAGCAATCTTAAAATTCCAAGACTCTATCCGATTCTGGACACCGAGGCGCTTTCGCGCCGCGGGTGCCCCGTGGAGACGGCCGCGGAAGCGATGCTGGAGGGAGGGGCGCGCATTTTGCAGTTCCGCCACAAGGGCCACTACTCGCGGGCTGTCTTCGAGCAGTGCGAGCGCGTTGCCGCACTGGCCCGCCGCGCCGGCGCCCTGTTCATCGTCAACGACCGCGCCGACATCGCGCTGCTGGTCGACGCCGGCCTGCACGTGGGCCAGGACGATTTGCCGCCCTGCGACGCGCGCCGCCTGATCGGCCCCGGCCGCATCCTCGGCTTCTCAACCCATAACCTCGCGCAATTGGCCGCCGCCGCTTCCGAACCGCTCGATTACGCGGCTTTCGGCCCGGTCTTCACAACGCGGTCGAAGCAGAATCCGGACCCCGTCGTTGGCCTGCCCGGGCTTGCGGAGGCGAAGAAGCAGGTGAGTCTCCCCCTGGTGGCCATCGGCGGGATTACCCGCGCCAACGCGCGCGAGGCGCTGGCCGCCGGCGCCGATTCGCTCGCCGTGATCCAGGACCTGCTGCCGGATCCATGCGATTTCCAAAACCTCCGTTCCCGGATGGAAGAATGGCAACGACTGGTGAGACAGTAACCACACCCGGTCTCATCAAGGGCCTGGGCCTACTCGACGCCACGACCCTGGTGACGGGCTCGATGATCGGCTCGGGCATTTTCATTGTGACGGCCGACATCGCCAGGCAGGTCAATTCGCCCGGCCTGCTCATGATGACCTGGGTGATCACCGCCGTGCTCACCAGCATCGCGGCGCTCAGCTACGGCGAGCTTGCCGCCGCAATGCCCCAGGCCGGGGGCCAGTACGTTTATCTCCGCGAGGCCTTCGGGCCGCTCAGCGGCTTCCTCTACGGCTGGACGCTTTTCCTGGTGATCCAGACGGGCACGGTGGCCGCTGTCGCCGTGGCGTTCGCCAAGTTCGCCGGGGTCTTTTTCCCGTGGATTTCAACGCAGAACACCCTGCTTAGCTTTGGCCGCTTCGGCATCAACACGCAGCAGCTTGTCGCGATTTCGATGCTGATCCTGCTCACCTGGGTGAATACCCGGGGCATCCGCACCGGCGCCGCGGTTCAGAATACGTTCACCATCGCCAAGGTGGCGGCGCTGCTCGGGCTGATCGGCTTCGGAGTGTTCGCGCGCAACCCGGAAGCCGTTCAAGCCAACTTCAGCGACTTCTGGCGGAATGCCGACTGGGGATTCAACACCGTGCGGCTGGTGGGAGCGGCGATGGTGGGCGCACTGTTCTCCTCCGACGCCTGGAACAACGTCACCTTCACGGGCGCTGAGGTCCGCAATTCGCGGCGCAACGTGCCGCTCGCGCTGGTGCTCGGCGTCGGCATGGTTTCCTTGCTCTACCTGGCGTGCAACCTGGTGTACCTGAGCGTGCTGCCGCTGGAGGCCATAAAGAACGCGCCGGAGGACCGTGTGGCCACCGCCGCCGCCTCCGTCATGTTCGGGCCAATTGCGGTTCAAATCATGGCCGCCGCCATCATGGTCTCCACGTTCGGCTGTTTGAACGGGATGATTCTGGCCGGCGCGCGGGTTTACTATGCCATGGCGCTCGACAAGCTGTTTTTCAGCCCGGTCGCGAAGCTGCACCCGCGGCGCCGCACGCCCGTCGTCTCGCTCACCGTGCAGTGCGTGTGGGCCTGCCTGCTCACCCTGAGCGGCACGTACAGCGATCTGCTCGACTATGTTATATTCGCCGTTTTGCTCTTCTATATCCTGACGATAGCCGGGATCTTCGTGCTGCGGCGCACGCGTCCGGATATGGAGAGACCGTACCGGGCGTTCGGGTACCCCGTGCTGCCCGCCGCCTACATTGCGATTGCCGGGCTGATCGAGGTCCTGCTGCTGCTGTACAAGCCGAATTACACCTGGCCGGGACTGATTATCGTGCTTCTGGGCGTTCCAGTCTATTTCGTCTTGTGGCGGCTGCGCTCGAAGCCGGCAGGAGTCTGAATGGCAACGAGTACTTTGTTTCAGAGAAAATCCATCAGCGAGTTGCATGCGGAAGCCGAAGGCCACGCGCTGAAGCGCGAGCTCGGGCCGATGAACCTGATCGCGCTCGGCATCGGCGCCATCATCGGCGCGGGCCTGTTCTCGCTCACCGGGCTGGCTGCGGCCCAGAACGCCGGTCCAGCCGTGGCCATATCCATGGTTGTGGCCGCCATCGGGTGCGCCTTGGCCGGGCTCTGCTACAGCGAGTTCTCCTGCATGATCCCCGTCGCCGGCAGCGCGTACACCTACGCCTACACGACGATGGGCGAGTGGCTGGCATGGATTATCGGCTGGGACCTTGTGCTCGAATACGCCGTCGGCGCCGCGACCGTCTCTATCAGTTGGTCCGGCTACGTCGTTTCCCTGCTCCATGATTTCGGCATCCACCTGCCTCCGCAGCTCGTATCGTCGCCTTTGGAAGCGCTCAAGCTGTCCGACGGATCGACGGTGCAGGGCGTTATCAACCTGCCGGCCGTTTTCATCGTGCTTGTGATCTCCGCCCTGCTGATGGTGGGGATCAAGGAATCGGCCCGGACCAACGCCGTCATCGTGGTGATCAAAGTCGCGGTCGTGCTGGTGTTCATCGCCATCGGCTACTTCTACATCAACCGCGCCAACTACGAGCCCTTCATTCCCGCCAACCAGGGAGCGTTCGGGAAGTTCGGCTGGTCCGGCATCATGGCGGGCGCGGGCACCATCTTTTTCGCCTACATCGGATTCGATGCAGTCTCCACGGCGGCCCAGGAGGCGAGGAACCCGCAGAAGGACATGCCCATCGGCATCATCGGATCGCTGGCGATCTGCACGGTGCTCTACGTGCTCTTCTCGGTCGTGCTCACAGGAATCGTGCCGTACCACCAACTGAACGTGGCGGCGCCGGTGGCCGTGGCAATCGATGTCACCCAGAAGCCCTGGCTGATGACCATGATCAAGCTCGGCATCATCGCCGGATTCACTTCCGTCATTCTGGTGATGCTGCTTGGCCAATCCCGCGTGTTCTACTCGATGTCGCGCGACGGGCTGGTTCCCAAGGTGTTCTCCGACATCCACCCCAAGTTCCGCACCCCCTGGCGCTCCAACATGCTGTTCGCGCTGTTCGTCTCCGTGCTGGCTGCCTTTCTGCCGCTGCAGGTGGTCGGCCACATGACCAGCATCGGGACGCTGTTCGCCTTCGTGATCGTCTGCGGCGGCGTGTGGATCATGAGGAAAACGCAGCCCGACGTGAGGCGTCCGTTCAGGACGCCTTTGGTTCCGCTCGTGCCCATCCTCGGCATGGCATGGAACTTCGGGATGATGTATTCACTCGGCCCGGACAACTGGACCCGGCTCGTGCTTTGGCTGGTGATCGGCCAGATTATTTTCTTCGTCTACGGACGCCGGCACAGCACCCTGCGGCACGGCAAGACCGTCGCCTACACGATGCTCGACCGCGTGCTCACCTTCGCCAACGTCGGCTTCCTGGTGGGCGGGACGGTCGGCTACGTGATGCGCCCGGGGAACCTGGGCTTCCAGACCGTGATCGAGCGCGGCATCAATCTGAAGGACCCCGCTCTCGTAGCCCTGGCACACGCCTCGTTCAACTCGATGGTCACGGGAGCCTTTGTGGGAGCGGCCGCAGGCGCTCTCTTCGGCTACTTGCTTTATCAACTTCAGCGCGAGAGGATCCGGGTCGAGCCGCTCTGAAGCACCGGCTTAAATCAGGGCATCGATTCCACGAGCTATTTCCGGAACTTGCGAAGCAGATTCTCGGTGATCTTCGCAGATTGAAGCGCACCGATCTGGCTGCGCAAGTGATGAGCTTGCATATTGTGGACCGCTGCCGTTGCGGATGGGAAGCATGTGGCACGTTCTACACGCAGGAAACCGAATCTCGGAAGCGGAAGCCAAGGCACGGAACCGACCTCATGCTCGAGTGTGGTGCGAACCTAACTGAAGTGGACGGAAGGATAGTCGAAATCGAAACTCTCGATCCGCAGGTGAATGAGACTCTCCGCCGGGTGATTCCTTGACCGTGGTTTGCGTTAAGTATATCAATGCTTAAATCAATGCCGCGACAGCGGCACGGATCATTTCCACCAGGGGGCCGGGGTTAACCCCCAGCCAGATGAGCAGGACGGTCAGGACCGCGAGCGCGCCGCCGCCGGCCGCCGGCAGAACCGCGAATTCCGGCGCTTCCGGTTCGCGCCTCTCGTACATCACGAAGAGCACGCGCAGGTAATAGAACAGGCCGATGGCGCTGGTCACCACCAGGATGATGATCAACGCCCAGATGCTTGCGGCGGCGCCGGCCGCGACAACGTAGAACTTGCCGATGAAGCCGGCGGTGAGCGGCAAGCCTGCGAGCGAGAGCAGCATGGCGGAGAAGACCCCGGCCAGCGCCGGTTTGCGCCAGAACAGGCCGCGGTAGTCCTCCAGGCGGTCGGCGTCGCGTTCCTGCGTGGAAAGGACGGTAACGCAGCCGAACGCGCCGAGCGTAGTCACGAAGTACGCCGTAACGTAAAAAGTGGCCGCCGCCGCGCCCTCCGATCCGCCCGCCAGAAACGCCACCAGCATGTAGCCGAGATGCGCGATAGAGGAATAGGCGAGAATCCGCTTGACGCTGTTCTGAAGCAGCGCGAGAAAATTGCCGGTCACCATAGAGGCGGTCGCAATGATCGCAATGACGATCATCACCGGCCCGAGATTGCGGCTCTCCGAAGAGTAGAAATACCTGAGCAGCAGGGCCAGCATTCCGCCCTTCGAAACCGTGGCGACAAACGCGGTGACCGGCGCGGGCGCGCCCTCGTACACGTCGGGGGTCCAGAGGTGGAACGGAACAACGGCCAGCTTAAAACCGATGCCGGTGAGGATGAGCACCGAGCCCGGGACGACGAGCGCAAAACTTCCGCCGCGCAGCCGCCCGGCGATCTCGCCGAAAGACATCGTGCCGAGCTCGAAATAGATCAGCGCCATTCCGAACAGCAGGAAAGCGGACGAAGCCCCCGCCAGCACCAGGTACTTCAAACCGGCTTCGACCGGCAGTTTCCGCGCCGCCAAAAAAGCTATCAAACCGTAAAGCGCAACGCTGAGGATTTCCAGCCCCAGAAAGAACGAAGCGTAATTGCTGCTGGAGGCCAGCACGGCCGAACCGAAAGCGCCCGCGGTGAGCAGAATGTAAAGCTCCTCGCGGTTGACGATCTGGAGTTCGAGATATCCGTAGCTGAGCAGAACCACGGCGAGGGTGGCGGCCGCGATGAGTCCCGTATAGAAGAGCGAATAGGCGTCGATGACGATCAGCGGCGTGATCTGGCGGGGGACCACGTTCGCCGCCGCCCGGAGTATCGCGAATGAAACAACCAGGCCCGCGATTGACACCACCGCGGCGGCCCGGTGCGAGCGGCGGACCATGATCGACAGCATCACCGCGAGCGGGGTGAGCGCCAGAACGATGAGCGGCGCAAGCGCGAGGAAGTCCGAACCGCTCACCGCCGCGCCTCCTGCTGTGCAACGGCGGTCGCCGGGGGAAGCGCGTCGAGCACCGGATGCGGGTAGAGCCCCAGCCAGAGCAGCACAACCGACATGGCGCCGATTACCAGGGCCTCACGGGCATTGAGGTCGGGCAGCCGCCATCCATGTACGTTCGGCCCCTGGAACACGCGTTGAACGAGCCTCAGAGCATAGAGAGTGGCCGCGAGGACGCCCCCCGCCGCGAGCACGGTGAGCACGCGGCTCACGGGCCATGTCCCCAGCAGCACGAGGAACTCGCCGACGAAGTCGCCCAGCCCCGGCAGGCCGAGCGAACCCAGGGCGAAGAACAGCGCGGCGCCGCCCATTTTCGGCATCGTGTCCCAAAGGCCGCCCATGCGGCCCATCTCGCGCGTGTGTATGCGCTCCTGCACCGCGCCTGCAATGACGAACAGCGCGCCGGTGCTGATGCCGTGCGCCAGCATGGTGACCACCGCGCCGGTCAAGGCCAGCGAGGTGAACGCAAATACGCCGAGCAGCACGAAGCCGAGGTGGCTGATGCTCGTATAAGCCACCAGGCGCTTGAAATCGGTCTGGCCGAAGGCTGCAATCGCTCCGTAGAGAATTCCCACCACCCCCAGCACCATCGCCGCCGGAGCGAATGCGCGGGCCGCGTCCGGGAACAGCGGAAGAATGAAGCGGATCAGGCCGTACCCGCCGGTCTTAAGCAGCAGGCCGGCCAGGATCACGCTGCCCGCCGTGGGCGCTTCGGTGTGCGCGTCGGGAAGCCACGAGTGCAGCGGCGCCATGGGCAGCTTCACCGCAAAGGCGACGAAGAAACCCAGCATCACCCACATCGCCGTGCCCGGCGGCATGGGCGTGTCGAGCAGCGCAAAGTAGTCAAACGTGAAGACGCCAGTGGCATTGTGGTGCAAAAAGAACAGCGCCAGGATCGCAATGAGCATCAGCAGGCCGCTAAGCTGCGTGAAGATGAAAAACTTCACCGCCGCGTAGACTCTGCGTCCGTGCCCCCAGATGGCGATCAGGAAGTACATCGGTACAAGCATCAGCTCCCACGCGAAATAGAACAGGAACAGGTCAAGCGCGAGGAACACGCCGGTGATGCCCGCCAGAATCCACATCAAGTTCAGGTGAAAAAAGCCTACGCCTTCCTGGATTTCCGTCCAGGACACCAGCACGGAAACGATGCCAAGGAAGAAGGTGAGCGTCACCAGCAGCAGGCTGAGCCCGTCCATGCCCAGGTGAAAACCGATGCCGAATTCGGGAATCCACTCGTGGCGCCACTCGACGATCCAGACGGGGCGCCCGGCAAGGCTGAACATCCCGGCATGGCGGATCCAGAGCGCGAGCGCGATCACGAAGTCGGCCGAGACCGCGGCGAGTGAAACCCAACGGGCGGCGGGCTTGCTCCGGCGGCCGGCAAGGCCCGCCACCGCGCCCGCGACAATCAGAATCACGATGAGCCAGAGCAGAATCATAGGAGCAGAGCAATCGCCACAAGAACAACGGCGCCGGCGGCGATTCCGGCGGCGTACCGGCGCAGCAGGCCGGTTTGCGTGCCGCTGAGCAGCTTCCAGCAGAGCGCCGCAAGGGCGGCCAGGCCGTTGTAGATCGGATCGAAGATGTCCTTCCGGTTGACGCGCGCCATCCACTCCACGGGGCGCACGAAAACGCGGCCATAGAGCCAGTCGAAGCCCCAGCCCGCGAACCACCAGGCGTGCAGCGCCCTGCCGAGGGGAGCGGCGGCGATCGCGGCGGCATAATCGCGGCGGCGGTGGAAGAAGAAATACGCCAGGTATAAGCCGAACAGGAACGCGCCCGCGGCGGTTACGGTGGAAATCGTTTCGGTGAGCGCGCCAGTGTGATACTCAATAAACGGCGGCAGCGCCGGGGTGAGGAAGGAGGAGAAGCGCGGCGCCCACCCTCCTGCGATCGAAAGCACGCTCAGCACCGCGACTGGAATGATGATCGCCGCGCCGGGACGTTTTTCGACTTCAGTTCGCGCTTCGCCGAAAAAGACGAGAAACACGACGCGGGAGATGTACAGCGAGGTGAGGAAAACGCCCAAAATGCCCGCCAGCCACAACCCGGCGCCGCCGCCCTCCGACACCCAGGCATCCCAGAGGATGCGGTCCTTGCTGTAATACCCCGCGGTGACGAGCGGCAGTCCGGCAAGCGAGGCCCCGCCGATCGTGAATGTCCAGAACGCGATGGGGAGCCGCCGGCGCAGCCCTCCCATGCGGAATATGTTGTGCTCGTGATGGAGAGCGTTGGTTACAATTCCCGCGGCCATGAACAGCAGCGCCTTGAAGAACGCGTGCGTCATGAAATGGAAGATGGCCGACGCCCACGCTCCCACTCCGAGCGCGAGAAACATGTAGCCGATCTGGCTGATGGTGGAATAGGCCAGGACGCGCTTGATGTCGTGCTGCGTGAGCGCGCTGAAGCCGGCGAGCAGAAGAGTGGCCGCGCCGATCACCGCTACGGCCGTCATCACCGGCGGCGCCAGCATGAAAAGGCGGTGAGTGCGGGCGATGAGGTAAACTCCGGCGGCGACCATGGTGGCGGCATGAATCAGCGCGCTGGTCGGAGTAGGGCCGGCCATCGCGTCGGGAAGCCAGGTCTGCAACGGAAGCTGCGCCGACTTGCCCACCGCTCCGCCAAGCAGCAGCGCGGCCGAGGCAACGGCAAGCCCCGAGCCCGCGGGCCATTCGGCGAGCGCGCGCCGCATTACCTCCTGGATATCGAGCGTGCGCAGGGTGGTGAACAGGATGAACAGCGCGATGAGGAACGCCGTATCGCCAACGCGCGTGACGATGAACGCCTTCTGCCCAGCCGCCCCGTTCGCCGGGTCCCGATACCAGAAGCCGATCAGCAGGTAACTGCACAGGCCCACGCCCTCCCAGCCGAGCAGCAGCAGCAGCAGGTCGCCCGCTAGCACGAGCGTGACCATCGAGGCGACGAACAGGTTCATGTAGGCGAAAAAGCGGCTGTAGCCGTCGTCGCCCGCCATAAACTCGGTGGAGTATACGTGAATGAGGAAGCTCACGAAGGTGACCACCAGCATCATCACGAGCGAGAGGGGATCGAGCCGCAGAGCGATCTGCGGCGCGAAGCCGGAAGTCGAGATCCACGTCCAGAGCACCTGCGTATAGGCGTTGCCGGCGGGCGAATTGGAGAGGAACGCCGCCGCCACCAGCATCGACACGGCGGCCGAAGCGCCGATGGAGCCTGCGCCGAGCGCAGCCACCGCTCTCTCCGGCATGCGGCGCCCAAACAGCGCGAGCACGGCGAAACTCGCCAGCGGCAATACCGGAACCAGCCAAAGCAATTCGAGCATGTCAGCCTTTCATCTCGCTCGCCGCGTCGGAGTCCAGCGTCCTGTACAGGCGCTGAAGCCCGAGCACCAGCGCCAGCCCGACCGAGACCTCAGCCGCGGCCATCGCAAGGATGAACATGAACATTAGCTGCCCGTCGGGCTGCGCCCAGCGCGCCCCCGCGACAATGAACGCCAGTCCGGCGGCGTTCAGCATGATCTCGATCGACAGCAGAATGAAAATAATGTTACGGCGCGCCAGCAGGCCGATCAGTCCCAACGCGAACAGCACTCCCGCCAACAGCAATCCGTCTTTCATCGAGATCAGCCTCCTTGAACTCCTGCTCCGGCTGCCTGCGCCAGCCGAGGTGATAGGCGGCCACGAGTCCCGCCAGCAACAGCATGGAAGCGAGTTCCACGCCCATCAGGTAGGGCCCGTAGAGCGCGAGCCCGACTTGTTTCGGTCCGACAACCGTGCGAGGGTACTCCGGCCCGGGGCCGCGCATCACGAGGTAAACCACCTGCGCGAGCAACACCACCGCGAGCACCGTCGGGCCCACCCATATGCCCCTCGTGAGCCGGCTGCGCTCCACGGCGATGGCGCGCTCGCCGAGGTTCAACATCATCACCACGAAGATGAAGAGCACCATGATCGCGCCGGCGTAAATGATCACTTCCAGCGCCGCGATGAACGGCGCGCCCAGCGTGTAGAAGACCACCGCCGCCGCGAGCAGCGACACGACAAAGTAAAGCAGCGCGTGGACGGCGTTCAGCCGCGTGATCGTCATGATGGTGGCCGCCACCGCGACTGCGCCGGCAAGGAAAAACATCCAGGGCATCGCTTGACCTCACGGGAGCAGGCTCTGCAAGTCGACCGGCGGCGCTTCCCGTTCCGCCTCGCCTTTGTCCTTGCCGCCGATCTTCACGCCCGCCACTTTCCAGTAGTTGTAGCCCTCGTACTTGCCGGGGCCGCTGATCAATAAGTCTTCCTTCTCGTACACGAGGTTTTCCCGCCTGTATTCGCTCATGTAGAAATCAGGAATAAGCTGAATGGCGTAAGTGGGGCAGGCTTCCTCGCAAAACCCGCAGAAGATGCATCGCGAAAAGTTGATGCGAAAGAACTCGGGATAGCGCCGGCCGGTGGGATCCTCGGTTGCCTGAAGCGCGATGCAATCCACCGGGCACGCCACCGCGCAAAGATAGCAGGCCACGCAGCGCTCGCCCCCGTCGGGATCGCGGGAAAGAATGATGCGGCCGCGGTAGCGGGGAGGCAGCCGCGGCTTCTCCTCGGGGAATTGTATGGTGACGCGCTTCCGGAACGCGTGGAGAAAGACTTCCCAGATCGTGCGCAGAACGCTCAGCATCGCAGCTCCTCTTCTAAGCGAAGGCCAGCACCACCGCGCCGGTCACCAGCACGTTCGCCAGCGTCAGCGGCAGCATCACTTTCCAACCCCAGGACATAAGCTGATCGAAGCGTGGTCTCGGCAGCGCAGCCCGCAGCAGGATGAAAAAGGCGATGAAGAAAAACATCTTGATGAGAAACCAGACAATGCCGGGCAACACGGGTCCGAGCCATCCGCCGAAAAACAGCACCGTGATCATCGAAGAAATGAGAATGACGCCGAGATACTCGCCGACAAAGAACATGCCGAACTTCATCCCGGAATACTCGGCGTGATATCCGGCGATCAGTTCGCTTTCCGCCTCGGGCAGATCAAAGGGAAGCCGGCGGGTCTCGGCAATGCCCGCGATCATAAACAGCACGAAGCCGAGAAACTGCGGGACGACGAACCAGAGGCCGCGCTGCGCCTCAACGATGGCGGTGAGGCTGAACGAGCCCGCCAGCAACACCACGCCCATGATCGAGAGGCCCATGAAGACTTCGTAGCTCAGCATCTGCGCGGCGGCGCGCATAGCGCCCAGCAGCGAATATTTGTTGTCGGACGACCATCCGGCCAGTACCACGCTGTACACCCCCAGCGACGACATTCCGAGGAAGAACAACAACGCGATATCGAGGTCCGCGACGACGATGCCCGGAGCGAACGGCACCACCGCGAACGACAACAGGACGGTGACAACGATGATGGCGGGCGCGAGTATGAAGGTCGACTTATCGGCGAACGGCGCGGTCCAGTCCTCTTTGGTGAAGATCTTGATCATGTCCGCCAGAACCTGGAACAAGCCGAAAGGCCCGACGCGGTTCGGACCGTAGCGGTCCTGCCAGAGCGCGAGCAGCCGGCGCTCGAGCCAGATGAGGCCCGCCGCGATCGTGAGCGCAACCACAAGGACGCCGAATACCACCGCCAAATGGTAAAGGCTGCTCATGGCATTCCCGAAAACTTGCCCCATACCGGCAGGCTCAAACCGGTGAAGGGCGGTATGCCGGCGGGAACGCCCCCGACGCCTGCCGGCAGTCCGGCAACGACGCGCACGGGAAGCCGGTGCGTCTTGCCGCCGATAGACACTTCCGCCGTGTCCTCCCCGAGCGCCTTCGCGTCTTCGGGAGAAAGCGCGAGATAGGGACCGGGCGCCAGCGACGCCACCGCGGGCGCTTCCCTGCTCAGCTCCTCCGAGCCGAACACGTGGTAAACGGGCACGAGCAGGCGCTCTCCCTTACGAGCTTGAAATGCGGGCGGCGCGCCCGCCTGCTGCTGCGCCGCTCCGTTCGGAACCAACAGCCGAACGCCGGATTCGCCGCCGCGCAGCGGCCCGGCGATCTCTTCCTGAAAACGGTTGAGCGCCTGTATGGAATTCCAGCCCGGCGCCCAGAAAAACGGAATCAACGGGGGCGGCGGCTGCCCGGAGTAACCTTCCATGGAGAACGCGAGCGCGGAATCGGGGTCGTCCGGCGGTTTCGGCTCGCTTACGGTGATGTTGGCGAGCATGGCCGTCCGGCCGCTGTAGCGGTGCGGATCGCGCGGAATTTTCTTCCCCACCAGGCGGTACGTGGCCGGCGGAGCGGCTTCGCGAACTCGCGCAAACCGGGGGAACGCATCGCCGAGAGCGCCGATCACGCCGTCGAGCGTATCAAGCGCCTCCGCCTCGCTGCGCCGGGCGGCCAGCATGGCGTCACGCAGCCAGCGCCGGCTTTCCTGGATCTCTCCACGTGGGATGAACACCTGGAAAAAGCGCTGCGCGCGGCCTTCATTGTTGACGAAGGTCCCGGCGCTCTCCGCGAACGTCGCCGCGGGGAGCACCAGGTCCGCGCGCGCCGTGGTCCCGTTCGCGAGGTGATCGAGCGCCACCACGTTTTTGGCGGACCGGAACAGCGCGTCCACAGCTTTAGCAGGGGCGCGGCGGTAGAGATCGTTTTCGAGCACGATCACGGTTTCGGCCGCGCCGCCGCGCACGGCCTCGATTGCTTCGGCGAGCGTGCCCCCGCCCATCATGGCCAGCCCCGCGCTGTTGGCTTCCGGCAAAACGTAGCTCAGCGCCGCCCCGAGCGCCTGCGCCGCCCTCGCCGCCGCCTCAACGATTGCCGGGTTGTTCAGGCCCGTCCCGGAGATCACCAGCGGCCGCTGCGCGTTTCGAAGCGCCGCCGCGATGCGCCCTGCCGGCGAGCTTTCATCGCCTGCTTCGGCCACCTCGAACGCCAGGCGCGCGATATCGTCCGGCGCGGCGCGGTAGACCTCGGTGGCGATGCCGTCGAGCCGCGTCGGGTAGGGCGAGGCAATGTAGAGCGGGCCTTTCGCGCTCTGCACCGCGTCGCGCACGGCATTGTCGTTCCACAAGGGAATACGGAGCCTTTCGATGTCGCGTATCGGCTGCTGCCGCACCGACTGGAGGAGGCTCAGCGCCATGCGGGGCGCGGTGTTGGAAACGTCTTCGCCCACCACGAAGACCGCATCCGAGAGTTCGACATCGTGCAGCGACGGCACCCCAGCCGCGCCGGACTCCATGATTTCAAGAATCCGCCGCACGAGGCTGAGTTCGTCGTCTGCCATGCCGGCGAAGAACTTCGCCGCGCCCACGGCTTCGCGGAGAAGGAAATTGGCTTCCAGCGACGCGCGCGGCGAGCCGATCCCGATCGCCTTGCCCGCGGCCAACAGCTCGCCCAACCGCTCGACCCCCGCGGCGCGGTCAATTACCCGGCCCTGCCACGTCAGCTCGCGAATGCGCAGCGGGCTGTTGACGAACTCGTAACCGTAGCGCCCTCGGTCGCACAGGAAATAGCGGTTGATCCCCGAGTGGTAGCGGTTCACGATCCGGCGGAGCATGCCATAGCGCGCGCCGGGGCTGGTGTTGCATCCCAGGCTGCAATGGACGCAGATGGAGGGCGCAAATTCAAGGTCCCATTTCCTCGTGTAGTGCTGCTTGAGCGTGGCGTCGGTGAACACGCCCGTCGGGCAGACCTCGACGAGGTTGCCGCTGAACTCGCTCTCCAGCACGCCGTCCTCCCGGCGGCCGAAGTAGACGATGTCGCGAAGCGCATAGCAATCCAGATCGCGCCCGCCCGCGTAATCGCGGTAGAACCGCACGCAGCGGTAGCACTGGATGCAGCGGTTCATCTCGTGATTCACGAACGGACCAAGATACTGGTTGCGAAACGTGCGCTTGTCAAAGCGGTAGCGGCGATAGTCGTGGCCCGTCATCAACGTCATGTCCTGCAGATGGCATTCGCCGCCCTCGTCGCACACGGGGCAGTCGTGCGGGTGGTTCATCATCAGGCCCTGGATGATGTTTCTGCGGAACTCGACGGCGTCCGGGTCGTCGATGGAGATCCGCGTGCCCTCCGAGGCGAGCGTCATGCACGCCATTACGAGCTTGCCTTTCGTATCCTGCTCGTCCTTGAACTGCTTCACCGCGCACTGGCGGCACGCGCCCACCGAGCCCATCGCCGGGTGCCAGCAGAAATACGGCAGCCGGAACCCGAGTGAGAGGCAGACGTCGAGCAGGTTGCGGCTGGGGTCGGCGTCGTACGGCTTGTTGTCGATATAGATCGTCGCCATGTCAGGACGGCCACGGGCAGCGCTTCTCGCGTATATGCCGTTCGAAGTCGCCGCGAAAATGTTTGAGCGCGCTCTGCAGCGGCTCTGCCGCGCCCGGCGCCAGCGCGCAAAACGTGTTTCCCGGGGCGACGAATTTCGTGATCGCCTCCAGGTCGTCGAGGTCGCGGTTCTGCCCTCGGCCCTCCTCGATCGCTTGAAGAATCCGCTCCGCCCACGACAGGCCGCTCCAGCACGGCGTACACCAGCCGCAGGATTCCTGCGCGAAGAAGTGTTCGAGGTTTAGAGTCATGCCCACCGGGCACGTGCCGTCGTCGAGCACGATGATGGTGCCGGTCCCCATCCGGCTGCCGAATTTCTGCACTTCGCTGAAATCCATCTTTACGTCGAGGTGCTCGCTGGTGAGGAAGTCCGTCGAAGCGCCGCCTGGCAAAAACCCGCGGAGCTTCAAACCATCGCGCATGCCGCCTGCGTGTTCTTCCAGAATCTCGCGCGCGGTTGTGCCCATCGGAAGCTCCCACAGCCCCGGGCGCTTCACCTTGCCGCTGGCGCCATAGAGTTTCGTGCCGCCGTCCTTGCTGCGGCTCAGCCCTTTAAACCATTCCGCGCCGTTGTTGATGATGTGGGGCACGTTGGCGAGCGTCTCGACGTTGTTGATGACGGTGGGCTTGCCCCACAGCCCGGATGCGACCGGAAACGGCGGTTTGGTCCGCGGGTTGGCGCGCTTGCCCTCCAGCGCGTTGAGCAACCCCGTTTCCTCGCCGCACATGTAACGGCCCGCGCTGATGTGCAGGTGCATCTCGATGTCGAATCCGCTTCCGAGGACGTTCTTGCCGAGGTAACCGGCGGCATAGGCCTCCTTAAGCGCCCGGCGCAGGCGTTCCGCCGCCAGCACGTACTCGCCGCGCAGAAAGATGTACGCCGCGGCGCCCTCGATCGCGCGAACCGCAATCGCCGCGCCCTCGATCACGGAGTGCGGATCGCCTTCGAGCAGCAGGCGGTCCTTGAACGTGCCGGGCTCCATCTCGTCGGCGTTTACGGCCACGTACTTCGGCCGCGGGGCGCCGTCCCCCGCCGGAACGAGGCTCCACTTCAGACCGGTCGGGAATCCCGCGCCGCCCCGCCCGCGCAGGTTGGAGTCCTTCACCTCCTCGATGAGGTCCTTCGGCGCTTTCTCGAGCAGCGCCTTTCGCAGCGCCTGGTAGCCGCCGGCGCGCTCATAGGCTTTGAGATCGACTACCTCGCCGTCGGGACGTATTCGCGCAGTGAGCGGCTTTTCCATCTACTCGTACCTCTCCAGAATCGCGTCTATGCGGGCGGGAGTGAGGTCCAGGTGCGTGTCCTGGTCCACCATCATCACCGGAGCGCGGTCGCACGCCCCGAGGCACACTATCGGAAGCAGCGTGAACCGGCCGTCGCTTGTCGTCTCGCCGAAGTTGATCCCCAGCCGCGCCTTGAGGTGGTCGCGCAGCTTCGTATAACCCATGATCCAGCAGCTCACGCTGTCGCAGACGAGAATCACGTGGCGCCCCACCGGCTTGCGGAAAATCAGGTTGTAGAAAGTCGCCACCGCCTCCAGTTCCGCCGGCGACATTCCGAGGAGGTCCGCCACGTCGGCGAGCGCTTCGTCGGACACCCAGCCGCGGCGCCGCTGCACAATCCGGAGCGCGTCGATCGAAGCCGCTCTCCGCTGCGGGTAACTTGCGGCTTCCTCTTCGATCTCGCGCTGCTCCTCGGGCGTCAGCATGGGTTCACCTGTCCACATCCGCCAGCACGTAGTCCATCGCGCCGAGTATCGCCACCAGGTCCGGTATCATTCGCCCGCGGCACAAAAGGGGCAGCATCTGCAAATGCGGGAACGACGGCGTCCGTATGCGCGTGCGATAGGAGTTCGTGCTCCCATCGCTCACCAGGTAGTAACCGTTGTTTCCCTTGCTCGCCTCGATGGGACACATCGCTTCACCCGGCGGCAGCACCGGACCCCAGCTCACGTTGAGAAAGTGCGTGATCAGCGTCTCGATGTCGTGCATCGTGAATTTCTTGATGGGCGGGGTGGCTAGCGGGTGGTCCGATGTGTAAGGGCCGCCCGGCATGTTATTCACGCACTGCTCGATGATCCGCAGGCTCTGCCGCATCTCTTCGACACGCACGAGGGCGCGGTCGTAGCAGTCGCCGTTCTTGCCCGTCGGGATGTCGAATTCAAAGTTTTCGTAGCCGGAGTACGGCTGCTTTTTGCGGAAGTCCCATTCGAAACCGCAGGCGCGCAGGTTTGGCCCGGTGACGCCCCATTCGATCGCCGTTTCCGTATCGTAGGCGCCCACGCCCACGGTGCGCGCCTTGAAAATGCGATTGCCGAGCACGGCGCGGTCGTATTCCCTCAGCCGCGGCGGCAAGTATCTCAAGAAGTCCCGGAAGAGCTCCTGCCAGCCATTGGGCAGATCCTGCGCGACCCCGCCGATGCGGAACCAGTTGGGATGCATCCGCGCGCCGCAGATTGTCTCGACGATGGCGAACGCGCGCTCGCGGTCGTTGAAGGTGTAAAACACCGGGGACAACTGCCCGACGTCCTGCGCGAAGGTGCCATACCAGACCAGGTGGTTGATGATGCGAAACAGCTCGGTCATCATCACACGGATCACACGCGCCCGCGGCGGCGGCACGATCCCGGCGAGTTTCTCCACCGAGTTCAGGTACGCCAGGTTGTTTACGACGCCGCTGAGGTAATCCACGCGATCCGTGTACGGGATATACGTGTGCCAGGTCTGGCGCTCGCCCATCTTTTCCGCGGCGCGGTGATGATAGCCGATGTCCGGCACCGCGTCGAGGATCACTTCGCCGTCCAGTTGCAGCACAATCCGGAACACGCCGTGTGTGCCCGGATGCTGGGGTCCGAGATTGAGGAAGATGAAGTCGGTCTCGCCCCGCCCGCGCTGCATCCCCCAGTCCTCGGGACGGAAGCGAAGCAACTCCTGTTCGTACTCTTCCTTCCGCGGCGTCAACTGGTAGGGCCCCATCTCGGTGGCGCGCGCGGGGTGGTCCTTGCGCAGCGGATGCCCGACCCAGCTTCGCGGCATCAGAATGCGTTCCAGGTGCGGGTGGCCCTCGACGACGACGCCGAACATGTCCCACAACTCGCGCTCATACCAGTTGGCCGAAGGCCAGGTGCCGGTGATCGTTCCCACCGACAGCGAGGATTGCGACAGCGCCGTCTTGATGCGGACGTACTCGTTGCGCTCGAAGGAGAACAGCACATAGACGACCGTGAAGTCGCTCGGCGGCTGGCCTTCCCGGTTTGCGCGTTCGCGCTCGTCGATGGCGGTGAGATCGTAGAGCATCCGGTACGGCCGCTCGACATCGGACTTCAGCCAGCGCAGCGCCTCGTGCACGTTCTCCCGCGGCGTCCAGAACGTCGGGATGCCGTCGGCCGTCGCCTGCCTGGTGATCTGCGCCGCGCCGAATTTGTCTTCGAGCAGGTCGAGGATGGATGCGCTCGCAGTCATGTCCGCGGCAAGCCCTCGTCCGGCGAGGCGAGCACGGTCATCCGCTGCCGCTCCGCCCTTTTCCGATCGCGATTGGCGGGCAGCGCGGGCCGTTCCACGCCCTGCGGCCCGATCACCCAACTCAGCGGCCGTCTTTCCGCGCCTACCGCGTCCCGCAGCAGCAGCAGGCCCTCCATGAAACTGTCCGGCCGGGGCGGGCAGCCCTGCACATAAACGTCCACCGGCAGAAACTTGTCCACGCCCTGAACGACGCTGTAGACGTCGTACATGCCGCCGGAATTCGCGCAGGAGCCCATGGAAATGACCCAGCGCGGCTCCATCATCTGCTCGTACAGCCGCTGGATCACGGGGGCCATCTTGATGAACACGGTGCCAGCGATCACCATGACGTCGGCCTCGCGCGGGGTGCCGCGGATCACCTCGGCCCCGAAGCGGGCGATGTCGTACTTGCTCGTGATGCTCGTGGCCATTTCGACGTAGCAGCAGGAAAGCCCGAAATTGAACGGCCACATTGAGTTCTTGCGCCCCCACGCAACCAGCCGCTCGAGGCTCGCGACAATGACGTTGCGCCGGACGGCGTCCTCCATCGGCCCGGTGTCCGGCCGGACGACGCCCTCGCCCGCCCTCGTTATCCGCCAGTTCATTTCGCTAGTTCGTATGCCGCTGTGTGACGTTCCAGTCGAGCGCGCCCACCCGCCAGAGGTAGCCGAGCACGATGGCGAGCACACCCACAAAAACTGCCAGTTCGCAATAGCCGGCCCAGCCCAGCTCGCGGCCGGCCACAGCCCACGTAAAGATGAAGATGGCTTCCAGGTCGAAGATAACGAAGAACATCGCGATGAGGTAAAACTTGGCGGAAAGGCGCACGCGCGCCGTTCCCAGGGAGGCGACACCCGATTCGTAAGGAACACCCGTGGCCGGGTCCTCGTGCCGCTCGCCGAGAAGCCAGGACACGACGAGCATGCTCGCAACCAGGGCGATCACCGCCAGGAAATAAATCCCCAGTGGCCAGAGCACCGCTCTCCCCCTCTTGAATGAACTTAGCTCCATTCTACTCGAACACCGGTTCGCCCGTGATCCGTCCGTAAGGAAATTCGGAGTGTAGTTGGAAACGGTTGATCGTAGGCCTAGCAGCCCGTGGATAAAGTCGAAACATTTTGAAGTCGAAACATCTTGATGCAGGAATGTTTTG
>JBLNCW010000123.1:0-3615 GCA_050261015.1 Rhodospirillales bacterium | reverse complement strand
AGTAGCTGTACATGTCTGCTTGCTGATGATCGCGGCCGCGCATGCAGATTAGACGATCAGAACATTCCAGCCGTAACGTGTTTCAGGGTTTCAGCCTGTGTTTTTCCGCAACCTGCTAGGGGACGGGCGCTGCGCTGGTGTTCAGCAGCCGCTGGTGCGGATAACTGCAAGCTTAAAGATAGCACAGGGCGGATTCGAGGTCCGGCTCTCCGAGCAGGCCCGCGTCCGCCCTCATTGTAAACTGCTGGAGAACTTACGATTGGGGCTTTGCCTCTTCGGTTTTCTCGCCCTTCTTCTTTCTTGACGCCTTCTTCGGCTTTTCCTTCTTTTCCGTCTTTTGCTCCTGCTTCTGGTCCTGCGGAGCCGGAGCAGCGGACACGACGGCGGGGAGTGTCAACCCGGCCAACGCCAGAGCTACGATCAGCTTTCTCATTGCACGTTTCTCCTTTGCGCGTGCCCTTACGTCTGGCACGCACACTTCTATCGTGCGAGTCTGCCAGTCAGGGGAAAATAGCCTCGCAAGGCTACAACAGTTCACGAAATGGAGGGATCGGAGCCGGATTCAGAGGCTGGATGTGGGGCAAACCCCAGAAGTTGCTGTCGTTCGGAGGGCAATGTAGCCCCTGAAGGCTATTTGACGCGAGAGGCTGATACCGTAAACTGAACGAGAGGTGGAAACGCACCCGCCGGAACGGCAACTTCTGTCAACCGAGGAGATCACGCACCGGAATATACTCCGGGTGTTGCTAGGGGGGTTTGCTCTCGTCATTCTGCTGCTGGTCGCGGCCGGCGTGGTCGCGGTCGGCAACATTCGGGCGATTCGCTCGAACGCCGCCACCCTGGTGCAGGAGCATAAGCAAAACGCGGACTTGATCGAGGAAGTTCAGCGGGAGCAGGCCGCGCTGAGCGCCGTTTTTTACAACCTGGCGCGCAACCCTGAAAACATCGACCGGGAGCGAATTCTGGCGGAGCTCAATGCGGTGAGCGAGAATGTGGACGAGCTGCTAAGCGAAACAGAGGGGACGCCGGAGGAAGCTCTCGGAAAGGAATTGGGCAGGGCGTCACTGGACTTTTCTGTTGAAGCAAGGCGCCTGTTGGAGCTGGATAAGGTGCCGGGCAGGCTCTCGCGCGATCTTCTTCGCCGGCACCAGCAAGTGAGTGCGATCGTGTCCAAACTGATCGCCGCAAATCAGCGCAAGGCGCAAGAGGCGCAGCGGCTGATCAATGAGCAGTCGGCGCGGCTGGGCGTACAGTCGTTCGTGCTGCTGGGGGCCTGCTGCTTGCTGGCGCTCTTGTTCGCGGTTCTGACCGTCCGGTCGGTCACGAGCCTTTTCCGCAAGATGGAGTGGCAGGCGAGCGAATTAAGCCGTGTCTCATGGCACATGCTCGGGAATCAGGAAACCATCGCCCGGCGGTTTTCCCATGAACTGCACGATGAGCTCGGACAGTCGCTGATGGCGTTGAAGGCCAACCTTGTCTTTCTGCGTCCCCAAGGGGCGGGCGACCGGAGACTGGACGACTGCCTGGCGCTGGTGGACGGTGCGATCCGCAACGTCCGTGAAATCTCTCAACTGTTGCACCCGACTGTATTGGATGACTTCGGACTGGAGCCGGGCCTGCGGTGGCTTGCCGACCGCTTCAACGAGCGCACCGGCATCGAGTTGCAGTACACGTCGGATTACAGCGCCCGAGCTTCCCCCGATACGGAAACCCACCTGTTCCGCATCGCCCAGGAAGCGCTCACCAACGTCGCACGCCACTCAGGCGCAACGAAGGTTGCCATAGAGCTCCGGACGCGCGGCGGCGACGTTTACTTGCGGGTCCAGGATAATGGTAAGGGCATCCCGGACGGGCGCGAAGATTCGCCCAATGGGATGGGGATGGTCGGCATGCGGGCGCGGGCTCGCAACGCCGGCGGCGAATTCCGGATGCAGTCGGCGCCGGGGCAAGGAGTGCGCATCGAGGTGAAAGTGCCGGCGGCAGTGAGGCAGCATGAGCAAGAAGATCCGCATCCTGCTCGCGGATGATCACGCCGTTGTGCGGCAGGGGTTCGTACGGATTCTCGCCGCCGAGCCGGACATGGAGATTGCGGGTGAGGCCGCAAACGGCCATGAGGCCATCGCGCGCGCGGTGGAGCTTCAACCTGACGTGGTTGTGATGGACGTCGCCATGCCGGAGTTAAACGGCATCGAAGCGACCCGGAGGCTGACAGAGCTGGCGCCGCGCACGCGCGTACTCGCCCTGAGCATGCACAAAGACTCCGTCTATGTGCGCGAGATCTTGAGAGCCGGCGCCAAAGGGTATCTGCTCAAGGATGCCTTCGATCAGGATCTGCTAGCCGCCGTGCGCGCCGTTGCCAGAGGGGAGGGATACCTAAGCCCCGCCGTCTCCGAAGCCGTCCTGAGCGACTACCGCAAGCACGTCACGGACCCGCTTGACCTGCTCACGAGCCGCGAACGCGAGGTCCTTCAGATGATCGCCGAGGGGAAGACGAACAAGGAGATCGCCACGCAGCTCAAGCTGAGCGTCTACACCGTTGACGCGCATCGCGGCCGGATCATGGAGAAACTGAATCTCCACACCACCGGAGAACTTGTCCGCTTCGCCATGCGGAAGGGGCTGATCGACTGACGGGATCGGGAAGCCAACCGGCGGGATAATCACCGCGCCGATGATCGCCTGCTGGAAGTGGGGCGAAATAACCAGCAAATCACTGCTGTTGGACAAAAGGCCCATGATGAATGCGCCGCACGCGCAAGCAGTGCGCCAGGCTCATTCCCCGGTTTCTGAAGGCCGTGCACGCAGTTGGGCCAGTCCGGACTGGCGCAACTGGTGCAACTCGGAGAGACACTCCAGGCCTGATCCCTGGAGATCGCCATGATGTGGGCCTTTATCTCTGGAGCGCGGTTCAGGCTCTGACGCCCGCTGCCGCGCGCCCCCAAGAGGCCGGGGTCAGAGGCCCATTACTCTTGACGGAATACTGCTAACGTCATAGACTGGAGAGTGATCCGCTCGTTCCGGTGTCCGGATACTGCGGCGCTGTTTGCCGACCAGTCTGTGCCGCGCTTCCGCGCCATCGAACGAGTAGCCCGCCGCAAGCTGTTGTACTTGCATGCGGCCCAGCGGCTGGAGGACCTGCGATGCCCGCCGGGCAACCATCTCGAGGCGCTCAAGGGCGACCGGGCCGGCCCGCACAGCATCCGGATCAACGATCGTTGGCGCATCTGCTTTGTCTGGCGGGACAACGAAGCCCACGAAGTCGAGATAGTCGATTGCCACTGAGGACGCCATGGCCAAAAAGTCATTGCAGCTCGATCCAGTCCATCCCGGCGAGATTCTGGCCGAGGAGTTCATGAAACCTCTCGGTCTTAGCATCAACGCCCTGGCTCGCGATCTTCATGTGCCGCCAAACCGCGTCCATGCGATCGTGCACGGTCGGCGTTCGATCACCGCTGACACGGCGCTGCGGCTGTCGGCCTACTTCGGAACCTCGGCGGAACTCTGGCTCAATTTGCAGTCAGACTACGATCTGCGCCAGGCACGGCGAACGCTCGGGCCGGAGATCGAGCGCACCGTGCGGAAGCGGCCGGCGGCGTAGCAATGGCTCTTGATCAA
>JBLNCW010000122.1:0-243920 GCA_050261015.1 Rhodospirillales bacterium | reverse complement strand
GCATCGCCCGATTCGAAGGTCGTGATCGCGTTGATGTTCCAGCCCCAGAGAAGGGTTTTGCCCAGTTTGCCCATTGAGGCGCCCCAGGGCGTCTGGAAGGCCAGCGCCGTGACGAACCGGTGTGGATGCGAGAACTGCGCTTCGCCCCGGCCAAGGCGGCGGTTCCACTGCCAGTACCAGGTGTCGAACCCGAAAGCCTCGGCCGTGAACGGCGACCGGTCGGTGACGGTCTTGGAGAAGGTGTAGTGGCTCACGAGCTGAAGGTTTTCGGTCAGCCTGCCCTCGAGCTTGATCGTCGCGCTGTTGTAGAACGAGTTCAATCCATAGCGAATGACATTGACGTCTCCGAAGCGCCCGGTGTTGTTGGGACGCGCCTCATTATAAGCGTCCCCGGAGGGCCAGCCGGTGCGGTATTCCGGAGCGTTCATGTTCCAGAGGTACGGCAGTTTCACGCCTCTGCCGCCCAGGTACGACGTGCTGAGCACGAGGCCCCGGTTCAGGCTCTTCTGGATCTCCAGCATATACCGCTGATAGTAGGGAACCGTTCCGGATTTCTTGTCGGAGAACGTAATGTCCGCCGGATAATCGAAAACGCCCCGGCCCGGTCCGCTGCTGATGGGATAACGTCCCACCTCGACCTCGGACTGCGCGGGGAAAATGTCCGAGAACTTCAGATACGGGATGTCGTCGTGAACGCCGAAGCGGGCATTGTCGTAGTAGTCGCCGACGAATCCGGGAACGGAGCCGAATGCGCTGTCCATTCTGCTGCCGAGCAGCGAGATGCCGGCCTGGTAGAAGATGCCGTAGCTGGCTCTGGCAACCAGGTCTTCACGCAGGCGGTAAGCGAGACTGACCCGGGGCGCGAAGTTGTTCTTGTCCGCCGGCACATAGTGCAGCGGCACGCCGTCCGCCCTTCCGGGTATGGCCAGTTCCCATCCCGGCACGCTGGTGTCAACGATCGCCGAGCCGTACCGGGTCGGAGAGTAAACCGGAATCGAGAGATCGTACCGCATGCCGAGACTCAGCGTCAGCTTCGGCGTGACCTGCCATCTGTCTTCCGCGAAGAAACCCCAGTAGGGATAGGCAAAGTTCAAATCGGGCGAGCCGCCGACGAAACGGTACCGCTGGTTTATTTCCGTCGGCAAGCCGAGCAGAAACGATGCCATCGCGTCCCCGCCGCGGCTGTCGTTGACGCTGCCGGCACGGGTGAACCGGTTTGTGAAACTAACCGAACGGACGTATATCCAGTCGGCCTGCTTCTTGTTGAAGAAATTGAATCCGAACTTCATCGAGTGGCTGCCCTTGATCCAGCTCACGTTGTCGGAGAACTGGAGCGTCGGGTTGGATGACATGAACACTTCTTCGTGTCCGATGCCGGGCCAGGAGCGGCCGCTGAAGTAGATTGCGTGGTATCCAAAGTCCTTGCCGGGCTCTCCCAGGTTCTTGAAGAACTTGTTCCTGAGGGTGTCCGGCTCGGCCATGTACGAGCGAACGTCCCCGTCGACGTTGTACATGGTGCCTTTTCCGGTCGCGAAGACGAACTCGTTGGTCAGCGACGGAGTAAAGATCCGTGCGTAGTTAACGGTCACCAGGTATGACCTGTCTTCAACGTTGGCGGCCAGCTCGGGAATCAGCCCGCCGCTGTTGCTGTCGAGGCCCTTGGACCGCGAGACGTTGACGTAAACGTTGTCGCTGTCGCTCAGGCGATAGTCGAACCGCATGTCCAGGCGGTAATTGTCCTGCCCGCCGGCGGCGAAGGTGCGGTAGTTCCTGAGATCGCTTGTGTTAAACGGATTGGAGTATCCGTTCGGCATGGGAAACATGGCAAGCATCGCCTTCGCGTCGGGGTTGATCGGCGCGGCGATGTTGCGCAGATCGTTATTCGGGATCGGAGTGCGGATGCTCTGCCCTTCTTCATCGATCACGGTCGAGAACGGATCCCACAGCAGGTAGTTCGGATCGCCGGGGAAGCGGTTCAGATAAGCGCTGAAATCCCCCAGCCGCTCGGCTTCGGTCGGGACGCGATAGACCGCGCTCGCGCCGCCGCGGCGCTCGATCGCGCCTTCATAGTTCACAAAGAAAAAGGCCCTGTCGCGCCCGTTGAAAAGCTTCGGAACCACGACCGGACCGCTGAAGTTTGCGCCGTACTGGTTGCGCTGGAGCACGCTCTTCTTCTGGCCCGGCGCCGCCGTCAGCTTGGAGAACGGGTCCCATGCGTTCAACCCGCTGTTCTGGAAGTAGTCAAACAGCGTGCCGTGAAACTCGTTCCCGCCGCCACGAGTCTGGACCTGGACCGTCGAGATGTCGCGCCCGTTAGCTGCCGAAAAGCCGGCCACATCGACCTTCACTTCCGCAACGGCCTCCATCGACGGCGCGTAGCTGACGCCTCCAACCCAGTTGTCGTTGATGTTCACGCCGTTCATGTAAAAGCCGTTGTCGCCGCCGCCGCCGGCGACGATGTTGGCCCCGCCGATCAGGTGGTGCCCGCCGACCGACCACGTCCCGGAATTATTGCCGCGCGGGTAAGCGCTGAGGTTCGGGCTCAACGCCGCGAAACTGGTGAAGTTCCGGCCTTTCACCGGCAGCGCTTCCACCAGCGAGCGCTGGATCATCTGGCCGATTTCATTCTGTTCGGTCTGCAAGGCCGACACTGTCGAAGTGACCTCGACCATCTCCGTGACGCCGCCAACCTCGAGTTTGAGGTCGATGCGCACGGTCTGCTGGGCCGAGACTTCCATGGGGGCGGACACGGCCTTGCGGAAGCCCTTCGGCTCCGCGCTGACCTGGTAGCGCCCCGGATTTACGTTCGAGAACAGGTACAAACCCGCCTCATTAGTTTGTGTCGTGAAGGTCTGGTTCCGATCGAGATCGGTCAGGACCACGGTGACATTCGGAATGATCGAGTCGGACGGATCCGTGATCAGCCCCGTAATGTTGCTGCGCAGCGTGAACTGCGCCCAGGCCCCGGATACCATCAGACCTGCCGCAAAAATCACGCAAGCGGCACGCAATTTTGTACGCATCTGTGCCTCCTGAAACGGTTCAGCTCCATGCAAAAAATATCACACGAAGCATACCCTGTCAAGGCAGAGCTGGCGCTGGGGGGGCCCCAGGCATAGCCACGGCAGCGGCGGGAAAAAAAATGGCGTAGCGTCCGGCGCTTGACACCACCGGCCGGCGGTGACAGTATGGTTCGGACAGGATCTGAACCGATCCAACAAGACGCAAAGGAGCAGATGTATGGCCCGCAAGACCTACTTCATCGTTCCGGCCGCCGCCCTCCTGGTTCTGGCTTATCTCGTCGCCGCGCAGCGAACAGGAAATTCCCAAAGCATTTCGCTCGCCGAGCTAAGAGATAAGATCGCCGGGGGCTGGGCCGGCCAGATTATCGGCGTCAGCTACGGCGCCCCGACCGAGTTCCGCTACCGCAACCAGATCATTCCCGAAGACAAGCTGCCCGAATGGACCCCGCAGAGAGTGCGCAATGCCCTTGGTCAGGACGACCTGTACGTGGACATGACTTTCGCCAAGGTGCTTGACGACAAGGGCCTGGACGCCACCACCGAAGACTTCGGAGCCATGTTTCGCGACACCAAGTACTCGCTGTGGCACGCCAACCTGGCTGCCAGGCGCGCGCTTAAGCGGGGCGTTCCCGCCAGCCTCTCCGGAACGCCGAAGTACAACATTCACGCCAACGATATCGACTTTCAGATCGAAGCCGACTTCATCGGCCTGATGACTCCCGGCCTCCTCCGGGCTTCTAACGATATCGCCCTGAGAGCCGGACGCGTCATGAATTACGGCGACGGAATCTACGGCGGCGTTTTCGTATCGTGCATGTACGCCGCGGCGTTTTTCGAGAAAGACCCGCGGAAAATCGTCGAGACCGGACTGGCCTGCCTGCCGGCTAAGAGCCCGTATGCGCGGATGCTCACCGATGTTCTCGCCTGGTCGAAACAGACATCCGACTGGATCGAGGTCTGGAACCGCATCGAAAAGAAATGGAACGGGCGCGAGCCATGCCCGGAGGGCGCCATGCAGCCGTTCAACATCGACGCCAAGATCAACGGCGCCTACATCGCGCTCGGGCTTCTGTACGGCGACTCCGACATAGGCAAGACAATCAAAATCAGCACGCGCTGCGGCCAGGACTCCGACTGCAACCCGGCCAGCGCAGCCGGGATACTCGGCGTCGTTCTGGGCTATAAGAATATTCCCGACGAGTGGAAATCGGGGATCCCCGCGATAGCCGACGAGAAATTCCGATATACTGACTTCTCGTTCAACACCATCGTCGAGAGCACGGTGAAGCGCGCCGTGGCCCTGGTGCAGCGCACCGGAGGCCGCGTCGAGGGCGACAAATTGATCATCCGGACGCAGCCTGCCGCACCCGTCCCGCTCGAGATTTGGGATGACTACGGTTCCCCGGTCGAGCAAATCGACACCGGCGATGCGCGCTGGACATGGAAGGGCAACTGGACCACGAACAGCGTGCAAGCGCGGCGGATTCTTGCGCGAAAGCTGAGCTCGGAAAAAGGCGCCGAGGTCTCAATCACGTTCGAGGGCACGGGAGCCGTTTTGGTCGGCCCGTATCTGCCCACCGGAGGCAAGGCCGACGTGTATCTTGACGGGAAGCTCGACCGGACCGTGGACGTGTACCCGGACGAGGACGGCATCCGGAACGGAGAGAGCGTGTGGCACGCGTTCGGTCTTAAGAATACGAAACACACGGTGCGCGTGGTGGTCCGGGGCGAGCCGTATCCCGGGTCCAAGGGCGCCGACATCGGAATCGATAGCTTGATTGTGTTCCGCTAGGGCTGAAAGCAATGACACAGCGAAACGTAATCGTACTTGGCAGCGCGAATATGGATTTGGTACTGCCGCTCCCGCGCCTGCCGCGAGAAGGAGAGACGCTGACCGGCGGCGATCTTGCCTTGTACCCCGGAGGCAAAGGGGCCAACCAGGCATGCGCCGCCGCCAGGCTGGGCGGCAGCGCGGTGATGATCGCCCAGGTTGGCGGCGATTCCTTCGGCGCGAAACTGATCGAGAGTCTGGCCGCGAACGGTGTCGACACCTCCCGCATCGGGGTCTCCGCCCGCCCGACCGGCTGCGCGTCCATTTACGTGTTGCCGGACGGGGAGAACTCGATCGTGATCTCCCCGGGCGCGAACGCCACGCTTGACGCTGATACTGCGCTCTCCAGGCTGAGCTCGCTCGGAAGCGGCGATCTGCTGCTCTGCCAGCTCGAAACTCCGTTGCCGACGGTGGCGGCCGCGCTCTCCAGGGCGCGTGCCGCCGGGGCGATCACGATCCTCGACCCGGCGCCGGCACAGGCGCTTCCGCGTGAGGTTTTGTCCAGCGTCGATTTCCTCACGCCGAATCAGACCGAGGCGGCGGCGCTGCTGGGCCGGCCCGGTTGCGAGCCCCGCGGATTCCAGGAAGCCGCTGAAGCGGCACGCGAGCTGCTGCTCATGGGGCCGCGTACCGTCGTGATGAAGCTCGGAAGCCTCGGCTGTCTCATCGCGGATGCGAATCTGTGCGAGTCCGTGCCTGCGTTCCCGGTGACGGCCGTCGACAGCACGGCGGCAGGCGACGTTTTCAACGCCGGTTTCGCCGTCGCGCTGGCCGAGGGAAAGGGCCTGGTTGATGCGGCCCTCTTTGCCAGCGCCGCGGCGGCGATTTCGGTCACGCGGCCGGGAGCGCAGAGTTCCGTTCCCTGCCGGGATGAGGTCGAGGCATTCTTAGGGCAGAAAACCGGGCCGGCGGCCCGATAAGGAGCCAATTTGTATGTTTGTCGTCGAGAATCTTGGACTGGCGATTTTTTTCTGCGTCATCACCATGCTCGGCTGGGGATCGTGGGCCAATACCCAGAAGCTCGCCGGGAAGGATAAATGGCAGTTCCCGCTTTATTACTGGGATTACGCAATCGGTGTGTTCGCGCTCAGCCTCGTGCTGCTGTTCACCCTCGGGAGCTTCGGCGAGGCGGGTATGCCCGCGCTCGCAAACCTCAGCCAGGCCGGCGGAGAGCCGCTGATGCGGGCGGTCTTTAGCGGCGTGCTGTTCAATATTTCCAACATCCTGCTCGTTGTGGCGATTGACGCCGCCGGGATGTCGGTCGCATTTCCTGTCGGTGTCGGTCTCGCCCTCGTTATCGGGACGGTAGCCAGCTATTTGCAGGCGCCGAAGGGGAGCCCAATGCTTCTGTTTGCCGGCGTTTCCCTGGTCGTTTTGGCGATGGTCGTTTCCGCGCTCGCCTACCGCAAGCTTCCGAGGCCGTCCGGAGGCGGCTGGGCGCGGGGTGTGATTTTTGCCGTGGTCGCCGGCTGTCTGATGGGGTTCTTTTATCCCCAGCTTTCGAAGGCAATCTCACCCAGCCTCGATGCCGGCGTGATCGAACCGGGATATCTGACGCCCTATACCGCTCTCGTGTTCTTCGCTGCCGGACTGCTGGCCAGCAACTTTGTAGTGAACACTGTCTTCATGAAAGCCGGCGGGCTGAACTACGGCGACTACTTTAAAGGCACCGCAAGGTTGCACTCGCTGGGCTTCCTCGGCGGCTTGATCTGGATGCTCGCGCTCAGCGTGAACATCCTCGCCTCGGGCGTGGCGGGACCGGCGATTTCCTACGCGCTCGGCCAGGGGGCGACGCTGGTGGCCGCCATCTGGGGCGTGTTCATCTGGAAGGAGTTCGCCGCGGCGCCGCGAGGCACCACGCCGCTGATCGTCGCGATGTTCGCGGGATACGCCGGCGGGCTGACGCTGATCGGTCTGGCCACGCTATAGCGGCGCAACCGGGTTGGGAACAGGCTGCGCGGCATAACGCACGCCGAGAGTCGATTCCCGGACCTTCAGCTCGGGCTCCAGCACTACGGTGACCGGCTTTGAGGACTTGATCTCGCCGGTGATGCGCTGAATGAGCAACTCGGCGCCGCGATACCCGATCTCGTACGCCGGCTGCGATACGACCGTAAGTTGCGGGCGGAAGATGTCGCCGCCCGGCACGTCATCGAAGACCGCGATAGCGACATCCTCCGGGCAGCGGAGGCCCATTTCCTGAATCGCCTTGATCGCGCCCATTCCCATCAACCCGTTGGCGACGAACAGCACCGTGGGGCGCGGGTTGCCCAAGCACAGGTCCTTCGCCAGCCGGTAGCCGCTTTCGAGCCGGAAATCGCCTTCGCGCAGCAGCTCGGGGTTGAACGGGATGCCTGCCTCCGCCAGCGCCTTGCGATAGCCGTTCACGCGTTCCCTGGCGGTTTGCAGCATGGAGGAGCCGGAGATCACCCCGATCAGCCTGTGTCCCATCGAGAGCAGATGGCGCACGCACATCGCAGCGCCCTTGGCGTTGTCAACCACGACGGCGTCCACCTGCATGCCCGGCGGCAGGCGGTCCAGGCAGACCAGGGGAATGCCGGCTTCAATCATCTGCTGCAAATGCGTTGGCCGCGTGCTGTGGGGCGCTACCACCGCCAGCACACCGTCAACCCGTCGGACCCGCAGCGTGGCGAACACCGTCTTTTCGCGCTCCACATGATCGTCCGTGTTGAAGATGTTCAGCAGGTATCCCCGCTTGACGGCAGCATCCTCCGCGCCTCGAACCATCAGCGGGAAAAATGGATTCGTGATATCGGAGATCACCATGCCCAGGGTCTGGGTCCTGCGGGATTTGAGGCTGCGGGCAATGTGGTTCGGCTGATAGCTGAGTTCCCGGGCGGCTCGCTCCACTCGTTCACGCAGGGCGGGGCTCACCGACACCGCTCCGCTCATTACATTCGAAACGGTGCCCACCGAAACGCGAGCGCGCTTGGCGACTTCCTTGATCGTGGCCATAGCGAAAGCAGAAGATATGGAACGCGAAAATAAACTATACGGCCCGGCGGCGTCCGAGGTCAAGTGTCGAGCTGCCCACAGAGGTCAGAGGTATGATCTTATACCACATACGATACCTTTCATTTTCAATTGTTTGTAACACAAGCTTGACATTCCATCCAGCTCGGATCATAATGGGCGCCTATGCCGAACCCGGGACGCCAATTGGCAACAATCATCTCCGCAACTCTGCTTTCCGCCGGAATCCTTTTCGCACAGAAGCCATTAAGACTGAGCCTCTCCGACTACCAGGATCGCGTCCATGCGGCCTGGCTCGGCCAGATCATCGGCACGCTTGCCGGCTTCGACTTCGAGGGAAAGGCCGCCTCCAGCCCCCTGGTCACGGTGGATCGTCTCCCCGGGCGCTTCAAAACCGCTCCGGTGGATGACGATTATTACTACGAACTCGTAGCCCTGCGTGCCTTCGAGAAATACGGCGTCAACATGACGCTCGATCAGCTCGGCGAGCAGTGGAAGGAAAACTCCGCCGGTTCCTGGGGTTCCAGCGAACAGACCCGCCTGCAACTCGCCAAAGGCGTTCCGGGCAGCCAGGCGGGCCACCCGCGCTACAACCGGCTGTGGTGGACGATTGGGCCTCAGTTTAGCGGCGACACCTATGGATTGATTGCGCCCGGGGATCCCAACCTGGCTGGAAAGCTGGCCCGCGAGTACGGCCATATCAACGGATACGCGGTCGGAACCGATGGCGGAGTGTTCGTCGCGGGCATGGTCAGCCTCGCGTTCCGCGAGTCCGATTCGAAGACTATTGTCCGGCAGGCCGCCCGCCTCATTCATCCCTCCTCGCCTTATCGCCAGTGCATAGACATGGTGATTGCCATGGCCGAAAAGGGCGCCAGCCCCGAAGAAGTCTTCCGCGCCATCGAAGATCGCTGGCGTATCGAGTACCCGGCGATGAACAATGCCGTCGCAAACGGCGGGCTGATGGCCGCCAGCGTCTGGTTCGGCGAAGGCGACTATCTGAAATCGATCAATCTTGCCTACCGCGCCGCCGATTTTTCCGACGCCGACTGCAACGCGGCCAACGCCGGAGCTGTTGTCGGAGCCATGAAAGGGACCAAAGCGCTCCCGCAAGCCCTGATTGCGCAGTTACAGGACCGGATCAGAGGCGCCAAGATGGGTCCCGTCGCCCTGACACCGCCGGTCGATGAAAGCATTTCCGATATTGCCCGCCGCATTGCCGCTCTCGGGCAAAAGATGATTACCGCGCGCGGCGAGGGCAAGGTCGCCAACGGCGAAATCAGAGTCCCCTACCGGCCTGTTGTTACCCAGCCGGCCGAAACGTTCAGCCCGTCGGAGTTCGCGCAACTCTGGGACCCGGCATGGACACTGGACCGCGCCGGCCTGGGGGGCAGGTGCGGTGGGACGCACATCGACGGCGACGTGCTGGTCACCTTCCCGCGCGACGAAAGCCGCGGGTTGCTGCTGCGCCGCAGGGTGAAGCTGGGCGCCGCGCCCGTCCTGGAGATGGAAGTCGCTGCCGACGGCGGCCGTGCCTGGCGCCTGGACGTGTTCGTCAACAATGCCCGCCAGCTCGAGCGCGTGATCGAAGGTCCCGGTTCCCGAGGCCGCGGAGACTGGCAGAAGATCAGCGTGGATCTTTCCAAGTTCAGCGGGCAGGAGGCCGACATCCGCCTCTATCAGATTACGCAGTTGGCCGACAAGCTCTCCAGTTGCGCCTATTGGCGAAACGTCGTGGTGGCCTCGAAATGAAACTCGATACCTGAGCGCCGGGGAGGCGGCGGCGCCTCACTCCTGACCTTGGGTCAGTTCCTTTTGGATGCTCAGCGCGACGGCAAGGTGCTCGCGCATGGCCGTGCCGGCGCCCTCGGCATCGTGCGCAGCGACGCATTCCAGGACGCGAATATGGCCCGGCATTACCCGCTCGAAAAGGCCGGGCCGCTGCGCCACCAGCGTCCGGACTTCCGAGATCAGGCCGCGGACGGAGTCCAGCAGCAACACCGCCAGCGGGTTGTGAGTGGCCTCGGCGAGGCGGCGGTGAAACTCGGCATCCTTTGCGGCGAACTGCTGGGGATCATCCGCCGCCGCTTCCATTGCGGCACAGAGGTTGCGGAGGTCCTGGATGTCCTCTTCCGTAGCCTGTTCGGCGGCCAGGACGGCGTTGCCCACCTCCACCATCAGCCGCACCTGGTGCAGATGCTCGATGGTGACTGCCGAGCCGCAGGTGCGCATGAACAGCGTCAGCGGGGTGGTCACCTGTTCAGGCGTCACCGCTCGCACGGTGGTTCCCACGCCATGGCGGGTCTGCAGCAAACCCCTGGTTACGAGGATGCGGACGGCTTCCCGAACTACCGTCCGGCTGACGCCCAGGCGTTCGGCGAAGTCTCTTTCGGGAGGGAGGCTGGCGCCCAAAGGAAGCCGCCCTTCCAGAATCTCCTTTTCAATCGCCTCCACCACGCGATAGACAAGGCCGCTTTTGGAGCCCAGCGAACGGAAACGCGGTTTCGCACGTGGAGTTTTCGCAGGAGGGCTGTCGGCCGCGTTGGGCACATCGGCCATTCTACAGGCAATTGAGCCGCCGGTCAATCGCAGAAAAGGTACGAGGTATGAGGTATAACTACCGATAAGACATTACGGATCAATTAGCTATGGGCCGTGCAGGACGCTGTTCTGTGTTCCGATGCCTTCCTGCTCCGCTGCGCTTACGGTTGATACGATTCAGGACGTGGATTCTGGGTGTTCCGGGTGTTAAGATCTGTGACTTGGCGCTTGCCGGGATGAGCAGTGGCGAGGCCTTTGAACGCCAACGAGCAAGAGGCTACCGATGTCGAGAACGAGACGCAGTTTCTTACAGACCACGGCCGCGCTCGGAGCCGGACTAAGCGGCGCGCCATCCTGGTCTTCAGCTCAGGACCGGAGGGGCGCCCGAAACCCCATCGTTGCCATACCGGACTCTGAAATCAAGGTCCCGAAGGTGAAATTCGGCAAGTACGAATTGAGCCGGTTCATGATCGGGTCCAACCCCTTCAACGGCACCGCTCACTTCAATCGCACCCTCGACGGCGTGATGAGAGAGTGGTACCGGTCGGGGAAAGTGGTCGAAGTGATGCGGCGGTGCGAGGGTTTCGGCATCAACTGCTACAACTACGTTCACGCCCCACGCCTTTACGCCGCATGGGAACACTACGCGGCGGAAGGCGGCAAGATGCACATCGTCGCTCAGGCGTATCAGGACGATCCGACCGAAATGGTAAAAGCCCTCAAGCCGGCGGGCGTCTGGGTGATAGGGGAACGCGTGGACACCGCCTGGCGCCGCAACCAACTGAACACAATTCGCGACTACTGCAAGAAGCTGCGCGATCTGGGCGTCGAGATGGTCGGAGTCGGCAGCCATATACCGGAAGTGCTCGCGCTGGTGGAGGAACAAGGCTGGGATGTGGACTTCTACGCCGGCTGCGTCTACAACCGGCGGCGCACCCAGGAAGAATTGCAACGGCTCATGTCGGGCGAACTCCCCGAGCAGATCCAGGAGGTATATCTGCAGGGCGATCCGCCGCGGATGTACAGGGTCTTCCGGCAGACGAAAAAACCTTGCGTCGCCTTCAAGATCCTGGCCGCCGGCCGGGTGAGCAACGTCGAGGCTGCTTTCAAGCTCGCGTTCGAGAGTATAAAGCCGATCGATTTGGTCTGTGTGGGCCTGTTTCCGTACCTAAAAGATGAGGTAAAAGAGAACGCTTACTGGACAATGCGTTACGGTTCCACATCCTGATTGAAGACACAAGAGTCTGTGGCGGCACCGGGGAAGCTCGTACACCCCTGGATTTGATGCTGAGCCCGCTTTGCCATCGCTTCCCTGCCCTGACAACACATGCCGCCACAGCTCTCGAGTGGAGTAGCTCATGTCTACTGGTCGAAAAAAAGTAAAGCGCCGCAAGTTCCTCAAAATCGGACTGGCGGCGGGTGCATCCGGACTGCTCATGTCCTGCGGCCGCACGGGCGGCGGCCCCCACTGGCGGTTCTTCACCGCCGAGGAAGCGCGCACCGTGGATGCGATCTGCGAGCAGATTATCCCGGCGGACGATTTCCCGGGCGCCTCGCAGGCCGGAGTAGTCAATTTCATCGATCTGCAACTGACGAGGCACTACAAGAAACACCGCGCCGCCTATCGCAAGGGCATCGCGAACGTGGACTCCGTCAGCCGCGAAACCTTCGGCAAGCGCTTCACGGAGCTGGAGCCGCAACAGCAGATCGAGGTGCTGACCACGATCGAGGAGAAGGATTCCGCGTTCTTCGCGCTGATCCGCAACCACACAATGCAAGGCTATTACGGCGATCCCCGCCACGGCGGTAATCGCGATTGGGTGAGCTGGAAGATGCTGGCTCTGGCGTCGCCGCCGGTGCGCGGGCGCGCGCGCCTCAAGAATGATGAAGGCAGGGTGAGCTGATGGCTTTGAAGCATGTCAATGCAGTCGTAGTCGGATCCGGCGCCGGGGGAGGCGTCGTCGCCAAAGAACTTGCCACGGCCGGCCTTAGCGTCGTGTTGCTGGAGCGCGGAAAATTCTACTCCGCGGCCGACTGCCGCAAAGACGACCTCAGGAACCAGCGGACCACCGTGCTGGGCAACGCATTCGGCCCGGATGACGAACGGAACCCTCGTGTGGTGGTGGATGAGAAAGGCCGTGAGCGCATAGTGCTTGCCAGCGAGGGCGGCTATAGTAACAATGCCGCCTGCGTGGGCGGAGGCACCTTCAGCTACGGCGCCATGGCCTGGCGGTTTATGGAGCAGGACTTCCGGCTGAAGTCCATCTACGGGGCGGTTGAGGGAAGCACGCTCGAAGACTGGCCCATCACCTACAACGACCTGGAGCCGTACTACGAAAAAGCCGAATGGGAGATGGGTGTTTCCGGAGACGATTCGGGAAACCCGTTCAAAGCTCCGCGCCGCAAGCCGCTGCCGATGCCGCCCCTGCCGCCGAACCGGGAATTTGAAATCCTGGAGCCCGCGGCAAAAAGGCTCGGCCTGCACCCCTTTCATATCCCCATGCTGCGCAACACGGTGCCTTACAACGGCAGGGGGGCGTGCATGCGCTGCCGCTGGTGTGTGGGCTTCGCCTGCGAAGTGAACGCCAGGACGGGCACACACAACTCGGTCATCCCCGTAGCGCTGGCTACCGGCAACTGTGAGCTCCGCACCGAGTGCATCGTTCGCGAAATCGTTGTGGACGACCGCGGCCGGGCCCGCGGCGTCGTGTATTTCGATGCGAACGACCGGCGCCAGGAGCAGACCGCCGATCTGGTCATCGTCTCCTGCGGGGCAATCGAGTCCGCGCGGCTGCTGCTGAACTCCAAGAGCAAGCTTTTCCCCAACGGCCTGGGCAACCGCTACGACTGGGTCGGAAGAAATCTGCAGGGGCACACCTATTCCGGCGCGGTGGGCCTGTTCGACTTCGACACCTACGATGACGTGGGCCCCGGCGCCCAGATCGCCATCTGCGACTACAACCACGGAAACCCCGGCCTGGTTGGCGGCGCCATGCTGGCCAATGAGTTTATACGGCTGCCCTATCAGGTCGTCAACTACGCGCCGGCCTACGTGCCTTCCTGGGGCCTGGCTCACAAGGAGTGGATGCGGAATGCCTTCCGGAGAACTGTCGCTGTCCAAGGGCCTACCCAGGAGATCCCCATCTTCGACGCCAGAGTGCAGGTGGATCCGAAGGTGAAGGATCACTGGGGCATCCCGGTCGCGCGGCTGTCCGGCGGAAAGCACCCGCACACCATGGAGATCGCGCGCGTCATGACCCAGAAGGCGGAGGCCTGGCTGAAGGAGGCGGGCGCCCGGCGCACATGGCGAAGGCAGCCCTCACCGGGGCTGAGCGGCGGCCAGCACCAGGCTGGCACGTGCCGCATGGGCAACGATCCGAAGACTTCGGTGGTGGATAAATACTGCCGCATTCACGATATGGACAACGTTTACGTCGTTGATGGAGGTGTGCATGTCACCAACGGCGGATTCAACCCGGTCTTGACTATTTTGGCGATCGCATACTACGCCTCCGATAACCTGATCAAGACCTGGAAAAACACCAAGGGCCGCGTATGAAGAGAATTGCCGCTTTCGCCGGCGCCGGACTGGTTGCCGCTATCCTGCTGGTCCCCGGAGCGACTTTATATTACGAGTCCGGCGGAGGCGCCAACTGTACCAAGTGTCACGAGATGAACTCTCAGTACGATCTCTGGCACAGCTCCAGTCACCGGGACATCGCCTGCTCCAAGTGCCACGGCGGAGCTTTCACGACGGATGTCGGGTTCCACATGCAGAACGCCAGCCGGGTTTACTATCACCTGAAAGGGGACTTGCCGGAGCAGATCCGCATTCGCAACGCCGACGTGCCTGCCATCGTGGAGCGCTGCCGGAGCTGTCATCAGCAGGAATTCGCGCAATGGCAATCTGGCCCGCACAGCGCCACCTACGCACGCATCTTCACCGACAAAACGCACAACACCGGCCGGCTCCTCATGGACGATTGCCTGCGCTGCCACGGCATGCACTATGAAGGCGGCATACGGGACCTGGTCGCTCCTGTTGACAGGACGGGGCCGTGGCAAATCGTGCCGGCCGGGCTGGCTGATCGCCCCAGCATTCCCTGTCTGGCTTGCCACGCGATTCACCGCCAGGGGCCGGTGCTCAAGAAAGTCGGGGTGGAGGGCCGCGTAGCCGGACCGGAACAGGAGATCACGCGCCCGTCGCTGGCGTTTTACGACCGCCGGAGCGGGAAACCGGTTCCGATCGCCGATTTGCCTTTGCCCGTGATGCTGGAAGGCGGCCGCCAGGTGAAAATGAGCACGGACCGCCGCCAGGCGCTTTGCTACCAGTGCCACGCGCCCGAAGCCGGGATGCAGGTAGGCAGCGGGGACGACCGCACGCCAATCGGCGTACACGAAGGCATAAGCTGCCTGTCGTGCCACCAGAAGCACGGCCAGAAAACGCGGGCCTCATGTGCCGAGTGCCATCCAAAGATGTCAAACTGTGGTTTGGACGTCGAAACGATGGACACCACTTTCCGCTCGGCGGAAAGCAAGCACAACATTCACTGGGTGAAATGCGTCGATTGCCACCCGAAGGGTGTGCCAAGAAAGGAGGCCAGACAATGAAATACGTTATCAACTGTGTCGTCATGTTTCTTTTCACGGCGAGTCTGGTTGCAGCCCAGCCGGCTGAGATGAAAGAAGCGTCGGTCACGATGAGCGGGAAGGTCATCAAGATTCAATACTCCGCGCTGCCATCCAAGGGCCAGCTCGCAGGAAAACCCGCCTTCTTCCATACGGACTCGAATCTGGAGGTACAGGGACTGGCGGTTCCGAAGGGCGACTACACGCTTTTTGTGGAGCCGGACGCCAACGAATGGCAACTCGTCTTCAGCAAGCAGCCGAAAGCGCAGGCCGCCGCGCTCAACCCGAAGATGGTGCTCGGGCGCGTGCCCATGGATATGAAAAAGAACGCCGCTCCGGCCGAAGCTCTTAAGGTGACGCTCACCAGCTTCGGCAAAGTGGCGGGCAAGCTCGAAGTGGCGTGGGGAAACACAATCGCGTCGGTTCCGTTCAGCCTCGACATTCTGAAGCCGGCCCCGGAGTGGTAGAGGGCCGTCCAGTTTCCTCCTGACAGGCCGCGCCGCGAAAACCCGCCGCGTGCGGCGCGGCCGTCTTCCCCGGAGCAACGCGGCGTCTGAGTATCACTTGCCCATGTCCGTTCGATCGGCAATCCTACACGCCGTCGCCTGCCTGCTGGCCGCTTGCGTTTGGCCGGCCGGGTCTTCGGCTGCGGAGATCGAAGATCTCGTGCGCCAGATGACTCTCGAGGAGAAGCTCAGCCTGCTGCGCGGCGAGCGCGATCCCGAAAACCTGGGGCAGGCAGGTTACTGGCCCGGCCTGCCGCGGCTCGGCATTCCGCCGATGCGTCTGGCGGACGGGCCGCCCGGCGTCAATGTCGCCCGGGAAGCCACGGCCATGCCGGCGCCCGTTCTGCTGGCAGCCACGTTTGACGCCGCTGCCGCGCGGCGCTACGGCGAGGTCTTGGGACGTGAAGCGCGCGCGCTGCGACAGGACGTGCTGCTGGCGCCCTACGTGAACATCGTTCGCGATCCGCTGTTCCGGCGGAACCATGCGACGTTGGGCGAGGACCCGCTGCTCAACGCCCGCCTGGGAACCGCATACATCGAGGGCGTCCAGAGTCAGGGAGTCATGGCCCAGGTGAAGCACCTTGTGGCTTACAACGGGCCGGACAGTGTCTACATGGACGAGCAAACCCTGAGGGAGATCTACCTTCCCCCGTTCGAGTCCGCGGTCCGCGCCGGAGTGGCTTCAGCGATGTGCGCTTACAACCGCGTCAACGGCGTTTCAGCCTGCGAGAACGATGAGATCCAGAACCGGATTCTGCGCCGGGAATGGGGTTTTCCGGGATTCATCACCAGCGACTGGGGCGCTCTGAGGCGCCCGCAGGCCCTGCTGGGCGGAGTCGATATGGAGATGCCCGGACGCGAGGTGCTGGGCAGGGGAGGACCGCACTTCGGCAAGCCGCTTGAGGAAGCTGTGCGGCAGGGACAAATCCCCGTTTCCGCGATCGATACGGCCGTCGCTCGAGTACTGAGGCAAATGGATCGCTTCGGCTTGCTGAAACGCGGCTCGGCCCCCTCACCCGGCGCGATTGACGTCGCCGCTCACGCCGAGATCGCGCGAGAGATAGCGGAAAAGGGCGCGGTGCTGCTCAAGAACGACGGCCAGGCGCTGCCGCTGTCGCGGGACGATCTGGAATCGCTGGTTGTGGTTGGGCCTACCGCGCGGCAACCGGTGACCGGTTATCAGACCGAGCGCGGCTCCGGGTTTTCATCGCGGTTGATCGCTGCGCTGGACGCCCTGCGCAGGTCCGTCCCCGAGGCGAAAATTCGCTACTTCGTGGGGAATGATTTGACAGGCGAGCCGCTGGCCGCGCCCGCGCTCTCCTCTACGACGCATCCGGTTCGCGAAATGGATTTTTCCGGGTCCGGCGCTCTTCAGCCGGGCGCGGAGTTCACCTGGTCAGGCTCGTTGACAGTCGAGGAGGAAGGCGAGTACGTCTTCATGGTTCAAACCGCGGCCGGAGCGGGCGGCGGGAGCGGCGGCGAAGTGCTGATTGGCGGGCGCCTGGTGGTCCGCTCTCGCGGCTTCCGCGGCTTCGGCGCCGTGGAGCGGCCGTGGTCCAGCCTGCTTCCGACGACAGACGGCCTGGACAACGCGCGTGCCGCGATTCACCTCACACCGGGCTCGCACAAGATCGAGTTCAGGGCCCTTTCGGCCGGAAGGTCTCCGTTGCGCATACGGTTCGCCTGGTCGAGCCCGGCGCACCGGCGGAAACAACGAGAGGAAGCCGTCAAGGCCGCGGCGGGCGCGCGAGCCGCTGTTGTCTTCGCCTGGCACGAGGCGGGGTCTTCTCTCGCCTTGCCCGGGGAGCAGGACGAACTGATCAGCCGGATTGCCGAGGTGAATCCCCGCACGATTGTGGTTCTGCATGCCGGCGCTCCGGTCACGATGCCGTGGAAGGACCGGGTGAAGGCGATTCTCCTGATGTGGTACCCGGGACAGGAGGGCGGCTGGGCCACGGCAAACCTGCTGCTGGGTAGGGCGAACCCCAGCGGCAAACTTCCGGTGACCTTTCCGGTGAGGTTGCAGGACGCACCGGCGCGCGCCCCCGGCCATCCCGAGCGGTGGGCCCCGCCGGCGCCCGCGGGCATCGCCGGAGTGGACCCAAATCCGCCCAAAGTGATTTTCTCCGAAGGCCTGGCCGTCGGCTATCGCTGGTATGACCAACAGGGGATCGAGCCTCTGTTCCCGTTCGGTCACGGCCTGTCCTACACGCGTTTCGAGTATTCCGACTTGCGGGTGACCCGGCGGGATGACGGCGTCAGTGTTACCTTCTCGTTGCGAAACGCTGGCGATGTCAAGGGCGCCGAAGTGGCACAGTTGTACCTGGGCCCGCCGGAGCGTCAGGCGGCGACCAGGCCGCCGCGGTGGCTGGCCGGGTTTGAGCGGATTGAACTCGCCAAAGGCGAGCGCCGCGACGTGACGATTCACCTGGATTCACGCGCCCTCTCGGTCTGGTCTTCCGAGCAGCACGCCTGGGTTCCCGGCGAGGGCCGCCGCGAAGTATTCATCGGCAGCTCTTCGCGCGACATCCGGCTGCGGGATTATATCGAGTAACCAGTGGCAACAAGCCTGCGCGCCGCTGAAGTTCCTCGCGCCGAGGTGATCCAGTCCCATCAGTTAGGTGCCGGGTGGCTGCTCTCCTTGTCAATTCAATCCGCGACACCCCGGCCGCCTTCCGGTCTGGCTCCGTTCCATTTCGCAAGCCGCAGAATTTACGTCTCTGGCACCGGGCCGGGCGCATTTGAGCGAGCCCATCGGCTGCCCTCCAGCATCTTTTTCTCAGTGCAGCCGTTGACGCCAGAACCGCCACAGGAAAACTGCGGCCCTTCCCTGCCCCGCCGGGGTATCCTCGGGCGGGTGGTGCTGATTCATCCGGGCGAAGGGCGTAGAGTCGCTTGGGCCTGGCTTTACCTCTTCTCCGTTTTCAGCGCCTACTACATCATCAGGCCGATTCGGGACGAGGCCGGCGTGGCCGGAGGCGTCGCCAATCTCTCCTGGCTCTTCACGGGCACACTGCTCGCCATGATGGCCCTGAACCCGCCTTTCGGCGCCCTGGTCAGGCGCTTGCCCCGTATGCGCTTCATCGCCATCACGTACCGGTTCTTCATGCTCAACCTGCTCGTGTTTCTGGTTCTTTTTCAGACCACTACAGGCAGCGCCAACATTTGGACCGGCCGGGCATTCTTCATCTGGACCTCCGTCTTTAATCTTTTCGTCGTTTCCGTGTTCTGGGCCTTCATGGTGGATCTGTTCACCAGCGGCCAGGCAAAGCGGCTGTTCGGCTTCATCGCCGCGGCGGCGACCGTCGGCGGAATTCTCGGGGCGAGCGTGACCGCAGCCGCGGTGCGCAGCATCGGCGTCCCGGCGCTGCTTCTGATCGCCATCGGGCTGCTGGAGGTGGGCGTATTTTCGGCAAGGCGGCTCGGCCGGTTGCAGCCGGGACTTCACACTCCCGCCGCATCCATGAGCGGCGCCGGCCCGGAGACCCCCATCGGCGGAAGCGTGATGGCCGGCCTCACCAACGCGCTGCGTTCCCCTTATCTGCTCAGCATTTGCGTGTACATGCTCCTGTACACGGTCCTCTCCACGTTCCTCTACTTCCAGCAGGCCGCGATCGTGGACCGGACCTTCGCGGACCGCGCCGCGCGCACGGTCTTTTTCGCGCGCGTCGATCTGCTGGTGAACGTGCTTACGCTCGGGGGCCAGTGCTTCCTGACCGGCCGGACGATGACGCGAGCCGGGGTGGCGCTCACGCTGACCTTCGTGCCCGCCCTGACCGCCGCGGGGTTCCTGCTGCTCGGCATGATGCCCACGGCCGCCGTCGTTGTCGGGTTCACGGCGCTGCGACGGGCGGGAAATTTCGTTTTCGCGCGGCCGACGCGCGAAGTGCTCTTCACGGTGGTCAGCCGCGAAGACAAGTACAAGACGAAGAACTTCATAGATACCGTGGTTTACCGTCTCGGCGATCAGGTTGGCGCCTGGTCGTCGAGCTTGATCACTCTGCTCGGGCTTGGCGCGGGCGCTATCGCGTGGACCGCGGTGCCGATCGCGCTGGCCTGGGCCGGCAATGCCTGGTGGCTCGGCCGCCAGCAGGAAAGGATGGCGGGCGCCATCAAAGACAAGAAGCGGCCGGCTGGTCTCCGGGAACTCGCTTGATGCCGCAGCCTTACAGCCGCCGCCGGAGGAAGATAACCCATGTCTGAAATGACTCGCCGCAATTGGTTGAAGCTCACCGCGGGCGCTTCGACGCTGTACGCGGAAAAACTGTTCGCACAGCAACGCCTGATTACGAGGCAAATCCCATCCAGCGGGGAAGCCCTGCCGGTGGTCGGGCTGGGCAGCTCAGCCACTTTCTCGCAAGTGGCCCGGTCCGAGGATGTGACCGCGCTGAGGGACGTTCTGCACACACTGGTCCAAAACGGCGGCTCCGTCTTCGACACAGCCCCCGCCTATGGCGCTTCCGAAGAAGTGGCGGGCCGCATCGCCCACGAAGGGGGCTTCACGGAGAAGATCTTCTGGGCCACCAAGGTGAACGTCGCTCGGCAGGGGAAAGCCGACCCGGCAGCCGCGCGGGCTCAGATCGATACTTCCTTCAGCAGGCTCAAGAAAGCGAAGATCGATCTCATACAGGTCCACAACCTGGCCGATCTCCCAACGCAGCTTAGCATCCTCAAGGAATTGAAGAGCGCCGGGCGCGTGCGGTACATCGGGGTGACCTCGACTTCAAAGGGCCAGTATCCGCTGCTCCTCGAGACGATGAGGAATGAGCCGCTGGACTTCATCGGGGTGGACTACGCCGTGGACAACCGCGATGCCGAAGAGGCCATTCTCCCGCTTGCCCGCGAGAGAAAGATCGGCGTGCTCGTATACGTTCCGTTCGGCCGCACCCGGCTGTTCCGCCGCGTGGGCGACCGCCCGCTCCCGGACTGGGCGGCGGAGTTCGACGCCAAGAGCTGGGCGCAGTTCTTCCTGAAGTATGTGCTGGGGCACCCGGCGGTCACCGTGGTCACTCCCGCGACCAGCCAGCCGAAGAACATGCTGGACAATCTCGGCGCCGCCGTCGGGCGCCTGCCGGACGAGGCGATGCGCAAGCGCATGGCCGAATTCGTGGACGGGCTGCCATCGGCCTAGCTTACGAGCCGGCGCTTCCAGACGCTCGCCGGTTGGCCGCGTCTCGAACTGCGCCCGGCTGCGGCGGAGACGAGATCATGATTCTGGAATACGCCCAAGTGATCGACGCCGCGACTGCGACCGACGCAGCGACGTCGCTGAGATAGTGGTGGTTCACCACGATTCTTGCCGCTGAAATCAGCACGGGTAAGACGGCCAACGGCAGCCAATACCGCGGAAAGAGCACGACCAGCGGGAAGAAGAGGCTCCAGAAATGGGCGGCGTGGCCGGATGGGAAGGAGTTCCCCACTTGTGCGAACCACGTATCCTGCCAGGTGTTGTCTGCAAGAGCTTCAAACGGCCGAAGCCGCGAGAACGGAGGCTTCATAACGCCCGCCACTAATCGGCCAGTCAGGTGCGCCAGCCCGATGAAGAGCAGCGATCGGGCAAGCGTTGGTGATCGTTTCCTCACGGCAATTCCGGCTGCTACCATCAGTGCGCCGTATAGATACGGCGAGACGGGAAAGCCGAACAGCCATTCGCACATGCGCACGCCTTGGTTGATGCCATGCCTGACCTCTTCGGGAACGGACGCCAGCATTAGCGCCAGGGGTCCATCAAACACCGCGATTGACAGCAGAGCGAGCGCAGTCGCGATGAATGCAAATCGCAAAAGCATCGTGTGATGAGTTGGCATGGTAGCAGGAGCCTCTTCCGGTTTACGATGCCAGGGCGATCTTTGTTCCTTGAAGTTCCCGCGATGCGGGCAGGGGTTCACGATGAGCCGCCGGGATCGCTCCTGAGACGGTGCGAGCGCTGGTCGTAGCGGCCGCGCAGCTCGTCGATGATGGTTTGGTTCCACAGCACGGCGCCCAGGAAATACGCGGCCCGCGCGATGACGTGCGCGGCGATCGGCGCCGTGACAAAGAATAGCGCGACGATAGCGCACGCGCGGAGAACGGTTCCGAAATCGCCGAACCGGATGGCGACGCCCAGCATGAGGCAGCCGACGCCGAGGGTGGTGGCCTTGCTGGTCGCCTGCATCCGCATGAACAGGTCGGGCATACGGAGCACGCCGAGGGCCGCCAGCAGCATGAAAGCGGCGCCCACCAGAAGAAAGAAACCGGCAATCACCGAACTCATCGACGGCGTCCTCGCTCCAGGAAGCTGGCGAAGGCCACGGTTCCGAGAAATGCCACCAGGGCGACAATCAACGCCGCGTCCAGAATCGAGCTCTCGTTCGTGACAACACAGTAAGCGCCGATCACGCCGACCGCCAGGGTAAACATCAAGTCGAGCGCCACCACGCGGTCGGGGAGCCCGGGCCCCAGGATGAGCCGGATCAGCGCAAGCACGACAGCGATGCTCAACAAAACGATAGCGGCGCCTGCGGCGCTCGCGGCAATTCCACCGGCGGCTTGCGTCATCCGAAAACCCTCCTGATCCGGCGTTCGAACCCCTGCTTGATTTCTCTCCGCACGTCCTCGACGTCGCTGATGTTCGCCACATGCACGTACAGGACTCTGTCATCGGAAGAGGCGTCCAGGCTCAGCGTGCCCGGCGTCAACGTGACGATGTTGGACAGAACGGTGACCTCTCCGTCGCCGGTCAGATCCAGCGGGACGGCAACGACTCCGGGATGAAGCCGCGAAACGGGGCCGAGCACGTCGCGAGCGAGGCGCAGATTGGCCAGCACCAGTTGCCAGTGAAAGAAGCCGATGAACTCCAGCAGGTACGCCAGTCTGAGCAGCGCGCGCTTCATCTGTGCGCCCTCGACACAGCCTCGATGTAAATCTGCGGATTGACCAACTGGGCGGCCGCGGCGCGCGACAAATCGAAAGCCGGGCCGGCCGCGATCCCAAGCGCCAGCGTCAGCGCGGCGAGCGACGCGGTTGACGCCCACAGCCCGGCCCCGACCCGCCGCGGCGCCGTTGAATGGCGCTTCGGCGCGGGCTTCCAGAAAGCCTCCGTCCAGATTTTCATCATCGAGAAAAGCGTGAGCAGGCTGACTCCCAGCGCCACCGCCACGATCACGTAAGAACCTGCGTCCAGGCCCGCCTTGATCAGCAACAGTTTCGCGAAGAAGCCGACAAACGGCGGCAAACCGGCCAGCGACAGCGCAGGGACAAGGAAAAGCACGGCAAGCGCCGGGTGCTCCTCATAGAGCCCGCCCAGTTTCTTCAAGTCGAAAGACCCGCCGAAACGCTGCGCCAGGCCGCTTACCAGAAACAGGTTCGACTTGGCGAGGATGTTGTGGATTATAAACAACACCGAACCGGTCAGCCCGAGCGGCGTGAACAGAGCCAGCCCCATAATCATGTAGCCGATCTGGCTGACGATGTGGAAAGACAGAAGCCGGCGGAATTCGTTCTGAGCAATGGCGCCCAGAACTCCTGTCACCATCGTCAGGCCGGAGATTACCAGGATCAGCGTATGGACATAAACGCTATCGCGGACGAAGATCAGGGTGAATACGCGGATCAGCGCGTAGACGCCCACCTTGGTGAGCAGGCCGGCGAAGATCGCCGAGACCGCCACCGGCGGCGTGTGGTAGGAGGCGGGCAGCCAGAAGAACAAGGGGAAGGTGGCGGCCTTGGTCCCGAACGCCACCAGGAAAAGCATCGCCAGCACCGTTACGATGCCGGGCTCGGGCGCGTGGCGGAGCTTTCGCGCCAGGTCCGCCATGTTTAGGGTTCCCGCAACACTGTAGAGGAGCCCGACCGCGGCCAGAAACACCGACGAAGCCATCAGGTTCAACGTGACGTACTTCAGCGCGCCTTCGATCTGCCCCTGCCCGCCGCCGAGCGCCAGCAGGACGAACGAGGCCATCAGCATCACTTCGAACCACACGTAGAGATTGAAAATGTCCCCGGTCAGGAAAGCTCCGCAGACGCCCATCAACAGCACGTGATAGAGCGGATAATATCCGAACGACTGGCGCCCCTTGTCCAACGTGCCGGCCGAGTAGACCGCGACCACCGCGCCCAGTATGCCGGTGATCATGACCATCATGGCGGAGAACAGGTCCGCCACCAGCGAGATTCCATACGGGGCGGGCCACGCGCCGATCTGAACGGCTTGAATTCCGTCGGTCCGCACGCGGTGGAGCAGCGCGGCAGCCGCGCAGAGAAGGGCGAAGGCGCTCACCAGCCCGAGTACGCGCTGCACTCTCCACCAGCGCCACGCCAGCAGGCACAATGCAGCGGTGAACAGCGGGATCAGGATGGGAAGGGTCAGGAGGATACCCATTTATTCGGTGCTCCGCAGCTCGTCGATGTCCTCGCTGCCCGTTATCTGGTAGGTCCTGTGCATCAGTGTGAGGGTAAACGCGAGCACGCCGAAACCGATCACGATCGCCGTGAGTATCAGGGCCTGCGGCAGCGGGTCGGCGGTCGGCCCGGCCGGCGCGTTATGCGGCGCCAGCGGCGGTCTTCCGCGCGCCAGCCCGCTCACGGTAAAGATCAGCAGGTTCGCGGCGTGGCTCAGAAGCGCAAGCCCGATGATCAGGGTGCCCAGGCTGCGGCGCAGCATCATGTAGAGGCCGCCCGCGTAGAGCATGCCGATCACTACTGCGAGCAACAGCGTCATTTCACTCCTCCGCCAGCGTGAGTATGATGAGGGCCACGGCGCCAAGGACGACCAGGTACACGCTGGCATCGAAAGCGAGCGCCGTCCCAAGCCTTAACTCTCCGCCCCAGGGAAAGGCGATAGCCACGGACTCCTCCGTTAGAAACGGCCTGCCGGCAAGCAAGCCCACCGTCCCGCTCAGCGTCGCCAGCGCCAGACCGGCGCCCATCAGGACGTGCGGGCTGACGCGAAGCCCACGGCGCGCCGCGGCGACGTCCGTGCTGATCGCCTGAAGCGCGAACGCGGCGGCGGCAAGCAGGCCGCCCACAAACCCTCCCCCCGGAGCGTTGTGCCCGCGCAGCAGCACGATGATCGAGAAGATCAGCAGCAGGGGTTTGAGCAGCCGGGCGGTGGTGCGCAGAATCCCGGAGGTCATTTAGGGAGCCCCTTTCTGGACCGAAGGCGCAGGATCGCCCACACGCCGGCCGCCGAGGCGGCCACAACCGTTGTCTCGCCCAGCGTATCGAGCGCGCGGAAATCCGTGAGGATAACGTTGACTACGTTGCGGCCGTGCGCCACCGTGTAGCTCTTCTCGACGTAGTAAGCGGAGATCGGCGGCGCGTACTTAACCGAAGCCGCCGTGAGCACCAGCAGGGTCATGGTAATGCCTCCCGCCGCCGAGATGATCAGGTTGCGCAGCCGGTTGCGCCTCGGCCCGAACACGCCGAAATCGGGCAAGTGGTACATCACGAGCACCAGCAGGATGACGATCAGGCTCTCCACCGTAAGTTGCGTCATCGCCAGGTCCGGCGCCCCAAACAGCGCAAAGATCAGCGACACGCTGATTCCCACCACGCCGAGAGCGGCCACCGAGGCAAGCCGCGAAGTGGTTCGGGCGGCGAAAATCGTCGCCACGATGATCACTACCGCAAGCACCGCTTCGTGAAACTGAGGGCCGATCGGCCCAACCAGTTGCGGCAGTTCGGCCCAACGCACGATTCCGGCCATGACGAGGACGACGGTGGTGACGATCACGAATTGCATGTAGTGGCGCAGGTATCCGGTTTGCAGCAGCCCCGTCTGCGCGACGGCGATCCGGTTCAGCGCGACGACTGCACGATCGTAAATGCTCGCCGGCCCCCATTGCGCAAGCGGCTCGAGCTTATCTCCCGCCGCGACAAAGCGGCCGTGCAGCCAGTAGAGCGCAAGCCCGCCGCCGGCAGAGACGGCGCTAAGTGACAGCGCGGGGCTCAAACCCTGAAAAAGGGCCAAGTCAACAGGCGCTGTTGCCGCGGGCGCGATTGCGAGCGCCGCCGAACGCACCGCGGCGTTTAGCAGAGCAGGCGCCAAACCCAGCAGCAACCCGCCCGCCCCGAGCACGAGCGGGCCGATCCAGAGGGCAAAAGGCGCCTCGTGGACTTCCGTGCCGGCGTGGCGCGCTCCGCCGAAGAACGGCCCAAAACCGGCAGCCGCCGCCAAGACGAACAGCAGCGCTCCGGCTGCGACAGCCGCCGTGGTCAGCAGGCCGGCTTGCAAGGGCGCATGCAAAGCCGATTCATAGAGCAATTCCTTGCCGGTGAAGCCCAGCATCGGCGGCAGCCCCGCCATCGAGAGCGCGGCCAGCACACTCGCGCTCGCGGTAACGGGCATGGACTTGAAGAGCGCGCCCAGCTTGCCGATGTCGCGTGTGCCCGTTTCATGCTCGACGGCGCCCGCCGTAAGAAACAGGGCACCCTTGTAAAGCCCGTGCGCAACCAGGTAGACGGCCATCGCGTGGAGCGCAAGGGGCGTGCCGAGGCCGATCAGAAAGACGAGCATCCCAAGCACGCTCACCGTGGAGTAAGCAAGGATTTGTTTGAGGTCCCTCTTATTCAGCGCAAGGATCGCTCCGCCCACCATCGTGACCACCCCGACCGCCACCACCGCCGCTGTCCACGCGCCGGTGCCGCCCATCGCCGGGTTGAGCCGCGCCAGCAGGTACACGCCGGCCTTCACCATCGTCGCGGCGTGCAAGTACGCGCTGACCGGCGTGGGCGCCTCCATCGCTTTGGGCAGCCAGAAATGAAATGGGAACTGCGCCGACTTGGTGAAAGCGCCGATCAGGACGAGACTCAACGCCGCGGGATAGAGCGCGTGCGCCCGGATCGCGTCTCCCCGGCCGAGCAGTGCGGTTATATCGAAGCTGCCGCCGATGTTGCCCAGCAGAACAATGCCCGCCAGCAGGCAGAGTCCCCCCAGCACGGCAACCAGCAGCGCCTGGAGAGCCGCGCTCCGCGCCGCGGCGCGCTCATTCTCAAAGCCGATCAACAGGTAAGAGCTGATGCTGGTTAGCTCCCAAAACACATACAGCAGCAGCAAGTTTCCGGCGAGCACGACGCCCAGCATGGAGGCCATGAAAAACAGCAGCAGCCCGTAAAAGCGGCCAAGTCGGGCGCGGTTCCGCAGGTATTTCCCGCTGTATACGAGCACAGCGGCACCGATCACCGTGATCAACAGCGCGAACAGCAGGCTCAGGCCGTCCAGGCGGAAGTCCAGCGCAATTCCCATCCCGGGCGCCCAGGAGTTGTGTTCGAGAATCGCGCCGTCGCTCCAGACCCGGGATGCCTGCGAAAAGAAGTATGCGGCGAGAACGGCGGGAAGCGCTGCCAGGAACCACCCCGCGGCGGGGCTGCTGGTTCTGCGAACCAGCGCTACAAGGATGGCTAGAACAAACCCGGAGGCAACAGCAGTAAGCATTCGTGTTTACTGTGCGTGCTTTCGGTGATGCCGCGACAGGTAAGTGCAAGGAGGGACTTCCCCGGCCCCGGCGGCGAATCTTTATTCAGTCTATCATTGGACGTAAGCTGAAGGTGCCGTGGAGAGGGCTCGGGCGAGGCCCTCAATTTAAGTGCAGGAAGTTCTTAACGCTTTCGGCTCCGGGCGTCGCACGAATCAGGAAACTCAGTTCGAAGCGGAGAAAATACCCTTTATTCTGCATCCGGTAAAAGCTGCCCGGAAGGTGCTCTTCATACAGAACGTGGCCCCGCCAGTTCGGGTTCAGTATGAAATCGAGGCGCGCCTGGATATTGTCGCCGCGCCGCGTTCCGTCGCCGAAGACACTCTGGTCGCCGCGGAACGGATGAAATGCGCCCATGCGGTAGTAAGTCAGCCTGCACTCCAGTTTCTTGTGTGGATAGAATCCGGCCTCCCCCTGCCACATCCCCAGGTTAGTCCAGTAAGCCACTCCCCGTTCTCTCACCAGGCTGTAAAGATACAACTCGCTCCATTTTGGCCAGCGCGAGAAGAGCGGGTCCCACCCTTCCACCCGGTCTGTGGTGGCGGGATCGTCTCCGGAGAAACCCCAGTAACCTGCCTGTAAGTAAGGTTTCCATGCGTGCTGGAAAGTCCGTCTCAGGTAGCCGTAACCGGCCCAGCCCCGCACGCGTGTCGAAGGCTGCTGCGTCCCCCACTGGCCCGCGAACTCGCCGGTTGCGCGCCATGCGGGAGAAATTTGCCGGACCACCCTGGTCCCCAACGTACTGATGCGGCGGTCAGGTTGGAATTGCGCGCTCGCGGCAGGGCGGACGTCGTTTACTTCCTTCTTCAGAAAGTAATACGCCTCGATACTCGTGTTCCTCAGGTTGGCGTCGGTGTAGTAAATGCCGAGCGCCTGTTCGTTCCATTCCTGGAGGAGCTTGTGCTGATCGTGTATGCGCGGTAAAAAGAGGTCGTAAGCCGGATTTAGAATACCGATCAGTTCAATGGTGGACTTTTTTCGCGAGTAGGCCAGGCTCGCCGCGTTGAAGTAAATCCCCCGTGAACCATCGCCGGAGGTCCCTTCGAACAGCAGGAAGCCCTCTCCGCGCATGAGGTTCTGCCGCCCTACCCGCAGTGAGAGGCCGTCGACAAAGAGGCGCTTGAAATCCAGGTAGGCGCTTTCGAACATCACTTCGTCGAACCGGTTCACCATGCCGATCTTCTGATTCGTTTCCTGGTTCAGGCCCACGAAGAAGTCGACCGTGGAGGCCAGCGGCGCTTTCATCCAGACGCGCGTGCGATAGCGGATCTGCTGCCGTTCGTCGTCCTGGGCGCTGCTGTAGTCGAGGATGTTGTTCCAGTTTTCGTTGCGAACGCGCTGCTCAAAGCCGAATTCGAACGACGGGCGGTTGTTTTTGCCCGCGGGCTCCTGCGCCGCGCAGAAGCAGCCCGCCAGGATGAAGAACACGAAAAGATAATTCCGCATGCACACACCATCACCAATTCTTCGCCAGCGCAAGCGGTAGCTGTGCAGATGAAGACGAGGACGCGATCGGGCGGCGGGTTCGCGCACCCTTTCCCTGGAAGTATAACATTACAAAGACTAACGGCTCTTAATAACCGCTTTCTTATCCCGCCACAAAACCGCGCCCGCAGCCCGCGATAATAGGACTAGAAGCACGGGTGCGGGGATGGCAACTCTGGTCTTTGTCCGCCATGCGGCGTGCGATTCTGGGACGGGCAGCGCCGCGCGTTTATGCGGATGGTATGACGTCCCTCTGACTCCTTTGGGCCGCGCGCAGATCGAACGCCTGCGGGAACGGTTGCGGATTGAGCCGCCGGCTTCCGCGGTTTACGCCAGCACCTTGAGGCGGGCGGCGGAAACGGCCCGGGCGGCGCTGCTGGAGCCGCTGCCTGCGGATTCGCTCCGCGAGATAAACTGCGGCGCGCTCGACGGAAAGCCGCTGGAGGAGATACGGGCGCGCCATCCGGATCTCTGGCATCGCAACCTCGCTCAGAACGACGAGGATTTCAACTGGCTTGGCGGCGAGTCTTACCGGCAGTTTCGCCGTAGGGTGATTGACACGGTGAGAGCCATCGCGGCGAATCACAAGCAGGAGCGCGTGCTGATATTCACGCACGCGGGAGTGATCAGCCAGGTCATGGGAGCGCTTGCCGGCGCCAGCGCGGCGCGGTGGGAAGATTTCCGTCCCGGCTATGCCAGCATCACTGAAATTGACTGGGACGCGGGCTCGCCCACGGTACGGCGCTTCGACGATCGCAGCTATCTGGGAGAGCTGGGAGAAGACGGTTAGCTCCAGCACGCATCGGCGCGCGCCAGAATGCGCAGCCAGTCTCTGACCGCGGCCGATGCCATCGTCCTCTCCGCACGGGTGGCCGCCGAACCCATCCGGACCACGTGATACCTCAGGGCGCCGGCAAAAGCGTTCGACGCCCCCGCAAGCCAGTACTGTTCGCGAAGCTCCGGTGTGAGCTCGTCGGGCATTCCGCGGCTGATCAGGTACTTTCGGAACAGCGTGTCGTGGCGGCGCTTCGGTTCGGGCTCCCAGAAACTGATCGACTGCAGCCACGAGCAGACGTCCTCGAGGGCGGAGCCCAAACGGATGCGGCTCCAGTCCAGCAGTACGGCCGAATGACCCCGGTCCTGGCGCCTGATGATGGCGTTGCCGGTGTGCGCGTCCCCGTGGAGGGCCACGCGCGGCCATCTCCGGTTCACGAGTTGGGCGCGCACGGCCGGCAGCGCGGCCGCAAGCCGCCGCACCGAGGGCAGAAAGCGGCGCACTGGGGTGAAGTCGGCCAGAAGCGCCACCTCTTCCAGCAGCTCCAGCGTGGCGCCTGCGGACGCCTGAAGCTCGGCGTCGTAATCCCACCGAGGAACCTTTTCGGGGGCGAGCGACTCGTGTATCGTGGCGAGCCGCTTAAGCACAAGTTCGGAAGCCTCCACATCCGCCCACGGCCAGGGGTGGAAGGAGGGGATGTATTCGAGGTAGAGATTCACGCATCCCGAGCGCGTCCGCTCGGCGCCGAGCAGTTTTGGCGCGATTCGCGCGCATGGGCTTCCCGCGAGCGACCGGTAGGCTCCGAGTTCCCGGATGTCGCCGCCGGCCACACGCTTGATCACGAAGACAGCCGTACGCGGCCGCCGCTCCGGATTGAGAAAACGAACCCGCGCGCGCAGCACGGAAGCACAAAGCCCGCCGCGCAGCTCATGTACCGTGATGCGCAACCGGCCAGGATCCTGGCCGTAGTGCCGGGCCGCAAACGTGGTCAGCCGTCGGACATCAACCGGAATTTGCCCGCCTTTCGCCAGGTTGCTCATCGTTCCCTCGGTCAGCCTATCAGCGATTCAGAGCAGGCGCGAGTCTCTGCTCCTTCGCTTGGAGCGGACCCGAAAGGCGGGCGGCTGCTGCAAAGCTGGATTCGCCTAGGCCTTTTCCTCGCCGATGCGAACAGCAGGATTCACGAACAGCCAGGCCAGCGCCCCCAAACCGCAGATCGTGGCGGCTGTGAGGAAGGAAGCCGTCCAGCCGTAGTTGTTGGCGATCCACGGAGTCAGGGAGGCCGTGATGGCGCCGCAAATCTGGTTGCACATGTTCATCATGCCGGAGACCGAGCCGGCGGAGGGACCCGCGATATCGGCCGTGACCGCCCAGAAGGAACTCTGCGACAGGTACAAGCACCCTGCGCCGCCCGCCAGCACAAAGCTGGCCAGTACGGCGCTGGAAACCTGGGTGGCAAGCGCCAGGAACACGGCCGCGAATCCCATGCCGACAACCCCAATCGCGCACCGGCCGATCCGGCTGCCGTGCTTCTTCGTCAGAGCGTCGGCAATCGCTCCGCCAAGCGGCGAGCAGGTCGCCATGGCGATGAACGGCAGCATCCCGTAGAACGCGCTCGACTTCAGGTCGAGCCCTCGCACGCGGCTCAGGTAGATGAAGAACCAGGTGAAAAAGATGTACGCCACGTAGCCGTAAGCGGAGTAAGCGAAGCTGACCGACAACAAATTCTTGCTGGTCAGCATCGTCTTCATGGGAAGTCCCTGTTTGCCACGCGCCGCTTTGGAAACGGGAGGCAGACCGGCCTTGATGTGCTCCAGCTCCTTTTGCGTAATCCAAGGATGTTTATCCGGATTGTCGCGCGCGAGCCAGTACCAGATGAAGCCGGCAACCAACCCGATCAGCGCGCTGACATAGAAGGAAACGTGCCATCCCCAGTTCACCAGAATCCAGGTGATCAGCGGCGGCGTCACGCCGGCGCCCGCGCCGACACCGGCAAAAATCAGGCCGTTCGCAATACCGCGCTCCGCAGACGGAATCCACCTTGCGACCAGGCTGTTGGAGGCCGGGTACACCACGGCTTCTCCGATGCCGAGCAGGAATCGCATTGAGATGAGCAAGACCACCGCGAAGCTGATACTTGTCGGCGTCGCGGCGGTGAGGCTGGTGAAGATGCCCCACCAGATAACGGCCAGAAGCAGGATGCGCCGGGGACCGAAACGATCGGCCATGCGGCCACCCGGCACTTGGAACAGAGCATAGCCAAGAACGAAGGCGCTAAAAACCAAGCCGAGCTGGATATCATCCAGGTTGAAATCCTTTTGTATGGCTTGCCCGGCTATTGAGATATTGACGCGATCCAGGTAGGCAATCGCGCTGATGAGGAACATCCAAAAAATGAGAACCCAACGCAACCGGCCCTGAAAGAGTTTCAACAAACACCTCCTTTTTGTGTACACAACAGCAAAAGGGGATTATATAGCAGGCGGTACGTTGCTGTTTCGGCGCGGCTGTGCCACTCGAAGAATTTAGAGTCACAGAATTCTGGCCGCCCGTAAGGCCAGGTTTTTCAAAAAGTTTACAGCGGGCGGCCTGCGGGTGGCCGGCGCTGTGGGAAGATAATTTCGCGAAGGAGGGTCTGTGGAGGAACTGCCGCTGGAAATCAGCCCGCTGGAACTGAGGAGAATGCTGGAGGCCGGGGAACCCGTGTCGCTTGTGGATGTCCGCGAACCGCATGAGCACGCGCGGCGCCGCATCGACGGGGCCGACCTGATTCCGCTGGGCACAATTCCCCAGGCGTTGCCGTCACTGAAGGAAAAGGCGGCGGAACGCCGGCTTGTCCTGTATTGCGAGAAGGGAGTCCGAAGCCTGCGTGCCGCGGTATGGCTGCGGCACCGCGGCATCCGCCACTGCCAGAGCATGAGCGGGGGCATCGAACGATGGGGCGCTCAGGCAGAGCCGCCACGGCCGCTATGAGGGCCGGTAGCTGAACACCATGAACAGCACCAGGACGACGATGGTGAGAATGGCTGCGGCGGCTATGAGCTCCAGATAGACGACACGCTTCTCGTCGTCTTCGGATTCATCGCGCCTGCCTAAACGCAGCATGCCGCAAACTCCTCCTGCCCTGTGTACGCCAAACGACGGCTCAAGTCAAGCCTGGCCCGCCAGTTGCGGCGTAATCAGCCAGCGGAGCACGCCCTGCGGTTCGGAGCCGAAATGGTCGATATCCACCCGGGCGAGGCTGCCCTTCCTCATATCGATCTGCGCCGCGGGCGCTCCCAGCAAGAACGCGATCGCCTGGCTCAGCAAGGGTTCGTGTCCCGCCAGCAGTATTTGATTTTCCCCACTATTGGTGCGAATAGCGTCCCAGACCTCCGCCGGCACCGCTTCCGGCCGGAGCGCGTCCGTTTTGCCGATTCGCGCGCGGGTTCCGAGTATTTCCGCCGCCAGTTCCGCGGTCTCGACGGCGCGGCGCAGGGGGCTGGAAAGGATCAGCGAGGCCCCTGCCCCGGCGGCCCGCGCCCGCAAAAGCACCTCTCCGAGCCCTCGCCTGCCCGCCGGCGTCAGCGAACGCTCCTCGTCCGGGATACGGAACGACTCTTCCGCCTCACCATGCCTGAGCAGGTAAATCTCCATGATGCGCTCCGCTAACGTCATTCTGGCATACTGAGAAAATTGAAACCCGCTTACTCCCAGTACGGCTCTGTCAGTCCGCCGGCGCCCGCCGCCTGTTGCCGCCGGCGCGGAGGCGCAGTTGTTTAGCTCGCTGCGGGGAAAACAGATCGTGCTCGCCGGCGGAACGGGCGGGCTGGGTTCGGAAACCGCGCGGCTGCTGGCGGCCGAGGGCGCAACCGTCGTCGCCGGTTACCTCGAAAACGCCAAGGCGGCCGAGGCCCTCTCGGGAATCGCGCAGACCGTCGCGGCTGACCTGACTACCTCAGAAGGCCGCAAGCGCCTTCTGGACGCGGCGCCGGAACTCTATGGGCTCGCGGTATTCACGGGCGATCCGGCGCGTGCCGCCGATCCCGCCGCCCTGGAAGGCGCTATGCGCCGTTCCTTCGAACGGAATTTTCTCGGTCCCGTTTTACTGGCGCGGGAAGCCGCCGAGCGGATGCGAGCTGCGGGCACGCCCGGCGCAATCGTACTGATCGGAACCATGCAGGCGGTGGCGGTTTTTCCGGGCTCCACCGCGTACGCTTCGCAGAAGTCCGCGCTCATCTCGGCCGCTCGCGTTCTGGCGAAAGAGTGCCGGGGCGCCAACATCCGCGTCAACGTGGTCTGTCCCGGTGTGACGCGGGCGGGCATGGCCCTGGCAAGCATCGCCTCAGGCAAGTATGACCGCTATCTGAATGAAGGCGCGATCCCGCGCTTCGGCGAGACGCCGGATGTCGCCCGCGCAGTGAGGTTTTTCCTCGAGCCGGACAATTACACTACGGGCCAAGTCCTGACGGTGGACGGCGGACTGACCCTGTGAAAAGTCTTTTGTCTAGGCGCGGCCGCGCACTGGCTGTGCCTTATCACGGAATGGATAAACGGCCTCGCGAATCGGCGTGCCGATCACCTCGATGCGCTTCAGGTCGCGCGTGCCGACGCCGTGCTCCTCAGCCAGGCGCAGAGTGCTGTCGCACTTTTCGAAAGGTGCCGTGCCGCGGTCGGCCATCGGATCGAAGCCCATCAGGGCCGTGCAGACCGCGTCGGTGCACACGGGATTGAGTCCCGCGACCAGCAGTCCGGGGCTGTTCGGACGCGAGCCGCGGATCCAGGGACCCTCGCCGCCCGCCATCGATTCGATCCCTTCCACCACGGCCAGATGAATGGGGCGCGCGGCCACCAGGTCCGCAACAACCCGAGGCACGCGGTAGCCGTCATCCCGGGGCGAGTTGGGGTCGTTTTCGGGATTCCCCGGCGGCTGCCACCGGCCGCGATGGAACACATCGCGACCGCCCTGCGGGAACTTGGTCGGCTCGCCCTGATCCTTGGCGCCAGTGCCGTAGATCGTGCATGGCGTGATGCCGAAGCAGTTCTTCATGGAGAGCGTCACGCCTGTAGTGGCATGCTCCTTCATCTTGGCAACCGACACGAACACGTCGGTGTCCTCGTAGCAGTGGTTCAGGTCGTACGACTTGTAGATGTAGCCGCCGTTGGGGGGGAACACCCGCGAGTACTTCTTCCCGCTGCCCAGCCAGTTGGTGTTCTCGAATTCCACCCGCGGCGCGGCGCTCAGGAACATCGAGGGAGACCAGTTCGCCTGGAGCATCACCTCTTCGAGCGGATCCGCGGTTGACCAGGGGCACTCGACGATCCGGATGCGCTTCGCTCCCGCCTTGCCCAACAGATGCGCAACGGCAGCGGTCACCCGCGGATGCGTCCAGTGCGCGAGTTCGGCCGGGCGGTAACCCAGGCGGTAGTTCACGTCTCCGGTAAGGTTGATTTTGATGGTGACTGTCTTCCCCTTCACCAGTTTCCCCATGCCGCCGAGCTGATCGAACATGCGCTCCAGCGTGGGGAGCAGCTCGGCGCCGTAGCTCTTGCACCTGGCGACGGAAACTGGCGAAGCAGGCGCGGCGGCCCGGGCCGGCTGCTTGATTGCCAGCGCAGCACCCAGACCGGCGAGAAGTCCTCTGCGAGTAATCTGAGTCGTCATGTGAATTCTCCGTGCCCCTCTAACTATCCAATTCTATGGCAGCATACACACTGAATGCCGGGATGTGGACTTCCATGCCGCCGTCTTCGGTCGGGAACAATTCCAGCGGCTGCGCCGATTCATCCTCCAGCCTCCAGAAGCGCGCTGCGCGAAAACGCCTCGTAAAAGCCGCGGAAACAAGGTTATTGGACGGGCGCATCGCGAAGTTGATGATGTGAAGCAGCGACTTTTTGCCATCGGCCGATGCAGTGTAATAGCAGTTGAGCGTGCCCGTGTTAAAAAAGCGCACCAAATCGTTTTGGTGGCTCATCAGCAGTTGGGCGTCGGCTGCGATCAGGTACGGGTCCTGCGATTCCTCCTTCGCCACGGCGATGCGTCCTTTTCCGACGCCCCGCAGCTCATACCGCCCGTAAACGTCGCCGCCCAGCGGAACGCCCTTCGGCGCGGGGAAATTCGCCGGAACCATCAGCAGGCCGCCCTCGTTCGCGAAGGCCAGCAGTTTCTTCATGAGGGCCGCATCAGGCGCTTGCTCGTCGGGATAGACAATCGCTTTCAGCCCCTCCAACGAGGCGGCCAGAGCGCGCGATTTTATAAGAATGCGGTACGGCAGACTGCGCCGCGACGACAGGTTGAGCACCTCGCCGGCCAGGTACTCGTTCGGGCCGTGGAAATCCGAGACGACGCCGAGCGCGCCCAGCGGCCTGTACGCGGCCCAGTCCCTGTGCGCATCGAAGAACCGCAGCGTGGCCGCGATCGCCTTCCAGCCGTCCATTGCGGCCGGACTCTTCTTGGCCAACCCGTCGCACCACTGCTTGTCAAGCGAGATTACCCACCTGGCGCCGTAGGCCTCTGCGTCGACCACCGCAAGCTGGTAAACCGCTGCCCGGAGGTTAGCCGACTTCTCCGGCGGGTTCACCGCGATCCAGATGTCCTTGTTCTCCGCAAGCGCGCGGGACAGTTGAATCATCCAGCCGTTGGAATCGATCCACGGCGCGCCCGTCGGTCCGGCTTCCTCGCGGGAAAGCCGCTGGACTCCGGGCCAGACGCCGTCGGTGATCGCCAGCACGGATTCCGAGCCGCCCCAAGGGGCGTTGGCCCGTTCAGTCCAGGCAATCCCAGGCGATTTCCCCGGCTCGACGAACGTAAGCCCGTCCTGTTTGGCCTTTTCGAGGACAGCCGGAGCAGGCGCGCCCTCTCCGGCGGTCACGAGGCAGTTGATTGGGGTTCCTTTGAGCAGTTCCAGTAATGCGGGGTCGCGCCATTCTGCGGGCCAGCGCATCGGAACAAGACTAGAGCGTGGATTTTGCGAAGAGAGCATATCGAAGCCCGGTTTTTTTGTTATGTTCTTAACGACTCTTGTATTTTGCCTACGCTTCTTGACTAACCAGTTGAATTAAAGCTTGTATGTAGCCGAAACAAAAGGCAAAAGCCTGGCGCCCGCCCTGATCGTTTTGAATGCGAGGAACGTGGTCGGGCATAATCATGCCGTCGTAGCCGACTTCCTTGTAGACGCGCATGCACTGAATCATATTGACGTCACCGTCATCCGGAAATGTTTCTCGGAAGTCCAGGAATTTCCCGCTGATGTTGCGGAAGTGCACGTTGAAGATCTTTCGGCGTTTGCCGAAGTACCGGATGATGTCGGCAATCTCGCGGTTGGGGTCTTCGAGCATCTCGCAGATCGTACCCTGGCAGAAGTTCAAGCCGTGGTAGTCGCTGGGCACGATGTCGATGAAGCGCTTGAGGCCATCCACGCTGCCAAGCACCCGGTTGACGCCGCGGAAACCGGTCTTGCGCGGCATGCCGGGGTCGTGCGGATGGCACGCCATTTTGACCTTGTACTCTTCGGCGACAGGGATCACGCGCTTCAGGAAGTACGTAATGCGCTCCCAGGCCTCCTCCTCGCTGACGCGCCCTGCTTCGGTGAGCGGCGGGTCCTGTTTGGCCTTGCTGTAGACGAATGTGCTATAGCTGGCGCCGCCGCGTCCCGGGGTGGATTCGGTCCGCACGACACCCAGAATGCTCATGTTGTACTTCACCGCGGGGATGCCCGCCCTGGAGACGTTCCGGATCATCTGGCAGATATTGTCGATCTCGCGGTCGCGCTCGGGGCTTTTCCCCAGCATGATGTTCGGATTCTCCGCCCGGGTGATGTAGACGGAACTGAGCGGCAGCGGCACCATTTCGAGCTTGATGCCGTGCGACTCAACCCGCTCGCGGAGCTTAATCAGACCTTCGACCGACCAGTTCTCGTCAAACCTGGCCGAGGGCAGGCTGCTGCAAATGTGGTTGACGCCGAAAGCGGCCATCACGCGGAGCACCTCGTCGGAGTCGTTGTGCTGCGTGCCGGCCTTCATCAGGGCCTTGCGGGGGGGAGCCGCAGGGCGGGTTTGCGGCGGTAGGACGGCAGCCGCCGCGCCGGTCTGGAGGAACTGTCTGCGGTCCATGGTTGATGAGAATATCACGGGCGAGCGGGACGCCGGAGCCTCAGCCCTCTTCGTGGGGCGTGTACCCGTGCCGCAACAGCAGGGCCCGGGCGGCTTCCACATCCTGCTGCGCGACGTAAAAAAACGCGCCCACCCGCTCGGTGCGGAAGATGATGCCGCCGGTGTATCTTTCGGCCTCGACATGGTACTCCATGCCGGCCTCGGTGAGTTGAGCCTCGAGCTTGAGGGCCTCTTTCAGACGTTTCGCGATGTAGATCAGCGCCAGTTCCTGATCGCCGAAGAATTCCGGATCCCGCCGCAAGTTACACCGCTTTTGGAATGCGCTTGATCAGGTCGGCCATCTCGTGGCGGCTCTCCGCGCCGATGGTAAAGCAATCCACGCAGTCCAACCCGAGGACAAACCGCAGCATCTCATCCGGGCGGTCGCGCAACTGGCCTTCCCCGAATATCTTCATCCCGATCACGCCCTTGCCCGCGGCCTTGTACTCTTGCAGGACCGGAACGACGGTTTTCGCATCGGCGTCCATCATCACGCCGGCGGGGTTGATCCGCGCCAGGACCACGTGCACCCAAGGCGTTTTGGCGCCGGTTTGGAGCGCGGCCAGCGAGTGGCAGGAGATGCCGTGGGTGCGCACGATTTTCTTCTCGCGCGCCTCGGCGAGATACTCCATTGCGCCCTTGCACTGTTCCGGCCAGTTCTCCCGCATCATCGCGTGGAGCAGCACAATATCCAGATAATCGGTTCCGAGTTCCTGGCGAAACCGGTCGATGTCCTCCCGCATCCGGGCCTCGGTCCGGGCAGACGTTTTAGTCATGATGACGACCTTCTCGCGCGGCACGCTCTTCAGCGCTTCCTTGACGTGCGGATGGCTGCCGTAGGCGTCGGCGGTATCCCAGAACGTAATGCCGTTGTCGAAGCCGAACTTCAGCAGGTCTGCCAAACCCTGCAACCCCAACTGCCGGGTCTGGTTCGTACTTTTGGAATACCCTTTTGTGCCCGTGCCCTGGGCGAGCCGTGACAGTCTCACCTTGTCCGGGCCGAGTGTGATGGTATCGTTCGCGCGGGGCGGAGCTGCGTGTGCAATGCGGGCGAACGCGCCCGCGCCGAGAAGGCCACCTTGAACAAATTCGCGGCGTCTCATTTGCCGGATTATACCCGAGCCGGACTTGTTTGTTCAGCGCTTTTTCAAAGTCACCGACAGTTCGCCAAAAAAGACGGTGTCCAGTTTCGGGTTGGTGGTCACGGCCCTCATGCAATCAGGCGCCATGCTGACGTTATCGGCCACGATCAGGCCTCCGGGGCGCACGAGCGGGTACAGCTTGCTGAAGTAATCCAGGTAGCCCTCCTTGTCGGCGTCCAGAAACAGGATGTCCACGCTGTCCTTCACGCGGCTGACGGTTTCGTGGGCGTCGCCTTCGACAATCGTAACGATCCGGTCCACGCCCGCCTGCTCGAAATGTTTTCGCGCCATCGCCGCACGCCGGCGGTCGATTTCGAAGGTGGTTAGCCGGCCGCCCGTTCTCTGGAGGGCGAGGCAGAACCAGAGTCCGGAATACCCGGTCGAAGTGCCGATCTCAACCACGTTCTTCGCGCCCGTGGCTTCGGTGAGCAAGCGCAGCATCCTGCCGCTCTCGGCCGGCGCCTGAAGGTAGACGTCGCCCGCATTCAACGCGCTCTCGAGCACCGACAGGATCCTCTTTTCCGCTTCGGTTTCCGCAATCGGCGGATTCGCCATTGGCGGCCGGCGCCGTCCGAATCGCTGTGCCGCCAGAATGGACGTTGCGGCCAGCACAATCGCTCCCACCGCTGTACACCGCTTCCTCGCCGATGGTCCCATGGTTCCCTCCCGCTCGGAATTACAGCTCAGCAATGCTCACAGTATACTGTTCAGAACCGCATGCCGCGGGAGGCTGAATGATGGAAACCCGACGCGAATTCCTGGCGCAAACGCTGGCCGCCGCCGCAGCGCCGGCACAAAACCCCGCCGCAGGAACGCCCTGGTACCGGCGCTGCTATCGCTGGGGCCAGACCAACATTACCGAGCGCGACCCGGCGCGCTACGACATCGCCTGGTGGCGCGAATACTGGAAGCGCACGCGCGTGCAGGGCGTGATCATCAACGCGGGCGGCATCGTGGCCTATTACCCGAGCAAGTTTCCTCTCCACCACCGCGCCCAATTTCTGGGCGGACGTGACCTCTACGGCGAACTTGCCAAAGCCGCCCACGACGACGGCCTCGCCGTCCTCGCCCGCATGGATTCCAACCGCGCCTCCGAAGACTTCTTCAAGGCCCATCCGGACTGGTTTGCGCGCGATGCTTTCGGCGCGCCGTACCGCGCCGCGGACAAGTACATCGCCTGCATCAACAGCCCCTATTACGACGAGTACCTGCCGGCCGTCCTCACTGAAATTATCGAGCGCTCCCATCCCGAAGGTGTCACCGACAACAGTTGGGCCGGGCTTGGCAGAAACAGCATCTGCTACTGCGACAACTGCGCCCGCAAATTCCGCGACAAAACCGGCGCCGCGCTGCCGAAAAAGCACGACTGGAACGATCCCGTCTACCGCCAGTGGATCGAGTGGAGCTACGCGCGCCGGCTGGAGATCTGGGACCTCAACAATCGCACGACGAAAGCCGCCGGAGGGCCCGATTGCATCTGGGCCGGCATGAACAGCGGCTCCATTTCCGGACAGGCGGCGTCTTTCCGCGACCTCAAGGCCATTTGCGAGCGCGCCGAAATCATCATGCTGGATCATCAGACCCGCTCGGACGCCGGCGGCTTCCAGCAGAACGCCGATACGGGCAAGCTCATCCACGGAGTTCTCGGCTGGGACAAGCTCATCCCGGAGAGCATGGCCATGTACCAGGCCGGCCGCAATGCTTTCCGCGTCGCAGCCAAGCCCGCCGCCGAAGCCCGCATGTGGATGCTGGAGGGCTTCGCCGGGGGAATCCAGCCGTGGTGGCATCACGTGGGCGCGTATCACGAGGACCGGCGGGCCTACCGTACCGCCGCGCCCGTCATGCAATGGCACGAAGCCAACGAGCAGTACCTGGTGAACCGCCGCCCGATGGCCAGCGTGGGCCTGGTGTGGTCGCAGCGCAACACAGATTTCTACGGCCGCGACGACGCCGCCGATATGGTGGATGCGCCTTATCGCGGCATGATGCACGCGCTGGTGCGCGCGCGCATCCCCTACGTTCCGATCCACATCGACAACATCGACCGCCGAAACCGCGAAATCGAGGTGCTCATTTTGCCCAACATCGGGGCGATGTCCGATGCCCAGTGCGACGCGGTGCGCCGCTTTGTCGCGAGCGGCGGAGGCCTGATTGCCACCGGCGCCACCAGCCTGTTCAATGAATACGGCGACCCGCGTCCCGACTACGGGCTCGCGGGTGTGTTCGGGGCGCACCTCGCAGGGATGCCCGAGCGAAGCTGGGCCTCGCGGTCGTTCCACACCTATCTGCGGCTCACACCCGAACTGCGCGCGGGCGTATGGGGACCCAAAGCCGGCGACGAACCCTCACCCCAAGGGCAACGCCATGCCGTCCTCAGCGGATTCGATGAAACGGACATCCTGCCGTTCGGCGGCATGCTCGCCCCGCTCAAAACAGACCCGGGCGTAATTGTGCCGCTCACGTTCGTCCCGCCATTCCCCGTCTACCCGCCCGAAACCGCCTGGATGCGCGAGCCGAAAACAGATATTCCAGGCCTCGTTTTGAACCGCCGCGTCGCGTTTCTCCCCGCTGACATCGACCGCCGCTTCGCGCGCGAAAACCTGCCCGACCACGGCGATCTGCTCGCCAACATCGTCCGCTGGGTCGCAGGCTACAGCATTCCGCTTACGGTGACCGGCCGCGGCCTTATCGACTGCAATCTCTATACGCAGCCCGGCCGTGTAATTTTCCATCTCGTCAATCTCACCAGCGCGGGCTCGTGGCGCGCGCCCATCGACGAGCTGATTCCCGCCGGCCCGTTTGCCGTCAGGCTGCGGCCGCCTGGAGGCGTCGCCGGGCGGCGCGTCCGCTTCCTCGTCGCGGGAAAAGAGCTTACACCAGGAAGGGAACGCGACCAGCTCGTTTTCGAGGTCGCCTCCGTACTGGACCACGAAGTCATGGTGATCGAATAACCGTTATGGCGTTCCGCATCCGAAACATCACACGAGGCACCGAACTCGCCTGCGCGGCCGACGTCGCCGACACCAGCAGGAAACGCCGCACCGGCTTGTTGCAGCATGAAAGCCTTCCCGCCGGCGAAGGGCTTTGGATCATCCCCTGCGAAGGCATTCACACCTTCGGCATGAAATTCCCAATCGACGTGCTTTTTCTCGACCGGAAACGCAAGGTGCTTGAGATCCGCGCGGGCATGCAGCGCGCGAGGCTCGCCTTCTGTTTGCGCGCGCATTCCGTGCTCGAACTTCCTGCGGGCACGGCGGAGGCAACGGGAACCCTGCCGGGGGATCAATTGGAATTCGAAGAAGTTCACTAAAGGCCGGCATCCCGCCTTGTCCTTTCATCGCTATTTCGCCTGTGTCACACTGGGACGAGGGGATGCAATGGAACGAGCCCAAAAGCAGGAAAAGGCTTCGGCTATCCTCCACCGGCTGCGGACCTGTCTCGACCTGAGCCAGGAAGATCTGGGGACGATGTTCGGCGCGACTGGGGAGGACGTGCGTGCCTGGGAATCCGGCGCGGCCGAGATTCCTGAACTCACTTTCGCCCGGCTGGTTTCGGCGGACGGCGCCCTGGACCGCATGCTTTGGCTGTTCCGGCCCGACCGTCTGCCGCAGGTGATCCGCCGCCGCGCTGAGGCGTTCAATGGGGAGCGCGCGCTGGAGTGGATTCTCGACGGCCGCATTGCCGAAGTGGCCGAACGTTACGATAGCGGTCTTTCGTACCAGCGCCGCACCGCGTAGGCGTTTTTGGCGCGCACGCGGCCTTAAGAGGTGTTTTCTATTTCTTTTTGCGCGCGGGCGCGCGCGGCTCGCAGGGTTTGAGTGCCACCCACTGCCGCGGGTCCACCGGCACGCCGTGGGCATAAAGGCCCCAATGCAGGTGCGGCGCGGTGGAGCGCCCGGTCGACCCCACGTATCCGATCACGTCGCCTTTCTTCACCACCGCGCCCTCTTTGACCGCGAACTTCGATAAGTGCAGGTAGATCGTTTGAAGCCCCTGGCCGTGGTCGATCCCCACCGTGCCGCCATGGATATCCCACATGCGGGCCATCTTCACCACGCCGCCCGCCGCCGCGCGCACCGAATGCCCGGCGGGCGACCTCTGGTCCACGCCGGTGTGATAGCTTCCGCTCGGCTTGCCGTTGTACAACCGCTGCACGCCGAAAGGCGAACTCATACAGCCTGCGACCGGAGCGGCCAGCGGCTCGTCCCAGTAGCGCTCCGTGCTGAGGTTCTTCCGGAATCCGGCGACGCTCTCCATCTCTCCCGGCGAGGGTTTCAGCTCCGCCACGGCTTTGCCAAGGATGATGTTCTGCTTCGGGAATCTGGCATCGCGCACAACAACGTCCAGGGTTTGCAGCACGGCGCCATCCGCTCCCAGCATCTCCAAGCTGTAATTGCCCGGCGGCGTCGTCGCGGGCACGGGCATCAATCCCAGCAGGCTCCCGTCCTGTTGGGTGAACAGGCGCACCGTCTGCTCATTCATGCGCGCCTGCACGGCGCCGGCGGGCCCGCGCAGCCGGATCACTTCCCCCTGTTGGACGGAAAGTGTTTGGCCCCACGCCGCCACCGCAATCAACACAACCAGCAAACGCATCAATTCAGGATAGGCATACACCGGCCGGAACTTACAATCGGGGGCGGCTGCCGCGGGGAGAAACCTCCAGACCCACTAGAATGGGAAGAAGTGAATGCAGAAGTCCCATTGGATGCGCTGCCCGGCGGCGCGCGCCCTCCCTCGCTCCGTGGAAATTTCGCCTGGACAGTCGCAGGGAATATTGTTTACGGCGCCGGCCAGTGGGCCATCCTGAGCCTGCTGGCCAAGCTGGGCGGTGGAGAGATGCTGGGGCAGTACGCGCTCGCCGTCGCGATAGCGGCGCCGCCGGCCATGCTGTCGCATTTGAACCTGCGGGCGGTGCTGGCGACGGACATCAGGCGGTGCTATCCGTTCCGCGACTATTTGGCGGTCCGGCTCGGGGCAACCGGCGTTTCCCTGGCTGTGATTGCCGCGATCGCGTTTCTTTCCGGCTACGGCGGCACGGTGCGGGCGGCGGTCATCCTGATGGGCCTTGCGCTGGGCGCGGAGAACGTGAGCGACCTGTACTTCGCCTTGATGCAGCGGCGGGAGCGCATGGATCAGGTCGCCCGGTCGATGATCGCGCGCGGCGTTGTCTCGGCGGCGGCGCTTGGGATCACGCTCTGGCTGACGCGCAGCCTGCTCTGGTCGGTGGCGGCGCTGGCGCTGGCGCGGTTGGCGGTCCTGGCGGCGTATGACCGCCCGCAGGGCGCGGCCGGAGAGGAGCGCGGCAGCGCGGGCACAAGCGCGCGTTGGGCAATTTTTCGCACGGCGCTGCCGCTCGGCGTCTCGCTGATGCTGGTTTCGCTGACGGCCAACGTGCCGCGCTATGCTATCGAAGCCAAACTCGGCACGCGCGAGCTGGGCGCTTTCGCGGCCGTGGCTTCGTTCATGACCGCGGGCGCGATGGTAATCGGCGCGCTGGGTCAGTCCGCCACACCGAGGCTGGCGCGTTACTTCAGCGAGCGCGATTTGCGGCGGTTCCGCGGCCTGTCGATGCGGCTGCTCGGGCTGAGCGCGGCGCTGGGAGCGGCGGGCGTTGCGGGAGCGGCGCTGCTGGGCGACTTCGTGCTGAGCCTCTTGTACCGCCCCGAGTACGCGGCGTACAAAGGCCTGTTCGTGGCCGTGATGGGCGCAAGCGTACTCAGCTACACAGGCGCCATGCTGGGATACATCATGACCAGCGCGCGCGCGTTCGCGCCGCAGATGCCGCTGCTGGCGGCGACGGCGGCCACGGCGGGAGCGGCGAGCTGGATCCTGATCCCGGCCATCGGGCTGATCGGCGCGCCGGCGGCGGTTGCGCTGTCCGCCTGCGTACAGATCGGCGGCGCGGCCTGGGTCCTTTCGCGAACCATGCTGAAACTGGAAGCGCCCGCGGAGGCAGCGGCGTGAACGCGCGCCGGCAATTCGATCTGTTGGAGAGCGCCGCCTGGTTGCTGCTGTGCCTTTTCGTCTTCTCGATTCCCTGGGAAAAGAGCGTCTGGGTGGCCGGCGTCGGCACGATTTCGCGGTTTCTGGGCATGGTGGCGCTGGCGGCAGGCCTGCTGGCCGCCATCCGGCGGAAGTGGACGCGGGCGCCGAATCTGGCATTCGTTCTGGCGGCGGCGTTCGTTGTGTGGGCCTGTACGACTTACTTCTGGAGCCTCGCGCCGGAGGCGACTGCCGCGCGCGGCTGGACCTTCGTGCAACTGCTCGCCATGACGTGGCTGATTTGGGACCAGGCGCGCGTTCCAGAACGGCCGCCGCAACTGATGCAGGCATACGTGGCAGGCGCGGTACTAGCTTCCTTCGCCACGCTGGCGCGCTACGCGCAGAACCTTCAGACCTATTACCGCCGCTACGCCGCCCCGGGCTTCGACCCGAACGATCTCGCGCTCACCGTGGCGCTCTCCATTCCGATGGCGTTTTATCTCGCGTCGCGCAGCCGGGGGATATGGCCCTGGATGTACCGCGCGGCGGTGCTGCCCGCGATCGCGGCCATTCTGCTGGCGGCCTCGCGGACGGCGCTGATCGGCGCATTTCTGGCGTTCTGCTTCGTCGCTTTCACCTGGAGGCAATCGGACCGGCCGCAGCGCGTCGCGGGCGCGTTGCTGCTGGGAGTGCTGCTGCTCGGCACGTTCCGCCTTGCGCCTTCGGAATCGCGGGAACGCCTTGCGACCCTGCCGAACGAACTGGCGAAGGGGACGCTGCACAACCGCACCAGGATCTGGAAAGCGGGATTGAAGGCGTTGAAACAGCACCCGGTGGCCGGCGCCGGCGCAGCCGCCTACCCGGAGGCCGTGCGGCCCGCCCTCGGCAGACCCGCCATCGAAGGGCACGAGTACGTCGCGCACAACACGTTTCTTTCGGTGCTGGTGGAAACCGGAATGATCGGGCTGGCGCTGTACGGGGCGGTGCTCGCCACGCTGGCGGTGTTTGTCTGGATGATGCCGTTCACCGAACGCGTGCTGTGGGCGGTGATGCTCGCCGTATGGGCCACGGGTGTTGCGACGCTGACCTGGGAGCACCGCAAGCCGAGCTGGCTCATTTTCGCGCTCATTATGACGCAGTGGGCGACGGCGTTCCGGCGGGACTGCAAACGCGCATGAAGATCCGCGTACTCGAGATCATCCCGACACTCAGGCGCGCCGGCGCCGAAAACATGGTTGTATCGCTTGCGTGCCGGCTGGATGGCAGCCGCTTCGAGACCGTGGTGGCGTCGCTATACGACGCTTTTCCGAACGGGCTCGAGCCGGCGCTGGAGCGAGGCGGAGTCGGCGTGCGGCACCTCGGGAAACGGCGCGGCTTCGATCCGCGCATGTATCCCAGGCTTGCGGCGCTGCGCAAGGAGTTTCAGCCGCACGTCGTCCATACGCACTCTTACGTGCTCCGCTACGCGCTGCCGGTCTTCGCGCGGCGCGGCACCGCGATGGTGCATACCGTACACAATCTCGCCGGGCGCGAGGCCGATTGGCCGGGCAGGATCATCCAACGCTATGCGTTCCGCCGCGGGGTTACTCCGGTAGCGATCGCGGGCGAGGTGGCGCTCACGGTACGGGAAACTTATGGCCTGGAGCCGGACATCATCCCGAACGGCATCGAGACCGGCGCGTTTCGGCAGCCCGAGGCGCGCCTGCCCTGGCGGGCGGCGAACGGCTTCGGTGAGGACGAAGTCCTCATTTTGTCGGCGGCCCGGCTGGACCCGCAGAAGAACCCGCTGGGGCTGATCGAAGCGTTCGCGGCCGCGGCTGCGGGCGAGGGCCGCTGCCGGCTGCTGATGGCGGGCGAGGGGAGCCTGCTGGAAGAGGCGCGGCGGCGGGCCGCGCAGTTGGGAGTCGGCGCGCAGGTCAACTTTCTCGGTGTGCGGGCGGACATGCCGGAGCTTCTGAACGCCTGCGATGCGTTCGCGCTGGCTTCCGCTTGGGAAGGCCACCCGCTGTCGCTGATGGAGGCCATGGCCGCGGGCCTGCCGGTGGTCGCGACGGCGGTGGGCGGCGTTCCCGAAATCGTGGAGGACGGCGTCACCGGCCTGCTCGCGCCGCCGGGAGATATTTCAGCGCTGGCGCGGGCGCTGGAATGCCTGATCCGGAATCCGCAGCGCCGGCGTGAACTGGGGGAAGCGGCGAGAGCGGCCTCGGCACGGTTCGATGCCGCGGTGATGGCTTCGTCCTACGCGGCGCTCTTCGAGCGGGTATGGAAAGCGGCGCAATGACGACACGAATCGTGATGCTCTCGACGAACCTGGCCCGCGGCGGGGCGGAAACGCAGGTCGTCGAGCTGGCGCGCGGCCTGCGGCGGAGAGGCTGGGACGTGAGCGTGATCTCGATGCTGCCCCCGTCGGCTTTCGAAGAAGAACTGGCAGCATGCCGCGTTCCGGTGTATTCCCTGGGAATGCGGCCCGGAGTGCCGGACCCGGTGGGATTCGCGCGGCTGGCGGCGCTGCTTGGAAAATTGAGGCCGCAGGTGCTGCATTGCCACATGTTCCACGCGAATCTGCTGGGGCGGATGGCGCGCCTGTTCTGCCCGGTTCCGGTGGTGATCTCGACCATTCACAGCGCAATCGAAAGCAGCCGTTCCGGCGGCGGGGCGCGCCTGCGGGAAGCCATCTACAGCCTAACCGGCCCGCTTGCCGACGTCACCACCAGGGTCTGCCGTACGCCAGGGAAGAAAGGCGTCGTGATTCCGAACGGCGTGGATACCGCGCGCTTTGCGCCCGACCGCGAGACGGGGGCAAGGGTGCGCCGCGAACTGGGCGCAGGCAGCGAATTCGTCTGGCTCGCCGTTGGGCGGCTGATGTGGAAGAAGGACTACCACACGATGCTGCGCGCGTTCGCCGCGCACGGCAGTGGGCTGCTGCTGATCGCGGGTGAAGGACCGCAGGAGGCGGAACTTCGCGCGCTCGCGGCCGACCTGCGCGCCAACGTGCGGTTCCTCGGCCTGCGCAGCGACGTGCCGGAGCTGATGAAAGCTTGCGACGGCTACCTGCTGAGTTCCGTGATTGAGGGTCTTCCGATGACGCTGCTCGAAGCGGCGGCGAGCGGCCTGCCTGCGGTGGCGACAGCGGTAGGCGGGGTGGAGGACGTGGTGATTGAGGGCCGTACGGGATTCATCGTGCCTGCCGGCGACGCGGCGGCTTTCGCGGACGCGATGCGGCGCATAGCCCGCATGCCGGCGGAACAGCGCAGCCGGATGGGCCAGGCGGGGCGCGATCACGCGGCGGCCAATTTCGATATCCGGGCGGTGGTGCTGCGGTGGGAGCGCCTCTACACACAGCTACTCACCTTGCTCGATTAGGATGGAAGACTGCCCATGGATGTCACGAACCGTTTCGTGCTGGATTTCGCGAAACGATTCGCGAGCGCCCGGCCCGGTGCAAAAATTCTCGAGTTCGGCTGCGGCGCGGGGGCGGTGGTGATCGCGGGGCGTGCGGCGGGCCTCGATCTGATGGGCGCGGACGTCTTCTATAGCGGATCGAATGCGCGCGCGGAGGCGGAAAGCTCCGGGCTGCTCGGCTCGGCGATTCTGGAGATTCAAAACGGAAAGCTGCCGTTTGCGGATTCGTATTTCGATTTGATCACCAACAACCAGGTTATGGAGCACGTGGAGGACCTCGATGCCGTTTTGTGCGAGTTGAACCGCGTGCTGAAACCGGGCGGGACCATGCTCAGCATCTTTCCGGCGCGCGATGTTTTCCGCGAAGGCCACATCGGGATCCCGTTCGCGCACTGGTTCAAAAAGGATTCCCGGGCGCGATTCCTGTACACCTGGGCGCTGCGGTCGCTGGGCGCCGGCACGTGGAAGGAGCAGGCGCCGACGCGGCGGCAATGGGCGGCCGACAAGCTGAAGTGGATCGACACGTACACGCACTACCGCAGCCGGAAAGAAATTTTCACTGCGTTCGCGCGCTACTTCCAGACAGAATTACGCGAGCCCGACTACATACGCTTCCGGCTGCGCGACCGGCGTTGGCGCGCGCCGCTGGCGCGGCTGCTCGATTTGCCGGGCGCGCCGGGTGCGTCGGCGGCGTTGTTCCGCAAGCTCGCGTTCCTTGTGCTGGTATCCCGTAAGCCGGCAGCACCGCAGCCATGAGAATCGCCTACGTCATAACGCGTGCCGATGCCGTTGGAGGCGCCAGCATCCACGTGCGCGACATGGCCTGCGAAATGCTGTCGCGGGGGCACGAGGTCCTGGTGCTCTCCGGAGGCGAGGGGCCTGTGACCGGGCTGCTGAAGTGCGCGGGCGTTCCCTTCCGCCCGCTCGCATTCCTCCGGCGCGCGGTCAACCCGTATCGCGATGCGCGCGCCTATTACGAGCTGGCGGAGGCGCTCGAGGAGTATGGGCCGGAGCTTGTTTCCACCCATACCTCCAAAGCCGGATGGATCGGCCGCGCGGCCTGCGCGCGGTTGGGCCTGCCGGTTCTTTATACTCCGCATGGCTGGCCGTTTGAGGACCGCATGGGCCGGCTCCGCGGGCCGTTGTTCGCCATTGCGGAGAGAGCCGCGGCGCGGTGGGCGGGCGGAATCGTCTGCGTATCGCAGTTTGAACGGGAACTGGCGCTGAAACGGCGAATCGCAAGCCCGGAAAGACTCCACCTGATTCACAACGGCGTGCGCGACGTGCCCCCTTCTCTCCGGGCCGAGCCCGGGGCGCGGCCGGTGCGCATCGTTTGCGTCGCGCGGTTCGAACCGCCCAAGGACCACCATACGCTGCTGGAGGCGCTGGCGGCGCTGCGGGATACGGACTGGGAACTGGAACTGGTGGGCGACGGGCCTCTGGAGGACAACGCCCGCAGTTTCGCCGCCAGACTGGGCATCGGCGGGCGCATCCGCTGGTCCGGATACCAGGCGGACCCATCGGCCGCCCTGGCGCGCGCCCAGATTTTCGCTCTCTCTTCGACCTCGGAGGGGTTCCCCCGGAGCATCTTGGAAGCCATGCGGGCTGGGCTGCCCGTGGTGGCTTCGGACGTCGGGGGCGTCAGGGAGGGGGTCGCCGGCGGCGTCTCCGGGTATCTCGTGCCGCGGCGGGATCCGGGCGCCATGTCGGAGGCGCTGGGGAAATTGATAAAAAGCGCTTCAGAGAGGCAACTACTCGGCACCGCCGCGCGTCGGATATACGAGGAGAGATTCCGGTTTGAGGGGATGTTCGATAAAACGGTCGCTCTATATGATACGTTGAAAGATACATTCCCCTCGGCGCGGAAGCGGCATTCAGCATGAGCACGTTAGTAAGACCGGCTCCAGTATATGGGGCGCCTGCCCTGGTAATTCAACAGCGAACGGGACTCCTCCGCCCGGGACTCCAGCGGTTCAAGCGCGTGTTCGACGTAATCTTCGCGCTGCTGCTGGGACTGATTGCATTGCCTGCCGGCCTGCTGATCGCCGCGGCGATCGTCATCGATTCGCGCGGCCCCGTGTTCTTCACTCATACAAGGATCGGTAAGGGGAACAGGCGGTTCCGGCTGTGGAAGTTCCGTTCCATGATCACCAACGCCGATGAAGCGCTCGATGAATACTTGAGAGCACACCCCGGCCTGGCACTGGAATGGCGTTTGACCCACAAGCTGCGCAACGATCCGCGGGTAACCCGCGTCGGACGCTTCTTGCGGAAGACAAGCCTGGATGAACTGCCTCAGATCTGGAACATTCTGCGGGGCGACATGAGCATGGTGGGACCGCGGCCCATCGTTGAGGCCGAAATCCCCAAGTACGGCGCCGCCTTCGCGCTTTACTCGCGGGTGCTGCCGGGACTGACAGGGCTGTGGCAGGTTTCCGGGAGGAACGATACGACCTACCGCGAACGTGTGGAGCTTGACTCCAGGTACATCCGCAACTGGACGCCGCTTGTCGATTTCGGCGTACTCTTGAAGACGGTAAAGGTCGTTCTCGGCGGCCGCGGCGCGTATTAGACCTGGTGAATGGAGCGCCCCGGCGCCCGCCCGGCGCCGCGCTATCCTGAAATGGACATGTTGCGGAGCACGCGCGTTCTGCTGCTCCTGGCCTTCGTCCTGATGCTCGGCGCGGTCGGAGCTTCGTGGTACCGCCAGAAGTCTACCCTGTCGCGCGAGGCCCCCAAGCCGCCCAAGTCCCTTCCGCTCGACACCGCGACAGTCGCCACCGACTGGGTATTGACGAAGGACCAGGGCGGCCGCATCGTCTACGAAGTCCGTGCCCGCGACTTTCGCCAGTTGAACGAACCCAGCCGGCTTGAACTCGACAACGTCGAGATCCGTCTGTTCAAGCCCGACGGCAACACGTTTGACCGGATTAGCTGCGCTCGCGCGCAATTCGACCAGGCCAGCGAGACGCTGTACTCCGAGGGCGACGTCGAGATCAACATGGGAATGCCCGTTGATGGAGCGCCGCCGGGACGCCTGCTTGCCATTCGCGGTTCCGGCGTCAGGTTCGACGTCAAGACCAGCGTCGTAAGCACCGATCGCGAGGTCAGCTTCACGTTCGATTTCGGCGGGGGCAAGGCCGTGGGCGCGGTCTACAACCCGGTGCTCCGCGAGCTGCTCATGAAAAGCCAGGTCGAGCTCCACTGGCACGGCGGGCAGCAAGCCCGGCCCATGAAGCTCGAAGCCCAGGAACTCACTTACCGCGAGGCGGACTCGATCGTTCTGCTCCCGGCCTGGTCGCGGTTTACGCGCGATGGGGTTGAGCTGAATGCCACCAATTCGGTGGTGACCCTCGAAGAGGGCATGATCCGGAAGATCGAGGGCAAACAGGCCCGGGGCGCGGCAGTCTATCCCGACCGCAAGGTCGAGTACGCCGCGGACGATCTGCTGATGTTTCTCAATGCCGGCGGCGAGATCGAGAAAGTCGTCGGCAGCCGCAATGCCCACGTAGCCGCCACGTCGGATTCAGCGCGAACCCGAGCCTACGCCGGCCGCGTGGAACTCGATTTCGATACGGCCGCGGGCGAGAGCGTGCTCACCAGGGCCCTGGCCATGGACAATGCCTTGATGGAGTCCGTGCCGCTCCCGCGCAAGGGCGTGCAGCCGCCGGAAACGCGCCGGCTGCGCAGCGAAGCGATCGTGATCACGATGCGAAAGGGCGGCCGCGAGGTGGCCTCGGTCGAGACGCACGCCCCCGGGCGTCTGGAATTCCTGCCGAACCACCAGGAACAGCGCTGGCGCACGCTCGATGCGGAGCGCCTCTCAATATTCTACGGCCCGGAGAACCGGATCGAGTCCTTCAGCGCGTACAAGGCGGCCACCCGAACCGATCCCGCCCCGCACCCGCCCGGCGACAAGCGGCCGCCCGATCCTCCCGTGCTGACCTGGAGCAACGACCTCCGCGCCGCCTTCAACCCCAAGACTGGCCAGCTTGCCCGGCTCGAGCAGTGGACTAATTTCCGCTACGAGGAAGGCGATCGCAGGGCACGCGCCTTCCGCGCCGTACTCGAAGAGGCGCGCGGCATGGTTGTCCTCGAACAGGCCGCTCGGGTCTGGGACTCCAGCGGTTCGACCGCCGCCGACCGCATCACGCTGGACCAGAAATCGGGCGATGTGCTGGCCGAGGGCAACGTCGTATCCATGCGGCTGCCCGAGAAAAAGGGCGCGTCGTCGCCGGTACTGTCCCAGGAAGAGCCGTTGAACGCGCGCGCGGCGCGCATGACGACCGCGGAGCGCAATCAAAAGATCCACTACGAGGGCGGCGTAACCCTCTGGCAGGGCGCTAACCGCATCTGGGCGGACAGTCTCGACATCGACCGCGCCGGCAATCGCCTCACCGCGCACGGGAACGTGCGCACGCGGTTCCTTGACCGGCAAAGCGCCCAACAGAAGAAGGAAGCAACAGCGAAAGCGGCCGCAATCTTCCTTGAAGTCACGGCGCAAAACCTGGTTTACACCGAGGCCGAGCGCCTGGCCCACTACACCGGCGGCGCCCGGCTCACGCGTCCCGGCTTCGAGGTGAAAGCCTCGGAAATTCGCGCCTGGTTCAATGAGAGCAGTTCCGGCTCCTCGCTCGACCGCGCGTTCGCGGACGGGGCGGTGGAGGTCGTCCGCAGCGGATCCCGCCGCACCCTGACCGGAACCAGCGAGCATGCCGAGTACTTCGCCGCCGAGCAAAAGGTAATCCTCAACAGAGGCGACCCCACGCTGGTAGACAGCGCCCGCGGGTATACGAAGGGCCGCGAGTTGACCTACTGGGCCGATAACGATAAGCTGCTCGTGAATGGAATCGAGAAGGAGCCCGTCAAAACGCTGATCAAACGGCGTTAAAGCCCGCGCATGCGAAAACTCCAGACCCAGGAAATCAGCAAGACCTACCGCCGGCGGCGTGTGGTGGATGGCCTGTCGATCTATATCGAACAGGGCGAAGTCGTGGGCCTGCTGGGCCCGAACGGCGCCGGCAAGACCACTTCGTTTTACATGATCGTGGGGCTGATCAGCCCGGATTCGGGCCGCATCTTCCTGGACGATGAGGAGATTACCTACCTGGCGATGTACCAGCGCGCGCGGCGCGGCATCAGCTATCTGCCTCAGGAGCCGTCCGTATTCCGCAAGTTGACGGTGGAAGAGAACCTGATGGCGATCCTGGAAACGCTGCCGCTGAGCAACGGCGAGCGCCGCGCCCGCATGGGCCAGCTCATCGAGCAGCTCGGGCTGGAGAAAGTGCGCAACAACAAGGGCTATGCGCTGTCGGGCGGCGAGCGGCGCCGCGTCGAGATCGCCCGCTCGCTGGCCATCCAGCCCAGCTTTCTCCTGCTGGATGAGCCGTTTTCCGGCATAGATCCCATACAGGTCCGGGAGATCCAGCGCATCGTCTTCGACCTCAGGCGCAACGGCATCGGCATCCTGGTCACCGATCACAACGTGCGGGAAACCCTCGCCGTCACCGACCGCGCCTATATCATCAACAACGGCAAGATCTTCCGCGCGGGCAGCCCCGAAGCGCTCAGTTGCGATCCCGAAGTTAAACGCGTCTACCTCGGCGACAGCCTGGACGTCGGCGCCGTATAGCGGAAAAGCACGCCGGCGACCCCCGGCAGGCCAGTATTTTTAACATATTCCGGCCCCCGCGCAAGTCGCTGTGGATGGTTCCCTGGGTGCGCTGGCTGATGCCCTGTTTGTTATGATGAGAACCAGATGAGCTTGCTGTCGCCGAGATTGCAGTTAAAGGTCGCGCAGAAGCAGATCCTGACCCCTGGGCTGGTCCAGATGGTAACAGTTCTGCAGATGAACCGCCTTGAACTGCGCGAGATGATAGCACAGGAAATTGCGGAGAACCCGGTGCTCGAGGAGGCGACCGAAGACTCCGGCGAGGACCTGAGCCCGCAGGAGATACAGCAGCTTCTGGAGGCCGAGCGAGTCGCCGACCCAGCCGATCAATCGATCCTCGAAGCGGCCGGCGTCGATGGGGCTTCCGACGCCCTTGCGGAGGCTGAGGCGGAGAGCGAGGCGCCCTCGGTGAGCGGCGGGGTTCCCGCAACCGAGGCAGTCGAAGCGGGGGAACCGATCGAGGCGAAGGCCGCCGACCCGTTCGAGGAGATCGATTTCGGCTCGTTCTTCGACGAGTATCTCGATCCGGGCTATAAAAGCCCTTCCTCGGAGCAAGTCGAGAAGCCTTCGTTTGAGACGTTCCTCTCGGCTCCGGTCACACTGGGCGACTACCTGCGATCCCAGCTCAGCATGATTCCGCTGGCAGGCAGCGTGCGCGATGCGGCCGATGCGATCATCGGCAACCTGGATGAGAGCGGCTATCTGACCGCGTCGCTCGAAGAGATTGCCGCTTCCGGAGAGTATTCGCTGGAGGATCTGGAAGCCGCGCTGCGCGAGGTGCAGAAGCTCGATCCGGCCGGGGTGGGCGCGCGCGACGTGCGCGAGTGCCTGCTGCTCCAACTGGAGAGCCGGAACGGCCGCGGCGGCGTGGCGTGGCAGATTGTGGCCGACCATCTGAAGATGGTGGAGCTTCGCCAGTCACGGGAACTGGCGCGCGCGCTCGGCCGCCCAATGGAACACATACAGATCGCGCTGGAGGTAATCCGCCATCTCAACCCGCACCCGGGGCTGCGCTACTCCGGGCCCGGCGCACGCCAGGTGGAGCCCGACGTCCACATCTTCAAGGACGGCGACCAGTACATCATCCAGCTCAATGACGAGGATCTGCCGCAGTTGCGGCTCAACGCCCACTACCGGCGCATGCTCGACCGCACTCAGGAACCGAGCAAGGAAGTGCGCAACTACGTCAAGGAGCGCTACGCCTCCGCTCTCCAGCTCATGAAGAACATCGAGCAGCGGAAGCAGACGATTCTGCGCGTGTGCCAGGCCATCGTGCGGCGCCAGACCGATTTCCTGGACCGCGGCATCGACGCCCTCAAGCCGATGATGATCAAGGAAATCGCCGAGGAGATCGGCGTGCATCCCTCCACGGTGAGCCGGGCCGTCGCAAACAAGTACGCGCATACGCCGCAGGGCGTTTTCGAGCTGCGCTATTTCTTCTCGGAAGCCGTGCAGGGACCGTCCGGCAGCGCCACTCCGCTGCTGATCGTCAAGCGCATGGTGAAGAAGATGATCGAGGAAGAGGACGCCGCGCACCCGCTCACCGACGAGCAGGTGACCGCCCGCCTGCAAGCACTCGGCATCAAAGTGACCCGCCGCACGGTGGCGAAATACCGCGAGGACATGAAAATCCCGTCAACGCACCAAAGGCGCGTGCGCACCTGACCGGGGGATCGGAGAAGCGATGAAGATCACGTACACGGGGAAACCCGAAGCTCTGACGCCCGCTGAAAACAGAAAAATCGAGACAAAATTCGCCAAGATTGCCAAACTTCTCGACGCGCGCAAGGGGGAACGGGAAGCGCGCGTCATCCTGAGTCAGGAACGGCATTTGAACCACGCCGAGATCACGGTTCGCTACCAGGATCGCGACCTGGTCGGCATCGGCTCCGCCGCCGACACCTACTCCGCGATGGGAGCGGCGCTGGAAAAGCTCGAAAAGCAGATACTCAAGCTGCGCGAGCGCGTGCGAGACAGCCATCGCGGCCCCAAGCCGGAGACCGTTGAGCTCGAGACCACGGCCGGAGCTGCCGAGGAAGCGGAGGCGGAAGAGGAATCTGAGAGCGGAACCGCGGCTGCACCCCAGGTCTTTCGCGTAAACCATCATGCCGGCCGGAAGCCTATGACGCTCGATGAGGCACTGCTGGCGATCGAGGGGCGCAACTACGTCGTCTATCACGACGCGGAGTCTGGTCGGGTCTCCGTGCTCGTGCGCCGGCGCGACGGCAATTTCGACCTGATCGAGGCGTGAATCGCAACAGGCAGCCCTCCAGGCCGGCATCCCCGGAGCTGGTCATCATTACAGGTCTGAGCGGATCCGGCAAAGGCACGGTTTTGAAGTGCCTGGAGGACTTGGGGTATTACTCGGTCGATAACCTGCCGATCGGCCTGATTCCCAAGTTCGCCGAGTTGACCAAAGCATCGCCCGGCATCTCCCAGGCCGCCCTCGTGGTCGATATCCGGGAAGGCGAAGGCCTCCAGCGCTTCCCCAAAATCTACGAGCAGATCCGCCGCAAGATTCGCACCACGCTTCTGTTCCTGGAAGCCGACGACGAAACGCTAATGCGCCGGTTCAGCGAAACGCGCCGCCCGCACCCTCTCGGCACGGAGCGCTCGGTCGCCCGCAGCATCAAAGCCGAACGCCAGGCGCTCGCTCCCATTCGCGCCCTGGCGGACCACATCGTCAGCACATCGAAATTCAACGTTCACGAGCTGCGCGAAATCATCGCCGAAAAGTTCCGGGGGGAGCGTGAGCAGTCGAAGATTCTCGTCTACGTCACCAGCTTCGGCTACCGCCACGGCGTTCCTCCGGACAGCGACCTGGTTTTCGATGTCCGGTTCCTGCCCAACCCGAACTATATCCCGCAGTTCAAGAAGCTGAGCGGGCGCCACCCGTCGGTGGCCCGCTACATCCGGTCGTTCCCGCAGACCACCGAGTTCATCCAGCGCATCTCCGACCTGCTCGTCTACCTGATCCCCCACTACATTCGTGAAGGCAAGAGCTATCTCACCATCGCATTCGGCTGCACGGGGGGCCAGCACCGCTCGGTGATGATGGCGGATGAGATACGGAGGCGCCTTGCGCGCTGCGGCTTCAAAGTGAAAGCCACGCACCGCGATATTGCCAAAGCCGCCTCTGCGTAAGTCAACGGCGTTCCGCCTGCGAACGGCCGCGCTTTTCGTTGAACCACTCCCAGAAGAATCCCGCGGCGTTCGCCGCCTGGCTCAGCGCGATCAGGGCGGACACCACCAACGGCGCCCGAAGTCCCTCCTGCCGAAGCGGCCAGCTCAGCATCCCCCAGTAGAAACGCAGAGGCTCGAAGCGGACATCGCTCCCCCACCGCTTCCGGTGCTCGCGCCGGTAGATCCGGGCGCCGCGCCCGTAACGGAAATGCTGAACCCAGAAACCGGCCAGCGTCAGCGGATGCCGGTGGTGCACCACGGCATCCGGCGCGTACGCCATGGGGTGGCCATTGAGGCGCAGCTTGTCGCTGATATCGCGGTCCTCGCCCGCCGCGCAGGGATAGGAGCGTTGGAAACCGCCTACGGAGCGAAAAATCTTCGCATCGAGCGCGAAATTGCACGTCGCCAGGAACCAGGGCTTGTTGGGATCGCCGTTGAAGTATTCGTAAAGATAGCTCAGCAGCGCCTGGCTCGCGGCGGAAAAAACGTTGTCCTCAAGCCCGTTTACCGTTCTGCCGCCGACGGCTGCGTTCGGCGCCTCCGCAAGGCGCGCCGCAAGCCGGTCCAGCCACTCCGGCTCCGGCGCGCAATCATCGTCCGTGAAGGCGAGGAATTTGCCCCGCGCGCAAGCGGCGCCGAGATTGCGGGCTGCAGCCGGTCCCGCTCCGTGTTGCGTCTGTACGCTGATCTGAATCCGCCCGCGGACCTGCTCCACCACGGGCTCGACCGGTTCCCTGCTCCCGTCGTCCACCACCACGACTTCGAACCTGGATCGCGGGTAGCGCAAATCCGCCAGCGCGCGTAGGCACAACGCAAGCTGGGCAGGCCGGTCCCGCGTGGGGACAATGATCGTGAAATCTATGCCGTCAGTTGCGGGCGTACCCATAGCTCGACTGCGACGTGCCGATCGAAACAGGCGTGCCTGTTCGCTCCGAACAGACGGTCGCAAGCGCGGCTTCCAGACTCTTCTTTCCGTCTGCCAGCTTGCACTGGCTCGGCAGATCGTGAAGGACGCAGCCGGCGAAGTGCCGCCAGATGCCCTCAAACGTGGCCTGGAAAACTCCTCCCCGCGCGAGAAGCCGCAACACCTCGCGCAGATCGCCCAAGGCGCGAACCGCCTTTTTGAATCTGTCTGCGAGGTCCCCCGGATAGACCGGAAAAGGAAAGAATTCCAAGCCGTCGAAGCGGTAAAGCGAGAGGCAGAGCCGGCCATTCTCGCCAAAAATCTCGATTTCACTATTCGGGGCGCTCCCCATGGAGAAGACGCCGGTGGCAAGCACACCGCCCGACATGCGCGCCGCAACAACGCTGGTCTCCTCCTCGTAGTGCTTCGACGGCGCCGCCCAGGCATGGACCTGCTCCACCTCGCTGCCGGTGAAGTATCGCCACAAGTCGAAGTGATGCACGGCTTCGTTCAGCGTCACTCCGCCTCCGAGCTTCAGTTCGCGATGCCAGTCCGGAGCGTATACGCCGGTGCGGTTGTGCGTGTACACGCTGCGAATTGCCTTGATGCGGCCAAGACTGCCCGTGTTGAGGAACTCACGGGCGCACCGGACAAGCCGGTGCCACCGCAGGTTGAACCCGACGACGATCCTGCACGGCGAGTCCGCGGCGCGGGCAATGAGCCGGTCGCACTGCTCCAGGTTCATGGCCAGCGGTTTCTCCATGAACACGTGCTTGCCTGCGTCCAGCGCCGCCAGTCCGATCTCGGCGTGCGACATGGTCGGGGTCAGAATGGCGACCGCGTCCACGTCCCCCAGCTCCAGGACGGCGCGGTAATCGGTGAAGCTCCGCGCGCCTTTGAAACGGCCGGCCAGAGCGCGGCTGCGCTCCCCGTCGGAATCCGATGTCGCCGTAACGCGAAACTCGGGCACGCGCAACAGCGCCGGCAGGTGGCGCTCCCGGGCCACGCGCCCGCAGCCGATGATTCCCAGCCGGATCGCATTTCCAGGCTTCATCACGCCCTTGCTTCCTCGGCCAGCACGTAAACGTTCGAGTTGAAGTCCGATGTCGGGTGGTCCTTGTAGGGACAGTTGTGGCAGAAGCCGACCTCCGCCATCCGGTCCCTAATGAGCCGCCGCAGCCGGGCCGCTTTCTTGCTCTTCCAGAGGCGCGTGAACGACACATCGCCTTCAACCCGCCCCAACCCCAGTTCCGCGTTGTAGTCCTGCTCGCAAAGCACTACCGTCCCGTCGGCAAACAGGGTGGGAAACCAGAACGGGTGCAGGCAGTAGAACTTTCCGCCCGCCTCGCTGGCAACCCGATCGGGCCGCAGCCGGCGTCCGGCCTCGGGATCGTAAACTGGTTCGACGTAGGTGCACAGGGTCCTCAGAGACAGCAGTTCGAATTCGTGCTGTTTGGCGAACTCCATCACCTCTTGGGCTTCGTGCTCGTTGTGCCGCATCACGATGAACCGCATATTGAGCACCGGCATGCGCTGCCCGCGCCGGCGTTTCATTTCCGCCAGACGCTTCACGCCTTCCAGAATCGGACTCATCCTCGCTCCAACCCGGTAGACGGAATTTGTCTGGTCCGTCAGGCCGTCAAGGGCGACAACCAGGTAATCGGGCGGTTCCTCGATGAGGGCTTCCAGCACGCGCTCGTGATTGAGCTGTTGCCCGTTGGTGGAGAAAAGAGTGATTACGTCGTGCGTCCGCGCCGCGCGCAGGATGTCCTTCAGGCGTGGATGAAAGGTGGGTTCACCCCAGGCCCAGAGACACGTGGTCAACAAGTAGGGGCCGACCTCGTCCATGACGCGCCGGAACAGCTCCACGTCCATAGCCATCGGCTGACGGCTCACCGACCGCGTCCCCGCCGGGCACACCGGGCACCGGAGGTTGCAGTAGTTGGCAAGCTCGAATTGCATGTGCAGCGGCATGCTCCACGGCTGCAGCCTCCTGTGCAGCAAGTTGGCGCCCGCCCGGAACAGGTTGAGCCGCTTCCGCCAGGACATCCCGGACGCAACCATGGGCATGCGGTCGTAAACAAACTCGTATCGCCCGCGGCCGAGAACGTCCCACACCAGGCGGGGCGCACGTATGATTCCTTGACTGCGTTCGTGAGATCGCATGCCGCTATAAGATTGAAGGTTTCAGCATACACCATCCTGCCCGTTGAGAGGTGCGACTCCTCCAGTATCTGGCGCGCTTTCGAGGGCACCCCTTGACTATCTACAATTGGCCATGTATTGTAGATGATCTAAGCATCCGCTATGGGTAAACCAACCGACCTCGTCCAGGGCACCCTGGACCTCCTGATCCTCAAAACACTCTCGCTCGAGCCCAAGCACGGATGGGCGATCGCAAAGCGCATCGAACAGGTTTCCCGGGAAGTGCTGCAGATCCAGCAGGGATCGCTCTACCCGGCGCTGCACCGTCTGGAACAGCAGGGCTGGATTAAAGCTCACTGGGACCTGACCGAAACCGGCCGCAAGGCCAAATTCTATTCGTTGACGCGCGCCGGCCGCGCCAGGCTCGAAGCGGAACTGGCGAACTGGGAGCGGCTGTCCTCGGCCGTCAACCTCGTCGTGCAAGAGGCGTAGGGAGGCGACAATGCGCCGGGCGAACAGATTGCGTCTGCGTTTGCGCTCGTTGTTCCGCAACCGCCGCGTCGAAGACGAACTCGAGGAAGAGCTTCGCTTCCACCTCGACCGGCAGATCGAAGAGAACCTCTCTCGCGGCATGCTTCCCGACGAGGCGCGGTACGCGGCGCTGCGGACCATCGGCGGCCTGGCGCAGATCAAGGAGGAGTGCCGCGACGCGCGCGGCCTGAACCTGCTCGCGTCGATCGCGCGGGATTTGCGGTTCGCCGCGCGGGTGCTCCGAAAGAGCCCGGGATTCACCGCGGCTGTGGTTGCCTCCCTGGCGCTCGGTATCGGCGCGAATACCGCGGTTTTCACCGTTGTCAGCGCGGCCCTGCTACGACCCCCGCCCTTCCCCGAGCCGGACCGCCTGGTTGCGGTCTGGGAAGACACGCCGCTGCTGGGGCTCCGCTACAGCCCGGTCGCGATGGGCAACTACGTCGACTGGAAGGCGCAGAACCGCGTGTTCGAGAACATGGGCGCGCTGGAGCGCGCGCACTTGTTCACGCTGACGGGGATGGGCGAGCCGGAGGCGATCGACGGCTGCATCATCACCGCCAGCCTGTTCCGGACTTTGGGTGTCCAGCCGGCGCTCGGCCACCTGTTTCACGATGCGGAAGACCAGCCCGGCATGCCTAAAGTCGTGCTGCTGAGTTATCCGCTGTGGCAGCGGCGCTTCGTGGGCGACCCGGCGATCACGGGCAGGTCCATCGACCTGAACGGCGAGAAGTACACCGTGGTGGGCGTGATGCCCCAGGGATTCCGGTTCCCCGACGCCGCCGCAGAGCTGTGGGCTCCCGTCGGCACGGCTTTCCCCCTGAGCGAGTTCACCGAACGCGGACGGCACGACCTGATGGTGGTGGGGAGACTCAAGCCGGGCGTCTCGCGGGAGCAGGCCAACGCGGAGATGCGCGCGATTGCGGCGCGCCTGGCGCAAGCGTATCCGAAGACGAACCGTGAGGTGAGCGCGTTCGTCGCTCCGCTTCGCGAGCACATGGTGGGAGCCCAGAGCAGGCTGTATGCGGTCCTGTTCGCGGCCGTCTCGCTGGTATTGCTGATCGCATGCGCGAATGTAGCGAACCTGATGCTGTCCCGCGCGGTGGCCAGGAGCAAAGAGACCGCCATTCGGGTGGCGCTCGGCGCCGGTAGGACACGCGTGGCCCGCCAGTTCGCGGCCGAGAGTCTGCTGCTGGCGGTTATGGGCGGCGGCGCGGGCGTGCTGCTGGCGGGCTGGAGCATGAAGCTGTTCAAGCACCTCGTCCCGCCGGCTATGGCGGCCCTGGTTCCGCCAAGCCTCGACTGGCGAGTGCTGGCGTACTCACTTGTGCTCACCGCGGGAGCATGTTTCTTGTTCAGCCTGCCCCCGCTGGCGCAGGCGTTCCGGACCCGAGTGAGCGATGCGCTCAAGCAGGGCGGGCGCGGCGGCGCGGCGCGATCTTCTCACGCATTGCGGCGGGCGCTGGTGGTTTCCGAGATCGCGCTGGCGCTGATGCTGCTGATCGGCGCCGGGCTGCTGATCCGCACTTTCGCTCGCCTGCGCGGCGTCGATCCTGGCTTTCACACTCAACGCATTCTGACCATGAGGGTGCGGCTGACGTCAACCAAGTACCGCGATGAGGCGAAACGAGTGGCCTTCTACCGGCGAACGCTGGAGCGCATTGCGGCCCTTCCCGGCGTGGTCTCGGCCGGCTTTTCCACCGGAATCCCGCTGCTGTTCAAAGGGTTCTACGTTAATGTCACAACCGACGGCTCCGACCGCTTGACGGTGAACTTCCGTTCGGTAACGACGGATTACCTGCGCACGATGGGAATCCCACTGAAGCAAGGCCGGATGCTGAGCGCCGCCGATACGGCCGAAGCGCCCCACGTCGCGCTGGTCAACGAAACCATGGCGAGGCGCTTGTGGCCAAACCGCGACCCGCTGGGGTTGCGCTTTTCGCCCAACGGAGGCAGGAACTGGGTGACTGTCGTAGGAGTTGTCGGCGACATCAAACAAGCGGGGTTGGACACGCCGCCGCGGCCGGAGTTTTACGTTCCCTTCGAGCAGGAGCGCGGGTGGCCGGCCGATCTTGCGGTCCGCACCGCCGTCGATCCGATCAGTATGCTGCAGGCCATCCGCCGCGAGATACGCGCCGTGGACAGCGACCAGCCAATCACCAACACGGGGACCATGGAGGAGATCCTTGACCGGGAGATCTTCCAGCGCCGGCTGCAAATGTTGATACTGGCCTGTTTTGCCGGATGCGCGCTCGTGCTGGCGGCGATCGGGATTTACGGTGTGCTCTCGTACCTCGTGAACTGGCGGACGCGCGAGATCGGGGTACGAATGGCCCTGGGAGCGGGCCGTTCCGAGATCCTGGCGAGCGTGGTCGGGCAAGGCCTGGCGCTGGCCGCCTGCGGCGTTGCGATCGGGCTGGCGGCGGCCCTGGCGCTCACACGCCTGATGTCCCACCTGCTGTTTGGCGTGACGGCAACCGACCTCGTCACCTTCACGGGCGTGCCGGTCCTGTTCCTTATCATCGGGCTGCTGGCCAGCTATATCCCAGCGCGGCGCGCCACGCTGGTGGACCCCGTGCTTGTCCTCCGGAACGAGTAGCGCAAAGCCGCTACCATGAGGGGTATGGAAGAGCCTGGGGAATTCTACTGCCCGAAATGCGCGCGGCCGGTCGATGATCCTCTGGTGTGCGGGGATTGCCTGGCCGTGATCTGCCGCCAGTGCGGAACGCCCCTCGAGCGCGCTGACGAACTTGGTATGGGTTAGGCGCCGCTTGTTTGCGGCGCCCTTTTCTCATTAGAGGAACCGCCCGGAAGCCGGATGGCTCCCGGGCGGACCCTCAGGCTGCACCTTCCTGGTTAGAAGTAGAACTTCGCCGACAGTTGAACAAGCCGCGGCCAGTTCTGCTGGTTATCCGGCAGTCTGCCGAACCGGTCGCTGCTGTAGGAGGTGTCCGGTCCGGCGTAGCCGGGAGTGTTGGTGATGTTGAATGCCTCGCCTCGGAGGACGAAGCGATATCGCTCGCCGATGTACGTCGTCTTCTCCAGAGCGAAGTTCAACTGCTTGGTCGCAGGGTTGCGGATGTCCGGGAAGCGGTCCGGGACAACACGCAGCGTATAGCTCTGACGGGTCTTGTAGCACGACTTGTCGTTGTTGAACCAGGAATACCGGTTCTGGTTCTTGGCGTGCCAGTCGCCGCAGTAGTTCACGAGGTCCGGCCAGCCGGTCGGGTATCCGGAGGTGTAAGTGTAGATCCAGACGCCCTGCCACCCGCTGATAAGCTGGCTCACCGCCGCGTTCGTGGAATTCAGGTACTTGCGGCCCTTGCCGATCGGCAAGTCGTAGATGCCGCTGAAGGACAGCATGTGGGGCTTGTCCTGATAATCAAGCTCCTTGACCAGCGGCTCTTCCAGGTTCCAGTTCTGCAGACGGTGGTTCTCCTCGAAACCCTTGGAGAACGTATAAGACAGCACCCAGGTCAGCACGCCGGTGCTCTCCCCGCCCAACACGCGCTTTTCGATTTTGGTCTGCAACGCGTCGGAACGATACCGGCCCCACTGCGTGAGGTTGTCGGTCATCCCCTGGAAAATCGGGTTCGGCCGAAGCAGAGAGCTGCGGGAAATGGTTGGATTTTGCCCCTGCCCGCCGTTCTGGGGCAGGATGCCGTAGAACGGGTTCGGGATCTGGGTGCTCGCGTACGCGGTGTCCTGGTACGCCCTGTTGAAGTGATACATCGACATCTCGTTGTAGTTCGTGCCGAGATTGATGTAGATCTGATAGTTGCCCGCGTAGGAGACCTCCGCGAGAATATGACCCGGCAATTGCTGCTGGATGCCGAACGAGTACTGGTAAGTCCGGGGGATCTTGAACCTGGCAGGATCCCAACTGACGCCACGGCCGATATTCGTCAGCAGGCCGTCACCGGCGCCGGTCGGCCTGAGAATGCCATTGGGGAACGGGTTGACCAGCGAGTAAGGTCCGCTGAGGTTGACACCGGCGCTCGGCGTCATGCCGTCAATCGAGGTCTGATAATTCGTGGTCACGGCAAAGCCGGCGGTGGTGTCGTTCTGGGTCGGCGACTGGTAGTAGACGCCGGCGCCCGCGCGGATCACCGTCCCGTTCAGCACCTGCCAGGCAACGCCCACACGCGGTCCGACATTGGTCCAGTCGGTGTCGTAAAGGCGCCGCGGCTGTCCATTGACTCCGGCAAACAAGTAGCCGCCCGTGAGCACCGGAGGCGCGTCCGGGAACGGATACTTCGGGTTGGTCGCGTCATACTCCGCCTTGATCTTCTTCCAGTTCGCGAGCACCTCGTCGCTGAGAGGATTCTTCGTCGTCAGGTCGAACCCGCGGTTGGAGCGGTTCCAGCGTTCCACCCAGGGGATTTGAACGTCATAGCGGAGTCCGAGGTTCAGAGTCACGTTGCGGGCCACCTTCCAGTCGTCCTGGATGTAGCCGGCGTAGTAGGGCCTGGTGCGATAGGGGTTGTCGTTCCAGTCAACCTGGCCGCTGGCGGGATAGCCGAGCAGCAGGCTGGCGATGGAACTGCCGTCGTAGGTGCCTTGATTGTACCCTGAGAGCTGCCGGGTCCAATCCCGGTTGAAGTTGAAGTAGCCGTTCGAGTAGCTACGATTCCCGTAAGCCTGGGCAACATAGTTCAACTCGAAACCGGTACGGACGGTGTGCCTGCCCCGGGTGAGCATCAGGCTGGGCGCGAAGTTCCACTGGTTGTAAGTGTTCCACTCCCCGGCGCTGCCGCCGCTGAACAGGCAGGTCAGGCCGTCCAGGCAGAACCGCGGCACGCTGCTCTTGGGATTGGTGGGAGCGTGCGGCATCTGCGTCATGCCAAGTTTGTCCACGGTGAAATCTTCATCCGTGTAGCGGGGGAACATCGAAGTGAACCGTCCGAAGGAACCGCGGACGTCCAGCACGGTGGTCGGATTCAGTACGTGGGTCCAGGCGGCAATGTAGTTCTGGTTCGTGCGCTGCGAGTTGATGTCGCCGCTGCCGGCCGGCGGGGGGAAACCGGTGGAGTTCCGGTACTCCTTGCCGTGCTGGTACGTCACCAGGACATAAAACTTATCGTTTTCACTGATGTTGTGGTCCCAACGGCCCATCGGCTGATCGTAGCGGTAGCGGCCGTTGGTGTTCGTGTAGTAGTTGCTGCTGATGGCTCGCGGATCGGGGCCGTTTGCCTGCGGGTAATACTTCAAAACCTCAAGGCCCACCGGGCTGATCCTGCTCTTCGGGATGACGTTGCCGGGGAAGGGATCGCGAATGTAGGCCGACCCTCTGCAATCCGCCGGCGGAGCGCACGGCTTGGAGGTCATCGGATCGTAGATCTTATATCCGTAGTCGGTGAAGTGCTCGCCGTCGGCGAGCCCAGGGGCCGGGACGCTGGAAATCACGGAAGCCGGCTGAACCTCGCGCCAACCTTCGAAGCTGAAGAAAACAAAGTCCTTATCCCGCCGGATCGGTCCGCCCACGACGCCGCCGAACTGATGCTGGTTGTGCGCCGGACGCGTCTTATTCACCTGCTTGTTTTCCGTCCGGTTGGCGTCGAGCACGGTGTTGCGAAAATAATCAAAGACGTCGCCGTGCCATTCGTTGCTGCCCCCGCGAATGGTGGTATTGACCACGCCCCCGCCGAATCGACCGTAGGACGCATCATAGGTGTTGGTCATCACCTTGAATTCCTGGACAGCCTCGACGTTCGGGGCCAACTGCCAGTTGCCGTCCTTGTCGCTGATCGGAGCGCCATTCAAAAGGAACAGGTTCTGACCAGTGCGGGCGCCATTGATTTTGTACGCGTTATTCACGTCCCAGCCGCGGGTTCCGGAAAATCCGCCCGGTCCGAACGCTTCCTGGGTGAAAATCACGCCGGGCGTCAGCGACATCAGCATGTACGTCTGGCGTCCGTTGAGCGGGAATTGCTGCGTTTTAATCGGGTCGAAGACCAGGCCGCGGTCGGCCGAGGCCGTTTCGACTACGGCCTGGGCGGCGGTCACGGTAACGGATTCCGTCGTCTGCCCGACCGCCAATTCCAGCGGCAGGTTTACTTTATCCGCCACGCGAAGCACGATGTTCTCCCGGATAAGGGTCTGAAAACCTTGGGCCGACACCTCGACCCTGTAGGTGCCCGGATCCAGGTAGGGAATCGTATAGTTCCCTATGTTTGTGGCTTGAACTTCTTTAACTGTGTTTGTGCTGACATTGATAGCCTTGACTGTCGCCCCAGGAACTGCCGCGCCGCTCGGATCGGTTACGATACCGGTCAGAGTCGCGCGGAAGTCCTGTGCTGAGGCGGCAGCGGCCAGTATGACCAGCACGAGGAAATAGCGCGTGAATACTCCCACTTTCATAGGCTTGTTGTCATACCCCCAAATGTTAAAAACCACTTAAGACGCACCTTAATCTTCGGCAGCTTCTACAACCGTTTAGGCACGGGTTTTGTGCGCCCCTTCTTCAGACTTCAGCGGTTTCCTTGTAGCTCCCCAGGAAAAATGGCATACTGTCAGCTGGGTTCTCAAGAGATGTCACAGGGAAGTCACTGGGACAAATTAATGGTTGCAAACAGATGCAACGGACTCTGTCTATCCGGCGGCAGATCGGGGAACCCCCGCCTGGCTAGCGACCCATGGGTATTGACGTAGCTGATATCGAACGCGACGCGCTCGACGGTAATCCCTCCTGGACCCTCGTGCAGAGAATATCCGCTAGCGCGTCTTTCCAAAACTCGCCTCGCCTCAGGCAACTCCTGCTTTACCTTTGCGAGCGCGCGTTGCTGAACCGCCCCGACGACCTTCGCGAACAACTGATCGGTTGCAACGTTTTCCTCCGCAAGCCCGATTACAATCCGGGAGAGGACAACGTCGTTCGCGTCCAGATCCGGCGCCTTCGAAAGCGCCTGGATGAATATTTCAACTCCGAAGGACGGGATGAACCAATAATTATTAGCATTCCTAAAGGTTCTTATGTCCCGGTTTTTCTTCCTCGCGAACTTAGTCAGGTGGAAGCGCCCGCCGCTCCCGCGGCGGCGGCGCTCGGGCGGCGTTACCAGCCTGCCGCGCTCGTGGCCGCCGCTATCGCTCTGCTCGGCATCGGATTTTTAGCCGGGCTTTGGCAAGCCGGCGCGGCGGCGAGCGCTGCGGAGGCGGACTGGTCGCCGCTATGGCCCGCCATTTTCAACTCCAACGAGAAGACCCTGATTGTCTGCGCCGACTCGACGCTGGTCATGGCCCAGGCACTTACGCGCCGCCCCCTCTCGCTGGATGACTACGAGAGTCGCCACTACGTCCCGCGCGGAACCGTAATGGGAGAAGAAGCGGAACGGATACTCAAACGGCTTCCGGCATGGACCTGGACCGATCTTGCCGACGTCCGCCTGGTCGGCCGCCTCCGCCGCGTAACACTGGCTTCCTGGGACAGGATGTCGATCCGCACCGCGAAAACGGTCCGGATCCACGATTTCACTAGCGGCAATGCGATCATTTTGGGGAGCGCCCAATCGAATCCCTGGAACGCCCTGTTCGAGCCGCAGCTTAACTTCCGCGTGGAGTGGGACGTGCAAAAGGACACGGCACGGGTTCGGAATAAATCGCCGTTGCCCGGCGAACAGCCGGTGTACCCCCCCATTGAGGGTGGCGACCGTTCGGTGGTGTACAGTGTAATTGCGTTTATTCCGAACCTGCGGCGCAGCGGTAACATCCTCATTATTGCGGGAACCACTGGGCAAGCCACGGAAACCGCGGGAGAGCACCTGACCAACCCCGCCACTTACACCCAGCTTATGCGGATGATTACAAGCCGCAACGGCGGGGAACTGCCCTACTTCGAGGTACTGCTGAAATCGAGCGTGGTCGAGCGCATTGCGAAGGACGCCCAGGTGGTCGCTTTCCGCATTCTTAGCCCGGGTCCCAAAGCTGCTAAGCCCTCGTAAGGGGCGAGCGGCAGTGAATTTACCGCGCCAGGCCGGCAAGAAACTGTTGTATGCGGTCCAGGCCGCGTTCCAGTTCCTGCATGGAGGTGGCGTAAGAGATCCGGACGTGGGCGCCGGTGCCGAAAGCCTCGCCCGGCACGACGGCGACCTGCTGCTCCTCTAACAGCCGCTCGGCAAACTGTACTGTGTTTTCGATGCCGCCGCGGCCGAGCACCGCCCCGATATTCGGATAAACGTAAAAGGCTCCCATCGGCTCGGCGCAGGAGATGCCGGGAATTTCCTTCAACCGGCGGAGCACGAATTCGCGCCGCCGCCGGTATTCGGCGAGCATGATTCCGACGGAATCCTGCGGGCCGCGCAGCGCTTCGATGCCGGCCTTCTGAGCCACCGAATTCGGGTTCGACGTGGAATGGCTTTGAAGTTTGGCCACAGCCTCAATGACGGGCTGCGGGCCCAGGCCGAAGCCAATGCGCCAGCCGGTCATTGCGTAGGTTTTCGAGAGCGAGCCGGCGACGATCACCGTCTCCTTTGCGCCGGGTGCGGAAGCCACCGAGTACGGCGCGCCGCCGTAGACGAAGCGGCAGTAGCATTCGTCTGTAAGCAGGTAGATGCCGCGGCGCGAAGTGAGGCTCAGAATGCGCTCAAACTCCTCGGGATCCACCACGGCGCCGCTCGGGTTCGACGGCGAGTTCACAATCAGAACCTTGGTGCGGCTGGTGAGGTACGGCTCGACCAGCGAGGCGGTCAGCCGGAAGCCCTGCCGCTCGTCCGTGGGGACGAAGACGCATTTGCCGCCGGCATAGGCGACCACGTCGCGGAACGTGACCCAATACGGGACCGGGATGATGACCTCGTCGCCCGGATTCACGAGCACCTGGATGACGTTGAACACGACGTGCTTGCCGCCCACTGAGATGACGCACTCCGAAGGCGAGTAGCGCGTATTGAAATCGGCGGCGTGGCGGTCGCAGACCGCTTCTTTCAGCTCAGGAACGCCGCCGGCAGCCGTGTACCGCGTGAAATTTTCTCCGATGGCGCGCACGGCGGCCTGTTTGATGTTGTCGGGAGTGGGAAAGTCGGGCTCGCCGGGGCCCAAATCCACCACGTCCTCGCCGGCGCGGCGCAGACGCTCCGCGGCCGCGGCCACGCGCATGGTGGTGGAGACGGTGATCCGGGATATTCGGTCAGCCAGGTCCGCGGCCGGCAGCATGCGTTGATTACACGCCTCTGAAGACACGTTCTCTGAGGCGCGCCTCCACGGAAGGCGGCACCATCTCCGCCACATCGCCGCCGAGGCGAAACACTTCCTTGACCAGCTTCGAGCTGATGAAGGAGTACGCCTCACCGGCCATGAGAAAAACGGTTTCGATACTCGGGCAGAGGCGCCGGTTCATCAGCGCCATTTGCAGCTCGTACTCGTAATCGGAAATCGCGCGGATGCCGCGTATGATAATGCCGGCCTGCCTCCGCTGGGCATATTCCACCAGCAGGCCGTCGAACGAATCGATCTCGATGCATTCGTTGTCGCCGACGACCTCGCGCAGCATCTCCATACGCTCGGCGGCGGTGAAGAGCGGCTGTTTGTGTTCGTTGCGCAGGACCGCTACGATCAGGCGGTCGCAGAGCTTGGTACCACGCTGGATCAAATCAAGGTGGCCGTTCGTGATGGGGTCGAAGGACCCCGGATAGATAGCGATCATGTTGAGCGGCTTCTCCGCGGGCTGCAAAGGCATGCGGGGATGTTTCAATTCGATTCTAGCGAAAAACGCGGCCGGAACGCGGGACGGCGGCCGGGATGCCGCCGTCCCAAAAGCACAGCCACGTACCGCTTACGGCGTTACCGCCGGACGGATCAGGGTGATTGTCACCGAGGCCGAGCTGCTCAGGCCCTGGCTGTTGGTGACCGTCACGGTGAAGGTATACGGTCCGTCCTGATTCGGCAGCAGTGCGATCGGGGTTGCGGTGTTCGGGTTGATCAGCGTCACCCCCGGGTTGTCCGCAACCCAGGAGAAGGTCAGCGGCAGCCCGTTCGGATCGGTGGATGCGCCCGCGTTCAACGGGACCTGCATTACTTCCACGATCCGGTTCGGGCCGGCGTTAGCCACCGGCGGCCGCTGAGCGGGATTCACTGTGATCGTCACGGTCGCGGTCGCAGTCTGGCCGTTGCCGCCCCGCACGGTCAGCGTATACGTGGTGGTCGCGGCCGGCTGCACCTGCACCGACCCGTTCACCGCCACCGCGCCGACTCCGGGACTAATGCTAGCCGAGACAGCGCCCTCGGTTTGCCAGGAAAGCAGCACTGTCTCGCCGGCCGTAATCGTTGTCGGGGTTCCCGTGAACGAGAGAATCCGGGCCGGCTGCGGCGAGGTCACGGTCACCGTCACCACGGCCGTCGTCTGGCCGGCGCTGTTGGTCGCAATCAGAGTGTAAGTAGTGGTCTGGGCGGGCGACACGGATGCGCTGCCGCTGGTCGCCACCGGACCGATCCCGCTGATGGTCACCTGGTCAGCATTCTGCGTCTGCCAGCTCAGTGTCGAGGCGCCACCCGCGGGAATCTGAGGCGGGTTCGCCGTGAAAGCGGCCACTACAGGCAACTGTCCGGGCACGGGCCCGGTAACGGTGATCGTCACCGTAGCCGTCGTCTGCCCTTCCGGATTGGTCGCCGTGAGCGTGTAAGTGGTGGTTTCCGAGGGCGACACCGACGTGCTGCCGCTCTGCGCCACTTCGCCGATGCTGCTGATGGTCACTTGATCGGCGTTCTGCGTCTGCCAGATCAGCACGGCAGCCTGCCCCGGCGCGATGGTCGTTGGGTTCGCCTGGAAACTCACAATGGCCGGTTGCGCCTGGCCCCCCCTCGTGGTCACGTTGACGCGTGCCGTTGACTGCGCGCCTTGGGGATCCTTCACCGTAAGCCGGAACGCATAACTCTGCCCGGCTTCCGCGGTGAAGCTCGTCGTCGCGGACGTAGGAGAGGAAAGGGTCACCGAAGGCCCTGCGATCTGGGTCCACTGGAACGTGAGGGTGTCGCCGTCGGGATCGAAAGAACCGGAACCGTCCAGCGTGATGGTTCCGGCCGCCACGCCGATCTGGTCCGGACCCGCATCGGCGACGGGGGCGCCGTTGCCCGTCCGCACGCGCCTGGTCAGCAGTTCATACCGCACGCGCGGGATCTCCATCGGCACGGCGTGCTCGACGGCCGTATACTGCTTCGGGCTCAGCCAGTTCCCTAGTTGCAGGCCGAAAACGATCCGCCCGTCGTTGGTGGGGCCGACGTAGGTCGGGTTCAGACCCGCTTCCACGGTGAACGCCCACATCGAGTTAAGCGGCTGCACCAGGCGGACCATGCCGCCGGGACGATTCTCGCCGCCCTTGCGGAACAGCGCGCCGAAGTTGGCGTCCAGGTACGCATCTTTCCACAGGCCGAGCGACGTGGCTCCGCCGACCTGATCGACGGCCCGCAGAATCGTCTCATCGAAAGCGTTGAAGTTGACCAGGCCGGACGCGGTCTGTACAGGGGTTCGTGCCAGCACGCGGTCGCTGAGATACGATTTCGTGCCAAACACGCCGACACGGCCGTACTTGAACAGGTAGTCCGCCGTGAGCACTCCCTGACCCAGCGTGCCGCCGGCGCCCAGATCGCTGATGTGCACGTGCTTCATGCTGTTAAACAGGCCGAGCTGCATTTTCTTCCAGCGATTCACGAGGCCGATGTCGAACTGCCCTTCCTGCCGCCCCGGGAAGAACAGGTACTCGGCTTCGGCCTGCACTGCCATGGTTTCCGTTCTGCCGAACGGCGCGAAGTAGCGGCCTTTTCCGGTGAAGGTGATGTTGCCCGCGTTCGACATCTTGATGTCGCGATCGAAGCCCGGGCGGAAGGTATCTGCGAGGGTCGGGCCGATGTTCAACCCGAGCAGCGCGAAGCGGGGCGGCTTGGCGCGGTTGATGGCGTCGGTCGCCGTGGCGGTCATCATCTGTTGGAGTTCGGCCCGCTCAGGAGGCTTGGGCAGTTCGGCCACCTGCTTCTGGATGCCGGACTGAGCCTGCTGGAGCGCCGCCACATCCTGCTTCAGTTTGTCGTTCTCGGCTTTCAGTTCCTTAAGAGCGGCCAGGATTTCATCCAGTTTGTCGAGCCGCTTGAGAACCTCCTGGCAGCATTCCGCCTGCTTTTTCTCAAGCGCCTGCATCGCTCTGATCGCCTCGCCGACGCCGCCGGCGGACACAACCCGTCCTTGCCCGTCGGTCACGGTCATAGTGACGCGCCGGTTTATGAAGCGGCCTTCCCGGGTCCGGTTATCGACCTTGGGATCCCGCTTTCCGCGCGCCTCGATGGTGATCTGGCCCGCGGCTGCGCCGTACTTGACCAGGAAATCCCTGACCGCTTCGGCGCGCCGCCTCGAAAGCCTGTCGTTATAGCGGTCCGATCCCACTGAATCGGTGTTGCCTTCGAGCCGCACTCTGTAGTCGGGATTCGCCTTCAGCAACTCGGCGAGCCTGAGCAGGCTGGGATAACCATCGGACAGGATTGCCGAGTTGAACTCGAAGTTAATCTCTTCCCAGTCGTCCTTGGTTGCCGTGGTAGTCAGTCCCTGCGCACAAAGGAGCGCCGCACAGAACAACGAGACGGCGAGCAGGGCGATAGGTCTATGAGCTTGCATGGTCTCCTCCAATCTGACTGATGAAATTCGGGCCATTTGTTCCGGCGCCGCCCGGTGGAGCGGTGGCGCTCTTAATATCAGCTTCTCTGAATGGCTTATTTCCAGAATACAGGCGTATGCGCGGTTGCGCAACGAAGGGGAGCGCTAAATATTTGTTGGAAAAGGATGTTGCCGGGATCGGATATACTTAATACAAGGCCTGCCGGACGGGCAGTCGCCCCCGTAAAAGGGGGAGGAAAGTCCGGTCTCCAAAGGGCAGCGTGCCGGCTAACGGCCGGGGGAATTCGCTCAAAGCGGGTTTCACGGAAAGTGCCACAGAAAAAATACCGCCGGGCGGTTGCGTCCGGTAAGGGTGAAAAGGTGCGGTAAGAGCGCACCGCGGCCGGAGCAATCCGGTTGGCAGGGTAAACCCCACGCGGAGCAAGACCAAATAGGAGAGGAGGAGCGGCCCGCTCCGCTTGACTCTCGGGTAGGTCGCTGGAGCCTGGCAGCAATGTCTGGCCAAGATGAATGACTGCCGCCCGCAAGGGTACAGAAACCGGCTTATAGTCCGGCGGGCCCGAGCAAACCCACCCTTCGTTCCCTTTCTATACTGCGGTCTCCTGTTGTTGTTGCTGATCCAGAATACGGGCGGTATTGATTAATCCCACGTGCGAAAAGGCCTGGGGAAAGTTGCCCAACAAGCGGCGCTTCGCCGGGTCGTAGTCTTCGGAAAGCAAGCCGACATCGTTGCGAATCTCAAGCAGCCGCTCGAAGATGGCGCGCGCCTCCTCGCGGCGCCCCTGGAGCGCCAGATTGTTGGCATACCAGAACGTGCAAAGGATGAACATGCTTTCGCTCGGAGGGAGCCCATCGACACCGGGCCGGTAGCGCGCGACGAAGCCGTCCCGGAGCAAGTGCCGCTCGATAAACCGGACCGTCCCGAGCATGCGCGGGTCGCCGGCGGGCAAGAATTTCACCAGGGGCAGCAACAACAGGCTTGCGTCCGGTTCAGTGGAGCCGTAGGACTGCACGAAGGCGTTTACCGACGAATTGAAACCTTTGTCCAGCACGTCCTGACGAATGCGGTCCCGCAATTCGCGCCACTTCCGGACGTCGCCGGGAACGCCGTGCCGCTCGACCGATTTCACAGCCCTGTCGAGCGCCACCCAGCACATCACCTTGGAGTGGGTATGGTGCTGCTGCGGAGAGCGCATCTCCCAAATACCCTCGTCCGGCTGCGTCCAGACTTCTTCAACGTAGTCGAGCAGCTCGCGCGCTATGTGCCAGGCGTTCTGATCCGGGTGCAGCCCGCTCTCCAGGGTCTGGTAGAGAGCCTCCATGACCTCGCCAAAAGTGTCGAGCTGGCGCTGAACGTAGGCGGCGTTTCCGATTCGCACTGGTAAAGAGTTTGCGTAACCGGGAAGCCAGTCCACTTCCCATTCAGCCAGCCTGCGCTCCCCGCCCACTCCGTACATGATTTGCACTTGCGAAGGTGAGCCCGCCACCGAGTTAACCAGCCACTCGCGCCAGGCGCGCGCCTCTTCGCGATAGCCGCCCACCAGGAGCGCATCGAGCGTGAAGGCCGCGTCCCTCAACCAGCAGTAACGGTAATCCCAGTTCCTGACACTGCCGGGAAGCTCCGGCAGAGATGTGGTAGGCGCAGCAACCAGGCCGCCGGTCGAAGAATAGGTGAGCGCCTTGAGCGTAATCAGCGAGCGCTGAACGGCTTCGCGCCAGCGGCCCGTATATGCGCTCTTGCCGGACCACTCCTTCCACCACTGCTCGGTGGTCCGCAGCGTGTGCTCCGGATCGAACTTCGGGAGGCGCGCCGCACCGTAGCTGGGCGTCCAGAGCAGCTCCGAAGCGAGTCTCTGGCCTGCCTGGACAGTGAAGCTTCCGACCGTCCGGAAATCCCGCCCCTGGACGGACACCTCGCTGCGCAGATGCAAGGTGTCCGGACCGGCAGTGGCGTGGATGCCTTCCCGGGTGCCCCTCACCCACGGCACCACACGGCCGAAATCGAAGCGGATGACGAGTTCCATGTGCATTGGCACGGCGCCGCCTACGCCCTCGACGATGCGCACCAGATCGGCGCCCTCCGCCCTCGGCGGCATGAAGTCGATCAGGTTCACGACGCCGGCGGCGGTCTCAAACCTGGTCTCCAGAATCAGGGTGTCTCCGCGGTAGCGGCGCCGGACCTGTTTCACCTCGGCCTCGGGCGCGATCAGCCAGCGGCCGTGTTCGGAATTGCCCAGCAGCGCCGCGAAGCAGGCGGGAGAGTCGAAGCGGGGCAGGCAGAGCCAGTCGATGGAGCCGTCGCGGCAGACCAGAGCCGCGGTCTGGCAGTCGCCAATCATCGCGTAATCTTCGATTGGATGCGACATGGCGCCCCTGGTGAAAGGCGGAACCGCGGTAACACCAACCCTATCCGCATGATACAGCCTCGGCAGGAGTCGTATGCGATCATGGAGGTAGCCAATACGCGCTGCCGGCAGTTATCCGGGGGGCATTGCCAGCGCGATCCAAGATTTGCATGGGCGCCAGCGCCAGGCCGGACGCCGCAATCAGCCGGTTGAGCGTTTCGGCCTACGACATTCCGACGGAGGTTCCCGAATCGGACGGCACGTTCGCCTGGAGCAAGACCACAGCGGTCATCGTGGAACTCGAAGCGGGCGGCTACCGGGGGCTGGGATACACCTACGCAGATCCGGCAACTGCTGTGCTGATCGATTCGCTCAAGGACGTGGTCGTGGGGCGGGATGCATTCGACATCGCTGCTGTGTGGGCGGCGCTGGTGGGCCGCATCCGGAACCTGGGCCGGCCAGGCATCTGCTCGATGGCGATCGCGGCAATCGAGATCGCCCTCTGGGATCTCAAGTCGCGGCTGCTCGGTCTTCCGTTAGCCAGGCTGCTTGGACAGGCGCACGAGGGCGTAGAAGCCTATGGCAGCGGAGGATTCACTTCCTACTCCATCGGGCAGCTCCAGGCGCAGCTAAGCCGCTGGGCGGAGCAGGGCTTTGCCGCGGTGAAGATGAAGGTGGGATCGCGCCCCGAACAAGACCCCGCGCGCGTCGCGGCTGCGCGCCAGGCCATCGGCGCGGAGGTTCGCCTCTACGTGGACGCCAACGGAGCGTACTCGCGCAAACAGGCGCTCAGGCTGGCGGAAAGCTTTGCCGAAGCAGGGGCAACCTGGTTCGAGGAGCCGGTATCGTCGGACGATCTCGAAGGGCTGCGGCTCATACGCGACCAGGGGCCGCCGGGCCTCGACATTGCCGCCGGCGAGTACGGCTACGACCTCGTCTATTTCCGGCGCATGCTGGAAGCGGGCGCCGTGGACGTTTTGCAGGCGGACGCGACGCGATGCGCGGGGATCACCGAGTTCATGCGGGCGGCGGCGCTGGCAGCCTCGCACTCGGTGCGCTTTTCGGCCCATACGGCGCCCTCTCTGCACACGTCTCTGTGCTGCGCGGCGCTGCCCAGCTACAACATCGAGTTCTTTTACGATCACGCCCGCGTCGAGCGACTCTTGTTCGATGGCGCGCCGCAGCCGGCCAACGGGATGCTGCGCCCCGATCTCACCCGTCCCGGACTGGGTTTGGAGCTCAAGCATGAGGATGCATCCGGATATCAGATTTACCGGAACAGCTAGGAGGAAACGATGGCGAGCTTGGTAACGGTGAAACCGGCCGGGCGCCTGGACAACGTGCCCGGCCCGAGCCGTATGCGCCCCGATGACAGGCAACCCGCCTACGCCGGGGACCTCGCGCGGGAGCTGCGGAAGAGAATCAAAGGGGAGGTCCGGTTCGATCCGGGCAGCCGGGCGCTTTACTCGACGGATGGTTCCAACTACCGCCAGGCGCCGGTTGGAGTAGTGGTCGTTCGCGACAAGGAAGACATCATCGAAACGGTCGCGGTTTGCCGCGAGTTCGATGCCCCGATTCTTGCGCGCGGGGGAGGCACGAGTCTGGCCGGGCAGTGCTGCAACGCCGCCGTCGTCATCGACTGCTCGAAATACATGCGGAGCGTTCTGGACCTGGACCCCGCCGGCAGAACGGCGCGCGTGGAGCCGGGAGTCGTTCTGGACGATTTGCGCCGCCGGGCGAACCGCCACGACCTCACCTTCGCTCCCGATCCCGCCACCCACAACCATTGCACGCTGGGCGGCATGATGGGGAACAACTCCTGCGGGATCCACTCGATCATGGGCGGCAAAACCGACGACAATACCGAGGAAATCGAAATCCTCACCTATGACGGCCTCCGCATGTGGGTCGGCACGACCGGCGAAGATGAGCTGGAGCGCATCATCTCCGAGGGCGGCCGCCGTGGCGAAATCTATGCAGGCATGAAGCGGCTGCGGGATGAGTACGCCGATCTGATCCGCGCGCGCTTCCCCGATATCCCGCGCCGGGTTTCCGGCTACAACCTGCCCCACCTTTTGCCTGAAAAAGCTTTCGATGTGGCCAAAGCTCTGATCGGCAGCGAGTCGACGCTCGTGCTGATTTTGGAGGCGAAGCTGCGGCTGGTTCCCTGGCCCCGGCATCGCAGCCTGCTCGCGCTCGGTTATCCCTCCGTGTACGAGGCCGCCGATCACATTCTGGAGATTCGGGAGGCCGCCCCGATCGGACTCGAAGGCATCGACGATTACCTCGTCGAGAATATGAGGAAAAAGGGCCTGCACATGGGGGACCTTCCGTTTCTGCCGGAAGGCAAAGGATGGCTCCTGGTCGAGTTCGGAGGCGAGGACCGGGCCGATGCCGACGGAAAAGCGCAAGCTCTCATGTCGCGGCTGAGACGCGGGACGAACCCGCCCTCAATGAAGCTCTATGACGATCTCCGGCAGGAAAGGCTCGTCTGGGAGATTCGCGAGTCCGGCCTGGGCGCTACCGCGTTCGTCCCGGGCGAGCCGGTCACCTGGGAAGGCTGGGAGGATTCCGCGGCGCCGCCCGAGAACCTGGGGCGCTATCTCCGCGCGCTGCGCAGCTTGTACAACCGGCATGGCTACGTGGGCGCGCTCTACGGCCATTTCGGCCAGGGCTGCATTCATACCCGCATCAATTTCGATTTGAAGACCGCCGCCGGCATCGCAAACTACCGGCGATTCATGCACGAGGCTGCGGAACTTGTCATCGGCATGGGCGGTTCGCTCTCCGGCGAGCATGGCGACGGGCAGTCCCGCGCCGAGTTGCTGCCCATGATGTTCGGCCCCGAGATCATTCGGGCTTTCGAGCAATTCAAGGCGATATGGGACCCTCGGAACCGGATGAATCCGGGGAAGGTCGTCCATCCTTACCGCATCGACGAAAACCTCAGGCACGGCTCCGATTACAGCCCGCCGGTTCTAAAAACCCATTTTCAGTTTCCGGAAGAGGGCGGATGGAGCGGAGCGGCGGATCGCTGCGTGGGGGTCGGCAAGTGCAGGCGGGAAGAGGGCGGCACGATGTGCCCGAGCTACATGGTGACGCACGAAGAGGAGCACTCCACGCGCGGCCGTTCGCGCATGCTGTTTGAGATGCTTCAGGGCGAGCTGTTCACCGAAGGCTGGAAGAGCGGGCACGTCTTCGATGCGCTGGACCTCTGCCTGTCATGCAAAGGCTGCAAAGGCGAGTGCCCGGTCAACGTCGATATGGCGAGCTACAAAGCGGAGTTCCTTTCTCACTACTACGAGGGCCGGCTCCGCCCCCGCCACGCCTATTCCATGGGCCTCATCATGTACTGGGCGCGGCTCGCCTCGAGAATTCCCCACTTCGCCAATCTGGCGATGCGGACTCCGGGGCTGGCTAACCTCATCAAGGCGGCGGGAGGAATTTCCCAGCGCCGCAGCATGCCGAAATTTGCGACGCGAACGTTCAAGGAATGGTTCCGGACCCACACGCCGAAGAACGCCGGCGGACCCAAAGTAATCCTCTGGCCGGACACCTTCAACAACTACTTCCACCCGCGGACGGCACAAGCCGCCGTCGAAGTGCTCGAAGCGGCCGGATATCACGTACTGGTTCCACGCAAAGATCTCTGCTGCGGGCGCCCGCTCTACGATTTCGGCATGCTGGACACGGCCGAACGTATGCTGGCCACGACCCTCGAAACCTTGCGCCCGGCGCTTCACGATGGCACTCCGATGGTGGGCCTCGAACCGAGCTGCGTAGCCGTATTCCGCGACGAGCTGGGCAATTTGTTTCCTGAAGACATCGACGCCGGCCGGCTCGCGCGGCAAACATTCACGCTTTCCGAATTTCTTGGCAACGGGCGCAACGGCTACCGGCCACCGCCGCTTCACCGGAAAGCCGTCGTCCACGGGCACTGCCATCACAAGGCCATCATGAAAATGGACGAGGACGAGAAACTGATGAAGACGATCGGCCTCGATTTTGAAATCCTGGATTCAGGCTGTTGCGGCATGGCCGGCAGTTTCGGTTTCGAGTCCTCCAAGTACGACATTTCGGTGAAGTGCGGCGAGCGGGTCCTTCTGCCCGCGGTGCGGGATGCCGCAAAGGACACCTTGATCATCGCCGACGGCTTCAGTTGCCGCGAGCAGATCGAGCAGCTCACAGACCGAAGGGCGCTTCACCTGGCGCAGGTTCTCCAGATGGCGCTGCACGAGGGCGCCCAAGGCCCCAGCCACGATTACCCCGAACGGGAATACCTGAAGGCTCTCGGTCCGGCGGCAAACGGCAAGCTCCTCGGGCTCGCAGCCGGCGCCCTGCTGGCGGGCGGAGCGCTGTACTGGGCGATGAACCGGTCGAAGCATGCCTGACAAACCGAAAGTCGTAGTCGTAACCGGGGCCGGCGCCGGACTGGGGCGGGCGATCGCCAGGCGGTTCGCGAAAGAGGAAGCCCGCCTCGGCCTGCTCGGGCGAGACAAGGCTCGCCTGGAGGCGGCGCGCCGCGAAGTTGAGGCAGCCGGGGGCGCGGCGCTCGCGCTGCCAACCGATGTGGCCGACGCCGGCCAGGTGGAAGCTGCGGCTGAAGCCGTGGAGCGCGCATTCGGCCCGATCGATATCTGGGTCAACGACGCCATGGTCACGGTCTTTTCCCCGTTTCTCGAAATCAAGCCCGAGGAATACAGGAGAGCCACCGAGGTCACGTACCTGGGCACGGTTTACGGGACCATGGCCGCTCTCAAGCGCATGGCGCCGCGCGACGACGGCGTGATCGTGCAGGTGGGCTCGGCGCTCGCCTACCGCTCCATTCCGCTTCAGGCGCCCTACTGCGGGGCGAAAGCCGCAATCCGGGCGTTCACCGATTCGGTTCGAACCGAACTGCTCCACAATGGCAGCCGGGTTCACATCACGATGGTCCAAATGCCGGCGCTGAACACTCCGCAGTTCGACTGGTGCCGGTCGCGCCTGCCCAATCACCCCCAGCCTGTGCCGCCGATATATCAGCCGGAGGTGGGAGCCGAAGCGGTAGTTTGGGCCGCCGCCCGCCGGCGCAGGGAGGTTTACGTGGGGTGGCCGACCGTTGCCTCGATCATCGGGAATAAGATCGCACCGGGTCTCCTCGACAAATACCTGGCCAGAACAGGCTACGAGTCGCAGCAGACCGGAGAGCCTGTCGCTCCGGACCGGCCTGACAACCTCTTCGAACCGGTGAGGGGAGATTTCGCTGCGCGCGGAAGCTTCAGCGCCAGGGCTCAAGAGCACAGCACTCAGCTATGGATGACCACGCACCGTGTCTGGCTGCTGCTGTGCGCGGGCGGATTCGCGATCCTTGCCGGCGCCGCACTGCGCCGCACGAGCCGGTAGCTCACTTCCGTGAATTGCCCCGGGAACTATACTGATGTGAGGAGCGTAGCGAAGTGCGCCTTGAAAAACGGCGGTCGGGCGGCATTCTGGCCGGTGTGCTCGCCGCCATCCTGGTTCTGGCCCTCCTGCTGGTTGGCACGGCCATTCTCCTCGGCCTGTTCATCGCGCGCAACGTGCGCGTCGAGGAAACGTCTTCCGGGCGCGGGAAAGTGGTCCGCATCGAAACCCCGGTCGGCTCGATGCGCGTTCGCGAGGCCCGCAGCCCGGACGATCTTCGGCGCCTCGGCCTGCCGGTCTACCCCGGCGCGGCTGCCGTTCCCGGCGAAGGAAAAACGGTCAACCTGGAGTTTCAGCTCGGCGACGAAAAGAACCTCAATGTCGCAGCGGCCGATTACACAACCGCCGATTCCATCGCGAACGTCAGCGCCTTCTACCGCCAGGAACTGCCGGACTGGAGCTTCAGCATGCACGATGGCCGCGTCGAAATGCGGCACTCCGAAGAGGGGTATCAGAAGGTGATCGCGATTCGGGAGAAGGGCGGCCTCACCCGCATCTCGCTTGTCCAGATCGGCGAACCTCAGGAAAACTGAACTCCCCGGTTCACGCCGAGACCTTTTTCGCGGCTCGTTTCCTTGGCGCAGCGGGGGCCGGGGCGGCCTCATCGATGGCGCGCACCTCGGCGGCGGGCTTCGCCGGCTTCCTGGGCAGGGCCGCGAGGCTTTTCTGCAGCGCATCCATCAGGTCGACCACCGGCGCCAGGCGCGGCACGGGCGCGGGCGTCACTTCCAGGCCCTGCCGCTTGCTCTCCAACATCTCGCGCACCTTGTGCTGGTATTCGTCCCGATATTTGGAGGGCTCAAACGGCGCGGCAAGGGTTTCCACCAGGCGTTTCGCCAGTTCCACTTCCTGCGGCTTCACTTCGACTTCGGCGGGCTGCCCGTACTCGGCTACCTGGCGCACCTCTTCCGCGTAATACATCGTGTGCAGGGTCAGGCCGTTGCCGTGCGGCTGCATAATCACCAGGTGCTCCCGCTGGTGCATGGCCACCTTCGCCAGAGCCGCGTAGCCGGAGGCGCGCATCGTCTCGACCAGCAGGTGATAAGCCTTGCGGCCCGGCTCCTCCGGCACCACGTAGTACGAAGTGTCGAAAAACAGCGAGGGAATTTCCTGAACCTTAACGAACTCGAAAATCTCCATGGTCCGGGCCGATTCGGGCGCGATCTTCTCCAGGTCATCCTCGTCGACCAGGACGTAGCGGTCCTTTTCGTACTCGCATCCCTTGACGATCTCCTCGCGCTCAACCTTGCGGTCGCACACCGGGCAGTACAGCCACTGGCGGATTCGCGATTTGCATTCCTTGTGAAGCTGGTTGAAGCTGATCCGCTCGCTGCGCGCGGCCGCGAAGAGGCGGACGGGAACGGACAGCAGTCCAAACGTGATGTACCCTTTCCAGACGGTGGAGGCCATTTTCTGTCGCCCTCTGTTTGCCGCCAGTTTAGCACGCCGCGAGTTCCTGGCCGCTTGGATGGCGTCCGCCCGCCCACCGGCTATTGAGCACGTATCGGTGTTGCGAAGCCCTCAGGCCGCCGCCGTCCGCGTTTCCTGCCCCAAAAGGCGCTGCACGGAGCGGAGGAGTTGAGCCGGACTGTAGGGCTTCTCCAGAAAGCCGGCGGCCAGGCCGCCTGCCTCGGACGAAAGCGCCGCCTCGCTTCCGTCTCCGCTGGTGACCAGCACTTTAACGCGTGGACTGATTCGTTTCATACCGAGAAGCACCTCTTCGCCATCCCAATCCTGCAGCCGCCAGTCCAGCAGAACAAGCGCGATCTCCTCCCCCGGCTGTTTCAACATGGAAAGCGCCTCGGCGCCTGTAGAAGCCGTCAGAACGCGATAACCCCGCCGCTCCAATGCCAAGCGAGTCACTCCGAGCACCAGGGGATCATCGTCCACACAAAGAACCGTCGCTGTCATCCAGTGCCCCTCCTGTGTGCGATTTAACCAAGATGCTAGCACGGATCCCGCGGCGGCGTGCTACTCTCGAATTCGCGAGCCGTTAATGGGAAAAGCGCTCCACGGCCTGTGTTTGTGCTCAATATCCGTGTGGACGTGCGCCGGCTGGCATGACCCCGTGCACCAGATGATTACGCGCGCTGCCCTGGCCTCGCTGCCGGCCGCCGCCCAAGAGCGTTTCGGAGCCGAAACCACGGCGCTCGTGCGCAAGTACTGCGTTTATCCCGACATGTACCCGCACCAGACCGCGGCGCGCGCCGGAATGCGGCGCTTCTGCGAGATGCCCGACGGCCGCCCCATACACAATGTCACCTGGACCATCGAGGACGATCTCAGCGCCATCGAATACTCGCTCTCCGGAATGATTGAAGGCTTCAAAACGCGCGACCTTGCCGCTGCCGCCCAGCACGCCGGCGTGCTGGCGCATTTCCTGGAAGACAGCACGTGCCCCGCTCACGCGCTTGTGCCCTTCGACGGCAGTCTCGGCCAGGCCTATCCGGAAACGCAGGGCCGCGAACCCAGCCTCCATGCTTTCATTGAGCGCTCCAGCCCGGCGGTGGATATGAAGGGCCGCGTTCCCAAACCGGCGGGCAGGACCGTGCGCGAGGCCGCGTCAAACCTGCTGGGCCGCACGTATCGCGCCATCAGACAAAACCATGAGGGTCTCGACGAACTAGTGGCCGCCGCCGGGCGCGGCGACGAAACCGCCATGAACCGCTTCCGCCACAAGGCCGCGGCCGCCCGAACCGAACTTGTGGCCGATGCGTATTTCACGGCGATCACCCTGGCCGGGGCGCCGGCGCAGTAGCTCACGAAACAGCCGCCGATTTGAACAGCCGGTCGAAGAACTCCCGCGTGCGCGCCTGGATTTGAGCCAGTTCCAGGTCGAGCGGCTGGTCGTGCAGGTGATCCGGCGTCCAGCGCTGCACCAGGGCGGTGAGCATTTCCAGTTGCGATCCGGCGGCGGGCAGGTCGCCTTCCGTGTGCCCGCTCAACAGGCGGAGGCCGTGGTCCAGCGCGCGGTAGAAGGTGGCGGCGTCGCGGAGAAAATCCGCATCCTGCCTTTCCAGGTGGCCCATTTTCTCGACGACGTCAATGCGCGCCGGCGTATTTAAAACCTTGAAGAAAATGCCGGCCCCTTTCAAACGCAGATACATCAGTGCGAAATCAATGTCGTAATATCCGCCCTGCCCCGCCTTGAGAGGATTTCCGCCGCCCTGCTCCCTTTCCAGCCTCATTCGCATCTGCATGAGCTGCCGGCGCGAGCGCCCGCTTTGGCCGTAGCGGCGCCAGTCCACTTCCTGCAATTCGTTCAAGAAGCGCGTGCCGCGCTCCATGTCGCCCGCCACCGCCCGGGTCTTCATGTAGGTAATGCCTTCCCACGCCTGAGCGGTATTGGCGAAGTAATTTTTATAACTGGAAATGGGCTGCACCAGCGCGCCCTCGCGGCCGTTCGGCCTGAGCCGCGTGTCCACCGCGAACATCACGCCGTCGCCGGTGTACGCGCTGATGATGGAGATCATCCGCTCGGCCACGCGCGTCCAGAACACCTGTTCCCGAACGTCCTCATCCGGGATAACGAAAATCAGGTCCGCATCCGACGCCAGGTCGAACTCCCGCATGCCGAGCCGCCCCATCGTGATCACCATCATCTGCTCGGACGGAACGTAATCCGGAGAGGCAGGCGGATGTTTCGCGGCGACCTGCGAAACGGCCATGCGGTACGCCGCGCGGATGACTGCGTCCGCCAATTCCGAAGTGCGCTCCAGCGTGGTGAAGATCGGGGTTTCCAGGCAGATGCTCTCACACTGTATGCGGAACATCTCCCGTCGGAAGAAGCGGCGCAACTCGCCGGCGTCGTCCAACTCTGGGATCACGTCCTGGTACGGCACATCCGGCCGGGAATCCTTGCGCATCGAGCGAATTTCGGCAATCAGCTCCGGTGTCCGTATGAGCTGCTCGGCGAGATACGGGCTGTGTTCGAAGATGTCGATGACGTGCCTGGCCAGGGTGGAGTCCGTGTTCATCCATTCCATCCACTCCGGCCGGTGCACGATACGCTCCAGGAAGTGCTCGAAATAGGTGCGCCCGCGGCGCAGGTTCCCACGGGAGAGCGTGCCCGCCAGGTTCGGCGCGCACTGGTCCAGGAACCTGACAAGGTTGCTGGCCGGCTCCTGGGGGACCTGTTCCTCGGCCGGCGGCCGCGGTTCCTCCGGCAGCGGCTCGGGCGCCGGCGCCGGCCCGGGCGGGGAGTAGTAAATCGGCTGCTGGGCGTGGATGACGCGTTCGTAGATCTCCTGCACCTCTTCCAGGTGTTGATTCAACTGGCGGAGCAGGAGGTCCGCGGAAGGCGCCTCGCCGATCTGCGCCGCCGGCATCTCGCGAGCCAGCACGGTGACGATTTCCTTCTGGGTGGGCAGTGTATGGATCTGGCGGTCGTCGTAAATTTGCAGCCGGTGCTCCAGCGCCCGCAGGAACTGGTAAGCCGAGGCCAGCCGCGAGTACTCGGTGTCGGAAAGCAGATCCTTGTCGCGCAGCCGGAAAAGCGCCAGCAGCGTCCCGCCGTGCCGCACCCATTTCTCCCGGCCGCCGTGCAGCCGCTGGAGGCACTGCACCAGGAACTCGATATCGCGAATCCCGCCAGGCGCCAGCTTGATGTTGAAACCGCGCGAAGCGCCGCGGCGGGCCGCCAGCTTTTCGCCGATCCGCTCCCGCGTCGCCGATGCCTCCTCCACCACCGAGAAGTCGAGCGTGCTCGAATAAATCAGCGGGTCGACGAATTCCAGCAGCTCCTCACCGGGCTGCCGCTCGCCCGCCGATACCCGGGCCTTGATCAGCATTTGCAATTCCCAGTCGCGCGCCCGGCTCTGGTAGTAACTTTTCGCCCCGTCGAGCGAGATGCATACCTCGCCCAAACGGCCGTCCGGCCTCAGGCGCAAGTCCACGCGATAAGGCATGCCCGCGCTGGTGTAGGTGGAAAGCAAATCGGTAAGCTGGTTCGCGACCTTCTTGTAGAATTCCTTGTTTGTGATCCGGTTCGGTCCGGGCGTTTCGCCGTTGGCCCCGTATACGAACATCAGGTCGATGTCCGAGCTGTAGTTGAGCTCTTTCCCCCCCAGCTTTCCGAGCGAGATGATGGAGAAGCCCGCGTCGGTAGGCCGTCCGTAGCGCGCGGCCAACTGTTCGCTGATGCGCCGGTAACAGACGTCGAGGACCGCATCCGCGAGGCTCGAGAGCTCCTCGGTGGTTTCCGGCAGCGTGCCAAGCCCCATCACGTCGCGCGCCAGAATGCGCAGGATCTGGCGCCGCCGGAACACCGCTATCGAGAGCGGGGTAGGAACGAGGCTGCCCTGGGCCCGGAGTTCGGCTTCCAGCCGCTCGGCGTAGTCCTCCGCGGTCAGAACCCTGTAAAGGTTGCCGCTCGCGACGAGTTCATCCACCCACTCGGGATGAACCAGCACCGCCTCCGAGAGGAACCGGCTGTGAGAAAAGACCGCGACCAGCACCTGGAGCGCGGTGTTCGATTCGGAAAGGCGATGAAAGGCGGCGGGCTGCTCGCGCTGCAAGCGGTCGAAGAAATGCAGAGCGTCATCCGGATCGGCGCACGCCCGCAGCAGCGCGTGAAGCCTCCCCTGCAAGTCCTCGGAGACGTGTTGGCAGAGATTCTGCACATTGTCGGCAGCGCGCGCGGGGTCGCGGAATTCGACCTCTGTGAGGAGTGTCCGCATAGTGCACCGGCATAGAAATTATAGCCCGCCGCTAGACCGCAATCTCCGTGAGCAGAATGGCGTCGCCCGCGCGGACCCATCCGGGCTTCAGCACCGACGCATAGAAGCCGCCCAGGCCCCAGGCCGGGTGGCCCGGCTCCATGTCTTTCTCAAAAATTTCCGTCTTCAATGCCGGGGAGTACACTTCGAGACTGTTGCAGGGCCGGCGCAAAGTTGTAAGCTCCACGATCGCTTCTCCGACGCGGAACCGCTGCCCGCTGCGGAGCATACGCCGGTCCAGGCCGCGCGTGGTCAGGTTCTCGCCCATCGCGCCGTAGAACAGGGGATAGCCGCGGGCGATCAGTTCATCGACGCCCTCCGCCGTGATCAGGAGAACGGCTTTCAGCGCGCCTCCGTGAACGGCCGGATGCGCGACGGAATCTCCTTCAAATCCGAGCGGGGTCAAAAACGCCTCCGGAACAGGCCGTTTGGGCAGTCCGCCCGGGGAAAGGTTGATCTGAACTATGGCGCCTTGCAATGCTTAACCAGCGGGCCGGTGAGGCCCGGCCCGCCCTCATAACAACAGCAAACGAAGCGAACGTGGCCGGCTAGATGTCGTAATAGAGCGCGAACTCGTACGGGTGCGGGCGCAGCCGCACTGCGTCGGCCTCGTTCTTGCGCTTGTAGTCGATGAACGCTTCGATCATCTCCTCGGTGAACACGTCGCCTTTCACCAGATAGCCGTGGTCCTCTTCGAGGCAGTTCAGCGCCTCGTCCAAGGAAGCGGGCATCGACGGCACGCCCCGCAGCTCCTCCGGAGACAGGTCGTAGATGTCCTTGTCGAGCGGCTCACCGGGATTGATCTTGTTCAGCACGCCGTCCAGTCCGGCCATCATCATCGCCGCGAAAGCGAGGTAGGGGTTGGCCGAGGGATCCGGCGGCCGGAACTCGATGCGCTTTGCCTTCGGGTTCGAGGAATACATCGGTATGCGGACCGCGGCCGAACGGTTGCGCCGCGAGTACGCCAGGTTCACCGGAGCTTCATAACCCGGCACCAGCCGCTTGTAGCTGTTCGTCGTCGGAGCGATGATCGCCGACAGCGACCGCGCGTGTTTCAGCAGCCCGCCGATGTACCACAGCGCCATCTGGCTCAGCCCCGCGTAGCAGTCTCCCGAAAACAGCGGCTGCCCGTCTTTCCACAGGCTCTGGTGGCAATGCATCCCGCTCCCGTTATCGGCGAACAGCGGCTTGGGCATGAACGTAACCGTTTTGCCGTACTGGTTCGCCACATTGCGGATGCAGTACTTGTAGAGCAGGATCGCGTCGGCGGATTTCACCAGCGAGTCGAACTTCAGGTCGATCTCCGCCTGCCCACCCGTCGCCACCTCGTGGTGATGGCATTCCACCGTCAGGCCGCAGCGCAGCATGGTCTGCACCATCTCGCTGCGCAGGTCCTGATAGTGATCGGTCGGCGGCACCGGGAAATAGCCTTCCTTGTAACGCGGCCGATATCCCAGGTTATCCTTCTCCCGCCCGGAATTCCAGCGGCCTTCCTCGGCGTCGATGAAGTAAAATCCGCAGTGCTGGTTCTGGTCAAACCGGATGTTGTCGAAAATGAAGAACTCAGCCTCGGCGCCGAAGTAAGCCGTGTCGGCGATGCCGGAATTCGACAGGTACATCTCGGCTTTCTTGGCGATCCACCGCGGATCCCGCTCATAGTGCTGGTGCGTGATCGGATCGATCACATCGCTGATCATCACCAGCGTGGAAATTTCGGCGAACGGATCCATGAACGCCGTGTTCGGATCCGGCATCAACAGCATGTCGCTCTCGCTGATGGCCGCCCAGGCGCGGATGCTCGATCCGTCGAAGCCGAAGCCTTCTTCGAACGACTCCTCGCTCAACTGGCGGATCGGGTACGATACGTGATGCCATAGGCCAGGTATGTCGCTGAAGCGAAGGTCAACTTGCTTGGCATCGTTTTTCTTTGCGAATTCCAATACTTCTTTAGGGCTCATTCATCCTCCCGTGGGTGGGTAGACTTAGGGTGGGGATGCCGCAACCGCAATTGTTTTCTAGAATAGCGGAAGGAGATTCCCGCGTCAACAGGAAACGTCAAACTGAGTGGAACAGATCGCTTTTTCCTTTGAAGCCGCTCGAAAAACCTACAGCGTCTCCGAGCTGAACGCCGCGATTCACAGCCTGCTCGGCCGCGAGTTCGCCGACGTGTGGGTCTCGGGCGAAATCTCCGGGACGCGCCTTGCCGCCAGCGGGCACTATTACTTCACGCTTAAAGAGCAGGACGCCCAGTTGCGCTGCGTGTGCTTCCGCGCCACGGCCCGCTATCTCAAGTTCAAGCCGCAGGACGGAGTCGCCGTGATCGCCCGCGGGCGCATCGATGTCTATGAGGTGCGCGGCGAGTATCAACTGCTGGTCGAGCATCTGGAACCGCAGGGCCGCGGCGCCCTTCAGTTCGCCTTCGAACAGCTCAAGGTGAAGCTGGCCGCCGAAGGCCTGTTCGATCCCGCGCGCAAGCGACCCATCCCGAAATTTCCTTCCCGCATCGGGATCGTGACCTCGCCGGCCGGCGCCGCCATCCGCGATCTGCTCAACATTCTCGGCCGCCGGTTCCCCGGACTTCATATCCGCATCTATCCCGCCCAGGTCCAGGGCGAGGGCTCGGTCGAGGAAGTCTGCCGCGGCATCGAGTACTTCAGCTCCTCGGGCTGGCCCGAAGTGCTGATCGTCGCCCGCGGCGGCGGCTCGCTCGAAGACCTCTGGACGTTCAACGAGGAGGCGGTCGCCCGCGCCATCGCCGCCTGCTCCGTCCCGGTCATCTCCGCCATCGGGCACGAAACCGACGTGACGATCGCCGATTTCGTCGCGGACCTCCGCGCCCCGACGCCTTCAGCCGCCGCCGAGCTTGTGGTCGTAAAACGGGAGCACGTCTTCGAGCGCATCGACGGCTGTGTCTCGAAGCTGCGCCAGGCGCTGCGCTACCGGCTGGCCGAGGCGGCCCGCCAGCTCCACCTACGCGGCGTCGAGCGCGCCAGTTCCCTGCTCCACCGACGCATCGGCCGCGCCCTCCAGCGTATCGACGAGCTCGATTACATTCTCCGCAACACGCTGCGCGCCCTGATTGACGCGCGGCGCGCGCGCCTGCGCGACCTCGATGCCCGCCTGACCACGCTCGATTTGCGCCTGCGCTTCGCCCGCACCCGCCGCCGCCTGGAGATTGCGGAATCCTCCGCCGCTCAGGCTATCCGAGGCCGCCTCGATGCGGGCCGGGGCCGCCTGGACGCGCTTGCCGCCCAGCTTAACCAGCTCAGCCCGCTGCGTGTTCTGGAGCGCGGCTACGCGATCGTCCAGGACGAATCGAAGCGCATTTTAAAGGATCCCGCCGAAGTTCCGCCCGGCTCCCCGCTCGAGATCCGCCTGGCCCGAGGCCGCCTGCGAGCCCGCTCAGAATAGGTTTCCAACGGCTGGGCGCCCATGGACTCGGTCCCTACGGGCGATTATGGTCCGATCAACCTGAAACATACCTTTTCCCCGGCGCATCCAAATCTTTGGTAGAGTCTCGGTTTAGAGAGGCGGCCATGAAGACGTCAATGAAAATCTCCCTAATTTTGGTGGCGAGCCTTTGCGCCGGGTTGTTCACACTCACTGCGCAGCAGGGCCCTCGCAAGGAGGGGAGCGAAACCGTCGCGAAGCCGCGCAAAAAGAGCGAACCGGCGGAGGCGCCCGAAGGCCCCAAGATCCCATCCAAATTCGGCAAGAAGGAACAGCAGTTGCCGGAGGGCGTGCCGAGTTTCAGGAGCGACGTCACCACGGTAACGGTGGATGTGGCCGTGCTGGACAATAAGGGGCAATTTATCCCGAACATCCCGCGCAATTATTTCCGCGTCCTGGAAGACAACGTGCCGCAGCAAATTAAGGAATTCAGCCAGGGCGAAGCGCCGATGACGGTGGCCATGGTGATCGAGTTCAGCAATTTGTGGCAGAGCTACTGGACCGAGACCTGGTACCAGACGCTCACGGCGGCATACGGCTTCCTCGAAACGCTCAAGCCGGATGACTACGTCGCGGTGGTCGCCTTCGACTTGCGGACCGAAATTCTCTCGGACTTCTCCACCGACAAGCGCGAGGCATACGAAGCGATGCGCCGGCTCCAGATCGCGGCCTACTCGGAATCGAACATGTACGACGCGGTGGCCGAGACGGCCCAGCGCATGTCGGACATCGAGGGCCGCAAGGCCATCGTGCTGATCGCCTCCGGCTACGACACTTTCAGCAAACTCACCTTCGATAAGACCCGCAAAATCCTTCAGGAGGCCGGCGTTCCGATTTACGCGATCGGAATCGGAGAAGCGATCCGCCAGTGGTACGACGCGCACGGCGCGATGGGCCCGATCGCCCGGCTGGATGCGCTGCAGGCGAACAATGCTCTGCGTGTTTTCGCCAAGGAAACCGGCGGAATGGCCTTCATTCCGCGCTTTTACGGCGAATTTCCCGCAATTTTCCAAAGCATATCGGACGCGCTGCGGCGCCAGTACGTGCTAAGCTACACCCCGACGAACCAGGCGCGCGACGGGAAGTTCCGCAAAATCAAAGTGGAGCTTGTAAACCCGGCCACCGGCGAAGCGCTGCGCATCACGGACCAGAAGAACAAGCCGATCAAGTACCAGATCATCGCCAAGAACGGCTACACCGCGCCGCGCGAGGTGGAGTAGGGAGCCGCCTGCGAATAAGAACTGCTGTTCCCGCGAAAAGTCAAGAATTTGATCTTGCTATTTTCCAGATTGTTACGAGTTCGTTGACACGAGACTACGCACTCTGATAATTTCACCTTTCACCATGTCAGACCGGGATACTCGAACCGCCGCTCCTTCCGCGCACATTCTCCTGGTAGACGACAACCGATTGGGGCTGGTTGCTCGTAAGTCAGTACTAGAGGAACTTGGGTATCGCATCACCACCGCATTGGAGGGGAGCACGGCGCTCGAGTTGTACGGCGCCAACAAATTCGATCTCGTCATCACGGATTACAAGATGCCGAAGATGAACGGGCTCGAGTTGATCCGCCGCATCCGCGAAATGGCCGCAGACGCCCCGATCATTCTGATCTCAGGCTATGCGGACGCGCTCGGGATGAATGAAGAGAACACCGGCGCGGACGCGGTGATTTCCAAGAGCGCTAACGAGGTGGCGCAGCTCGTGCGCTGCGTCAACCGGCTGTTGCGCAATGGCGCGCAGAAGAAGCCGCCCGCTCGCCAGCGCGCCCGTGTGAAGGCGACACGCCGGGCGCGGGCTGACGTATAGTGGTGCATTGAACCCCTTCAGAACTTCCATCGCGGTTCTGCTGGCCTGGGCAACGAGTTTCGCCGCGCAAAACGCACGGGAAAGCCGGCCAGCCCAGGCGCGGGAATCCTCTCCCGTCAGGTCGCAGTCCTCTTTCGTCAGGTCATGGATGCGCTCGATGGATCTCCGCGACAAGGCGGCCCAGCTCGTATTTGTTTCCTTTTACGGAGAAGCGCTGAATACAAGATCGGCGGAGTACCAAAAGTATCTCCGCTGGGTGAGGGAACTGCGGGTTGGCGGGCTCGTGCTGGTGAACCGCGTGAGATACGGCTCGGTGCAACAAGCCGAACCGTTTGCCCTGGCCGCATTCCTGAACCGTATGCAGAGAGCGGCGAGGGTTCCCCTCCTTGTGGCCGGCGATTTCGAGCGCGGCGTTTCCATGCGCGTCAGGTCCGAGACCAAGATCCCGCACAATATGGCGTTCGCGGCGGCGCGCGATCCCGAACTGAGCCGCTTCGCCGGAGCGGTAACGGCGCGGCAGGCGCGGGCGCTGGGAGTGCCGTGGATCCTCGCGCCGGTGGCGGACGTAAACAACAACCCGGAAAACCCCATCATCAGCATACGTTCCTACGGCGAGAATCCTGAAGAGGTCGCGGCGCATGTTCGGGCCTTTATCGAAGGCGCGCATTCCGCTCCGGACCGGGTTCTGGTGACCATAAAGCACTTCCCCGGACACGGCGATACGGGCACGGACACGCATCTTGCCCTGGCGGTACTGAACGCGGACAGCGAACGGCTGGATGCGGTGGAACTGCCGCCGTTCCGGGCAGGGATCGCGGCGGGCGTGGATTCAATCATGACGGCGCACATAGCGGTTCCGGCGCTGGACTCTCCGTCGGTTCCCTCGACACTCTCGCGCGCGGTCCTGACCGGGCTCCTGCGCGAAAAACTCCATTTCCGCGGGCTGATCACAACCGACGCGCTCGATATGCAGGGCATCACGAACCACTGGAACGCGGAAGAAGCGGCGGTGAAGGCCATTCAAGCGGGGGCGGACGTGCTGTTGATGCCGGCGAACCCCGAGCAGGCGGTTGAGGGCATCGTGCGGGCCGTGAAACGGGGCGAGATCAGCAGGCGGCGCCTTGACGAAAGCGTCAGCCGCATTTTGGCGGCGAAAGCGCGGGTGAATCTGCACCGGAAGAGGTACGTCAATCTGGAAGCCATCATGGACGCGCTCGACCAGCCGGAAGACATCGCGCGCGCGGACGAGATTGCCGAGCGCGCCGTGACGCTGGTGAAGAACGAAGGTTCGCTCTTGCCGGTGAACGGCGCCAGAACTGCTTTTGTGGTTCTGCCGGAATCCGCCCGCGGCGAGCAAGGCCGGCTGTTCGCGGAGGAGGTCAGAAAGCGGGCGCCGGATGCGCCGCTCGTTGTGCTCCGGCCGGACGCCTCCGCGGCGGAGTTCGATAGCGCGATAGAGGCGGTGAAGGGCGCGCGGGCGGCAGTGGTGGCGGCGTTCGCCTCCGTCGCGGCGTATCGCGGCAGCACCGCGCTGGCGGGAGGCTATCCCAAGCTGCTCGAGGCCCTGATCGCGGGAGGGCCGCCGGTTGCGCTGATCGCGCTGGGGAATCCGTACCTGGCGCGCAGCTTTCCGGGCATATCCGCGTATGTCGCCGTGTATAGCCCGGCGTCTCCGTGCGAACGCGCGGCCGTGAAAGCTATCTTCGGTGAAATCCCATTCCGCGGGAAGCTGCCGGTCACGATTCCGGGGGTGGCCAAGTACGGCGACGGGCTGTAGAGCACGCCGCAGCCTGGCCCGCCGCGTTCTACGATTCACGATCCGCTATCATCGGGGAGAGGAGCACAAACGCAAATGGTGGAGATTACCTGGCTTGGGCACGGCACGTTCCAGTTCCGGTTGGAATCGGGCGAAGTCATCCTGATGGATCCGTGGACGGAGGGGAACCCCTCCTTTCCCGCAAATCACTCGTTCTCGCGAATCGACACGATCATGATCACGCACGGGCATTTCGACCACATCCACGATGCCGTCGCGCTTGCGAAGAAGCACTCCCCGCAGGTGGTGGCGATCTACGAAACGTGCGAGTGGCTCGGGTCCAAGGGCGTGGGCCAGCTCAACCCGATGAACAAGGGCGGCTCTCAGAAAATCGGCGCGGTAACGGTGACGATGACCCACGCGGTGCACAGTTGCGGCATCAAGGACGGCGACCGGATGATCTACGGCGGCGAGGCTTGCGGGTACGTGCTCCGGTTTCCGGACAAGCGCTCGCTCTACTTCGCGGGCGATACCGCCGTGTTCTCCGACATGGCCCTGATCGAACAGCTCTACCATCCCGAGCTGGCGATTCTTCCCATCGGCGATCTTTTTGTAATGAGCCCGAAAGAGGCGGCGCTGGCCTGCTGCATGCTCAAGCCGCGAAAGGTCATCCCCATGCATTTCGCGACGTTCCCCGGGCTGACCGGGCGGCCCGAGGAACTGGCCGAGCTGATCAAGGACCGGCGCGAGACCGAGGTCTGGACACTCAAGCCGGGCGAGCCGGTCAAGTGGTAGCGGCGGGCCGGGCTTGGCCCGCTCCCGGAGATTCCTGCGCGTCCACGACGGCGATGGCGGCGACGTTGACGATGTCGTTCACCTCGGCGCCGCGCTGCAATACGTGCACAGGTTTCGACATTCCCATCAGGATGGGGCCGATCACTTCACAGTCCCCGATGCGCGCCAGCAGCTTGTAGGCGATGTTGCCGGCTTCCAGGTTCGGAAACACCAGGACATTGGCGCCCCCCTTGATCGCGGCGAAGGGATAGGTTTCGGCCAGAATCTCGGGCACCACGGCGGTGTCGGCCTGCATCTCGCCGTCGATGATGAGGTTGGGCTTGCGTTGACGGACGATTTCGACCGCGCGGCGCACCTTATCGGCGAGCGGGTGGCGCGTGCTTCCAAAGTTAGAGAAGGAAAGCATCGCGACGCGCGGCTCGACGTTGAATCGCCGCGCCATCTCGGCGGTGCACAGGGCGATTTCGGCGAGGTCCTCCGATGACGGCTCGATATTCACCGTGCAATCGGCGAGGAAATAGACCTGGCCCTTGGCGGTGATGAGCATGTAAACGCCGGACACTTTGTGAAGGCCTTCGCGGACCGAAATGACCTGGAGCGCTGGGCGGATAGTATCGGGGTAATGCTGGGTGAGGCCGCTGACCAGCGCGTCCGCCTTGCCGGCGCGCACCATCATCGAACCGAAGACGTTGCGCTGAAGCATGGCCTCCTGCGCTTCCCTCAGCGTAAGCCCCTTGCGGTTGCGCAGGCGGTAGAGCTCTTCCGCGAACCGCTGGCGATCGGGTGAGGTGCGGACATCGATGATGGTGACGCCGTCGAGGTTAAGCCGGCACTCGGCAATGCGCTGGCGGATGACCGGCTCCGAACCGAGCAGAATCGGGCTGGCGATTTTCTCATCGAGCAGAATCTGGCAGGCCCGGAGAATTTTGGTCTCCTCGCCTTCGGGGAAAACAACGCGCATCGGACGGCGCTGCGCCTTGTGAATCATGATGCGCATCACCTCGCGGGCACGGCCGAGACGGCGCTCGAGCTGCTCCTTGTACTCGTCCAGGTCGACGGGCTGCTGGGCGACCCCGGTCTCCATGGCCGCCTTGGCGACCGCCGCCGATTCCCAGATGAGCACGCGGGGATCGAACGGCTTGGGAATGATGTAGTCGCGGCCGAACTCCATGCGATCCACGCCGTAGGCGGCGCGCACCGAATCGGGCACGTCCTCCTTGGCCAGCGCGGCGAGCGCGCGCGTTGCCGCGAGCTTCATCTCGTCGTTGATGGCTGTGGCGCGGACATCGAGGGCGCCGCGGAAGATGAACGGGAACCCGAGAACGTTGTTGACCTGGTTCGGATAATCCGACCGGCCGGTACACATGATCACGTCGGGGCGGGCCTTGACGGCCACTTCGTAAGGGATCTCGGGATCGGGATTGGCCATGGCCAGCACGATCGGGTCGGGCGCCATGGTTTTCAGCATCTCGGGCGTGACGCAGTCTGCGCAGGAGAGGCCGACAAAAACGTCCGCCCCGCGCATGGCGTCGGCCAGGGTGCGGGCGTCCGTCTCCTGAACGAACCGGGCTTTGTACTTGTTCATGCCTTCCGCCCGGCCCTTATACAGGACCCCCTTGGTATCGCACATCAGAATGTTTTCGCGCCGCAGGCCAAGCCGAATGTAGTGCTCCGCGCAGGAGATGGCGCTGGCCCCAGCTCCGTTGACAACCAGCTTTACGTTTTCGATGCGCTTGCCGACAATCTCCAGGGCATTGAGCAGGGCTGCGCCCGAAATGATGGCCGTGCCGTGCTGGTCGTCGTGGAAAACGGGAATTTTCATGGTGCGCTTGAGCTCTTCCTCGATCTCAAAGCACTCGGGGGCTTTGATGTCTTCGAGGTTGATTCCGCCGAAGGTGGGCTCCAGGAGCTGGCAGGCAAGAATGATTTTCTCCGGATCGGTGGTGGCGAGTTCGATGTCGAAAACATCGATATCGGCAAAGCGCTTGAACAAAACGCCCTTCCCCTCCATGACGGGCTTGCTGGCCTGGGCGCCTATGTTGCCGAGTCCGAGAACGGCAGTACCGTTGGTCACAACCGCGACCAGATTCCCCTTGGCGGTGTACTTATAGGCCAGGGCGGGGTCGCGCTCGATTTCCTTACAAGGCACGGCGACGCCTGGCGTGTAAGCCATGCTCAGGTCGCGCTGGGTGCGGCAGGCCTTGGTAGGAGTGACCGAGATCTTCCCCGGCGTAGGACTCGAATGATACTCAAGCGCATCTTCTTTTCGGATTAGCATGCCTGAAATTCCCTCTCTAATTCCAGCGTAACGCGAATCGTTTGCTGTCTGACGATTGTCGCACTTGTTAACGGCCGGCGGGAGCGGGCAAGTCTTCAGAGCGGCGGCCGGGGTGGAGAGCGCTTGCCGGCAGTCCCCCAAAGTCCCGGTCCGGGTGTGCCCTGCCCCTAAGAGACGTAAGTGGACAGGTCCGGGGCGGAGTGCTGATATGAGCAGCTTCAAAGCCTGAGCATATCAAGTAGAAAAGACACCGGCCGAAACCCGCGAATGAGGGCAATGCAGGGGTGGGCGAGAAGTTCCAGGCGATGGGACTGCGGCAGGACGTAAGTTGGGACAGGTCAGAAGTAAGGCACTGATATTAGCAGCGTCCTGACCTGAGCATATTGGCAAGTACTAACAGAAGGCAACACCACCCTACGGTTGCATGGGCGATGCCGCGCCGCAAACCGAATATCCTGAAATCTGAAATTGCTCCCTACGGAGTTTGGAAATGGCGATACCTGCCTGATCTGTATGAACTTGGGCTTCCGAAAATCAACTTCTGCTTGTACCTTACAGCACTCTCTACTCTAATGTAAGGGTTGCCAACAAAACTAACTTGTTGAGTCATAAGTTTTACCGAGTGGACTCTTGCTTGCTTGGCCTGGGAGGGCTTACAATAGCGTGGCCTAGTCTAGAAACAAGGGTGAACCGCGAGGGGCAAAAGCCCTCGCGGATGGTGGGTTCGTAACTCAACAACTCTAAGGAAGGAACTATGAAGCTGACCAAGTGCTTGAGTGTGGCGTGCCTTCTCCTCCCCTCCCTCCTCTTCGGGCAGGAATTCCGCGCCACAATTTCCGGTTACGTTTACGACCCTAGCAACGCCGCCGTTCCGGGCGCCAACATACAGGCCGTAAACGTAGCGACTAACGAAACCGCAACCGCAGTCACGGATGCCTCGGGAGCTTACACCATTCCCTTTCTCCGTCCTGGCCAGTACAGACTGACAGTAACGGCGCAGGGCTTCAAACAGTTTATCCGTGAGAACGTCACCTTGGAAGTTGGCAGGATCGCCGGCATCAACATAACACTGGAGGTCGGCGAGGTTACCGAATCGGTCAGCGTCACTGCCGAAGCGGCGCTGCTGGAGACCCAGACGGCCAGCCGCGGCGGCGTCGTCAACACCGTTCAGGTAGCCGAACTGCCGCTTAACAGCCGGAATCCGTTTATGCTCGGCTCGATGATGGCCGGCGTCACCTTCCGCGGTGCGGCCATCTGGCAGCGGCCGTTCGACAACGGCGCCATCGCCGAGTGGTCGGTGAACGGCGGCCGGCAGTCCAACAACGAGTTTCTGCTGGACGGCGCGCCCAACAACGGCCAGGCGGGCGGCAACAACATCGCCTACGTGCCCATCGTGGACGCGGTGCAGGAGTTCAATGTGCAGTCGAACTCCTACGATGCCCAGTACGGGCATACCGGCGGCGGCATCTTCAACGTCATCCTGAAAAGCGGTACGCAGGACCTGCACGGCGCCGCCTGGGAGTTCTATCGCACCAAAGCTTTGGACGCCAACACGTTCCAGAACAACGCCATCGGAGTGGAGCGCCCGGCTCACGTGCTGCACCAGTACGGCGTGCAGTTGGAGGGGCCGCTTTACTTCCCCAAGCTGCTTAAAAAAGACTCCAAGATAAAAGGCTTTTTCCTGGGCAGCTTTGAGAACTACTATGAGGAATGGCCGCAGTTCCTCCGCAACTCGTTTCCCGAGCCGGAAATGCGGGAAGGCGACTTCAGCAAGCTGACCACTGCGGACGGCCGGCCAATCACCATTTACAACCCGTTTACGAGCCGGTTTGACCAAAACGGCGACCCGATTCGCGAGCCGTTCCCCGACAATAAGATCCCAGCCAGCATGATCCACCCGGTCGCCAGGGCGGTGACCAAGTACATGCCGATGCCCAATGCGAAAACTCCCGGTCAACGGTACTCGATGCAGAACCTGCTGCACCCGGAATACGCGGCCACCGATAATTTCTACAACCTGATTTTGAAGTTCGACTGGAACTTCGGCGACAAGCACCGGGCGTTCATCCGGCACGCCTCCAACGACCGGACCGAGGACCGGTGCATTAACGGCATCTGCGAGGGTCCCGGCATGGACGGCCAGCAGCCTTTCCAGCGCATCAACGACGCCTACGTGCTGGACTGGGTCGGAACGATTTCGCCGACCCTGGTCGTGAACGTGCGCGGAGCCTATAACCGCTTTATCGAAAAAGGCTTCGGGCGCGGCAATGTGGACTTCGATTTGACCTCGCTCGGGTTGCCCTCCTCGCTCATCAGCCAGCTCCCCGGCCCGACCTACTTCGGGCGCTGGGAGTTCCAGAACGGCTACGCGCCGCTGGGCCGGTATCAGGGGATCAACATTACCAACAACTACGGCCTGATGGGCAACGTAACCAAGGTGATGGGCGGCCATACACTGAAGATGGGTGTGGACATCCGCCGCATCCACTACATCCAGCAAGACAGCGGCAACATCCTTTACTTCCAGGGCCAGACCCGGTGGACCCAGCGCCTGTATAACCAGGAGGAGGACACCTCCGGGGACGGCTACGCCTCGTTCCTGCTCGGCATCGTGAATGCCTCTTCGAACTACCCGCTGTATCCGTTCAACCGGCAGTGGTACATAGCGCCGTATATTCAGGACGACTGGAAAGTAACCCGCAAGCTGACCCTCAACCTGGGCCTGCGCTGGGATTACAACGGCCCTCCGGACGAGAAGTGGAACCGCATGAACCGCGGGTTCGACCGGAACGCAGCCAGCCCGGTGGCCAGCCAGATTCCGGCCGAGATGCTGGCCCAGTATCCGCAATTGAAGGACCTGAAAGGCGGGCTGAGGTTTACCGGCGTGGACGGCCAGCCCAGGATCGCCGCCGACCGCGACTTGAATAACTTCCAGCCTCGTATCGGCGCCGCCTACCAGCTCACCCCGAAACTGGTCTTGCGCGGCGGCTACGGCCTCTACTACCTGAACCCGAATAACGACTATTTGAAGTTCGTCGGCTTCAGCACGAGCACGCCGTCGGTTTACAGCATTGACGGCAACCGGACCCCGATCGTCAATCTCGGAAACCCCTACCCGGACGGCATCAACGTGCCGCCAGGCGCTTCCCGCGGCCTGCTGACCTACGTGGGGCAAAACACGAGCTGGTTCAACCCGAGCTTCATCACCCCGAAGCTCCACTCCTTCTCTGTGGGGTGGCAATATCAGCTCACCCCGGCGGCTACGGTGGAAGCGAGTTACGTGGGCACCCGGACCATCGACGCCAACAACGAAAAGGCGTTCAATATCCCCTCGGCGGAATTCCGCAAGAGCTGCAACCTGTTGGAAGGCGGCGATCCGGTTTACTGCAACCAGGCGTTGCCGAACCCGTTCAGGGGCGTCCCCGCTTTCCAGGGCACGAGCTTCTATACGGCTGCGACTCTGTCGCGCTATCAGCTTGCCCGTCCGTTCCCGCAGTTCAGCGGGGATATGACCGAGCAGGGGCGCAACGGCAGCCGGTTCTGGTATAACTCGCTCCAGGTCAACTACAACCACCGGTTCGGCCGCGGCCTCACCTTCCTTGCCAATTACTCCCTGAGCAAGACGGTCGAGAGCTGGGGCTACGCCGATCCGTTCAACGACGTCGAGCAGCGGGGGTTGTACTTCAACGACCGGCCGCACTGGTTCAAAGCGACGGCGGTTTACGACCTGCCGTTCGGCCGCAACCAGCGTTTCGGCTCCGGAACGACCGGCGTCGTTTCCAAGCTGATCAGCGGCTGGGAGATCACGGGCTTCTACAACTGGGCTTCCGGTGAACCGAACAATTTGCCCGGCAACGTGATCCTGTTGAAAGACCCGCGGACGATCGGCGGCCGCTGGAAAGGCAACGTAGACTGGAAGGCCCACCAGGTGGTCGGCTGGAACAACTGCGTGCTGCGGCAGTTCAACGACGGCCGCATCGAGCCGATGGCCTACAGCCTGGCTTCCGGCTGCGGAACAGACTTCTCCAATTACGCGTGGCTCATGGTGGCCGACTATTCTCCGGGCGGAGGCTCGACTCCGAGCAACAGCCGGATGACGCCCTTCCGCAGCGGGCAGATCCGCAAGCAGCCGATGCTCACGTTTGACGCATCGCTGAACAAGACCACAACCATCACCGAGCGCTTCCGGCTGCAACTGGGCCTGGAGGCGTTCAACGTGCTCAACCACTACTATTACGGGCGCGATAACAACTTCAACACCACACCGACCGACTCGAATTTCGGGACGCAGTTTCCGAGCCAGGCCTGGATCGGCAACGGCTATCCCCGGCAGGTGCAGGTGCGCATGAAGCTGATTTGGTAGCCCGCCACTGACCTGAACACGCGCGAAGTCCGGCCGCTCGCTGGTTCCCGGGTGCGGGGGCCGTCGAGCGGCCGGCGCGCGTTTTCCTCCCCACCCGCCCCCTCGCTTTTGCCCTCAAGATCGCCGTGTGATGTAATGGCAGGCTGGATCGAATAGGGGACCACAATGAAGGGCGTTGTTCTGTTCGCATGTGCTCTTTGCTTCGGCCTTTTGCAGGCTCAGGAGCTGCCGCCGGAGCAAAAACAAAGGATCGATGCCGCGCTTCCCGCCAGAGCGCCCGCCAAACCGAAACAGCCTCGCCGCATCCTGGTAACCAATCTTTCCGTGCGGGACGGAAATGTGGTGCGCGGGGGAGCCTGGAACGTGCATCCCGCTTCGAACTATGCCATTGAGTCGATGGGGAAACGTACGGGCACCTTCGAGGCTGTCTTCAGCAACGATGTCGAGATGTTCCGGCCGGAAAAGATCAGGCAGTTCGACGCTGTCTGCTTCAACAACACCACCGGTGTGCTGTTCGAGGACCCGGAACTGAGGCGATCGCTGCTCGAGTTCGTCGCCGGAGGCAAAGGGCTCATCGGAATCCACGACGCCATCGCCACGTTCGTCCAATATCCGCGATACGATCAGTGGCCGGAGTTCGGCCGGATGCTCGGCGGCGCCGAAAACGGCGGCCATCCCTGGAACAACGAACCCATGGTCATGAAGCTTGACGACCCGGAGAGCCCGCTGAATGCCGCCTTCAAGGGCCGCGGATTCGAAGTCACGGACCAGGCCTTCCAGTTGCAGGAACCATCGTTCCGGGACCGCCTGCACGTACTGTTCAGCATCGACGTGGAAAAGACGCCGCCCTCCCAGCGGGGACGCTTTCTGCCGGTTCGCCAGCAGGACAAGGATTTCCCCATGTCCTGGATTAAGCGCCAGGGGAAGGGGCGCGTGTTCTATCTCGGTCTGGGGCACACCGCCTCGATCTTCTGGAACGCGCCGCTGCTCGAGCACCTGCTCGCCGGAATCCAATATGCGCTTGGAGACCTGGAAGCGGACGACAGGCCCAGCGCGGAACTGGAGAAGCGCTAAGACTCGCTGGACTGGATTAATTAACCCAGCGGTCGTCGTCGGTGCGGTGCTTTCGCATGTAGACCTGGAATTTCCTGCGGGCGCGCTGTACCTTCCAATCCTGGTACTGGCGGTGCAGAGAGGCGAACCAGCCCGTCCGGCGCGGCCGGTAACCGAGTTTCGCGCGCAGCATGCCGGTTTTCAGATAGATGTAGCCGAACACCAGCCCGCCCAGATGAGCGATGTCGCTGATCCCCGTGTTCACGCGGAACGAACCCATGAAGGCAATCGCCCCGATGATCATGACGAAGTATTTCGCCTTAATCGGGAACAGGAAGCTCAACAGCACCGTGCGGTCGGGATAGAGGACTCCGAAAGCCAGCAGCAGCCCGAAAATGGCGCCCGAGGAGCCGATGGTTCGCGCCCCCATCTGGCCGAACAGAATGCCCGAGGCGATCACGCACAGACCGGCCGCAATGCCGCAATAGAAGTAGTATTTCAGGAACTGCCGCGTGCCCCAATCCCGCTCCAGGTCGGCCCCGAACATCCATAACGCCAGCATGTTGAACAGTATGTGGCCGAAACCGCCGTGCAGGAACATGTAGCTGACCACCTGCCAGATGAAACCGTAACTCAGCACCTGATACGGCACCAGGCCGAACACGCGGAAGGGATCCCAGTTGAAGAGAACGATCGCAAACCAGTTCACCACGAAGGTTGCGATGTTGACGATCAGGAGCCACTTCACGCCCGGCGGGAAATAGCTCGAGTAGTAGCCAGTGCTTCGGTATCGGTTGTACAGCATGGCAGAAGGCGTGGCCCGTCTCTGTCAGAATATCAGATGGAACGCGGCTCCCGCTTGCGCGAGCCGTTTATCCAATCAAATCGAGCAGTTGGCGCGAGCGGACCGGCTTGGCGAGGCAGTGATTCACCAGGGCGCGTTCGGGCAGTCCGGCGAAATCCGAGGCCCATCCGGAGAGCACGATAATCCGCGCGGTTTGCGAGCGGTTGCGCAGCCACCGGATCAGCTCGAGACCGTCCTCCATCCGGGGCAGCCGCAGATCCATCACCACGACTTCCGGTTCACACCGGCAGAACGCCTCGCAGGCGGCGGCGGCGCTGGATGCGGCCTGTACACGATGGCCCGCCGCCTCGAGCAGCAGGCTCCTGATCTCCAGTTGGTCGGGATCGTCTTCCACCAGAAGAACCGAGCACATCCCCCTTAGTGTAGAACGCGGTCCAGAGTCATACGATAATGTCCCAATGGAGCGGAGGTCTTTCATCTTTTCTTCGTTTGCGGCCCTTGGGGCGCTGGCCCAGGATCAGGAGGGCTGGGGAGCACCGCCAGAGTGGTTCCCCTTCGAACCGGAGAACGATTTCACCGGTCCGAGCGTAATCGGGATGGCCGACTGGTTGGAACGCCCGGCGGGCAAGCACGGCTTTGTTCAGGTCCGCGGCGACCGGCTTGTGTTTGAGGACGGCACTCCCGTTAAACTCTGGGGCACGAACGCGTGCAACGCGCGCGTCGCGATGCCGAAAGAATGGGCCGATCGCTACGCGGACAAGCTGGCCAAGTACGGCATCAACATTCTGCGGATGCACAAATTCACCTGGCCCGGCGGCCGCGAGGGAATCGGCGACCCGGCGGACTCGCTCAAGCTAATGGAGCCGCTGGCACGCAACTGGGATTACTTCTGCGCGGGGCTCGCCAAACGCGGGATTTACACCGCCTGGTCGCACATCTACGGGCACCGGCTCTCGCCGGCGGACCGCGACCGCGTCGCCGCCTACGACGAAATCATGAATGCGAACCTGCCCTGGTCGCACCTGCGGCGCAGCACGATCGGCCTGGTCAACTTCGCCCGCGACCTCCAGGACCTCAGCATCGGCCTGACCGTAAACATGCTGAACCGCGTGAACACGGTGACGGGCAAGCGCTATGCGGAGGACCCCTCGCTGGCCTACATCGAACTTCAGAACGAAGACGATATCTTCTGGGGCCACACCCAGGTGCACCTGGACAAGTGCCCGACCTACAAGCGGATGCTGCACAGCCAGTTCTCCGAGTGGCTGCGGAAGAAGTATGGATCGGAGGCGAAGCTCGTCGCTGCCTGGGGCGAGGGCGCGCTCGCTCCGGGCGAGTCGCTGGAAAAGGGCAACATCGCCGCGTACGCCAACACCGAGATGGCCGGCCAGGTGCTGGCCGCGGTCCGGGAGGGCAAAGCGCCGCCCGCGCGCCTGCTCGACAACTGCGCGTTCCTGCACGAAAAGCAGAACGAGTTCTATTCGCGGTTCGCCGAAGCCATCCGCGCGACCGGCTACCGGGGCGCGATTGTCGGCTCGTGCTGGCAGGCCGGCAGCGGCATCAGCCACTACTACAATCTGCTCTCGGATAGCATGCTGGGCCTGGTGGACCGGCACAATTACTCGGGCGGCCGGCGGGCGATGGTGAGCGCGCCGGGCTCGGGCATCCTCGGCGCGGGTATGCAGCAGGTGGCCAACCGCCCGTTCGGCATGTCGGAATGGAAGAGCACGCTGGGCAACCCCTGGCAGGCCGAGGCGCCTGCCATTGTCGCCGCCTACGGCATGGGTTTGCAGGGCTGGGACCTCTCCTGCGAGTTCGCCAGTGATTTCGACATCCTGAACGCCGGGCTGCGGGAGTTCAACGTGGATGCTCCCGCCGACATTGGCCAGTATCCCGTTCTCTCGCGCATGGTTCATCGCGGGGACGTTCGGGAAGGGCGTGTCATCTCCACCCGGGCGGTGGCGCCTGCGGACTTGCAGAGCGGCCGCCTGGGATTCGAGGACCAGATCCGGCAGCGCGGCGACGTGAAGGAGTTCAGCGGAACGGTTCCTCCCGCGGCGCTGGCCGCCGGCAGGGTGGTGGTGGATTTCGTGAAACAACCCACCCGCACAACACCCCCCGATTTGAGCCGCTATCTGGACGCCGAACGCAGAGTGGTGCGCTCGGAAACGGGACAGCTCGTGTGGGATTACAGCGACCGCGGCTTCTTCACCATCAACACGGCGGGAACGCAGGGCGTGGTCGGGTTTGCCTCGGGCCGCGAGCACGCGCTTTCCGACGTAACAATCAACGTCGAGACCCCGTTCGCCCTGATTTACGTGACAAGCCTGGAAAAGACGAAGCCGATCGCCAAGGCCGGTTCGCTGCTGGTGCTCGCGATAGCGCGCACGGCGAACACGGGCATGAAGGTCACGCCGGAGGGCAGAGTGGTGGAGCGCGGCAATCCGCCGGTGCTGATCGAGCCCGTGCGGGCCACAATTTTGATCCGGCGCCCCGGGCGGTGCGACGTCCATCCACTGGATCACGATGGGCGCCGCCGCCCCGGCACGGCCCCGCTGGCAGTAGTCACATCCGCCACGACTTCGGGGTTTCAAATCGACACCGGCAGAGACCGGGCGATCTACTATCTGGTGGAATTCAAAAGCTGACCGGATAGAGTGCCGGCTGCCGTCATGTTCTGAACGATCTCCACGGCGTCCCGCACGAACTTGGGACATCGCGACTGGAAGAGCTTCTCTTGCCGGGCCTGCGCCAGGCCCTCGGGCGTGCTGATGTTGCAGCCCAGCAGTTCAGCGCACACCAGGGAGCCGTTCCGCTCCTCAAAGGCACGCATGAATTGCCGGGCTGCTTCGTAGGTCCTTTCCTTCTCGGAACGGTTCTCCGCCGCGCTGATGCCGCGCTGGGCAAGGCCGATCGCCATGATGGCTCCGGTCACGCAGCCGCACGTCGCGGCGGAGCGCGCCATCCCGCCGCCGAAGCCCGCCGCGATCCTCAGCGACACGGCGGGGTCGATACCCCGCGGCTCGGCCAAAGCCGAGAACACGGATTGCGAACACGAGTACCCTTCCTGGAATCGGGCTTCGGCAACTTTCGCCAGGCTCATTCTTACCCTCGATTTCCGCTCACCGCGCAAGGATCATTTCGGCGACTCGCTTGCCGGATAGCAGCATACCGCCGAAGATCGGTCCCATGCGCGGGCCTCCAAACGTGGTGCATACGCTCATCCCGGTGACCCACAGTCCGGGGTAGACCTCAGCCACCCGCTCGACAACAAACGATTCTCCAGCGGCTGCGTCCATCGGTCCCTCTCCTGGCGCAAGCTTCGGGTCCAGAAGGCCGCGCTTGCGGAGGTGTTGGACCGCGGCCGCATCGTGCCCGGTCGCATCGATAACCGCACCGGCGGACAGAACGAGCGGATCCACCGGCAGCGCACCCGCGATGGTCGTGCGGTTGGCCACAATTCCCGTTACCCTGTTGCCGCGCACGCAGAGGTCCTCCACCGTCACCAGATTCAGCAGTACCGCCCCCGCGCGGAGCGCCTGCAGGCAAAGGCCGCAGGCCAGCTCCGCCGCATCCGCGACGTACAACCCGCCGTCTTGAGGGACAAACCGGATGCACGCAGCGTTGAGGATCGGAAGCGCTTCCTCCTGCACGACGACTTCGTTCATCCCCATCGCGCCGCCCCATATGCCGCCGCCGGGACTCAGCCTCTTCTCGATAATCGTGACCCGCTTGCCCGCGCCGGCAAGATGAAAGGCGGCGACGAGGCCGGAAGGACCGGCGCCTGCGATAATCGCATCACTCTCGATCCGGTCCGCCAGCTTGCGATAGTAACTTTCAATGATTGCTTTTGAAATGGCGGTTTCCGTAATTGCGTTCTCACGGGGCATTCTGTTCTGTTCTCCTTCGTACGGCGGGAAATGAGCCTGCACACTCCCGAACCCGCGTGCCAAGTGCCGGCTGAGGATTGGGCGAATCGCAGGGCTGCCGCCCGCCACGGCATGAGTTTTGCGCCGGTTCGTGATCCCGGCAGCGCCGCAGAGTGTTCACAAGGGAACGAGCGCCTGGCCGTCCGGCAGCGAAGTTCTATTTTCGCATGCTGCATTGCGGAGAGAGAGGCCCGGTATAATCGTGAGCGGGAGCGGAAAAGGAGAGCGCTTTGAACTGGACTCAACTGTTGAAGGATGAAATCGAAAGCACTTATTCGTCGACGCTGAAGCTTCTGGACAAGGTAGACCCGAACAATCTTGAATGGAAGCCTCAGAGCGGCAGCAACTGGATGACTACCGGACAGCTTCTCATGCACCTCACCAATGCCTGCGGCGCCGCGTTCAAGGGCTTCGTCACCGGCGATTGGGGATTGCCGCCGGGCGTGAAGTTTGAGGACCTGCCGCTGCCGCCCGCGGAAAAGATGCCCACGATCGGAAGCGTCGCGGAGACCAAAAAGCTGCTGTTGGAGGATAAGGCGGTCGCGCTCCAAATGATTGATCAGGCGGGCGAACACGATCTGGCCAATAAGCAGACGGCGGCTCCCTGGGCGCCGGACGCAAAATACGCGCTGGGCCGGCACCTGCTTCAGATGATCCAGCATCTCGGAATGCACAAGAGTCAACTGTTTTACTACCTGAAGCTTCAGGGCAAGCCGGTTAACACCGGGGACCTCTGGGGCTGATCAGTACTCGGACCCGTATTGATTCTTCCAGGCTGCTGCTCTATTTCTGAGGTATGGGGATGCAGCCCGCCTGGAGCGTGGTTTTCAGCGACGGAACGGAGCAGAAGTACGGAGAGGGGGTTCCGCGCTTCACGTTTTGCGTTTCAGACCGGGACCAGCTTGAATGGCTGCTGGCGAGCGATGCCTATTCGGCGGGGATTGCGTTCGCCCAAGGCAGGTTCGACGTCAAGGGCGATTTGAAAGCGGCAATCCAGTATAAGGGGTGGCAGCCCCGCAGCGGGTTGCGAAAACGGCTGTCATCGGCAATCGCGCGCTGCGCGGCGGCGCTTGAGACCGCCATCCAGAGCAGGTCCCGCACCGCAGAGTACGTCCGGTTCCACTACGACCGCTCGAACGAGTTCTACCAATTGTTTCTCGACCCACGCATGGTGTATTCGTGCGCTTACTTCCGGTCGGAGGAAGCGACGCTGGAGGAGGCGCAGCTTGCCAAGCTGGACCATATCTGCCGGAAACTCGACCTTCAGCCGGGCGAGCGCTTTCTGGACGTGGGATGCGGATGGGGCGCACTGATCGGGCACGCGGCGGCCGAGTACGGCGCGGCGGCCACGGGCTGCACGCTGAGCGGCGCGCAGTACGCCTATGCCAAAGCGAAGCTGGAAGGGCGCGCGCGAGTGCTCGACTGCGACTATCGGAACCTCACGGGCGAGTACGACAAAATCGCGTCAGTCGGGATGTTCGAGCACGTAGGGCCGCGCCGCGCCCGGGAGTACTTTGGCAAGATTCGGGACCTGCTGGCCCCGGCGGGGCTGTTTCTGAACCACGCGATTGCGCGGGCTGAAGGCGTGCGCGACGACGGGGCCAGCCTGTTCGTTCGCCGCCACATCTTTCCCGGCGGGCGGCTGATGCATCTGCACCAGGCCATCCGGGCGGCCGAGGAAAGCGGCTTCGAGGTGCTCGACGTCGAGAATCTCCGGCCGCATTACGCGCTGACATGCCGGCTCTGGGAGCAGCGGCTGGAGGCGAACCGGGAAGCGGCGCTGAGGCTGGTGGACGAGAAGGCGTTTCGCGCCTGGCGGATCTGGCTGGCCGGCTCGGCGCTGAGTTTCGAAGAAGGGTTTATCGGGGTCTATCAGGTGCTCATGAGCAAGCGCGGCGCGCCGCGGCGGCGGTGGACACGTGAGAGCGTGTATGCGAGGAGCGTTGACGCCGGCACACGGCTGCCTGAAGGCGCGTGATCTGGTAGGCTAGTCACTTCGCGGTGGCTATGAAAACGATGGGCGGGCGCCGCGCTCGCGTGAACAGTGTCCCACTGGGAAAGTCGCGCACCCAGTCGCTGAGCGACGGCGTTTTTGCCGTCGCAATGGGGCTGCTTGCCATTCAGATCCAGATCCCGCAACTGCCCGGCGACGCGGCACAGGGAAGGCTGCTGGAGGCGATCGGCTCAATGGCGCCCTCGATAGTGGTCTTCGGGGGCACGTTTCTGCTGGCGGGCGCGTTCTGGTATCTGCAACACCTGACCTTTCACTTCATCCGGCACACCGACCACGTTCTCATCTGGATCAATATCTTTTTCCTCTTGTTCGTGGCGGGGCTTCCCTTCTCCGCGGGGATGCTGGGCCGCTTTCCCAATCAGGCGTTGGCCTATCCGTTCTATTTCGGGAATGTGCTGGCGCTCGGCGTCCTGATGAACTGGCACTGGCATTACGCCAGGCGGAAGTACATGGTGGATCCCGAGGCGGATTTGGATCTGCTGGTGAGAATCACTTCGAGGTTGCGCGTGATTCCCGCGGCGGCCGCGCTGGCGCTGGCGCTCGGAACGCTGCACCCGCAACTGGGCGCGGCCGGATTCATCTGGGTGCTGCTGCTGGAGCCGTTTTTCGAGAAGTGGCGCGTGTGGCGCCTGGCGCGCAGCCGCGCTAAGGGTTGAGCTGAAGCGAGAAGTTGAGCAGCGAGCCGTCCTTCACCTGGATTTCCTGGTCCGCGCGGCGGCCGTCCTTGACGACGGTCACCATGTACCTGCCCGCGGGGAGCGATAATTTGGCGGGCGTCTTCTCCTGGATGGGTTTTCCATCGATCAGGATCTGCGCGCCGGGAATGTCGGTATTGATCACCACCACGCCCATCTCCCGGATGAGGTTCACGAACAGTTCCTGAGGACGCTGGGCGACTTCGGCGATGCGGAGTTCGCGGCGGTAGCCGTTCATGGTGATGGCGAGCGTGTGCCGGCCGGGAACCACGTTGAAGGTGCAGGGCGTTTTGCAGGTTTTCGACAGGTTGTTGTCGAGGATGACATCGGCTCCCGGCGGGCTGGTGACGATCTGAAGCGGCTGCTCCTCCGGGGGCGCGGCCTCGCGCTGGGACTGTGTTGCGGCCGGAGCGGCGGCCGGTTTTGGTTTCGGCTCTTCCACCACCGGTGCTTCGGCGGCCGCGGCCGGTGTTTCGGCGGTCGCGGCGGGTTCGGCGGGCGGCGCGCTGTCGAGAGCGGGAGCCGTGGCCGGCACGGGAGGCATCGGCGGGGGCTTCGATTCCGTCTGCGGCGCGGTGATCGGTGGCGGGGGCTGGGTGGCCGCCTGCTGCTCGGGGTAGCTCTGCGAAAACCAGCGGTTGGCCCCGACGAAAATCAGGCCCACCACCCCGAGCGCGGCAAGACCGGCGGCAAAAATCTGCCAGACAAGCCTGCTGCGCTGCGCGCCCACCCTGACGGTGTGCTGCGCTGTAGCAACGCCAATGGGGGCGCCGACAACTTCCGTTGGCAGGTTCTGGCTGGCCCCGCGCGGAATGGGCTTCCAGCCCTTCTTGGTCTTCAGGGCGGCCTCGAGGGCGTTGATGAACTCGGTGCAGGTGGGATAGCGCTTCGCGGGGTCCTTCGACATCGCGCGACTCAGCACCATAGCAACGGCCCAGCCGAGCGAAGGGTTGAGGTGGTGCGGGGGAAGCGGCTCCTCGGAAACGATTTTGTAGAGCACGGTGGTGAGCTGCTCGGCGGCGAACGGCTTCTCGCCGGTGAGCATCTCGTAAGCGGCCACGGCAAGCGAGAACTGGTCCGCGCGCCCGTCAACCGCCTTGCCCTGCACCTGCTCGGGGGACATGTAGTTCGGCGTGCCCAGCACCGTGCCGGTCTGGGTCATCTGCTGGGACTGCGTGATCTTGGCGACGCCGAAGTCGGTGATCTTGGCCACGCCCTCCTCGTCCAGCATGATATTGGCGGGCTTGATATCGCGGTGGACGATGCCCTTCTTGTGGGCGAAATCCAAGGCTGCGGCGGTTTGCTGGAGGATGCTGATAACCTTCTGCGGCTCGGGCGGCTCCGGATTCAGCAGCACCTTTTCGAGGCTGGGCCCGTTGACGAACTCCATCGCGATGTAAGTGACATCGTCCTGCTCGCCGACATCGTAGACGGTAACGATGTTGGGGTGGGACAGGATGCCGGCGGATTGCGCCTCGCGGAAAAGGCGGTCTCGGAGGCGCTCGCGCTCGGCTTCATCCGTGAACTCGGCGAGCCTGATCGTTTTGATCGCAACCGGGCGGTTGATGGCCGGGTCAAGCGCGCGGTAGACGATGCCCATGGCACCGCGTCCCAGTTCGCCCAGGATCTGGTATCGGCCGATGGTCTCCATGCAGATGCGTTGTCAATTGTAACGCACCAGCGTAACTGGCCGCCTCCAACGGAGAGTATGCGCCGTTAACCCGCTAGTTCCACAACGGCTTCGGTGATCTGCCCGAGGTAGCGGCCGTCGCTCACCACGTCGGCGGCGAGGGCGAAGCGGGGGCCGGGCGCCTCCCAGTTTCGCGGGATGGAGAGGGTCAGCGGGCGCGCGGCCTTTCCTCCCGCGGGCGCTTCGAAGCGCAGCACGTCCGGCTCGATCTTCCATTCCGCGGGCGCCACCAGCGCGATCTCGAGCTTCATCGGCGCGGCGCGGTAGTTCTGGACGCGCACTTCGATCCGCCGCGATTCTCCGGCGCGAAGCGTTATCTGGTACGGATAAATGCTTACCCAACTCGGGTCGAGGCCGAAATTCGTTTCGCCTTCGGGGAGCAGGTCGAAGAAGAACTGCTGCTGGCGGGTAAGCTTCTTTTCGGTAGCGAGCAGGGTGGCGCGGTCCACGGCGTAGGGCCTGCCATGGCCGGGGCAGATGATTTCCGGTTCGTGTTCGATGAGGTTGCGGATGGACTTCAAATGGCTGTCGTTCTCGACGTGGTTGCGGAAGATCAGGTTGTGGCGGAGCGTGCCGTCGCGGCGCGGATTCTCAAAGAAGGCGTCTCCGGTAAAGGCGACGCGTTTGCCGTCGAGGGTGACGTACATCGCCATCTGGTATTCGGTGTGGCCCGGCGAGTGCGTGATCTCGAATTCGAACTCCTCCCAGCGGAACTTCTCCCCGTGGCGGAAGGTGCGCGAGACTTTGATGGGCTCGCCGAGAATGCAGCCGAGGTTGTAGCCGCGCGGGTTCTGGAAAACGTCGGCCATGTTTTCGTAGCACCAGATCTGCGTGCCGTAGTTCCGCATGAGGTGCGGAAAGCCGTTCATGTGATCGTCATGCATGTGGCTGGGGATGGCCACGTCGATAGACTTCAACCCGTAGGTGCGCTTGAGTTCGTCGATATTGTGCTCGACGAAGCGGATGCGGTCCGTGGCGGCGGTGGCCCGCTCGAAGGTGGAAAAGTGCATGTTCGAGGCGGAACCGTAATCGACGAACATGGCCTTCCCGCTCGAACTGATGATGGCGTAGAACGAAGCCATGGTGAGGTGGTGTGCGACGAGGTGGGGGCTGACAGCAAAGGGGCGGAACGTCTCGCTGGGTTCGCCTGCCTGGAAGCGGTAATAATCCGAAAGCCTGCGGATAGTTTCCGCGATGGCGGGCTCGGGGTCGCGCATAGGCTCGCCATGGGAAGGGCACAGAAGGCTCGGCGTGCGCTCCCGGAGGCGCGCCAGGGAATAAATGCCGTGATCGACTCCTTCCGCGCCGCCGTAGTTGATCTGCGTATCGTACAGGTTCAGGATTTTGCCGGGCGCGTAGATGAGGTCGCCCGTGAACGCGGCGAGGCTGCCGTCGATTTCGGCCAGCAGCGCGATGGAGCCAAGGGTGTGCCCGGGCGCGGGCAGGATGAAAAATTCCGTTCGGTTCCAGCGGAATGTGGTGTAGTCTTCGAGCTTGCGGGCAACGGGGATGTTTTCGGTGATCGTGTGGAAATCGTTGCGCACGTAATAGAGGTGGAAGACACGGCGGTTGCGCCAGAAATTTTCGGCGTCGGCAAACAGGTGCGCCTCGTGCGCAGGGACGGCGATGGGAATGCGGCGCTCGACGGCTTTCCAGTCGCCCTGGCACTGATCGCGGTGATGGTGCGTGTGAAGGATCCAGTCGATTTTGGAAATGCCGAGGCCGGGCAGATGGTCGAGTATTTTGCCGGAACCGAAGTCGATCAGCACGGCGGAGGAGCCGTCGCGGATCACGTAGACGTTGCAGGTGTCCTCGAAAAGCCAGAGGTTCTCGCTGAGTCTCCGGGGCGCGCCGGTGGGAGCGAAGGCGGTCCGGGTATAGCGGCGTTGGACTTGCGGGGCGGACGAGGCAGCCGGCGCGGCAGCCGCCGCTCCCGCGGATGTCAAGAACCGTCTGCGGGTTGTTCGGGCCATGGAGGCACAGTATCACACCGGGTGATCCGGCGGGCCAGGTTACGTGAGTTCGCGAATCGCGCCTGCCATTCTCTTGCTGGCAATGACTTCCATGCCGTTGGAAAGCTTGAGCAGCCAGCGCTTGCTGGTGAGCGGCGAAATCGTGCGGATGTGGTCCATGTTGACGATCACCCCGCGGCGGACGCGGCGGAAAACCGGAGGCAGCAGTTCGGCTTCCAAACGGCGGAGCGAGTGCGTTGCCAGAAACTTTCCGCCGGTCGTAACGACGTAGACAAGTTCGTCTTCGGCTATGAAGGCGATCACCTCGGCGGGATCAAACACGTGCAGCTCCGCTCCGGCGCGGCCAATGATCTTGCGGAGTGCGGGGCGCGGGCCGGGAGGGGCCGAGGGCGGTTTCAGCCTGGCACGCGCCCTCTCCAAGGCTTCTTTGAGGCGTTCTGCGCGCACCGGCTTCAAAAGGTAATCGACCGCGCCGACGTTGAAGGCCTCCAGCGCGTGCTGTTCGTAGGCCGTGACGAAAATGATGAGCGGCATGCGCGCGCCGGGCAGCGAACGGACCGCGGATAGCCCGTCCAGTTCCGGCATGCGGAGGTCGAGAAGGGCGACGTCCGGCTCGAACTCCAGGATGCGCTCGACGGCTTCGGCCCCGGTAGCGGCTTCGGCGACCACGTGGACCCAGGGGAACTCCGCAAGGTGCTCGCGCACGATGCGCCTAGCCAGCGGCTCGTCGTCCGCAATCAGGATTCTCATCGCGCGGCCTCCGCTGCCTGCGCGGCCGGAATCGTAAGTCTCACTTCCGTAGCGCCGGGAGCGCTCTCAATATGAAGGCCCGCGTCCGGGCCGTAGGCGAGCTTGAGCCGGCGCTCGACGTTCTCCAGGCCGACGCCCGCGCCGTCCTTGAGCGCCTGCCCGGCGGGGCGAAAACCGGCGCCTGTATCGCGGACCGCGACGGTTAGATTGCCACCGCTGAGGCGGGCTTCCAAACGCACCGATCCTCCGGCGGCATGGGGAGCGATGCCGTGCTTCACGGCGTTTTCAACCAGCGGCTGGATGGACAGGATCGGAATCGGAACCCGAAGCGCGGCGGGGTCGGCGTCAATTTCCGTGCGCAGGCGGCCGCCGAGGCGCAGGGTTTCGATTTGCAAATAGGCGTTCACGATGCGCAGCTCCTCCTCGAGAGGGATGGTAGTGTTCTCGTTCTTGAGGAAGTAGCGGAACATATCGGCGAGGTTGAGGACGGTCCGGCGCGCGTCGGCGGCCTGGCCGGGAATGAGGCTGTACAGCGTGTTCAGCGCGTTGAAGAGGAAGTGCGGGTTGATTTGGGCCTGCAACGCGCGGAGTTCGGCGTTGGCGGCGAGGCGGCGCAGTTCGGCTTCGCGCATGGCCTGGGCGCGCTCCGCGACGATTGAGGCGAACTCGCGGAGGAGCCGGAGGTCCTCGCTCATGTAGGGCTGGCCGCCGCGGCGGCGGCCGAGGAGAAGGGCCTCGCGCGGGTCGGTGAGGTCGGCGGAGAGCGCGGGAGCGGCGGCGCCGGCCGGAATCCTCTCCGCGTGCATAAAGGCGGCGATGCGACCGATGGCCCAATCGACGTAGGCGGCTTCGTCCTTGAAGCCGGAAGCGGAGCGGAGCTCGGCGGCAAGCGCGGCGGAGTCGCCGCGGCGGAAGACGATCCGCGTCATCCACGCCTGGAGGCGGCTGCGGGCGAGCACAAACAGCAGAAAGAGAAGGCAGACGGCAAAAACGAAGCCGCCTTCCCCGGCAACGGAATCCGCAAGGAACTCCGAGCGGATGAGCCGCAGGCAGAGGAAAGCAAACAGGGCCGCAAGCACAAAATTCGCGCAGAAGCGGACAAGAGCGTCGAGCAAAACGAAGCGGTGGTTGTGAAGAATGATGAACAGCGCGAGAGGAACACTGGCGTGGTGGAGGATGAGTTCATTCGACCAGGTGTGCGCGCCGTGCTCGAGGGCGATGTGAACGTAGGTTCCGACGAAGACGAACAGCACGCCGGCACCGAGCAGGCGGCGAACAACTCCTTCCCGGTCCCCGCCCGGGAAACGGGCGAGGTGGACGGCGGAAGCCAGGGTGACTCCTCCGAGCCCGACGGCCATAAGCCCAAGCGCGTACACATGAAGCTGCGGCCGGGCGAAAACGATTTCGGCGAGGTGCAGAACGGCGGCCGTAGCGCCGGTTGCATATCCGGCGATGGCGAGGCGGCACCGGTGATCGAGCGAGAGGTGCAGCAACACGGGCGCCAGCAGGCTAAGGCTGCTGAAGGCGATCATTCCCGTGACGGCGCTCAGAAGCGGACGGCCGGGCGGCATGGCGATGAGCGCCAGCGCGCCGAGGTTCCAGGCGAAGGCGAGCGCGGCGGCGGCCATAGCGAGGCGGTTGCCGCTCGGGCGGGCCCCGGTGCGGTCGCGGGCAAGCAGGAAAAGAAAGATGCCGAAGATGATCGCACCGGCGCCGTGCCCGGCCATGTTCAGCAGCGACGCGCCATGGCCGACCGCAGCGTGGCCCGCTGTGTAAAGTGAAGCCATTCCTGCCAGCCTCGATGTGAACGACACCATTGTAGCGGGGCAACCGGGGCGCCACGCAAAGCAAACGGTTACCTTGCCCTATTCCTGAGCCAGCGGATAGGCAACGATGGTCATCCCGCTCACACCCGCTGCTTCGAGTGTGGCCAGCAAGTCGCTTTCGAGGCCTTCCGGATCGATGTCCACGGCGCACTGAGCCATCTGTTCGTCCGTCGCCCCGTGGTAGCAGAGCTCGCAGGCGGCGAACGATTCGCCGGCCGCCCGCGTCACTGGTCCGAAGGCGCGGCAGGTGATGGGACGGGCCTCGTATAGATCGCAAAGCCCGGTATCCGGGTCGAGCGCCGGGCAGGGGACGTCGTCCATCGAAGGCGGGAGGCTGTCTTCGTCGTACAGTTCGCCCGTGGTGGGATTGCCCGGATATAGCGGGGCTATGGCGGCAACGTAGGCTCTAGCGCGGGCGCGCACACGTGCGGCGCGGTCCGGATCAGCGGCCTCTAAAGCGAGCAGGCCGTTGCGCAGCCGCAGGGCGTCGAGTTGGGTAATGCCGAACGGTCCGATGCAGCACTGCGTACAGCCCGGGCGGCAAGCGATCCAGTCGCCGCTGCGGCGCGCCGCCTCGGCCATCGCGGCGGAGACGGCGTCCAGCAAGCGCCGGTCGCCGGATTCAATTTGAACTAGCACTCCCTTATAGAATCGCCCGCAGGGGAACTCAGAGTAAACTTCGAAGCTGGGAAGTCTCCCTTTCGGTATTCAGGCGCACACGTCACCCGTGTATCTAACCGTGCGATAACTTGCCGCGCTTGCGCGGCTGTTGGCGCCTCTACACCAGTCCTTCGAAGAGCACGCTGCTGAGATAGCGCTCGCCGGAATCGGGCAGAATAGTCACAATCATCTTACCCGCATATTCCGGCTGAAGCGCGAGCCGGCGCGCCGCCACGACCGCCGCGCCCGATGAAATGCCGCTGATAATTCCTTCTTCTTTGGCCAGCCTGCGCGCCATCTCGATGGCCTCCTCGTTGGTGACCTGCTCGACGCGGTCCACCATCGAAAGGTCGAGTGTGTCGGGAATAAAGCCGGCCCCGAGACCCTGAATCTTGTGCGGCCCCGGCTTGAGCGGTTCCTTGTTCAACGTCTGCGTGATTACCGGGCTTCCCGCCGGCTCTACGGCCACCGTCTCGATCTGCTTCTTCTTCTCGCACTTGATGAAGCGCGATACGCCGGTGAGAGTGCCGCCCGTCCCCACGCCGATCACCAGCACGTCGATTTTGCCTTCAGTGTCGTCCCAGATTTCCGGGCCGGTCGTGCGGAAGTGAATGTCGGGGTTTGCCGGGTTTTTGAATTGCTGAAGGATCAGATAGCGATTCGGGTCGCTGGCCATGATTTCCTCTGCCTTGGCGATCGCGCCCTTCATACCCAGCGCGCCGTCCGTCAGGACTAGGTTGGCGCCGAAGGCTTTGATGAGCTTGCGCCGTTCCAGAGACATGGTGTCCGGCATGGTGAGAGTCAGGGGATATCCGCGTGCTGCGGCCACATAGGCCAGCGCAATCCCCGTGTTTCCGCTCGTGGGTTCCAAAAGCTCCATGCCGGGTTTCAGCACGCCCCGCTTCTCCGCGTCCCAGATCATGGCAGCGCCGATGCGGCATTTTACCGAGTACGCAGGGTTGCGCCCCTCGATTTTCGCCAGAACCGTTGCCTTTGCGCCATCCACGGTGCGGTTCAGCTTAACCAGCGGAGTGCGGCCGATTGAAAGTGAGTTGTCCGCGAAAAACATTCGATACTCTCCTCCTCAGGGAAAAGTCCCAATCTCTATAGAGTATAGGATGTTGTCCCCTAAAGCAAACTGCCCCCTCTTCGCTGGACATCAAACGGCAGAATTGGGGACAGCGCACCGGCGACAGGTCATAGTCCTACTGGACCATATTTCCACGTCAGAATGCGCCGGGGGACCGGGAACTCCCCCCTTGGAATGCGGAGGAGGCTCCGCCTCAGGAATTTACGCCAGCAGTTCCTGCGCGCGAATCAGCCGGCCCCGGACGTCTACTCCGTTGGGGCATTCAACCAGGCAGGTCTCGCAATCGCGGCAGCGGACCGCCCGGGCTTCGTCCGGCAGTTCCAAAAACCGCTCCCGCGCCAGGGCGAAGTTGCGGTAGCCTTCCGCGTACGTGAGGATGCGGAGCGTGTCGGTCACCGGAGCGCCCTTCGCGCACACTCCCCCGCACTCTCCGCACATGCTGCAATACAGGGGGCGGATGGAGGCGAGCTGCGCGGCAAGTAGCTTCTCGTCGGCGGCGCCGTAGGGCTGTGCTGCGGCGCGCAGGTTCTCCTCGAGCTGATCGAAATCGGTCATGCACACGATGGCGGTGTCGACCGACTGGTTCTTCAGCGCCCACCGGATCGCCGCCTGCATCGCGCCCTCCTGCTTGAGCGTGTTCGTGAGCGCATCGGGGTTCACGCCATACAGCCGGTCGCCGCGGCGAATCCGGGCAAAACCTCCGGCCAGCACCTTCATGGCCACGATGCCTATGCCCGCCCGGCGGGCCGCCTCGATGGCCCGCGTCATTTCGGGCTTCATGGTGAAGTTGTAGGTGGTGAGCACGACGTCGGTGCGGCCGCGCTTCACCAGGTGCTCGAGCATCCTGTCCATGTTCAGGTGGGTGCTCACGCCGGCCCAGCGGATCTTGCCGGCCTTTTTCGCCTCGTCCTGCGCTTCGAGCAGTTCGTCCGTGACTTCTTCGGGAGTGTTCTTGTTGTGCAGATACCAGATGTCGAGGTAGTCGGTCTGCAATTCCCTGAGGCTCGTGTCCAGGTGGGCGAGCGCTTCCTTCTTGGTGCTCGCGCCGGACTTGCTCGACAGGATGACCTGTTTCCGCTTTCCTTTCAGCGCCGCGCCGACCATGCGCTCGTTGTTGCCGCCCTGGTAACTGCGCGCGGTGTCGAAGTGGTTGATGCCGGCATCGGCGGCGCGCGTGATGACGGCGGGGTCCGACGTGGTCATGCACCCGAAACCGAGCACCGCCACTTTCAGTCCGGTTTTGCCGAGTGTGCGCATGGGCATAGTCTGTTGCTGCTGTGCGCCGAATCCGGCGATGGCCGGCGCACCCAACCCGGCGATGAACCGCCTGCGTGAGGACATGAATTCCATGACCGTTTATCTCCTTGAATTGCAGTCTAAAAGACACGATATTCCGCTCGGGGGAGCAGGCGCAAGCAATGAATCGACTACCGGACCGTAAACACCGGAAAATGCGACTCGCGAGGAGAACCGGTTCTCTTTCTCGAACCGGCCCGATTTCCCCATCCCGCCGGATGCCGCGTTAAGGTGGAGGTAAAGGGGGGGCGAGATGGGGGATACAACCGTCAAGAAGATTGACTCGCGCACTTCGCCCGTGGGCAGGCAGGGGCAGAAGTACCTTGCCGGCGGGAAATCCGTTTCCATGCGGCTGTGGCAGGAACAGCCCGGAGCCGACAAGCCCGCCTCCACGCGCAATTACGAGACGGTGGGCTACGTCCTGAGCGGGCGCGCCGAACTGGAGAGCGAGGGTCAAACCGTCCGGCTGGAGGTTGGAGATTCGTGGGTCGTGCCGAAAGGGGCGACGCACAAGTACCGCATTCTGGAGCCGTTCACGGCGGTGGAAGCTACCGCGCCGCCCGCCGAAGTACACGCGCGCGACGAATGAGTCCGGCGTTCTCCCACGAGGCCCTATGACCCGCAAACTCGTGGCGGAAAACCTGCGCGACCGGCCGCTTCGCACCGTCCTCAGCATTCTGCTGATCGGCGTCCCTGTCACCCTGATCCTATCCCTGGTAGGGCTCAGCCAGGGAATGCTCGACGAATCCGCCAGGCGGGCGCGGGGCATCGGCGCGGATGTGCTGGTGCGGCCTCCGGGCAGTTCGGCGCTTTCCCTCACCGGCGCGCCACTGCCGGAGAAGCTGGCCGCGCGGCTCGAAGAGGAACCGCACGTTGCGCAGGCCATGGGCGCCTTGAATTTCAGTATTTCGGGGTTTACTTATATTGCCGGCGTGAATATCCAAGATTTCAATCGTATGAGCGGCGGGTTTATCTTTCTCGAAGGCGGGCCGTTTCAGAGGCCGGATGACATCATCATCGACGATTATTACGCCCGGCAGAACCAGCTCCACGCGGGCGGGACCATCTCGCTGCTGAACCGGAAGTGGCGAGTGGCCGGGGTGGTGGAGCCCGGCAAACTCTCCCACCTCATCCTGCCCTTGGACGTGCTTCAGGACCTCACCGGCAGCCGGGGACGGGTGACGCAGATCTTCCTCAAGCTTGACGACCCGGCGAATGCGCCCCAAGTGATCGAGTCGCTCCGCCGTCTCCTGCCCGGCTATCCCATCTACTCGATGCAGGAGTTCACTTCGCTGTTCACGGTGAGCAATGTGCCGGGGCTGGAAGCCTTCATCGATGTGCTGTCGGGAATCGGCGTAGTGATCGGATTCACCGTCATCTGGCTTTCGATGCACATGGCCGTGTCGCACCGCACAAGAGAAATCGGGATACTGAAATCCCTTGGCGCCTCGCAGTGGTACATAGCGGGCGTGATCGTGGCCGAAGCGCTGGTGCTTGGAGTGGCGGGCGTGATCGTGGGCATCGGGTTGAGTTTCGCCGCGCGCTGGCTGATTCAGACCCTCGTGCCCGCTTCGCTGACGATGGCGATCGCCGTCGAGTGGTGGCCCATCGTCGCCCTCATCACCCTGGCCGGCGTGCTGCTCGGGGCCCTTTACCCGGGGATCGCCGCCGCGCGGCAGGACGCCGTCACCGCTCTGAGTTATGAGTAAGTTGACGCGCTAAAATCAACGAGCCGCGTTCCGCCTGGTGCAAAGAATTCTTCACACCGGATTTTCTCAGGCAACATTTAATATATTAAGCCAATTAACAAAAATTTATCATGAGCTATACTTCATTGAAGAGGAGCTGAAGATGGCTGGAGCAGCAACCGGACTCAAACAGTATCCAGATATTGAGCAGGATGCCGAGGGGATGGTCATCCAGAGGTTCCGCTACCTGCCGCTGTCAAGGCTGGAGGCGCACGACCCCAGCCACGATCCTGGCTTGGAGTTGCTGATCTACATCCAAACCCTGATCGAAGAGGATAGCGAGTGAGAGGCGGCTCCGGTTCAAGTTCAAGAATCACGCACCGGGGGAAAGGGGGATGGCATGGCAGAGGAGATGATCAAGCGCAGCGTGGAGCCGGAAACCGGAGATGAGGATGAGATTCTCCGGCAATATTATGAACACCGGTTCGACTACCACGCCTATATACAGCGCCGGTTGAGGGCGGAGTTAGAACCGCGCCGGGCCGTGGCAGGGCAGGCCTAGGCCCGGCGCACGCGGCCCCGGGACATGCGCGCTCCGCCAGTAAGAAGCTGAAGCGGTGGAGTGCGCACCCCCCGGGCCGTTTTGCGCACATGAAACCACCGTTCAGTTTGGAAGGCAAAGTTGCGGTCGTTACTGGTTCGGGACGCGGCATTGGAAGGGCAATCGCGGAGAAGCTGTCGGCGACCGGGGCGTCGGTTCTCGTAAACGACGTTGACGAGGATTCGGCGTGTGAAACGGAGTCGCGCATCCGGCAGGCGGGCGGGGCTGCCGAGCACCTGACCGGCGATCTGACCCTTCCGCAGTTCCCCGAAAAGCTGGTGAAGACGGCGCTGGACCGCTTCGGCGGCCTGGATATCGTGGTCAACAACGCAGGCTACAGTTGGGACTCCGTGATCCAGAAAACAACCGACGAGCAGTTCCAGGCGATGCTGGATATCCACCTCGTGGCCCCGTTCCGCATTCTGCGGGCGGCTTCCGCTTTCCTCCGCGAGGCAGCCAAGAAGGAGATCGCGGAAGGCCGCAGGGTGATGCGCAAGGTGGTAAACATCACCTCGATAGCGGGCACGGACGGCAACCCCGGCCAAAGCGGATACTCGTCGGGCAAAGCCGGAGTAATCGGGTTAACCAAGACGCTGGCAAAGGAATGGGGGCGCTATAACATCAACGTGAACTGCGTGGGCTTCGGACTTATCGAGACCCGCCTGGTTCAGCCGCTGACGGAAACGTCGGCGATCGAGATGAAGGGGCGCAAAATCCGCGTCGGCGTGCAGGAGAAGATGCTGGAAATGATGAAGACGGCCTGCCCCCTGGGTAGGCTGGGCACGCCCGAGGAGGCGGCCGGCGCCGTCCTGTTCTTCTGTTCCCCGCTCTCCGATTACGTAACCGGTGAAGTACTGATCTGCGGCGGCGGATTCCACTTCTAAGGCGCCGCCAGCCTGCCTAGAGCCCGGCCCGGTCCCACAGGCTCTTGGCAGCGTAGCCGCGAAGCTCCACTTGCGGGCGGAGCTCCACGTCGCCGTCGAAAATGTTCACATACAGCTCGCGCTCGCCGGGTGGAGGGGTTTCATATAGCGCGCGCGCCAGCGCGGGCTCTATGGCGGGCGAGACCAGCAGCACGGGCGCGGACGGCTTCTGGCGCGGCACGCCGGTCCACCACTCGACCGAGGCGAACGACCGCAAATACCACGGCAAAGGCCAGAGATTTTCCTTGCTGAAGACCGCCACCGGCATGGCGCGCCCCGCCGGGTGCGCCGCGGCGAGCGCTTCCAGGCGTGAGCGGATTGCGTATACGTCCCTGCTGGTCTGCGAGTACACGTAGGGACTGCTTCCAACGGCGTACATCTGCAATAGGCCGGCGGCGGCCACCGCCGCGAACACCACCTTGCGCGCTCGGAACAGCGCTACGAGGCCCGCGCCCGCAAGCAGCAGCATTCCGCTCAGCGGGCTGAGAATGCACCACGGCGTCTTGTACGGAATCACCGAGTACAGAACAGTCAAGACCACCGTATACCAGAGCAGGAAGCGCAACAGGCGGGCATCCCGGCGCTTCCAGGCCGCAACCGCTCCCACGGCGGCCAGAACCGCCACGAGCGCCTCGCAGCGCAGCGTCAGCCCGGCGTAGTAGTGCCAGGGGTGGACATGCGGCCCGGCGCCGAATCCTCTGCCCAGGTAGCCGGCAAAAGCCTGGATGTACTCGGCAACCGCGCCGGGCTCCCTGAAAAACGACGTGATCGCCAGGACGAAAACCACCACGGCCGCGCCCACACCGAGCGCCAGGACACGGTAGGCGCCGAGTTTGCGGGTTGTAAGCGCCAGCGCGGCGGCCATCGCCAGCACGGCCAGCACCGCGGTCTCTTTTGCGGCGAACGCGAGCCCCAGGCAAGCGCCGGCAAGTATGGCCCAGCGCGCCCGCCCGGACCGGGCGTAGAGGTATCCGAACGCGATCACCCCGAAAAGAAAGCAGACCAGCAGCATCTCCGGGATGTAATAGCGGCTGTAGTAAACCATCGCCGGCGAGACGGCCGTCAGCCCCGCCGCCGCAAGCGCCTCCGCGCGGCCCAACGCGCGCGCCAGAAGCAGCGGCAGCGCCGCGAGCAGCAGTCCGAAGAATACCGGCACGATGCGCAGCGCCTGCTCGTCGAGATCCGCGTACCTGGCGATGCCTCGCAGCCGGGAGGAAACGAGCGTCGCGTACAGCAGAACCGGGCCGTGATAGTCGCGGGGATCGTAGTCGTAAACGCCGGTCTCCAGCAGCGTGCCGAACTTGTCGGCGAGCACCGCTTCGTCGGCGTGCATCGGACGGTCCGCCAGTTGGGGGAGCCTCAGGGCGGCGGCCAGGCTCAGCACCCCCAGGATCGCGGCCGGCCACGCGTGTTTCATTTCCCCGGCTTGCCGTAGACCTCGACTTCGACGTAGTGATTGAGGGCGTTCACGTTGTTGCCATTGCTGATCAGCCGGATGTACCGCGCCTCGACTCCCTTGGCGTCGATCAGCTTGCCTTCGGCTGTTTCGATGTAATTAAGATCCTTGCCGATGCCCATTCCGGCGCTGTTGTCGTGATCGTTGTTGAAGATCGTGCGGACGTTGGTGATGAAATCCGGATCGTCGGCCACCTGCACGATCGTATCGTTGTATACACGAGCCTGCTTGTGGAAGTGCCAGATCACAACGGCGTAGATCGTGTGTTTGGCTTCGAGATCGATCGTCACCCTCTGGAGGCCGGGGGCGAGTTCGACGTAGCTGCCGTCGCCGCCCTCTTTATCGCCGTCCGTTATCATCTCGAGGTCGCCGACGGTCGGGTCCGCACCACTGCACGTCACGGGTTTGCCCAGCGCCACGTTCACCGTGCCGGCCGGCGCCAGGAACGGAGGCCGCGGTTTGCCCAGCGGCTTTTCCAGGTTCGGGACCTTGATGTTCTCCGGTGTGCCCTCGAACATCGGCTTGGGCAACACCAGCGGGATGGGTTCCAGACCGCCGGTCTGCGCCTCAACCGGCGCCGCGGCCAGGCAAAGCGCCAGCGCGGCGGCCGCGAAAATTCCACTGCGGATCAACTGCATACCGATTGTGCTCCTCGGGCGGGGCCTTGCCTCCCCCTTGTAAGGGAAGCTGCCAGCGCAGCCCAAATGACTATTATTTCGTTACTAGCGCTGAGCGAGCGACCGCCGCAACCTGTCGGCGGCCAGCCTGGCTTCGTTCGCCACGGACGCGTCCTTCATCGCCGCCTCGGCGATTTTCAGCGATTCGGGACAAGCAAACTTGGGAAGCAGCGCCAGCACGGCCTTCTTTTCGTCCGGCTGTTTCGCCAGCGACATTGCTTCCGCAAGCAGAGCCGCCGTCGCGCTTGCCGACCGGCCGGCCGGCAGCCCGACAAGCCGGATGTACCCGCGCAGCGCCAGAATCTGGAATGCCGGGTTGGAATCTCCCTTTGCGATCGCGAGCAGGTCCGGCATTGGCGCCGGAGTCGGCCACTCGCTCAAGGCCAAAATGCCCGCCCGGCGGATCTCGTCGCTGCTGTCCTTGAGCGCGCCGCGCAGGGTTGGGAGCGATTCCTCCCTGCCCATCTGCGCCATCACCTGGAGCAGTGATGCACGCACGGCAGCGTTCGTTTCACTCTGGTACGCCGACATCACCGGGGCCACCGGCGCCGACTCGGAGCGGGCCAGGACTGCGGAGAGCGCCCGCTCGGCCTCACGGCGGTCCGCGCTTTGCGCCGTTCTGAGGACGGCGATGATCGCCTCAGCGTCCGATGGCGCGGCAGTGTCGCGCAGCGCGCGCAGTGCTTCGCGGCGAACGTTGCGGTCGGAATCCCGGGCGGCCTGGAGGAGCGCCGGAGTCGCGGCCGCGATTCCACGCGCCGCCGCCGCCCGCATCAATTCCACTCTGACCTTGGCATCGCCTCCCGAAATGCCGGCGATTACGGCCTCATCCACGCCCTCACCGGTGAGACGGCTGAGCGCTTCGCGGGCGGCGTTCTGCTCCGCGGCTTCACTCGCCGTCGCGGCTGTTTCCGCAAGAATTTTGACGGCCGGTTGGCCGCCGAGCCGCCCCATTCCCTCGAGCGCGGCAAGGCGGACTTCCAACGTGCTGTCCTTGAGCGAACTCGCGAACACCGGCCGCGCCGCGGTATCGCCGCGGTCCGACAAGGCCGCAATAATGCGCACTTTTGCCAGGGCGTCCGCGCTGCTTATGCGCTCGCTGAGCAGTTTCGTCACTTCGGGGCCCTGAATCGTGCTGAGCTGGCGAATCGCCTGCGCCTGCACCGCGGGCTCGGAGGCCTTCAGCGCCTCGGCCAGCAACGGCACGGCGTCTTTGCCGCCCGAAGCAGCCAGCCCGCGCAGCGCGCCGATGCGAATCATCTCCGGCGATCCGGGCGCGCTCAGTTGCTTGTAGATCGCGAATGCGCCCTTTTTATCGCCGCGCGCCGCCAGGGAGTCCGCCGCGCGCAGGTACGCGTCATCGGCCTCCGCACGCACCGCGCCCGAAGTCTTCAACCGGACGGCGGCCAACGCCTTCGCCGCCTGCGGTGTGCCGATGTCGCCCAGGGCTCCGGCGGCAGCGGTGGCAACGGCGGCATCGGACCCGGTTACCAGCGTTCTCAGAGCTGGAACCGCAAGGTCGTCTTTGCGCCGTCCCAGCGTGTTGATGATGCCGATCTTCACCCTGCCCGTGGTCTTCGGCAGCATCGACCTCAACGCTTTGTCCACAGCCGCGCCGGGAATTCGCTCCAGCGCATACCGCGCCATGTCGGCTGTCTCTTCCGACCCCAGCATCTTCGTCAACACCGGGACCGAAGCGGTGGAGCCGACGAGCATCAGGTGGCGGCAGGCCTGGTCTTTGCCCGCCCGCGTGGCGTTGGATTCCAGGAACTTGATGAAGGCCGCCTCCATCGCCTTTCGCTTTTCGGGAGATGCCGAGTCCTTATCGACAATGGTCCTGAGGCTTACGAGCGCCGCGCGGCCGTGACCCACTTCATATGTCGCGAGTTTGGCCAGAGCCTCGTCGAAACTCATGGACGGCGGGCCGCCGGCTTCCTGCCCGGCGGAAGGAACCGCCAGGGCCGCGGTTAATATCAAAAGGATAAATACTGCCGTTCTCCTCATATAAGCCTCCCTGCGGATCAGATGCGCCACGGGCTGCGCATCGGACGCGACAACATACGCTCCGCTTCGGCATCGTTGACGATCTTCTCGTTAACGGGATCCCACGCAATCTTGCGCCCCAGGAGAATCGAGATGAGCCCCAGGTATCCGGGAGTCGCCGACCTCAGCGCGACATCGGCCGGCGTCAACGTCCGGCGCCTTGTCTTCACGCATTCCAGAAACTGGCGGTGGTGGCCGGGAGACCGTTCCAGGTGAATCTCGCTGGGCCGTAGTTTGCTCGTCAGCAGGCTCTTCGGGTGCGCATCGATGCCGGCCCGGTCCACCCAGATCCAACCCTCATCGCCGATCCACTTTGTGCCGAGCTTGATATCCTGGTAGCCGCCCGACACCTGCATCGTCACGCCGCCGGCGTACTTCGCAAAGACGCGGAATTTTGCCGGCGCATTCCACACGCTGTTTACGTTTTCGAACTCGCCGGTCGCCTCGACTTCCACCGGCCCCGAATTGTCCAGCCCGAGGCCCCAGTGCGCGATGTCGATGTGATGGCCGATCCAGTCCATCAACATTCCGCCACCGTAGTCGAGGTTCCAGCGCCAGGTCTTGTGCACCCGCGCCGGGCAATAGGGCGCCCAGGGGGCGGGACCGAGCCAGCGCTCCCAGTCAAGCTCCGGCGGCGGCGGCCCCGGCTTATCCAAAGCCGCCGTTTTGTCCCAATCCAGCAAGCCGCCGGGAAGCCCTACTTCCGCCCTGCTCACCTTGCCGATGCGTCCGTTCAGCACCAATTCGCAGGCGAACCGGAACTGGCTGACCGATCGCTGCCAGCTTCCCGTCTGCCAGACGCGCCCGTAGCGCGCCACGACGTCGCGAATCGCCACGCCCTCGGTGAAGTTGTGCGCCAGCGGCTTTTCTCCGTAGATGTCCTTGCCCGCCCGCGCGGCGGCCACCGAAAGAATGCCGTGCCAGTGGTCCGGCACGGACAGCACCACCGCGTCGATGTCCTTGCGCTCGAGCACTTCCTCGTAATAGCGGTAAGCGACGCAATCCTTGTTGCCGTATTTTGCGTTCACCGTTTCGAGCGCCTCTTTCAGATGATTGGCGTCGATGTCGCAAACGGCGACCAGTTGCGCGCCCGGCTCCTCGAGAATGCTCTTGACGTTGTTGCCGCCCTGCCACCCGGTGCCGATGCAGGCGGTGACAACGCGGTCGCTCGGCGCGACGGCGCCGTTTTTGCCCAGGGCCGCGGCGGGGACCAGCGCGGGAAACGCCAGAAACTCTCTTCGGCTGATCTTCATGGCACACTCCCTCCCCTCATGCCACTCGTGACGCGTACTCCGGCGGCGGGCCGCATGTTCTCACAACCGCCACGGGCTTCGCATCGAGCGCTCCAGCATGCGGTTCGCCTCGGCGTCGCCGATGAATTCTTCCTTCACCGGGTCCCAGCGCAGCTTGCGCCCGAGCCTCATTGCGATATCGGCCTGCTGGCACACCATCTCCCCATGCGCCGCGGCATCGATGTTCGAGATGGGCTGCTGCCGCGTGCGGATGGCATTCAAAAAATTCCTGCGGTGGTCGTCGCTTTTGATCACCTTCTTCTCGTGCGGCTTGATGATCTCGTGCATCAGCCGCTCGGGGTGCGTGCGCATGCCCTGGCGGCTGACATAGATCCAGCCTTCCGTGCCAAACGCCACGCTGGCCATCGATCCGAAATGGAACTGCTCGGCTCTTTTCTTCGCCGTCACCAGGTCCATGTGAATCACCCGGACGCCGTTGGCGTACTTGTGCTCAGCCGTCCAGGAGTACGCGTCGTCGCGAATATCGTCATAGAAAAGCCCCGTGGCTTCCGTCTCGATGGGGGTTGTGTCGTCGCATCCGGCGACCCACTGCGCGATATCGACGTCGTGTATCCCCCAGGCGCCGCTCAGGCACCCGAGACCGTAGTCGTGGATCATCATCCATGTGCGCGCCACGCGCTCGGGAGTGTAATCCACCCACGGCGCCGGGCCGAGCCACATGTCGTAGTCGAAGCCCTCCGGCGGCCGTTGTGCCGGCTGCTCGGGGAGTCTGGGGCCCCGGGTCCCTCCCGCCGAGCCGATCATCACGGTTTTCAGCTCGCCGATTCGCCCGTTCAGGATCAGCTCGCACGTATGCCGGTAGGCCCGGTCCGAGCGCTGCTGCGTGCCCAACTGGAACACCACTCCATAGCGCTTCACCGCCGCGCGTATGGCCTTTGCTTCGGCAACGCTCACGCCGATCGGCTTCTCGTAGTACATGTGCTTGCCGCGGCGAGCGGCCTCGATGCCGATCAGCGCGTGCCAGTGCTCCGGCGTTGCGATCATCACCGCGTCGATGTCGGTGCGCGCCAGCAGCTCGCGGAAGTCGTTGTACGTCGAGCAGCCCTTGTCGCCATAGCGGGCATCCACCATGTCCCGCGCCCTGTCCCGAGCCTCCTTCCGCACGTCGCAGATTGCCGCCACCCGGACGTCCGCCTGCTGGAGAAAGCCCCGAACGTGGCCCGAGCCCATGCCGCCCACGCCGATCATTCCCATCACAACCTTGTCGCTGGGCGCGACCGCGCCCGCCCGCCCGAGAGCGCGCGCGGGAACGATCATCGGGAAGCCGAGCACGGCCCCCATGAACTGCCGCCTATGCATGGCGCCTCCTGCTCATGAATGCGTCTTTGTTCGGTATATGCCTTTCATCATAGCGGGGATGCCGCTCATCTCCCGCCCGGGGACACACTCATCGCGCACGAGCATCATACGGCACGGCGGGAGCCGGGTTCAATCCGCAAAAGGAGTTTTGGGGGGAGGGCTCCAATAGGTTGGATTTATCTTGTGTACAATGAACCTTGGCCCTCGAAAACCTCAAGACGCCTTCCTTACCGGCGGTCCAGCGGGCCATGGCCGTGCTTGAAGAGATCGCCCAGTCGCGAAGCGGCTTGAGCCTGACCGAGCTGACCCAAAAATTGAAGCTGCCCCGCAGTTCGATGCACTGCCTGCTGGTCACGCTGGAGCGCTGCGGTTATCTCCAGCGCGGAAGCGCCCGCGGACGGTATCATTTCGGGGCCAAGATCTTCTCCCTTACCAACCTGGCGCTGGGAGGCATCGGATTGCGGGAGGTGGCCAAGCCCTTCCTCCGCGCCCTGGTGAGGCGCACCGGGCTCACGGTGCACATGGCCATCCTCGCCCACGATCAGGCTGTGCTGATCGAGCAGATGGTTCCCGTGGGAGTCGCCCGCGTGGCCACCTGGCTCGGCAAGAGCCTTGAAGTGAATTGCACCGCGCTCGGAAAAGCCCTGATCGCCTGGCTCCCCGAGGAAGACCTCAACCGCATCGTTCGCGATCATGCCTTCCCGAGGTTGAACGAAAACACTATCGTCTCCCCCCGCAAGCTGTTCGAGGAGCTCGCCCGCACCCGCAAGAACGGCTACTCGATCGACGACGAGGAAGCCGACATCGGCAACCGCTGCCTGGGCGCTCCCGTGCTCAATTCCGAGGGCAGGGTTGTGGCCGCGATCAGCCTGATGGGCACGACGGGCCAGGTCACGCCGGAAAACATCGGCGCGCTCAGCGCGGAATTGAAGCGAACGGCCGCCGCCATTTCCGAGAGTCTCGGCTACGGCGCCGCACCTGACCCGGCCGTGGAACCCGCGGCCGCATCCGGGCTCTGAGCCGCGCCCCGTCCTCTCATTTCTGGACCGCGGCCAGCCCCAGCCGCATATCTCCCGTTCGGATGTAGCGCTGGTGGAAGCTGAACGCCTCTTCCAGCGTATGGGGCGTGTGCCCGTCCGCGGCGGACCTCAGATAGGCGCGCAGCGCATCCCGGTACTCGGGGTGCGCGCAGTTTTCAATGATGAGCTCGGCGCGTTTTCGCGGCGGTTGCCCGCGCAAATCAGCCACGCCCCACTCCGTTGCGATCACCTGCACCGAGTGCTCGCTGTGATCCGTATGGGTCACCATCGGGACTATGCAACTGATCCGACCCGCTTTCGCCGTCGACGGGCAGGTGAAGATCGAAAGGTAGGCGTTTCGCGTGAAATCGCCTGAGCCGCCGATGCCGTTCATCATGTGGCTGCCCAGAACGTGCGTGCTGTTCACGTTGCTGAAGATATCGGCCTCGAGCGCTGTGTTCAAGGAAATGATGCCGAGCCGCCGCACGACCTCCGGGTGATTGGTGATCTCCTGCGGCCGCAGCACCATTCTGGGACGGAACCAGTCCAGGTTGCCGTACACCTCCCGGCGCATCTCCCTGCTGACGGTCAGCGAGCAGCAGCTTGCAAACCGGACCCGGCCGGCCATCATCATGCGGAGGACTGCGTCTTGGACCACCTCCGTGTACATCTCAAAGGCCGGGATTTCGGGATGATCGCCGATAGCTTCGAGCACGCTGTTCGCGACGTCGCCGACCCCCGACTGCACGGGCAGGAACCCGGAGGGAATGCGCCCGGCGCGGAGTTCAGCCGCCAGAAATTCGGCCACATTCCAGCCGATGCGCCGTGTGATGTCGGACGGCGGATCGAACACCACGCCGTCATCCTCGTGTTCGAACTCCACAACCCCGGCGATCTTCGCCGGGTCAACCCGGAGCAGGGTTTCGCCGATCCTATCCGACGGCCGGTAGATCGGGATCTCGCGCCGGTGCGGGGGATCGGCGGGCGAGTAGATGTCGTGCATGCCGCACAGCGCGGCCGGCTGGCAGCGGTTCAACTCGATCAGGATGCGCTCGGCAACCGCGCAGAAAGTGGGCGCCGCGCCCACGCCCGAAGTCAATACGATGCCGCCATCGGGCGTGATGTCGGCCGCCTCCACAATCGCCCAGTGCATCGGCCCCAGGAAGCCGTACCGGAGCGCCTGGGTAAGGTGGGAAAGGTGAACGTCCAGAAATTCCACCTCGCCCGAATTGATCATCGCCCGCGCCCGCGCGTTCGCCTGGTAGGGGCACCGGAAACTCAACGCCCCGGCCAGCGCGGTTTCCACGGTTGGGCCGCTGGTCACGCAGAAACCCCTGATCCTGAAATCGCTTTGCGCCGCGCGCTCCCCCAGCGCTATCGAGATTGCCTTTGGAACCCCGGAAACGGTGAAGCCGCCGAAGCCCACCGTCTGCCCGGGACTGATCATCGCCGCCGCTTCGCCGGCTGTCACAATCGGATAGGGACACGGCATACGCTCCAGATCATATCGTGAATGCCGGGACATCAGAGGTCGCCAGGACCCTGCGGGCTGCAAAGTATCCGCACATGCCGTGCACGCCCACGCCGGGCGGCGTTGATGCGGAGCACAGGTACAGGCCTTTCACCGGCGTCGAGTACAGCATCCGGGTAGGGCGCAGGAAAAACTGCCGCACGGTTGCCGCGCCTCCGGCGATATCCCCGCCGGCGAAGTTCGCGTTGTTCCGCTCGATTTCCGCCGGAGTCATAACGCTTCGGGCAAGGACGCGGCGGCGGAACCCCGGGGCAAACCGCTCGATCTGGTTTTCGATTCGTTCCAGCATGTCCGCGCGGGAGCCGTTCGGCACGTGGCAGTAGGCCCATGCGGTCTGCGCCCCGCCGGGAGCGCGCGCCGGGTCGAACAGACTCTGCTGCGCCAGCAGCACGAACGGGTGCTCGGGAGGACTTCCTGCCCAAACTTCGCGTTCGGACCGGGCGATCTCCTCCAGGGTCCCGCCGAGATGCACCGTGGCGGCGCGCAGGCATTCTTCGGCCCGCCACGGGATCGGGCCGTCCAGCGCCCAGTCCACTTTGTACACTCCCGGGCCGTAACGGTAGAGAAGCAGTTTTCTGCGATACCACGCCGGGAACCTGTGGCCGGCGATGCGCAGCAGCGGGCGCGGCGAAAGATCGCACAGGATCGCGCGCGCCGGCGGCAACTCGTCGATTGAGCGCACCCGGGTTCCAGTCACAATCTCGCCACCCAGCGAGCGAAGATGCGCGGCCAGTGCATCCGCGATTTTCTGAGATCCGCCGCGCGCCACCGGCCAGCCCACCACGTGCGCAAGAAGGCCGAGCCCCAGCCCGAACCCAGCCGTCAGCGGCTTTTCAAGCGGCAGCATGCTGTGCGCCGCCAGACCGGCCAGCAGCGCCCGCGCCCGCTCCCCGCGGAAGCGGCTTGCGGCCATACCGGAAACCGAACGCAGCGCTTGCAACCCGAATTGCGCCAGGGCCAGCGGGCGCCGCGGAAATCGAAGCGGTCCGAGAACCGAGCCTTGCAGCCTCTCCCAGTCCTCCACCAGCGGCCGCATGAGAGAGATGTAGGACTCCCCGTCGCCGCCCAGCGTCTCGGCGGTGCGATCCAGCGAGCGCTCGAGGACCGCGGCCGTCCCGTCGTCGAACGGATGGGCGACGGCGGCGGGAGGTTCGATCCACTCGAGTCCGTGGCGCTCCAGCGGCAGCGTGCGGAAGAACGGCGACGCGGCTGCCAGCGGATGGATGGCGGAGCAGGTGTCGTGCACGAAGCCGGGCAGCGTGAGGGCAGCCGAGCGCGTCCCGCCGCCAATGGACGCCTCGGCCTCGAACACCCCCACGGACAGCCCTGCCTGCGCCAGCACGATGGCCGCCGAGAGCCCGTTCGGCCCCGACCCGACTACGATTGCATCCCATCCGCCCGGCACTGCCCCACCCAACTCTTAGTATCCGCTGGGAAGGCTGTCCCGGTTCCGCGCTGTGCAGTCACCGCGCTACCCACCGGTACGCCGCTTGCGAGTTCGCGAAGAAGTACTTCTCCGAGGCTTCCCCGCCCTTTCCGCCGAAATACTCGCGGACTACGTTGAGCACCGCCTCATAGGGGGCCACCAGATCACTGACAGGCCAGTTGCTGCCGTAAATCACGTGATCCGGACCGAAGGCGTCCCACACTTCGTCGAGCGCCTCGCGGTAGAAACCGGCGCTGGTGGGGGCCTTGCGGCGGAGTACGTTCGAAACCTTGGCGTAAACTTGCGGGCGCTTCCCGAGCTCTCGCAGAGCGGCGCGGGCGGCATCGCGCGCGGCCGGATCGGCGGGCCAGTCGAACGGCAAATGGTCGACGACTACGCGCAGGCCGGGGAGGCGGTCCGCCAACCTCACGATATCGGCGAGCATGGCAGGGCCGCCGACCACGTCCAGTTCGAGATTTGCCCCCGCGAGGCGCTCGATATCCGTGAACACCGCCGGCTCCGTCAGGCCTCGGGCAATCGCCTTCTCGTTCAGCCGTATGCCCAGAAACAGGCGCCTCTTTCTGAGCCGCTCGAAGTGCTCCCGGAACTCGGCCCTGCCGGCCGGAAGGTTCCCGACCAGGCCCACGATAATGGGATTCTCCTCCGCCAGATCGAGAATCCAATAGTTGTCCTCGACCCAGGCGCTGGCCTCCACCACCACCGTGCCCGCGATACCGAGTGGAGCGGCCATTGCCACATACCGCGGTGGCAGAGTGGTACGGTAGAGCACCGCGTCGTCTTTCGGCGGCCACGGAACTCCTTGCGGGCGGGCCGGATCGTAAAAGTGCGTGTGGGTGTCGATAATCCTTCCCGAAGGCCGCGCGAGGACAGCCGCCGCGCCGCCCAGAAATGTCCTTCGCCTCATGGGAGCATGGTACGCCCGCAGAATCGCTGGGGGAAGGCCCGGCCCCCAGTGTTTCTGCCCCGCCACATCGGGGAGCTACATTCGAATTAAGATAGGGAGTTGGTCAACAAACTCGTCATAGAAAACCTGAAATTCCGGCCGGTGCGAACAGCGCTCAGTATTCTGGCGGTGGGCATCGAAGTGACGCTGATGCTCACCATCGTCGGGCTGAGCTATGGCATGCTGGCCGACTCCCAGCAGCGCGCCAAGGGGGTGGGCGCGGACATTGTGATCCGGCCGCCGGGAAGTTCGGTGCTCAGCCTGACTTCGGCGCCCTTGACCGAAAAGTACGTTGCCTGGGTGCAGAGCCAGCCCCACGTCAAGATGGCTGTCGGATCGATGAACCACCCGGTGAGCGGCCTCACAACGATCACCGGCATCGACCTGGAGGGGTTCAACCGCATGAGCGGCGGTTTCCGCTACATCGAAGGGCGGCCTCCTTCCGGGCCGGATGAGATCCTCGTGGACCGCTATTACGCCCGGCAGAACAATCTGCGGGCCAACTCGAAACTGAACCTGCTGAACAGGGAATGGCGCATTTGCGGCATCATAGAGGAAGGGCGGCTCGCGCGGCTGGTTGTTCCGTTGAAAGTTCTTCAGAAAGCCACGAGCAATACGGACCGCATCAGCCAGATTTACGTGACGGTGGACGACCCCGCGAACACGGCTGCGGTGATCAAGGACCTCAAGTCCAAGCTTGAAGGCTTTCAAATCTACTCGATGCCGGAATTGCTTTCGCTGCTCTCGGTGGATAACGTTCCCGGGTTGCGGGCCTTCATCTGGGTGATTATCGGGCTTTCCGTGGTGGTCGGCTTTCTGGTGGTGTTCCTTTCCATGTACACCGCGGTGCTGGAACGCACGCGCGAGATCGGGGTCTTGAAAGCGCTGGGAGCCACACCCGGATTCGTGCTCAATATCCTGTTCCGCGAGACCATTTTGCTGGCCGTGCTCGGCTCGGTGCTGGGGATCGGGTTTTCGTTCGGGACGCGCTGGCTGGTGATGACGTTCGTGCCGGCGTCGCTCTCGCAACTTATCGTGCCGGGCTGGTGGCCTATTGCGGCGAGTATCGCGCTCGCTGGCGCGCTGCTGGGAACGGCGTACCCGGGATGGCGGGCGGCGCGGCAGGACGCCATCGAGGCACTCGCCTATGAGTAGGCCCATCGTCGAAGTCCGCAATTTGCGAAAGGTCTACCATTCCGGCGAGGTCGACGTAGAGGCGCTGCGAGGGGTGAACCTTTCGGTCCAGCGCGGCGAATTTCTGTGCGTGGTGGGGCCGTCGGGATCGGGAAAATCCACGCTGTTCCATATCCTGGGCGGGCTGACGCCGCCTACCTCGGGAGAGGTACTGATCGACGGCAACGACCTTTCGCGCCTGAGCGACGCCGAGCGCACCGCGCTGCGGCGGCGTATGGTCGGCTTCGTCTTCCAAAAATACAACCTGCTGCCGACCCTGACCGCGGCCGACAATATCGCGATCGCAAGGCACATCGCGGGTAAGGACCTGGCGCACGATCAGAAGTTCCGCGAGGTGCTGGATCTGCTCGGAATCAGCCACCGGTTGCACCACAAGCCGCGGGCGCTCTCCGGCGGCGAGCAGCAGCGGGTGGCAATCGCCCGCGCCATCGTCAACCATCCCGCGCTGCTGCTGGCCGACGAGCCAACCGGGAACCTGGATTCGAAGAACTCGGCGGCGGTGCTCAGCCTCCTCCGCGACCTCAACGAGCGGATGAACCAGACGGTGCTGATGATCACGCACGATCCGAACGTGGCCGCTTACGGGCACCGCATCGTCCATATGTTCGACGGGCGGATCGTGGATCCCTGACTCCGGCCCACGGCCGTGCACACATGTGATACCCTCGTAGTTCAAGCACTTTTAGGGCCGTAGGTCCTCTTCCGACGCTTTATTTTTCACCAAGGAGAATTACGCAATGCCGCTAGTCCCCATGCGACAGGTCCTCGACGAGGCAGCCAAGGGCGGGTATGGCGTTGGAGCGTTCAACGTCAACAACCTGGAGCAGATCCAGGCCATCATGGAAGCTGCCCGGGAAACCAAGTCGCCGGTCATTATTCAAGCCAGCCGTGGCGCGCGGAAATACGCGAACGACAAGTTCCTGTATCACCTGATGATCGCCGCCACTGAAATCTATCCGGAGATCCCGACCGTTCTGCACCTGGATCACGGCAACAGCGTCGAGACCTGCAAGTCCGCCATCGAGATGGGCTTCACCAGCGTCATGATGGACGGCTCGCTCATGCCCGACGGCAAGACGCCGTCGAGCTTTGAGTACAACGTGAAGGTCACGCGCGAAGTCGTTGAGATGGCGCACGCCAAGGGCGTCACCGTGGAAGGCGAGATCGGCTGTCTCGGAGGCATCGAGGACGGCCACGGCGCAGGCCTCGACGGGCTATCGCACCTCACCGACCCCGACCAGGCCGCGGAGTTTGTGAAGCTGACGGGCGTCGATGCGCTCGCCATCGCGATCGGCACCAGCCACGGCGCCTACAAGTTCACCAAGAAGCCGACCGGCGAAACCCTCAAGATGGACCGGCTGATCGAGATTCATAAGCGGATCCCGAACACCCACCTGGTGATGCACGGTTCCTCGAGCGTCCCGAAGGAACTCCAGGACATCGTCAACCAGTACGGCGGAAAACTGAGGCCGACCTGGGGCGTGCCGATCGAGGAGATCCAGCTCGGCATCCGCAACGGCGTCCGCAAGATCAACGTGGATACCGACAGCCGCCTGGCCATCACCGGCGCTATCCGCAAGGTGTTCGTGGAGAAACCCGAGGAATTCGATCCGCGCAGCTACCTGAAGCCCGCCCGCGAGGCGATGCAGAAGGTCGTGATGGAGCGCATGATCGCCTTCGGGCAGGCCGGCCACGCCGGCGATTACGAGCCGATTCCGCTGTCCGTTATGGCGGAGCGGTACGCAGCGGCGGTCGTCTAGTTTTTCTACAAGCGATGGGTGGCGCGTTCGTCACCCATCGCCTCTCGATTTAGCCCCGATGATACAATCGCCTTCAAGGGGGCTCACGTGTCACTTTCCCAAGACAAATTGAAGAGAATGAAGGCCCTGGCAAACGATGCCGGGATCATCGCCGCGGCTGCAATGGACCAGCGCGGCAGTCTTCAGAAGGGGCTCGCTCAGGCCAAGGGCGTGGAGAAGAAGGCGATTACCGCCCAGATGATGGCCGAGTTCAAGAAGGCCGTCACGAAGATCCTTACGCCGCATGCCAGCGCCATCCTGCTCGATCCCGAATTCGGGCTCGAAGCCTCCAAGGCACGCAGCCGGAACGCAGGCCTGCTGCTCGCCTATGAGAAAAGCGGCTACGACAACACGCAACCGGGGCGCCTGCCCGACCTGCTCGATCATGTCTCCGTGAAACGCATCGTGGACTGGGGCGCCGATGCGGTGAAAGTGCTCATTTACTACACGCCGTTCGAGGACCAGAGCATCAACGACGTGAAGCATGCATTCGTCGAACGGATCGGCGCCGAGTGTGAAGCTAACGACATTCCCTTTTTCCTCGAGTTTGTCGGATACGATCACAAGGGCGGGGACGAAAAGGGGCTGGAATACGCGAAGCGGAAGCCCGAAATCGTGACCCGCAGCATGCAGGAGTTCACCAAGCCGCAGTACAAGGTGGACGTGCTCAAGGTCGAGGTGCCCATCAACGCCCGGTTCACCGAGGGCAGCGTGGTTTTTCAAGGACAGGCGGCCTACTCGCGCAAGGAGGCGCTGGAGCACTTCCGGCGCGCGGCGGAAGTGGCCACCAAGCCGTTCATTTACCTCAGCGCCGGAGTAGATAACGAGCAGTTCGTGGAGTCGCTGCGGATGGCTGTCGAGGCCGGTTCGGATTTTTCCGGCGTGCTTTGCGGACGCGCCACGTGGAAGGATGGCATCCCGGTCTATGCCAAGGGCGGTGTTGCGGCGCTCGAAGAGTGGCTGAAAGTCGAAGGCGTGCGGAACATCAATGCGGTGAACGACGCCATCAAGCAGGCCAAGCCCTGGTACGCGAAACTCGGGATTGCCAAACCGGCCGGAGCCTGACGCCGCTATTCCGTAACGGCCGCGGCTTCGCCTTTGATACCGAAGTCGTGGCCCTCCCACTTGCCCACCACGGCAGTGGCCAGGCAGTTGCCCAACACGTTCACCGAAGTCCGCGCCATGTCCATGACGGCGTCTATGCCGAGCAGAACCGCCGCCCCTTCCAGCGGCAGGTTGAACGTGGCGAGCGTGCCGGCCAAAATCACCAGCGACGCCCGGGGCACTCCCGCCACTCCCTTGCTGGTGAGCATCAGCGTCAGCATCATCAGCAATTGCTGGCCCAGGGATAGCTCCACGCCCGCGGCTTGCGCCACGAACACCGCGGCAAGCGAGAGATACAAGGTGCTGCCGTCGAGGTTGAAGCTGTAGCCGGTCGGGATGACGAAGGCCACAATGTGCTTGGGAACGCCGAACCGCTCCATGTTCTCGAGCGCGCGCGGCAGGGCGGCTTCGCTCGAAGCGGTGGAGAAGGCGATCAGGAACGGCTCGCGGGCCGCGCGAACGAACCGGCGCACCGGAATCCGCATGATCATCATCACCGGCCCGAGCACGCCCACCACGAAGAGAATCTGGGCGGCGTACATCGTCAGGACCAATTTCCCCAGCCCCACCAGCACCGGAAAGCCCTTGCCGCCCACCGTCACCGCCATCGCCGCGCCCACGCCGAACGGCGCCAGGTACATCACGTAGCGGGTGTACTGAAACATGACTTCCGAGAGCGAGCCGCAGAAGTCCACCACTCTCTGCGCTTTGCTGCCGGCGGCGGCGCATGCCGCTCCGAACAGAAAGGCGAACACGACGATTTGCAGCACCTCGCCTCGGGCCATGGCCTCGATGATGCTGGCCGGAAAAACGTGCTCCAGCACCGCGGCAAGCGATTGTTTCGCCTCCGGCAGAGCCAGTTCCGAAGCCGTCCGCTCCAGCTTCATGCCTTCGCCCGGCCGGACCAGGTTTACGGCGCCCAAACCGAGAAACAGCGCAACCGTCGTGACGATCTCGAAATAGACGATCGCCTTCAGGCCGATGCGTCCCATCGCTTTCAGGTTGCCCGCGCCCGCGATGCCGTACACCAGCGTCCCGAAGATCAACGGAGCAATGATCGACTTGATCAGGCGAAGGAAGATGTTGCTGACCGGAGACAGGCTCACGGCCAGCGAGGGCGCCGCGGCCCCCAGCACGATGCCCGCCGCCATCCCGATAAAGATCCAGGCGGTGAGCGAGAGCCGTTTCATCGCTCTCCCCACTTCAGCTTCTCGCGAAGCACGTCGAAGAAATGCGCCCTCGGCGGCCGGATGAGCTGAAGAATATGGGGAGAGCGGCTTGCTACGACGCGGTCGCCGGATTTGAGCTGCTGGCCGACCTGCCCGTCGACGGTCAGAAAAGCCGCATCGTCCTCGGCGCGGTTCTCAAGCGTGATCACGCTCGTATCGGGCACGATGACCGGCCGGTTGGTCAGCATGTGCGGCGAGATGGGCGTGATGCAGAGCGCGGCGACCTGCGGAAACATGATCGGCCCGCCGGCCGAGAGGGAATAGGCGGTGGAACCGGTGGGCGTGCAGACAATCAGACCGTCGGCTTTGTACGCGCACATGAAGTGCCCGTCCACGTGGGCGTCGAGGTCGATGATGCGGGCGAAAGAGCCCTTTGTCACCACCACGTCGTTCAGCGCTTCGTACTCGGAAACACACTGCCCGCCGCGCATGAGCTGCCCGTGCAGCATGCGGCGGCGGCCGATGCGAAGCTCGCCGCGGAAGACACGCTCCAGTTCCGGGTAGATCTCTCCGGGAGAAATGGCGGTGAGGAAGCCCAGCCCGCCCAAATTCACCGGGAACACGGGGATCTGGCGCCCCGCCAGCGCACGCGCGGCGGCCAGCAGCGTGCCGTCGCCCCCGAGCACGATCATGAGGTCGCAGCCTTCGGGCACCTCGTGGCGTGGCAGGCCCTTGCGAGCAGTCGCATAGCCCGCCGACACCTCGTCAAGGCGCACCGCGAACCCGCGCGCGCGGAGCCACTCCAGCAGATCCGGAACGATCTCCGCCGCCCTGGGGGCGTTCGGTTTGGAAATTATGCCGACGGTCCTGATCTCGGCCATACAGCGGTCGTTGAATCAGCCATGGTAGCGCAACGAATCCGGCCAAATCCAACTCGCCGGAAGCAAGGCGGGCGGAAAAGGAGGGCTACTGAATCACCGACTGGGCTGCGGACAGGTTGTTGTTCGTCACCAGCCAGATCGTGTTGATGGCTTCCTGGTTTGTGAGCAGGAGGGCGGCACTTGTGATGACGACAAATGCGAGCAGCAACGTGTATTCCACGACGTCCTGCCCGTTATCCTCACGCCACAGCTTCCTCAGAGCGTTCATGCGGCTTTGCGTCCCAGAGCTTGATCATACAGCTTGCGCCGGGGATTTCCAAGTATTTACGCAGCGCGTAGCTACCGTGTTGCTTTGTTTTTTACACGGTCATGTGACTTACAGTACTGAATTTGATCCGCCTCTCGGCGGTCGGTATGATGCAGATGGAGACGAAGCCTAAGTTGCGGGCAATACCGGAACCCTACCAATGCGGGTGTACATACAAACGAAAGCGGGCATTCCGCCCGCGCCAGCCCGCAGCTCAGGCACGCTCAGAGGGGATTTATGCAATACATGCCCGGCGCGGCCGGCATAGTTCTTGTGCTGGCGATGATAGGCGCCGGATGCGCCGCAAAAACCCGGTTTGTACCGGCCCCTACGGCACAGACTCTCGCGAACAAACACGAAGTGGCGGTGGCGCAAGCCGCCGGCGTCCGGATGGAGGCCGACGGGAAAGCGTGGTCGGGTGAGCCGGCGCATCTCGATGCCGCAATCGCGCCGATTAAGGTCGGGATCACGAACAACAGTGGGCGCTCCTTGCGGATCCGCTACAAGGATTTCAGCCTGGCCAGCGCCGGAGGCTTCACCGCCGCCGCGCTGCCGCCATTGAAGATCACCGGCAGCGTGCCGGGCGAGCCGGTTGCCGTGAGCAGTCCTTTCTATGGTTGGTACGGCTACGGCCCGGGGCCATACTACTCGCCCTGGTATCCCGGCTACAGTCACTGGTACGGGCCGTTTGGCTGGGATTATCCTTACTACACGACCTACTACGCGCAGTGGCCTGTGGCGCTGCCCACCGAGGATATGGTGCGCAAGGCAATTCCCGAAGGAGTAGTGAACAGCGGCGGGCGCGTGGAGGGCTTCCTCTATTTTCCGCAGGTGCCGGAGGGCGCCAAGCAAGCCACTCTCTCGGCCGATCTCATTGACGCGCGAACGGGACAACAATTCGGAAGCATCGCGATTCCGTTCGAGGTGAAGCGCTGACTTACCAGAGATGGCTGGCCACGACCTCGGGACGCCCGGGTGTATTGCCTATGATTCGCACGCGGAGCACGATCTGTATGTTCTTCTGCGGCCAGGATGGCGGCAAGGCCTGCAGCACGTGGCTCAGTTGGGCCGGGTCGGCGAGCAGGCGGCCGGCGGCTTCCGTGCCGAACTGCTTCAGCCCGGCTGCGATTACGATCATGTTGCCTGACGGCGAGCTGGGCAGCCGGCTCAGCAGCACATAATCGGTGCCGTCGGCCGGCGTACCGCTGATGGACCAGGTCCGCGAGGGTTGCTGGGAGTCGGCGATCGAGGGATTGCCGTCCGGAGTCTGGCCGAAGTGGAACCTGAGTTTCTGCGTGAATTGTATCGTCCAGCGGTTCGAATAGGCGCCGATGAGGATCGCTGGCGCCTCGCGCAGGTCGGCGAATTCGGTAGAGGTGGCCATGCGCAGGCGGACCGGCTTCCCCCGTGCCGCGAAGTACCTGGATATCTCGGCAACCGCCACCATGTCCCCGTAACCCACGTAGTCGTTGAACACCGGCGTGAAATCGGAGCCGTTGAGCAAGTTCGGCGGCACCTCGATTGCCCGCTGGAGCACGCTGTCGCGGGGACGCCGTTCCTCGTCCAGGCGCACCGCCTGGGGCGACGGGTGATAAACGATCGGATGCGCCACCGCGATCGTCGGAGGCGCCGCGGAGCGCAGAAATGGGCTCCAGAACGTATCAAAAGCTTCCCGCGCGGGGTCCCTGAAATAGAGCCAGAAGCCCACTGCACCTGCCAGGAGGACAACCGCGGCCGCCGCCATCATTTTCGGGCTTAGCCGCCCGCGAGGCAACGTGATGCCGCCGCCTGAGTGGCGCATCCTGAACTCGGGAATGTAAGAACCCGCGGGCAGGTGGATCTCGATCTCATCGCCCTCGGACTCGGCCGAACTGTAGTACTGCGACAGACGCCGCCGCACTTCCCGCGCGCCGACTCTGACTATCGAGTCCTCCGAGAGATCCGACGCCGGATCGCGGCCGAACACCTCTACCGCCAGAGTCCGTTCTTTTATACGGTCACTCTCCCCCGCGAGGACTTTTTCAACGGTGTACTCCAGAAATGACATCCCGCGCTTACTTCCGCGAAATGCAGAGCTTTGTAAAATGCGGCGCAACTGCTCACGCACCGCCTGCTCCTGCGGACGCGGTGGAGGTTCAGGCAGAATCCCCTTGCTACCCAGCGAGTCCTTGTCCATTTTCCCGGGATTCATTCTACACCGTTTTAAACCGTGAGAAACGTACGTTTACCCGGGTGTACCCACTAACTGGCTAACCTCGGTGGGCCGGCGGCTGCAGCTTGACCCATCCAAACATCTTTGCTGCGATCATGATCTTATCGCTGGCGAAGGAAACATTTCGCGATCTGAAAATGGAAGCAGTAATCTTCACGGGCATCCAGGCCTCGGGCAAGACGACGTTCTATCTGGAACGCTTCTTCGAGACCCACGTCCGCCTCAGTCTGGACATGCTGCGGACACGCAATCGGGAGCGCACTCTTCTGGAAGCCTGCTTTGCGGCGCGGCAACCTTTCGTCATCGATAACACGAACGTGACCGCGGCCTCCCGCGCCGTGTATATCGAGGCTGCGAAACGTGCCGGCTTCCGCGTGGTGGGGTATTTTTTCCAAACCGAGGCGGGGGCGGCAATCCGGCGAAACAGCGCGCGCCCGAAAAAACGCGCCGTGCCGGCCGCCGCAATTTTCGCGACCCTCAAACGGCTCGAGCCGCCCGCGCCTGAAGAGGGTTTCGACGAGTTGTTCACCGTCGAGATCGGGGACGGGGGCGGCTTCGTCGTTACTTAGCTATACGAGCTTCAACTCGGTGCGCGCGTAAGCCAGGCTCTGCTCGACGTTGTAAGTTTCCAGTTTCAGGCGGGCGGCCTCATCGAGGCCGTCCAGAATCGGAAATGGCTTGGCCGGTTTGTTTCTCCGCACCATCGACAGCGCGCGCGCCAGGAAAAGGCCGTTGCGCTCCGGGAATGTCGCCCAGTACTTGTCCGTCAGGCACGGGATCTTGAGCGGGTTTCGCGTGAACACGTCGAGGGTGAACTTGATGCCGGGCCGGGCTTTCTGAAGCACGCCGACGGTGCGCTTCAGATTCAGGATTCCCTGCCCCAGCGGAACCTCAGCCAGCAGGAATCCGTCTTCGTACTCCTCAACGCCCATATCTTTAATATGCGCGTTGATGGCGAAGGGCCCCAGGCGGTCGACGAGCTCGTCGGCGTCGTCCAGCAGCGACATGTTATTGCCGAAATCGAGGCATACGCCCAGGTACTCGCTGCCGAGTTCCTTCAGCATCGGCTCCATCTCGTCGATGGTCCAATCCTTATGGTTCTCGACGGCGATGGGGAACCGGTGCTTCTCAGCGACTCGGGCGGCTCGCGCGATCCTGGCGCGGAAGTCCGCATCAAAGCTTCTCCACTGATCGAGGGTTTCGAAAGTCTCGTAGCGGCGGCCTATGAGGCAGGCGGTCCGGATGCAGTCGGCGCCGGCTTCATTGGCTGCCCTGACTGTAGCCTCGAAGAGGGGCAAATCCTCCTCTTTCGGAGGATCTGCCAGCACTACCAGGTACATGCCCAGCTCCTCGAGGCGCCGGCGCACTTGCCTCACATACGCGGGATCGAGCGAAGCCAGCTCCGCCTGCACGCCGCCGCCCCCCACGGCATACGCGTGGTTGAGAAATTCGAGCGCGGTTCTGGGAGGGCGGCTGATGGCAAAAGCGTCGGGCGCAAAGCCCATTTTGCACCGCACCGCGGCAGCCGCGGCCAGAGGTGCGGCTGCCGAGGCGGCAATAAACTCCCTGCGAGTCACAATTTGAAGCTCCGCAGGACGTCGTCCCAAGGCTTGCTGTACGGGCGGACAAGATGGGCGGACGCCTCGCGGTCACCGATGATCTCTTCCTTCTCCACGTCCCAGCGCAGCTTGCGGCCGAGGCGCATGGACAGATTCGCCAGGTGGCAGGCAACCGAGACGCGGTGCCCTTCCTCGACATCCGCCACAGGCATTGCGCGGGACTTGATGCAATCCAGGAAGTTGCGCGCATGCCTTCCCATCGGTTCGGCACTCTCGCCGCGCCCTTTTCGTGCCTCGGTCCACGGCTCGGTTTTGAAATCGGCCGGCGGCTGCGGATGTCCGGGCGGGGTCGACCATGCGGGAATCTGGCGTTCCGCCGGGACTTTGTTGTCTGGGAAAACCTCGTAGCTGCCGCGGCCGATCGTCATGCTTCCCTTGGTTCCGAACAGTTCGGTTCCGCCGCCGGCGCGCCGGCCGACACTGGCTTCGCGGATCGAAACGACGATATTGAAATCCGGATATTCGAGGATGGCGTCCTGGCAGTCGGGCGTTTCGCCGTTATCCTCCAGGGCGTACCGCCCGCCGCTGCACGACACGGCTTTCGGACCCTTCACGCCGAGCACGAAGTGCACCAGGTCGATATCGTGCGCGCCGAGGTTGGTCATCTGGCCGCCCGAGTAGTCCCAGAACCAGCGGAAATTGTACAGCGCACGGTTGGGATTGTACGGGCGCCTGGGAGCGGGGCCGAGCCACAGTTCGTAATCGAGATCGGGAGGCGGAGTGCCGTCCTTCGGCGCGCCGAAACCCGGCATGACATTGCGGAACGAGCCGATGCGCACGCTGTGGATTTTCCCGATGTGGTTTGACTTGATCAGTTGGTGAACCTCGGCGTAGTGCGTTCCGCTGCGTCCCTGCGTGCCCGTCTGCACGATGCGTTTCCACCGCCGCGCGGCGGTGGTCATCCAGCGGCCCTCGCGGATGAACAGCGTCATCGGCTTCTCGACATAGACATCTTTGCCCGCGGCGCAAGCCATGATGGTCTGAAGGGCATGCCAATGGTCCGGGGTGGAGATCACCACGGCATCGATGCTCTTGTCGTCGAGCATTTTGCGGAAATCCTTGTAGCCCTGCGGGTTGTTCCCGCACCTCTGCTGGGCGTAGCCGATGCGCGGCTGGTAAACGTCGCAGACCGCGGCCAGCTCGACGTCGCTGAAGGCCTTGAAATCATCGATGTGCCGCAGACCGATGAGCCCGCATCCGATAAAACCTATCCGCACGCGATCGTTGGCGCCCAGCACGCGCCCATAAGAGGCCGCCGTCAATGCCGCGCCCAAAAATGCCCGGCGCGACGAGGAGATGTTTTCGTTATGCATTCATTTCGCTCCTAAGGAAATTCAGCCCGCCCGAACAGCGGCTCGGAGCAATTATATCCGAGCCGCCCGCTGAGGGGTGAAATCACGATCAGTCGCGCGATCAGAAGACGTACTTCAGAGCGAACTGCAACTGGCGCATGGTGCCGGTGCTGCGGATTTTCCCGAAGTTCGGACCCGGTGTCGGGTTGCGGCTGCCCCAGACAAGATTGGGACTCCCCAGGTTCGGGTGATTCGGGAAATTGAACGCCTCGAAGCGGAACTGAAGGTCATGACCTTCCATGATCGGGAAGTTCTTCAGGGTCGAGAAATCCCAACTGAAGCTGGAGGGGCCGATCAGGCGGTTGCGGGTCATGTTGCCGAAGCCGCCGGGTTCGGGAAGCCTGAAACCGGCTGGGTTGAACCACTGCTCGGACGTCCGTTTGGCGGCGTAGGGATTCTCACCGGTAGCGCTGAGGCGCACCTCGCCGTAGTTGTAGGTGCCGGAAACATCGAAACCGGCCTGCATGTTAAGCGGGCGGCCGGATTGCGCGGTGATGATGGAGCCGATCTGCCATCCTCCGATGATCTGGTTGACCACGCCGCCCATATCGGCGAAGGCTCTTCCTCGTCCGAACGGCAATTCGTACAGAATCGAGGTCACCATGCGGTGCGGCGTGTTAAACGCGGAGTAGCCCCTTTCGCAGGAAAGGCAATAGCTGTCCTGCGGGAAGATGTCCACGTTGGTGCCGCGAATGGCGCTGGCGTCGTCCAGGGCTTTCGACCAGGTATAACTGAACAGGTACGTCAGGCCCGAGCTCATGCGGCGGGTCAGCTTGACTCCGAGGCCGTTGTAGTTACCCATACCCTCGGAATGCACTGTCTGGATCAGGCCGAACTCCGGGAAGGGGCGCCGCGAGGTCTGCGAGCCGGTGGTTCCAGGGATCGGGGCGTTGGTGTCCTGAAGACCCTGCAGCCGGCGGCTCACCGAGCCGTTGTAGCCGACCTCGAGCAGCGTGGATCCGCTCAGCTCCCTTTGGATGTTGAACATGTACATCATCGAGTAGGTATCGCGGACGTTGTACTTCACGCTCCACAGAAACGGAGAAGGGGGCAACTCCCAGGGGAACGTCGCCGCGGTGAGAAAGTTGTCAAAACCGATATCGGGGATATTCGGGTCCGCGTTTCTTGCCACACGGCCGGCCAATCCCCGGTTTAGATCGAACCGCGAGTTGCCGGACTCCGCCGAGTAGAAAACTCCGAAACCGGTGCGGAACGTCCATTTCGATGTCGGGCTGTAGGCGACGCCTAACCGCGGCGCCCAGTTGTTGTAGTCGGTCTGAATCAACCGGTCGCCCAGCCTGCCGTCACGAGCAACGGGAACGCCCGGATAGATGAAGCCCTTGCCCTCGTAGAAATCGCCTTTGCCGGTGCGCACCAGCACGGGGTGCAGGCTCTGGTCTTGCACGTTGGCGGCCCGGATAATGTGGGGGACATCCACGCTGACCATGTTCTGCGAGCGGTCATACCAGGGCGGCGTGAGCTCATAGCGCAGGCCCATATTGATGGTCAGCTTCGGGGCAACCCGGAACGTGTCGTCGAAGTAGAAGTATGCGCTGGTGGCGCGGAACTGCGCGAAGGCAAGCCACAGCGCCGCCTCCGCCCTGTTCATGAAGCCCATCAGCAGGTCGGCTGTTGAGTTGCCCCCGGAACCCGTGAAGGGGTTCTTCGTATACTGCCCGTTGAATTCAAACGATCCGCGGGCGAACTCGTTTCCTTTCTGGTTGTAGCGGTCGCGGCGGAGTTCGCCGCCGAAACGGAACGAGTGGCGCCCCCTGATCCAGGAAAAGTTGTCGGTCACCTGGAAGGTCGCGTCGTTGATGGCGAACGGGCCGCTTGAGTCGTTGCCGAATCCGCTCACACCGACCAGGTTGGTGATGCGGGGAATACCCCACGTAATGGGGTCCGGGGTGCTCAACCCGGGAATGGCCAGTTCACTCATTACGTCTCGTTTGCCGCTCAACTCCAGGCCGACCAGGTTGTAGAAGTCGTTCACCCCGAAGCGAACTTCGTTCACCTTGGTGGGCGAGAGCACCCGGGTGTTGGAGATCATGTACTGCCGCGCCCTGGTGTAAAGCGTCGTGCCATTCAACTTCAGGCCCGAATTCCACGTGCTTTCGTCCGTCCAGCTATACCGGCCGAACCACTGGGAATTGGCGCTTTCATAAAAATCCGGGCGGATCGTGAACTGGTCCTTGTCGGTGGTGGCCGGCTGGGCCTGCTGATAATTGTTGCTCAAGGCGGTGGTCGGAATGTTCGGTTCCGGCCAGAATTCCAGCAGCTTCACCGAGACCGGGTCAAAACGGTTTTTGGGGATCTGGTTGTTTGGAAACGGGGATGCGGTCCAGGAGGTTTGGCCGGTGACCGGGTCCGTTACCTGAACCTTTGTTGCGGGATCGTATAACTGATTGCCGGGCAGCGCATAGGAGAAATCCCCGTTTCGCATGGCCACGGTAGGAGTTGTGTACAGAGCCTGCGACTTCTCGCGCTGCCGGAATCCCTCGTAGTTGGCCATGAAGAAAAGCCTGTTCCTGCCGTTGAAAACCTTGGGAATCAGGACGGGGCCGCCCAGCGTAAATCCGTACTGGTTGTACTTGAAAGGCGTCTTTTCGGGCGCGGTCCCGACGAAATCGTATTGCCGGGCATCGAGTTTGTTGTTGCGCATGAACTCGAACAGCGAGCCGTGGAAGTCGTTGCCGCCCGGTTTGGTGGAAACATTTATCTGGGAGGCAGCGCGCCCGAACTCGGCCGGGTAGATGCCGCTCTGTACCTTGAATTCCTGCAAGGCGTCTATGGACGGCAGCAGCACGTATAAATTGAAGTTGACGTCTGTGTTTTCTACTCCATCCAGCGTGTAGCGGTTCCAGGTCCCCCGCATTCCCATAAGCGAGATATTCTGGTTGGCTCGCGAACCGCCCTGGCGGCCGCCCGCCTGGCCCGGTGTGGCGAAGCCGTAGGTCACGTTCGGCGAAAGGGACACGAGCTGAAGGAAGTTGCGGCCGTTCAGCGGCAGTTCGACAATTCGGCGGTTCTCGACTACCGTGCCGACGGTGGCGTTTTCCGTCGCCATCATCTGCGCGCTGCCGGCCACTTCAATTGTTTCGGTGACCTGGCCGACCTCCATCGTGAAATCCAGCCGGGCGGTCTGCTGAACCTGGAGCTCGATGTCGCCGCGGTTGATGGTCTTGAATCCGGGGGCCTCTATCCTCAGCCGGTAGGGGCCGGGAACAAGAGCGGGGAAAGCGTACAGCCCAGCCTCGTTGGTGATAACCGAACGCGAAGTGTTTGTCGCCCTGTTGGTAACTGTTACGTTCGCTCCTGGAATAACCGCTCCGGACGCGTCTTTAACTTCTCCTACGATTTCGCCAAGCGTCTGGCCCCAGACGGGCGTCCCGATCAGCAACGCAAGAGTGAGTACACACAGAACCCGCATCGACGGTCTCCTTTGCAGATGATGCCGCCCCTTCCAGTAATCCCGATTCCCTCTAAGAATCCCTACTTGCGTTGCAAGACGTCGCGAATCAGTATATGCCGATTCGGCTCAACGATCAATGGAAATGTAAATGGTTTGTGCGGAAGCGGCCGGCGTCCCGGGGGGCGGCACGCCGGTTTTCAGGTATTGCGCGGCGCCCCACTGTAGGGGGCACGCATGCGCGGAGCGGCGCTCAGATGCCGAGGCGCGCGCGGCGCGCCAGTTCGCCCGGGGTCTGCTTCGTAACGGGTTGATGCCCCTTCAAAGGCAGAATCTTTTCGTGAATCGCGTCCAGGAACCAGGAGGTCTGTGGGAAGAACAGTCCCTCGAGCTCGGCGGCCGGGGTGATCCAATTGCGCGAGCCGAGGACGACCGGGGGCGCGTCGAGGTAGTCGAAGCAGAGCTGCGTAAGCTCAGCCGCGACCGTCTGCATCACCGAGCCCCGTTCGACGGCGTCGCAGGCCAGCAGCACTCTGCCGGTCTTCCGGACGGACTCCACCAGCGGCTCGTACTTAATCGGGTTCGCGGCGCGGAGATCGATCAGTTCCGCCGACAGGCCATAGCGTGATTGCAGGACATCGGCCGCCTCGACCGCCTTGTACAGCGTCGGGCCGAAGGTCACAATCGTTAAGTCCTTACCCGTGCGCTTTACCGACGGCTCGCCGATCGGAACTTCGTAGTATCCCTCCGGCACGCCGCCTTCCACGAACATCTCGCCGATGTCGTAAATCTTCTGGCTCTCGAAGAATACCACCGGGTCGGTGCCCGCAAGCGCGGCGTTCATCATGCCCTTGGCGTCATAGGGCGTGACGGGATAGGCCACCTTCAGACCTGGAATGTGCTGAACGAGCGCGGCCCAGTCCTGGGAGTGCTGCGCGCCGTATTTCGCGCCCACCGAGATGCGCAGCACCACCGGCATCTGCAGTTGCCCCGCCGACATCGCCTGCCACTTCGATAGCTGGTTGAAGATTTCGTCGCCGGCGCGCCCCATGAAGTCCGCGTACATCAGTTCGGCCACTGCCCGGCCGCCCTCCAGCGCGTAGCCCACCGCCGCGCCCACGATAGCGGCTTCCGATATCGGCGCATTAAACAGGCGGTGGTAGGGCAAAGCTTCCGTAAGTCCGCGGTAGACGGCGAATGCGCCGCCCCAATCCCGGTTCTCCTCTCCAAAAGCGATCATGGTCGGATCGATCGAGAACCGGTGCAGCATGGCTTCAAAGATGCCGTCCCGGATGTTGTAAACCTTCATCTTCGGCACGGGCTTGCCGTTCTCCGTGCCCTTGCGGATCTTGCCGCGGATCTGCTGCACGCGCGGGTTGGATTCCAGATCGCCCAGGAACTCAGGCTGCCGGTCGTCCATCTTCTCCACCCGCCGGTTGGAGAACATCACCTCGCCGATCAGCTCCGAATCCATGGCGACACGCGGGGAAGCTTCCAAATCCACGGCCAGCTTAAACATTTCGAACACGGCGGATTCGGCCCGGCACCTCGCTTCCGCCAGTTCGTCTTCGGAGAGAATGCCGGCGCCGGCCAGCTTGCCGTGGAACGCCGCGATGGAATCCGCTTTGAGCCACGCTTCGATCTCTTCCTTCGAGCGGTAGCTGGAAGCATCGGACGGGGAGTGCCCGCTGATACGGTAAGTCACCGTATCGAGCAGCACCGGCCCCCTGCCTTGGGCCAGAATTTCCTTCTTGCGCCGGAAAGCGTCGATCACCGGCAGTGGATCGTATCCGTTGACCCGTTCGGCATGCATCTGCTCGGGGTTGACGCCCGCGCCGATCCGCGCGATGAACTGGCACCCCATGGTCTCGCCCGCAGGCTGGCCGCCCATGCCGTAGTGGTTGTTCATGCAATTGAAAATGATGGGCAGTCCGCCGCCGAGGTCCGGATCCCATAGCTTCCGGTACTGGTCCATGGCGGCGAAGGTGATGCCTTCCCAAACGGGACCGCAGGCGAAGGAGGCATCGCCGATGTTGCACACCACGATTCCGGGTTTCCGGTTGACCCGTTTAAACAGCGCCGCGCCGGGCGCGATGGACCCCGAGCCGCCCACAATGGCGTTGTTCGGGTAGATGCCGAAAGGCGCGAAGAAAGCGTGCATCGAGCCGCCCAGGCCGCGGTTCAACCCGGTTTCGCGCGCGAACATCTCGCTGTACGCGCCGTACACGAGGAACTTGAATGCCAGCTCGCGGGCGCTGCCCTGGTGGCGCCGTTCCACCGGCGAGAGCACGGCGCCGCCGCGGTAGGAGGTCATGATCTCCATCAGCCGCTCTTCGCTCAACTTGCGGATGGCGGAAAAGCCTTTTGCAAGAATTTCGCCGTGGCTCCGGTGCGACCCGTAGATGTGGTCCTCCGGCCCGAGCAGGAATGCCATTCCGACGGCGGCTGCCTCCTGGCCGATCGACAGGTGCGCCGGACCGAGATGGTTGTAGGCGACGCCCTTATAGCTCCCCTTGGTTTTGATCTCGTTGAGTATCGTCTCGAACTCCCGGATCGCGCACATGTCGGTCCAAATGTGCAGGAAGTCCTCCCGGGAGTAGACGGCCGCCTCCTCCTGTATGGTCCGCTGGTAGGCGTTGATCTCGATATCCCTGAATTGGATCCTGCCGCGGGCGAAAACCTTTTCGGGGATGATGGGAATGGACTTCGGCATTTCTTAAGACTCCTGCTGGGCCAGTTCATCAAGCGCCTGTTTCAGCGCTTCGGAAACAGTGGGGTGCGGGAAGACGATCCCGGCGGCATCGGAGGCGCGCATCTCCAGTTCGATCAGGGCGGCGGCGGCGACGATGAACTCGCTCGAAAGATCGCCGAGCGCGTGAACGCCCAGGATCTCGCCGTACTGCGCTCCGGCCAGGATCTTCAGCAGGCCCGAGCCGCCTTCGTTCTCCACCAGGAACCGCCCGGACACTCCCATGGGCACGGTGGCCTTGCGGTACTCAATGCCCCGCTGTTTCAACTCGTCCTCGGTCGCGCCTACGGAGGCAACCTCCGGGTGCGTGTAGATCACCGATGGGATGGAATCGTAGCGCAGCCGGTCCGGCTTGCCGAACATGTTGTTAACGGCTACGATACCTTCCCTGGTTGCGGCATGGGCGAGCAGGCGGCGTCCCGTCACGTCGCCGCACGCCCAGATTCCGGGAACGTTCGTCGCGCCGCGGTCAGACGCCTTGATTCCTTTCCGGTCGAAATCGACGCCTGCGGCTTCGAGCCCGAGGTCCTCCAGCACCGGAGCGCGGCCGGTGGCGTTCAGAATGTAATCCGCGCACACGCTGCCGCCCTCATAATGCACCGTGTTGCCGTCGATGGATTGGACTGCGCAGCCGGTCTTGATCTCCACCCCGCTTTTCTTCAGCGCCTGCGCGAGGCGGTTGGCGATATCGGCATCCATACCGGCGGCGATGCGCGGCAGCATTTCAATCACCGTGACTTCGGTTCCGAGCGCAGCGAAGAACCCGGCGAACTCCAGGCCGATGTATCCTCCGCCGATGATGGCGAGCTTGCCCGGGACTTCCGCCAGGTCGAGCACCGACGTGGAATCGAGCACGGCGGCCGAATCGATGCCGGGAATCGGCGGGACGGCGGGCCGCGAACCGGTCGCGATCAAAATGTTCCGCGCGGCGTAGGTTTCGGAACCCACCTGAACGGCGCCGCGCCCGGCCAGTTTCGCGCACCCGCGGATCACCTCCACTCCGCTGCGCTTGAGCATTCCCTCCACGCCGCGCGTGAGCGTCCCTACGATCCGGTTCTTCCGCTCGATCACCGCGGGCATACGGATCTGCGGCGGGGAAACCTCCACGCCGTAGGCCGCGGCGTTCCTGCACTCGGAGAACACCTGCGCAGACTTCAAGAAAGCCTTCGTGGGAATGCAGCCCACATTCAGGCACGTGCCGCCTATCCACTGCTTCTCGATCAGGGCGACCTTCTTGCCCATCCTGCCGGCGTATCCGGCCGCTTCATAGCCGCCGGGGCCGGCTCCGATCACGATCAGGTCGTACATTTATAGCTCCAGCTCCGCTGCCGATTCGATATTCTCGATCACTCCGGCGAGCACGCGAAGGAACCGCGCGCCGGGCGCGCCGTCGATCACCTGGTGGTCGCAAGTGAGCGACAGGCCGATGTATTCCACGTATCTGACCCGCGCGCCCCGCCGCACCGGCTTAAGCTGGATGGCATTCACGCCCAGCACCGCCACTTGCGGGGAATTCAGAATCGGCGTAAACGATTCGATGCCGAGGCTGCCCAGGTTGCTCACCGTGAAGGTAGCGCCGGAAAGATCATCGGGCGCGATCGTGCCATCCAGCGCTTGTTGCGCGAGCAGCTTGATTTTCTCAGCGAGGGCCGGCAGCGCAAGATCCTGGCAATCGCGGACGACCGGCACCAGCAGGCCCCTCGGCGTGTCGCAGGCGAAGCCGATGTGTACGCGCGAGTGCTGGTAGATCTTGCCGTCGATCAGTTCCGCGTTGAGCTGCGGCATTTCCCGGAGCGCCTTCACGCACGCGAACACCACGAGTTCGTTGATGTTGATGTCGGGAAGCCTGCCCGCCTGGTGCGCAGCCTTGATCTTTTTTCGCAGAGCCAGCAGCCCGGTCGCCTCGGCCGAACTGCTCAGCGTGTATTGCGCGGTGGAGGCCAGCGATTCCCTCATCCGGCGGGCGATTTTCTCGCGGATGCCGGACATGCGCGCGCCGGGCTCGGAGAGGTCGCGCGAAAGCACGGCCGCATTCGGGCCGGAGCCCTCGCCGCGAAGCTCGCGCCCGCTCTCGATCTGCACTCGGGCCAGCGGCGAGATGCGCGGCGAGGAGAAATAAAGCGCTTTGACGTCCTGCTCGAGGATTCTGCCCCCGGGACCCGAACCTGCGGCGAGCCGCGGATCGATTCCTCGCTCGGCGGCGAACCTTCGCGCCCGCGGGCTCACGTGGACCTCGCCGTCGCGGGGGGCGGCGATGGTTGCCGTCTCCGCCCGGGCCGCCTGCGGCTGTATGGCCGCCGTCTTCGTTGATACTTCCTCCCGCTCAACCGGGACGGCCGCCGCGGCATCCTTGCGCGGCCGGAACTCCTCGGTGCTCTCCCCCGGCTTGCCGATTACGCAAACGTTCGTGTAGACGGGGACCAGCTCGCCTTCTCCGAAAAAAGTCTCCAGAACCGTCCCGCCCACCGGCGCAACGAGTTCAAAGGTCGCCTTGTCGGTCTCGATCTCGGCGATCAGTTCGCCGGCATCTACGGTATCGCCGGCCCGCTTCACCCAACGTCCAAGCAGGCATTGCTCGACCGTGTTGCCGAGCTTCGGCATTTCAACTGGTGTAGCCATCTCGCTCCGTTGAAGACACCCAAGGTACTCTGGAACAGTGCCCTGCCCTGCACTTGCGGCCGGCCTGAGAGACTTGCGCAGCCCGGCCGTCCATTCCCGCCCCCCTTACATGCTCTCCAGCATTTTCCAGCCGACCTCGCAGAATTGGGAAAGCGTCCGCTGGGTGGCTCCGTAGGTAACGAACTCCTCCGGGCTCATTCCGTCAGGCTCGTAGGCGCGCACGAACTCGGGCATGCGGCACAGCTTCTGGATGACGTGGGCCGGCACCTCGCGGTCGATCCTCTCTTCGCGAGGGTGATCCTTGGAGATGAAGGGATCCTGCATTCCGGGGGCGATCGACAAAACCAGGTCCGCGCCCGCAAGTTCGGTGAGGTGGTAGTCGCCCCGGAGCGCGGCGATCAACAGAACGGCCTCGTATCCGCGCTCCTGGTAGATCTTGTAAGCGCGCTTGGTGGCGGCCAAACCGGCCTGGCGGATGTCCGACTCCTCGATCCCCGGGTAGCTGTCGCGCGCCACTTCCCGCAAATAGTCGTCCAGGCGCCCGATCATGATCACCGCGAAGCACTTCCCCGGCTCGATGCCTTTCTCCTTCGCCCGGGCGATCCCCTTGCGGTGGCGCTCGGCGACCGCCAGGACCTGAGGCACCGTGAAACTCACCGTGGCGGTGATCGTGATGCCCTCTGCGATGCAGTCTTCCAGCACGTCGAGACCGGCGGCGGTGACCGGGAGCTTCACCGCGATGTTCGGGGCCCAGGAGTGAAACCGCCTCGCCATCGGCAGCATGCAGTCCCGCTCTCCGGCGCGCGCCGGGTTCACCTGGGCGCAGACGTGTCCCATCCTGCCGCCGCTCCGCTCGTACTCCGGAAGCAGCTTTTTCGCCGCGGCGCTCACGACCCCGCGCATCAGCGCTTCGGCCTTCGCCTCCGGCGGGAGCTTCTGCCCCAGCACTTCCGCGATGTGGCCGCTCCACGCGCCTTTGTTCTTCGCCAGAGTCGCATTCGTCAGGAATGGATTGGTGGTGACTCCGACCGCGCCGCGCTCGAGCCCGATGTCGAGCTCGGCCGGGTCCGCCGAGTCGTGCCACCACTTCGTCTTGGTGTGCGTGATTACCCAGTTGAGATAAGTGCCGTTCTGCATGATTCTCCTCAGGATTCGGCCAAGACTATATAGTACTGCATGCTGATCTGCTCAAGCGGCGTTTTGGACGGCCGTCCAGTATACTGAACAACCGTTGTTTCACGCGGCGCGTTTTCGCTGGTTTCCAAGGCGACTTCTCTCACCACAGCCCGATCACTTTCCACCAGAGGAAACCAACCGAACTCCAGATCGCCAGGTTCAACACCGAGACTGCGGCGCCCACCTTCCACCAGCGGCCGAGCGTGACGTACTCCTGCGCGAAGAACATCGGCGCCGGAGTGGTGCCGTAGTTCGTAAGCCCCGCGGCAAGGTTGCTGAAGCAGGCGAACGCGAACACCACCAGCCCGACCGGGGCGCCCATGGCGATCAGCACACCGACAAACGGCGTGAACATCGAGAGTATGTGCGCCGTAATGCTTGCGAAGCCGTAGTGCGCATAGAAGTAGACCAGCAGCGCGATCGCCAGCAGCAGGGGCCAGCCGAGATGTCCGAACTGCGCCGCCACCGCGGCGGCGAACTCCCGGGTGATGCCGGTGTCGTTCAGCGCCTTGCCGAGCATCAGCAGCCCGCCGTACCAGACGAACACGTCCCAGGCGTTCTTCTCGTTCTTGACGTCTTCCCAGGTCAGCACAGAGGTGACGAGCAGCGCCGCCGCGCCGAGCAGAGCCGTGATCGTGATGTCGATTCCGTGCAGCGGAGTCGTCGCCCAACCGGCGCAGACCGAGAAGAACACCGCGAGCACAATCTTCTCTGGGGTCTTCATCGGCCCCATCGCCTCGAGCTCCTTCACGGCGAAGGCCGCGGCCTCCGGCGTGCGCCGGATCTCCGGCGGGTTCAGGCGATAGACAACCAGCGGCGCCAGCAGCAGCGAACAAAGCCCCGGGACGCTGCCAGCGAGGAACCAGCTCGCCCACGTGATCGGGAAATTCAAGGAGTGAGCGGCGATCTGCGCGGCGAGGGGGTTGCTCGCCTGCCCGGTAAGAAAGATGGCCGAGGTGATGCAGACGTTCTGGTAAATCGCGGCCATCAGAAAGGAACCCAGCAGGCCGGCGGTCTTGCCGGGTTTGGAGCCGTACACCTCGCACAACGAGCGCAGGATGGGTAGGGTCACGCCGCCGGAGCGCGCTGCGTTGGACGGGATGACTGTCGACAGCGACACATCCGAGAACGTCAGCGCGTAGCAGATGCCGAGCGAAGTGCCGCCCACCGTGCGCACGAAAAACAGCGCGATGCGGCGCGCCAGCCCCGTCTTGATCAGCGCCCGCGCGATGAAGAACGCCGCCAGCACCAGCCAGGCCGTCGGGTCGCCGTAGCCGCCCAGCGCCTGCGCCGGGGTCAGCCCGCCGAACACCGCCGCCAGCGTCACGGCGACCAGGACAACCGCCCCGCCGGGCAACGGCTGCGCGACGAGGCCGGCCACGGCCCCCACGAAAACTCCCAGCAGCCGCCATCCCTCCGGTTTGATCGCCTCGGGACGCGGCGCGATGAAGATGATGCCGGCAGCCAGCAGAATCGGGATGGCGGCGCTCCAGGCGCGGCGGGACATTGTTGGAATTTTAGCAGGAGGCCGGAGTGCGGGGCGTTACGTCCTAGATTTCAGGCTCTTCCACCACGCAGACGAAATCGCCCAGGACCTGGTACTCGCCGTCCTCGTTGAGTTCGAGCACCGGGTATTCGGGGTTCAGCGGCTTCAGGCGGATCCGGGAGTGGCGCCAGCCCTCCTCGGTCACTTGCTTTTCGCTCTCGTAGACTTTGACGGTAAACTCCCCGCCGGTCTCCGATACCCCGCGCCGCCACACCAGCACGCGCTTGCCCTGCCGCGATCCCGCTGGGTTGTACCGGAAGATCACCAGGCTGCCGTCGGGGATTTCCGGCTCCATCGAGTGCCCTGTGACGTGAACGGCGAACATATCCCGCGTCAGCCGCAAGCCGGGCGGCGCGGCTACCCAGTCCGTCGCCTCGGATTCCATATCCCGCCCGAAACCTCCGGCCGCCGCCCGCAGTGAGTAGAGCGGCACGTGCGTGACGAAGGGAATGACGGGGGCGCGTTCACGCTCCACTCCCAAGACGTGATCCTCGAACAGGCGCTGGAGCGTGAAGGAAAAATCCCTTACGGCGGCCACCTTGCGGTCGGTGATCCGGAACACGTTCGAAAGGCTGTCTTCCAGCGATTCGAGCAACCGCCGCCCTCCCATCTCGCGCGCCCGCGCCGCAAGGTCTTGTTCAATCAGCTCAAGCACTTCGGCGTCCTCGGGCCCGGCCAGCTCCTCTACATCGTCGCGGAATCGCAAATACAGGTCATCGGTGGCGGGGTCGTACAGAAGAACGCCGAAACCGACGGCGGGCCGGCCGGGGAGGGCCAACTGGAGGACGGAATACTCCGCCGTCCGCGCGTCCTTGGACAGTGCTTTCATCGAGCCTTAGCTACAAGCTATCAGCCTACTAAACCATCGGCGCTTCTGCCCGAAGTCTTTAAAAGTATTTTTACGGAGCGTACGGGTAATAGCCCCGGCGGTAGCGCAGTTTGACCCCGGGCAGATTGACTTCCACCCTGATGTTGCGGAACTGCTTTGGTGAGTCCGTGTTGTCCGGGATATACCGCAGGATGTACTGCGTGGTGACCTCGCCGGCGATGTTCGCAATCGCGTTGAACATGGAGCTCGCCAGCGCGGAGGCGTACCCGCCCGTGCCGACCCGCAGCGCGTAGTTCCCCTCGTCGGAGGGCGTCGAGAGGTATCCCGAGACGTGCGAATAGACGTTCTCCAGCGGGTACTCCACCCGGCCCCCGGTCTCCCGGGCCAGCCGCGTCAAGGTGGACTCGCCTTCGCTGGTGAATCCGAACGCCGAGGTGCTCACGCCGTGGATCGTCACCAGGTTGCGCTGCGCGATCTCGATGACCTCCTCCAGCGTGTATCGGCTCGCATTATCCTGGCCGTCGCCGATGATCACCAGAACCCGTCTCGGCTCGATCGGCTCGCCTTTCACGAGTTCGTGCCGCGTGAGAGCGAGATGGATTCCGTCGAACAGGGCCGCCCCGCCGCCCGCCTTCAGCTTGCGGATATAGTCGGTGATCTTATCGGCGTCCGTAGTGGTGTTCACCGCCAGCTCGGCTTCATTCCCGTAGGTCACCAGAAAACCGCTGAACTTCCCGGTCCGGTTATCGTCCTGGAGCAGGTTCCAGACGAGCTGCATCGCCGCTTCCTGGAAGCTTTTCCAGTGCAGCCGGCTCGCGTTGCTGATGTCGAGGATGAAGCCGACCACCACGGGCTGGTTCCGCTCGCGGTTGAAGTAAATGATCTTCTGCTCCCGGCCGTCCTCGTAGATTTTGAAGTCCTTGGCCTCCAGGTCGGAAACGAACTTGCCCGTTTCGTCGGTCACGGTGACCGGAACGACGACCTCGTTCACCTGAACCCGGATGGGGGCGGCCTCGGGCCTCTGTTCGGCCGGCTTGGACGGGGTGGGAGCCTGCGCCTGCTGGGCCAATCCAACGGCCGCAAACAGCAAGATGACGGGGAAAAGCCTGCTCCGCATCATAGCCAATTATAGATCGTGGGAAGCTGGTCGTGGATCCCGGGAAATCGCCCCTCGCGGAACGTGGAACGTGAACCGCCCCTCTGCGGTCCACGTTCCCCGATCCGATCAGACTTCTGCTCTTATCTCTGCACCCGTCCCGAACCGCCGCCTTTCAGCAGCGCCTTCACCTCGTCGACGCTGAAGCGGTTGAAATCGCCGGGGATGGAGTGCTTCAGGCAGGACGCCGCCACCGCGAACTCCAGGGCTTCCTCGGCGGTCTCCATGTTGAGGAGTCCATGGATGAGGCCGCCGGCAAAGGCGTCGCCGCCGCCCACGCGGTCCACGATGTGCGTGATCTCGTAGCGGCGGCTCGTCAGGAAGTTCTTCCGGTCGTGCAGGCACGCCGCCCACCCGTTGTGCGACGCGCTCTTGGATTCCCTCAGCGTGATGGCGATCTTCTGCATGTTGGGATACTCCGAGAGCACCTTTTCGGTGAGCTTCTGATAAGCCGAGGTGTCGAGCTTGCCCGAGTGGACATCCACATCGGCCTGGATTCCCAGAGCCATCTGGCAGTCCTCTTCGTTGGCGATTCCGACGTCCACAAACTTCACCAGCTCGCGCATCACCTCGGGAGCTTTCTTGCCCCACTTCCAGAGGTTCTTGCGGTAATTGAGGTCGCAGGAAACCGTGAGGCCCATCGAGCGCGCCTTGCACACCGCTTCCATGGCCAGTTCCGCCGCGCCCTGGCTGATGGCGGGCGTGATCCCGGTGACGTGGAACCAGCCGGCGTCCTCGAACGAGCTTTCCCAGTTAATGTCGCCCGGCTTGGAGAGGGCGATGGCGCTGAACTCGCGGTCGTAGACCACCTTCGAAGGCCGCTGGTTGGCGCCCGTTTCGACGTAGTAGACTCCCATGCGGCCTTTGCCGCGCACGATCTTCGACGTGTCGACGCCGAAACCGCGAAGCTGGTAGATCACGGCGTCGCCGATGGGGTTAGAGGGCAGGACGGTGATGTAGCGGGCCGGCGTCCCGAAACCGGCCAGCGAAACCGCCACGTTGGCCTCGCCGCCGCCGAAGGTGGCGACGAACTGAGGCGATTGCAGGAAGCGCTCGAAGCCCGGAGGCGCCAGGCGCAACATGATTTCTCCAAAAGTAACAACGGTTTTAGGCATGATAATGGGCTCCTAAAAAGTATCTGGTAATACAGCAATCACATCCAGGGCAAATGATGCATCCAGAGAAGGCAATCCCTGGAAGGCCACCATGGTGCCGGCCGGCTGCCGGTCGCGACCGCAGAACTCCGGGCGGATCTTCCTGACCAGGTCGGCAATCGAAGACGAGAGCGGGTAGATCCTGGCCACGGCCACGTGGTCGTAAGACGCGCCCTTCTGCTCGAGCGACTTCCCGAGGCGCTGGAACGCCAGCCGCGCGTCATCATCGTTGAAGCCGAAAGCGAGCTGCGTTCCGGTGAGCGCCAGCCTGCGCGCCCCGACCAAAGCGATCTGGGATTGATCCGCTGAGCCGGCGAGCTCCGGCGGATTCACAAAAACCAGCGGTTCCGCCGGCCGGCGCCGCAGGCGCGCCACCGCCTCGCACTCCACCAGGCTCTGGAACGGCTCGCGCGTCCGCTGCACGAAGTTCAGCGCCGCCTTGGGGAACTCCGCGTGGGCACGCTGCCGGATTGCGGCCAATTCGTCGAGCGAACTCAGGTAACACGTAACGCACAGCGCGTCCGCGGATTCCAGCCCGGCCGCCTGCAACGCGGCGCGCATCCGCGCCAGCGATTGCTCGAACAGGGGAGCCAGCGGCTGCAGCGGTTTATCCACCGAGGCGCCCTGGCCGGAGATGAATGCAAGCCCGTGCGGGTTCACCGGTTTTCTGTTCAGCGCCGTGGACTCCAGCACGACTTGCGCGCCGTCCAGCGGCAGCGCCCCGACTTGCACCACGCTCAGCGCCGGCAGCGGCAGTTTCTTGTCGCTGAACACCTCGCTCACGATGGCCTGCACCCGCCGCATGTCGCCGGTCCCGGCCACGAATGCGCGCAGCCTGACGACAGTCGCTTTCTGCCTCAGCAGCCACTTGAGCGCGTCGCGCACCTGCTGGGACAGCAGCCCCTTCGCGGTGAGGGGCGTCACGTGGAAGACGAGCCGCTCCGTGTCCGCCGTCACCACAGCCGGAGGATCCGGCGGCAGCTCCAGCGTCTGCGTTTCCTCTTCCTTATCCTTTTGCTTTCCCGCGGATGCCGCCGGCACGGCCAGCGCGAGGGAAAGCGTTAACAAGAACAGCAGGCGGCGCATCGAAATCCCGCGTTTTTTGATTCAGAGAGAATTGTATCAGGACCGGAGGGTCGCGATTGGCTCATACTCAAGAACGAGCCCGAATCACGGCATCGCGCAACAGGAGCGTGACCATGACACGAACAGGAGTTGCTCTCCGGGCCGCGGCGGCGCTCGGACTTGTAGCCGCAGCTCCGACGTTTGCAGCCGTGTCCTTGCAGGCGCTGGCAGACCGGTCGGACGCGGTCTTCGTCGGCACGGTAACGGCAGGGACGTGGTCGGCGACCGGCGCGGCTTTTGATCTCCAGATCGAGCGCGTACTCAAAGGAACGGTCCGGCAAGGCTCTGTGTTGAGTGTCGTTTGGACTTCCAGACCGATGCGCATCAGTTCGCCGGTCAAGATTTCCGGGGAACGCGGTCTTTTCTTCCTCGCCTCGCCCGGCCCGTCCTCCTGGATCCTGGTGCCGGTCGAAGAAGGTCACGTTCCCTTTGCAGGCACGTACTACCCGCTTCCCAAGTCCCCCGCCCCTCCCGGGGCAAGGACATTGCAACCAAACGCCGGCGCCCCGGTAGCCGACAGCATAGCAGCGGAACTCGCCGCGGCTGTTGATCAGTGCGGCAATGACGGCATCTTCGAGTTGGTATCAGAGGGTTTGCTGCGTCTGGACGAAACGCCCTTCGCAGACCAGGGATTTCCTCGCGAGGAGCGCCTGTGAACCGGCGCGCGGATTGGCCTTAGTGATGAGGCTCAAGAGAGCCGAGCCGGGCGCATTGGCCGAGGTCGCTGCCCGCGTGGACACTCTCGTGAAGTCACCCTACCTGATCAGCAAGGCGGGAAGCATCGTGTTCGGCTGGAGCGGCGCCAGTTCAGGGGACGTTCAGGCACTCGGGCGCCTGGCAACTTCGCAAGCCAGGATCGGAAGACTCAAGAGGGACGCAGCTCACGCTCTCATGAGGATTCATTCACATGACACCGTGCCCTTTCTGGCAGAGTTGCTCGACAGCCCCGATGAAGAAGTACGCCGGCTCGCGATAAGGGGCCTGAGCCTCTTTGTGGAAGGAGCGCCCCCGATTACTCCAGACGGGGCGCAGACGATGGTCTACCTTGATGCGCGGGCCGGCACCCGCTACAGCAACGAGCACACCAAACGCTTCTCCGCCTCCCGCAAGATGCCGGGCCCCGAGCTGGCCGAATACGTCGAATTTTGGAAAACGTGGTGGAGCAGCGTCAAGAAGGACTTCGCCAGATAGGACCGTGCGTGGTAGTACAGAACCCGAAATCGGCAGTCTTGACGCGGAGAGAGAGACTTCACGGTTGCCGAAGGACCCGGCGAAGGATGCATCGACAGCCCGGTTCTTCGCTCTCGTAGTAGGCGAGGCGGCCTTCCAGGCAGGAGACGACTGAGCCTGCACCACAGCCGACAATCTTGCTGAGGGCACCGGGTAGGTCCATCACAGCGTTGTCCAGTTCTTGAGACTCAGAGATGACCGTGCATGTTGTCGGCGCACCGTGCTGACGAAGAACACTCTCAATGCCCTGCGCGGTCTGCTGGTTCGGGGGTATCGCCAAAACAAAGCGGGGATCAAAATCCCTGAAATGAGCAAGGTGCTCACGGAACTTGATCCGCCCGCGCTTGCTCTCCAGAAGCTCCAGATATCGCGCACGGCGTTCCGGGAGTACGAAGGCCGACACGATTGCCGCTTCGACTGACATCTTGTGCTGTTCCCGTTCGAGCTTAGCATGTGGGTGCCTCGCCAGCGGCGCTTACTGGAAAGGCGCTCCGGCCGAGCGCGATAAACCCGCTCGCCCCCAATTGGCTTGCCTCCACCAGTCCAATATGGTAGGGTAGTCTCGTTCCCATGTTTCCCCGGCTGGACTTGGATCCCCAGTCCGATGTCCCTATCTACAGGCAGGTTCACGACCGCATTCGCGAGCTGATCGCCACCGGAGCTCTGAGGCGGGGCGACAGGCTGCCCGCCACTCGCGAATTGGCTGGCCTGCTTGGACTGAACCGGACTACCGTGTCCGCCGCCTACGACCTGCTCGAATCCGAGGGCCTGATTCAAAAGCACGTCGGGCGCGGCAGTTTCGTGCTGGGCGTTGCGCGGAGTCCGGGACCGGGCCTGAACTGGGACGAGCTGCTGCCTGCGGCGGACGTGCCCGCGGCCCCCGCGCCCGGCTCGCCCGACGTCATCAGTTTCGCCACCTCGCGGCCTTCTGAAGAGTTGTTCCCAATGGACGCCTTCAGGCTCAGTTGCGAGGAGGCGCTGGCCGGGCCGAACGCGGCCTCAATCCTGCAACTTGGCTCGCCGGGCGGCTATTTGCCCTTGCGGGAATACCTGCTGGAGCAGGCGCGCCGCACCGGCGTTGCGCGCCCGAACGACGACGTCATCGTCACGAACGGCTGCCAGCAGGCTCTGGATTTGATCGAACGCGTGCTGGTGCGCCCCGGCGACACCGTGCTGGTCGAGGATCCGGTCTACCCGGGCCTGAAAAACCTGTTTCTGCACGCCGGCGCGCAGTTGGCGGGAATCCCCGTCGGCCGCGACGGCGTGGATCTGGAAGTGCTTGAGCGGCTGATCGCGCGCGGCCGGCCGCGGCTGCTTATCGTGACGCCGAATTTTCAGAACCCCACCGGCGCGACGCTGCCCGCGGCATCGCGGCTGGCGATTTTGCGCATGGCGCACCGGACCGGGCTGATCATCGTCGAAAACGACATCTACGGCGGGCTCCGGTACGAAGGCGAGGACGTGCCGCCGATCAAGCAACTCGACGAATCGGGCGACACGGTTCTGCTGCGCAGCTTCTCCAAGCTGACCTTTCCCGGGCTGCGGGTCGGATGGATTGTCGGTCCCAAAGCGCTGCTGGCGCGGCTGACCGAAGCCAAGCAGCTCGCCGACCTCCACACGGACCAGCTCGCGCAGGCCGTGCTCCTCCGTTTCGCCGAATCCGGCCGCCAGGAAGCACACGCGGCGCGCGTGCGCGCGGCCGGGTCCGAAAGACTGCGGGCGGTGCTGGAGGCATGCGAGCGCCACCTGCCCCCGGGCGCCTCCTTCACGCGTCCGGAAGGCGGGATGAGCTTGTGGGTGAGGCTGCCCGAGCCGCTCGACGCGGGCGAACTGCTCGGCCGGGCGCAGGCCGCCGGCGTCTCTTATCTCCCGGGAAGATACTTCACGGTGGCCCGCCATGAGCCGGGAGCGCTGCGGTTGAGCTTCGCGGGCCTCCCGCCGGAAAAAATCGGCGCCGGCCTGGCGATTTTGGGAGATCTGTTTTCGAGCGAGCTTGCGAGGGCGAGGCTGGAGCGTTTCGAGCCCGCGCAGGCAATAGTATGAGGGGATAACGGGGCCAAGTAACAAACTAACCCTTGTCTCCACGAAGGAATCAGGAGGAAACGTAATGTTGTTGGATGACAAATTCCGCGTAAAGATCGGTCTCGCGGAAATGCTCAAGGGGGGCGTCATCATGGACGTCACCAACGCCGAGCAGGCCGTCATCGCCGAGAAGGCGGGCGCCGCGGCGGTAATGGCGCTCGAGCGCGTTCCGGCGGATATCCGTAAGGAAGGCGGCGTTGCCCGAATGTCGCCCGTGCGGAAAATCCGGGAGATCATGGAGGCCGTCAGCATCCCGGTGATGGCCAAGTGCCGCATCGGTCACTTCATGGAGGCCCGCATTCTCGAAGCGCTCAAGGTCGATTACATCGACGAGAGCGAAGTGCTCACCCCCGCGGACGAGGAGCACCACGTCGATAAGCGTGCGTTCACCGTCCCGTTCGTTTGCGGAGCGCGCAACCTGGGCGAGGCGCTGCGGCGGATCGCCGAGGGCGCTGCCATGATCCGCACAAAAGGCGAGGCGGGCTCGGGCAATATCGTCGAGGCCGTGCGGCATATGCGCACCATCCAGAAGGAAATGAAGCAGCTCACGGTGCTGGGCAAGGAAGAGCTCGTGGCCGAGGCGAAGAAGCTACAAGCTCCGCTCGAACTGGTGGAATACGTAGCCGAACACGGCAAACTGCCGGTGCCCAACTTTTCGGCCGGCGGCATCGCGACCCCGGCTGACGCGGCGCTGGTCATGCAGCTTGGCGCCGAAGCGGTGTTCGTGGGTTCGGGCATCTTCAAATCGGAGGATCCCGAAGTGCGCGCCCGCGCGATCGTCAAAGCGGCCACGTATTACAACGATCCCGCAAAACTGCTGGAAGCCAGCGAAGAGCTGGGCGTCGCGATGTTCGGCATCGACGTCGCCAAGATGCCCGATTCCGAGCGGATGGCCGTGCGGGGCTGGTAACGGTGAGCAAGCGAATCGGAATCCTCGCCCTCCAGGGCGATTTTGAGGCGCACCGCAAGGCGCTGGAGCGGGCCGGCGCCGAAGCGGTGGAGGTGCGCACGGCCGCCGGACTGGAGGACATCGACGGGCTCGTGATTCCCGGCGGCGAGAGCACCACCATGCTCATCATCCTCAAGGATGAGAACATGCTCGAGCCGCTGCGCCGGTTCGGGGAGCGCCGCCCGATATTTGGCACCTGCGCCGGCGCCATCCTGCTGGCTTCCGAAGTGTCGAATCCGCCGCAGGAGTCGCTCCGGTTGATGGATCTCGCAATCGAGCGCAACGCTTACGGCCGGCAGGTGGACAGCCGCGTGGTGAAACTGGAGGAGACCGCCGAGTTCGCGCGCGAGTGCGGGGGCGGCGGCTTCGAGGCCGTCTTCATCCGCGCCCCCATCATCCGGCGCACGGGCCCGGACGCCACCGTCTACCTGCGCTACAACGGCGACCCCGTACTGGTGCGGCAAGGCCGGCACCTTGCCGCCACTTTCCATCCCGAACTCACCGGGGATCCTCGCATACACCGTCTGTTCCTCGATACGATCAAGGTATGAACGTCCGCAGGCGCGTTCTTTTCGTCTGCATCGGCAATTCATGCCGCAGCCAGATGGCTGAAGCTTTCGCGCGCCGCTACGGTTCGGACGTCATCGAAGCCGAAAGCGCCGGGCTTTCCCCCTGCAAGATGGTCGCGCCGGTCACCACGGAGGTCATGCTCGAAAAGGGCATTGACCTCGACGGCTGCCATCCCAAGGGCCTCGCTCAAACCGGCGGGAGTTTCGACCTTATCGTGAACATGAGCGGCCTCCTGCTCCCGGATCTGGGCGCCCCAGTGCGGGACTGGGAGGTCGAGGACCCTATTTGGGTGAGCCGCGAACGCCACCGTGAAATCCGTGATGAAATCGAGATGCGGGTACAGAAGCTGATTCTGGAGTTCCGGCGCCGGGATGGCAGCCCCGGACTGTAGGCGCACGCAGTCGTGTTGGAGGCGGGAATAGATGAACTGGCGGCAGGAACGCGACGGCATTTCACAGCGCGCCGATGAGCGATACCGAAATGTAAACTCGTCCTCTCGGTGTCGGAGCGATGTTAAGCCACCTCGTTGCCGCGTACGTAACCCTGCGAAGCAGAGAATTTGGGAAAGCCAGAATCAGCGGCTCGCCCGCCGCTTGATGTTGCAAAGCGTACATTCACTCGTGCAGACTACTGAGAACTCAGGTCAGAAAACGCTGCTCTCCTCCGCCTTCTTTGTTGCGATATATTCATTCCACCCTTCAAATTCGTAGGTCAGCACTAAGTAGCCTTGCCCTGTCGAAAGTGCCTTGGCTTCGAGCCTAATCCCTTGCACGTGGTTTGAGAGCCTAGAACGGTCCAACCAGTAAGCTGTCAGGATTCTCTCCTTTCTCAACAGACCCATCATCCAATCACGGGGTTCGTCCCAAATACTCCCTGCACGAAGAAAGTCGTAAGTTTTCGCTTCCCCATAGTTACCCGAGATCGCTTCTCGTACTGCGCGAAATTCCACTTGCAATTCATTGCCGTAACTGCTGGTTCGGATATTTCGCCCGATTGCCTTGAGCCAAACCAAGCCTCTATCCCGCGAGAATGTCAAAAGGTAATTCTCAAAAGAGGAGTGCGGTCTCGGGGCAGTCTTAAGCAAAAGGTCGTCTGGGTCCTCCGTCTTCTCGACGACACCTGTGCCAACAAGCCGAATCACTTCATCCCTAGTCATCCCAGGTCTGAATCCGAAAGGCCCCTGGCTCGTCGATGTCGCTTGTGCATGGGCAATCATGCAGCCCGCAGTCAAAAGAGCAGCCAGCATCATCGCGTGTTTTAGCATATCCCGCTCCTTTTGCCCTGATTTCAAATCTAGAAGTCTACACCGCCTACACACGCGAAGGAAAGCCCTTGTCCGCCCGCAGCAGAGACATCCCGTATCGTCTCCCAGGATGATCAGCCGACTCTGCCCCGCACGGGAGATAGATCGGCGTTTCCAGACAATTCCCCAACCATCAGCCCAGAATCGACCGCTCCGCTTTGCGCCAGAGCCAGATCGTCAAACCCCAGGACGATGCTGTTGCATTCAAAAGAAGCAGCGAGTATTCTTCGCAAACCGGCTCGACTAGACCGCCATTCCGGATCAAAGCACTCTTTAGACACTACCGCGCACGCGGCTTCCACTCCTGGCATACACTGAAAGTAAGCTGAATCTCGCCCGGGGGGGCTGGCATCATGGGGGAAAACTGCGCCATCGTAGGGTTGGGATACGTGGGCTGCGTCACTGCCGCCTGCCTCGCGCGGCTTGGGCATCGCGTCATCGGCGTGGACCGCGACGGCTATAAGGTCGAAACCGTGCTGGCCGGCCGCGCTCCGTTCTTCGAGCCGGGCCTGGAGGAGCTGGTCGAATCTGGAATCGCCTCCGGCCGGTTGACCGCCTCGACGGACCTCCGCGCCACCATCGAGAAATCCGACATCGCTCTGATCTGCGTGGGCACGCCGTCGGAGCGCAACGGGAGTCCCAGTCTCGAGCAACTGCGGCGCGTCTGCTCCGAAATCGCCGATTGCCTGCGGGGCCGCGCGCGGCGGCTGATCGTGGCCGTGCGCAGCACGGTGCTTCCAGGAACGTGCGAGGCCGTGGTCGCAACGGCGCTCGAAGGCGGCGGCCAGGCCGCCATCGTGTCGAATCCCGAGTTTCTCAGGGAGGGCGGCGCGGTGCGCGATTTCCTGGAGCCTTCACTCGTGGTGGTGGGCGGCGAGGACCAGGGCGCGGTGGACCGCGTGGCCGGCCTTTACGCCCCGCTCGGCGTCGAACCCAGCCGCGTCTCCCTGCGCTCGGCCGAGATGATCAAGTACGCCTGCAACTCCTTCCACGCGCTCAAAGTCGCCTTCGCCAACGAAATCGGCGCGCTCGGAGCGGAGATGGGCATCGACGCGGCCGAAGTCATGGAGACGCTCTGCCGGGACGTCCGGCTGAACATCTCCCCGGCGTACCTCAAGCCGGGCTTTGCCTTCGGCGGCTCGTGCCTGCCGAAAGACCTGCGGGCGCTCGTACACCGCGCCAGCCGCCTGGATCTGCATCTCCCGCTGCTGGAATCCATCCTGCTCAGCAACGGGCAGCACCTGGAGCGGGCCATTCAGGCCGTAAACGATCTTCCGGCGGACCGCATCGGCGTCTTCGGCCTTTCCTTCAAGGAGAACACCGACGACTTGCGGGAGAGCCCCGTGGTGGCGCTGCTCGAACGCCTGATCGGCAAGGGCCGCGACGTGCGCGTGTTCGATCCGCAGATCCGGCTGGACCGCATCTACGGCAGCAACCAGCGCTTCATTCTGGCGGCCATACCGCACATCAGCCGGCTGCTCGACGCCGCTTTCGAAGACACCCTCACCTGGGCGCAGCACCTGGTTGTGGCGCAGAAACCCTCAGAGCCGTTCGCGGAGGCCATCCGGCGGAGCGGCATCCCGGTGCTCGACCTCGCCGGCGCGTTCCCCGACTTGGCCCGTGCGGAACGGCTGAGCCGCGGCGCGGCCTGAGTTCGGGCCGACCAGCCACTAATTCGACGCTATGCTGATCGCCAGGCGCGGGCTTTCGACATCTTTCACCCGGAGCCAGACCGTGTTTTCGTCTCCCGCTTTGACAGGGGTCGATCCGTCCAGCGTGAAGTTCACCTGGAACAACCCGCTAAAGCCCGGCGCTAGCCCGGCAAAGCTCACCGGCTGGCGCACCCCGTTCACATAAACCTCCACCGGGAAGTTCGCTGTAGCGAGCGGGTCCGCGGGAGCGGGCTGCCCGTCCTCCACCAGCGGCGTGGTCGTGCCCAGAGCCGTGACCCACAGGGTCGCGTTCTCTGACAGCCGCAGCGGGCGCATGCCCAGATCGGGTCGATCCGGTCCGGCAAGCGAGCCGTCGGAAAGCTGCACGGCCGCCCGGAAAACCTGCCCGTCAAGCGTGAACGACGCCAGCGCGGGCGCCACTTCGCCGATCACCGAACCCGGGATGCGCACGGGCTCGGATCTTCGATCCGACCGTGTCACCACCATCTCCACGTCCTGTGCGGGCGCGAGCGTCGAGGGCAGCAGCGCGTTGATCTGCCCGGGACCAGCGTAAAACAGCGGCGCGGGCTGCCCGTTGAAAATCAGCGACGCGCCGCACAGCGAGGTGGGCAGCGGGAATCCCGAGGCGCCCGCCTCGCATTCGGCGAAATTTCTCCCGAAGACTGTCACCATGCCCCCGGGCGCTACTTTCGGTTCGAAGCTGAAGGCGTTCACCAGCGGCGCCTGCGAGGCGATCTCGGGCTTGCCGATGCCGTCGCCGAAAACGCCGGAGACAACCTGCGCTTCCATGGGCCCCTGGCCGATTTCGTTTCCCGCCCCATCCCGAAACTTCGTTTTCGTGAAAAGCAATTCGAGCGGCCGGACGGGGACTGTCACCGCGCAGCCGCCGGAGCAGTTCCGGCTCTCCACCTGGCCGCCCTCCGCCGCCGGTCCGTAGATTACCTCCGCGGCCGATGCTCCGGCAGGGGGAGAAACCCGGACCTCCTTCATGACCGGTGCGCTGCCGGCCCTCGGGTCCGAATCGAAATCGGGCGGCGGCGGCACTTTGAGCATGTAGACGTCCTTGCGCCCGTTATTGCCCCAGGAAGCGAACAGGATCCAGCTTGCATCGGGCAGCGCGAAGGCCGTATCAAAGTAGCCCTGGGTGCGCGGCGAGTGCCACGCGTAGAGCGCGTTGCTGAGCGCGCGGTTCCTCATTCCCGAAGGGTCGATGAAAAACTGCGTGATCGTCTGGCCGTAGGGGGACATGTCCGCCACGCACACGGCCGCTTCGTCGCCAGCCGCCCGCTGGTTGCACGCGCTCGCGGGGGAGACCGGCGGCGGGCAGTTCACGTAGACGTCCGTATCGGAAGCGCCGGCGGCGCACTGCTTTCCGTAGCAGTACGAAAACGAGTCGCCGTCCCCGATGGGTCCGGGAGAGATGTCCTTAAGCTGGCGGCCGCCGCAATGGGCGAACGTCGGCAGGGTATCGCGGTGCAGGCTCGCAGTCCTCGCCTTGTATACCCGCGAGAAGCCCGGCACGGGTGAGATCGAAGGCGTGAGGCTGGCCGCGCCGACGAACGGGATCATGTCCACGTACCAGTTGTCACGGCCCGGCCCGGCGTTGTAGGTCTCATAACTCTCGTGCTGCATGTAAGCCAGGCCGAGCCCGTCGCCCATGTTCGACGCCTGTGCCCCGGCCCACGGCGGATTTCCCACAATCTTGAAATTGCGCGCCCGGTTGAACGAATCCGGCAGGCCCGGCGTGATCACCGAATAACCGTCGGACGCCTCCATGATGCGGTATTTGCCGCGCTGCACGATGTGGCCGCCGGTCAGCGTTTTCTCAACGACCCAATGCGTGGAGGTCGCATCCCGAGCCATCGGGTCAGCGAGGAAATTCCAGTAGACATAAGCGCCCTGGCGCGGAGCGCTAAGCTGCCGCGCGTTGCAGAAGGCCCACATTTTGGCCCCGGCCTCGCGAGCGGCGGGGGAGGCCGCGGTCACGGTCCTCTCAACAACCCATTCGGTCGCGCTGCGCTTCTCCAGAATGCGCAGGAAATCGAACCCCGAGCCGCCCTGAATCTCGAAGACATCGCCCACGGCCGTATCCATCAAGTACGGAACAGGCTCGCCGCTCACCTGCACGGTGAAGGTCCCGGTTTGCGCCGGCAGGGGCGTCCTCAGCGTGACTTCGTACGGACCGGTGGCGACGGTGCCACCGCTCAGCAGCGTGTTGGCGTCCCATCCGATCCAGTTTGTGTGCCCGACGAACTCCACCGCGTGCGTGCCGCACCACCGCGTATTCGGGGCGGAAAACGGCGCGGCGGAGGCGATGATCCGGCCGGTGCCCCCGGAGCCGACCGGCTGGCCGTTGCCCATGTCGAAGACAGCCAGCCGCGCGACTGAGTCCTGGCCCTGGCGCCACGCGCGGTACACGGCGTAATTGTCCACGACGTAGGCGAGCGTTGGCCGGTACACTGCCGGGTCGAAAGTGGGGTCGAATCTCTGTATGAGGTCGGGAATCGTGTTGCCGGTCGGCGTCAGGTTGACCCAGGTGAACGGCGCTGATGCGCCCGCGCTTTGCGCGCTGTCGTTGCCCGTGTAGGCGCCCTTCAGCAGAACCGCTTTTCCGTCCACCTCCCCCTGGCAGTAGTAGACGTTTGAGTCCTTTGCGTCGAACATGGCGAAACCCGAGCCGCAGAGCTGCCTGTTGTCGCCCCAGTTTTCCGCAACGATTTTGCCCAACCAGCGGACCTCGCCCGAATCCGGTTGGATCCAGAACAGGTGATTTGTGCCGAACGTGCTTTGGAACGCGCAGTGAAAGCCGCCGTTCGACTTCACTCCGCTGCAAACTTGCACGAAGCCGCCCTCCGGCATCTGCACCATCTCGCTATAGGCGATATCGGTCTCGACGTACTGGATTGCGAGGTTCGCGGCGCCGCCGCTCGCGGCGCGGATCATCACGCCGAAGTTTTTGTTCCGCACCAGGTCCTGCGCGCGGAGTCCGTCGATCCCCCAGTTGTCCATGGGCGGCCCCCCGCCGGCGACGCTTTCGCCGCTCTCCAGCGTGAGCCGGCGGATCTCCCCCGCGCAATTCGCGCCATCGAGCGTGAGGCAGACGTCGATGGCGCCTGAGCCCTTAATCCTCACCGTAATGGAATCCACCGCGGCTGCGTTGGCATAGAATTCGCCGAGCGCGCCCTGCGCCGAGTCCGTCAGAATCAGCCAGTCCTGCCCCGAGCCCGAGTAGGTGGCCGCGGCGCCGTCATCGGCCAGCGCCGAAAATACGCTATTCCAGTTCTGCCCCCGAGCGGCGGCGAACGGCTTGCGCAGGCTGTCGAGCGGGACGGGAGCGTCGCCGGGAAGCGAAATCCTCCGGATCAGGGTCCCGTAGTTGGGGTCGATGACGGCCTGCTGGCGGTCGTTGCCCGTGAGCGTGGGCCAGCGGAAGTTGCCGGTATCGGGGTCCTGCGGGATCGGCCAGGGCCAGGTTACGCCCACGGGGATGTTGGCCGTCCGGAACGACCCGCTGGCGGTCTCGGAGCCGCAGCGGATCCGGTAGTAATGCAGGGTGTTGGTCTGAAGCGCGCGGGAATACCATTTGTTGTCCGCCGCACGCTCCACCGCGCGCTTGCCGATGACGAACACGCGCCGCCTGCCTTCGTAGATGTTTCCCGGGCGGGAGTCGAGATCGGAACCGGGAAACAGGGCGGGATTCACGTCGTTCACCAGCGGGTTGAAGCTGGCGTTTTCAGAGACTTCGACCGTGCAGGCGGAATCGTCCGGAGCCTCGTAAGTCAACAGGCTCTGCACGTTAGTGGAACCCGTCACGCCCGCGGCGGATATCGCGGCCGTCGCCACGGACGAGCACACAAGGAAAATGCACAGGAAAACTCGCATCCCAAACCCCTTGAACCCTGAGACTTACGTTTTTTTCAGTATACCCCGAACCCCACTGCCCCGCCCGGCGCGGCGGCCAGCATCGGGCTTACCGAATGTAGTATTCTCGATAGAGATTTTCCCAAACTCCACGGGAGCTTTTTCTTGCAAGATCAGAACTGTAAACGATTCAAGACACTCGCCATTCACGCAGGCCAGCCGCCCGATAAGGCTTACGGCGCTGTGATGATGCCCATTTACCAGACCTCCACGTTCGCGTTCCGCGGCGTCAACCAGCCCGGGCCTTTCGACTATTCGCGCAGCGGTAACCCGACCCGCCAGGCGCTCGAGAACTGCCTGGCCGCGCTCGAATCCGGCTCTTTCGGATTTGCTTTCGGAACCGGCATGGCCGCGGAGACGACTCTGCTCACCATGTTCGAACCCGGGAGCCACATGGTGGTGCACAACGACCTGTACGGCGGTACTTATCGCATCCTGGCAACACTGGGCGACAAGCGGCTGGCGGTGGATTACGTGGACCTGCGCGACCTCGACGCCGTGCGCCGCGCCCTGCGCCCGTCCACACGGGCCATCTGGATCGAATCGCCGACGAACCCCTGCATGAACCTTGTCGACCTTGAGGCGGTCGCGGCGCTGGCGCGAGAGCACGGCGTGCTCACGATCTGCGACAACACGTTTCTCTCGCCCTATTTCCAGCGCCCGCTCGAGCTGGGCGTGGACATAGTGCTGCATTCCACCACCAAGTACATCAACGGGCACTCGGACGTCGTGGGCGGCGCGCTAATCGTGCGCGATCCGGCGCTCGCCGAGCGCATCGGGTTCCTGCAAAACGCGCTGGGGACTTGTGAGGCTCCGTTCGACTGTTTTCTGGTGCTGCGGGGAATCAAGACGCTCGCCCTTCGCATGGAAGAGCACAACCGCAACGCGCTCGAAATCGCGCGCTGGCTTGAGCGGCATCCCAAGATCGCCAGGGTGCATCACCCTGGGTTACCGAGCCATCCGCAACACGCCCTCGCGCTGAAGCAGATGTCGGGTTACGGCGGCACCTTCTCCTTCCGCATACGCGGCGGGCAGGACGAAGCATTCCGGCTGCTGGGAGGCGTGCGGCTTTTCACGCTGGCGGAATCCCTCGGCGGAGTCGAGTCGCTGATCGAGCACCCCTACACCATGACGCACGTCTCCGTGCCCGAGGAAATTCGCAGAGAAATGGGCATCACGCCGGATTTGATCCGCATTTCCGTCGGCATCGAGGATGTCGCGGACCTGATTGAAGACCTCGAAGCCGCCCTAGCGGACGCTTAGAGTGAACCCAACCGGGCACGTGTGCTATCGTGATCCTGCACGGGATAGCTGACGTGATTCAATCAATTGCTCTAATTTGTGTTCTATTGGGAGCTGCGGCGCCCGCCGCGGCGGACCCGCCTGAGGCCGAAATCTCCAGCCGCTTCATCAAGGCGAAGCTCTACCTGCCGGACCCGGAAAACGGCTACTACCGCGCGACGCGGTTTGACTGGTCCGGCATCATCAGCAGCCTGCAATACGCCGGCCACGAGTATTTCGGCGTCTGGTTTCCTCGCTACGACCCGAAGATCAACGACGCCGTCACCGGCCCGGCTGAAGAGTTCCGTTCCACCGACGGCGGCCTGGGGTATGACGCCGCCAAACCCGGCGGCATGTTCATCCGCATCGGCGTGGGAGTCGTTCGTAAACCCGAGGAGCAAGCCTATCGTCCCTTCTACACCTATGAGATTGTCGACCACGGGCAGTGGAAGGTGCGCCGGGGCAAAGACCGGGTCGAATTCACGCACACTCTGGCCAGTGAGTCCGGATACGCCTACGTGTACCGCAAGACGGTTCGGCTGGAAAAGAACAGGCCCGTAATGGTCATCGAGCACTCGCTGAGGAACACCGGCCGCCTGCCGATCGAAACCCTGCAGTACAACCACAACTTCTTCACGATCGACAAGCTGCCCACCGGGCCGGATGTCAGCGTCGCGTTTGCGTTCGAACCCAAGGCCCTGGCTGACCTCCGCGGCCTGGCGGAAGTGCGGGGCCGCGAGCTTGTCTTCCTGCGCGCCCTGGAAAACCGGCAGAGCACTTTTACCGGGCTGGAGGGCTTCGGCTCCGGCGCCCGGGACTACGACATCCGCGTCGAGAACCGCAAGGCCAAAGCCGGCGTTAGAATCACGGGAGACCGCCCGCTAGCCAGGCTGGATTTCTGGTCGGTACGCACCACCGTGTGCCCCGAACCCTACATCTCCCTGCGGATCGAACCAGGCCGTAAATCGGAGTGGAAGATCTCCTACGAGTTCTATACTCTTCCGTGACGCGGCCGCGGCCCGCCGGACCCAAGCGCCCTGCAGAATTTTTCGCGAAACCCAAGTACCCCATTCTGAATCTAAATTAACGGGAGTCCAGTAAGGGGAAAGTATGAAAAGTTTCCGATCTCGATTAGCGAGGCTGTGGTGTCAGGTGATGCATCCGGCTCCCATGTGGCCCGTAAAGGGTTACTACCAGTGCCCGACCTGCTTTCGGTCGTATCCGGTGCCGTGGGAGCACGTCGTCTGTTCCAACGGCAAGCAGGCCGCTATGGCAGTTTCAGACGATAACCGGGTGGAAGCCGTAGGATCGCGGTCCGCCGTTGCCGCTCTCGCCTCCACCAGGTAGACACCGGGCCGGCCCGCCGTTCCGGGGGGCGGCTAGACCCGCAAGGCTTTATTCCCCAACGTTTCCAGGAACCAGCGACGCCGCCCCTTCTGGAACCGAGCCGCCAGCGTGAACTCCTCGTGGCGCTTCACCCCGCCCAGCAGCCACGCGGCCGAATCGCAGAAACTCTCACAAGCGTATTCGCGCCAGCGCAGCGTCCACCGCGTCCAATCGTTCCGGGTCAGCCGCAGCTTGCGGTCTTCAGCCGACCAGCCCAGTTCTCCCTTGGCGTGGCTCGCGATTTCCTCCGCCAGAAGCTCCTGCCATGACCGCCGCGCCGCGTTGCCCGCCCGCAGCCAGGCGAAGTGAAACAACTCGTGTACGAAGATGCGGCCAAGCTCCGCGGGTTGCTTCAGAAGCTCCGAGTTCAGCACTATTTCCCGGCGGCGAAGGAAGGAACCCGCGTGAACCTCTTCCCCCCGCGTGCCCCCCGAGAACAGCCGCCCGCGGCAAGCCCGCAGATCCGGCGCGAAACGCACCCGGATTTTCCGCCCCTCCAGCCCAGCCGCCAGCCGCAGTACGTTCTTTAGAATCCGGGCTACTTCTTCTCCGGCGTCTGCGCAGGTGACGAGGGCCGCTGCACTTCCATCGTCACTTCGAAGGCTTCTTCTTTGATTTCGACGCTCTTCTGCACCGAACTGAGCCATTCTTGAAACCGTAAATTCCTGATTTCGTTAGCCACGTTGTTGCGCACTTGCTCGAAAGTCTGCGCGCCCGATTCCTCGATCCGGAACAGGTAGAATCCGCTCGGCTGGCGCACCGGGCCGACCACATCCCCGGCCTTCGCCTCAAAAACGGCCGTCTTCACCGCCTCGGGAATCTGATCGGATTTCCTGATCGTGCCGAAGTCCCCGTCCTTGGCGGCCGAAACCGGGTCGCCCGAGTGCTCCTTCGCCAGCTTCACGAAATCGGCCCCTCCCTTAATCTGCTTCAGCAAGCTTTCGGCCTTAGCCTTCGCCTCATCTTCCGTCAGAACCTTGTTGCCCTGCTCATCGGCCTGCGACACCGGCTCGGAGCTGAACGGAATGTAGATGGCCTTAACCTTCGCTTGCACGAACCGGTCCTTGTTGGCCTCGTAGTGTTTCCTCTGCTCCTCCTCGGTTACCTGAATTTCGGCCATTTTCTGATTGATTTCCGCTTGCAGCAGCAACTGCATCCGCATGTTTTTGAGCGATTCCTTCCACGGCGATTGCTGGTCCAGCTTCGCTTTTTCCGCCTCCGCCGAAAGGCGCTTCATCACGCCGTACTGCTCCAAAAACTGCCGGCGGTTCTGTAGCGCAATCTGCTGCGTTTGCGGCGGCATCGTGCGCAAAATCGCTTGGAGATCGCCCGCGGTCACCTTGTCGCCGTCTATCGTGGCCACAACCCTGTCGGGCGGCATCGCCAGGATGCTCGTTACGGAAGCGATCGGGACCGTTTGCTTCTGCACCGCTCCTTGCGGCGCCGTCGTCTGAACCGTTCCCTGCTGCGGTTTGCCCTGCTCGAGCGCGGCCTTGGCGGCAGCCTCCATGGCGGCTGTCTGTTCGGGCGTCGGGGCCTGCGCCCACACACCTGAGGCCAGCAGAAGCGATAGCGGAATCAACAGTTTCATATAGGAGTCCTTCGTCGGGGGCAAGCTGCAATTTTATCATGCAGGGCTTTCAGCCGTTCCGGGCCAGCAAGGCCGCCCGCGTCCGCAAGTAGTACTCCCCGCCCGCCGCTTTCGCCGCCTTTTTCATTTTCCAGAGCAGGGCCTGTTTCCACCGCACGCCCACCCGTCCGGCGGCGAAGTCGCCCGCGGCCGAAGGCGGCATCCCACGCCGGATGGAGTACCGTCCCAGAACCAGGCAGTTCCAAGCCTCTTGGGTTCGCATCGTCGGCTCCGAGGTGAACAGGAACCGGATGCCTGCCTCGATCGCCGCCTGCTCCACCCTCTTGGAGTGATATCCGCCCGGAACCGAAGCCATCCTCACCGGTTCTCCCAGAATCCCGCTCAGCACCTGCACGCTTTCGGCCCATTCCCGTACGAGCGGCTCCCACCCGCACTGCGACATACGCGCCGGGTGGGAACACGAGTGACTCCCGATGGCGTGGCCTCGCCTGTGCAGCTCCCTGATCTGGCGGGCGCTCAGGAAACCCGGCGTCCCGATGTAGTCCGTCGTGATGAAGAAGTGGCCCCGCCAGCCGTAGCGCTCCAGCGCTCCGGCCGCCACCGTCGCCGCGCTCTCTCCCCCGTCGTCGAACGTCAGAAACACCGGAGCGGCGCCATCGAGGCACTCCTCGTCGTCCACCCGCCGCACGGAGCGCTCGCCCACCGCCCGCCGTATGGCCTTGAGATGGAGCTCGAATTCGCCCGCGCTCAGCTTGTACCGTTCCGCCCCGTTTCCCGTGAACCCGCTCCGGCGTCCGTCCTCCAGGACGTCGTGATACATGATGGCCACACACTTCCGCATCCCTCCCCCTGTGCCGGCCTCTCGTCCCGGACCGTGTTCGGTTCAGAGATGAATCGGGCCGTCCCCGTCGCCCCGGTTCAAGTGCATTTCACTGAACGTCGCCTCGAAAGGCTCCAGCAATCCCGCAAGCTTGCTTGCAACCGCGAACACGAAGTTCGACGGCCCGCGAAGGAACCCGCACGCCCCCAGAGCATTTGTCCACGCGCGATGCGCCTGGTTGGAAACGATCAACTCGCATCCGCGCGCGCGCAAAAACCGTTCCGCCGCCGCCGCGATCGGCGCCGCGTCCTCCGGCAGCGCCATGCAATCGGCGATCGTCCCTACCCGCAGATTTCCGAAATGCCGGTGATTGCGCATCTGCGTATCGAGCGCGATCGCCCACCCGATTGTCCTGCCTCCACGGCTCACCCTCAGCCCCAGAAACCGTTCATTCGAAGCCGGGTAAAGCTGGTTGAGAACGCCGCTGTCGCGCAAGCCGATTAGTGCGTACCGCCGGTGCGCCCGCTCCCAGATTGCGTCCGCCCAGCCGCCGAAACCCCGGAACTGCTCCAGTTCGCATTCCATTTTTGCCCGCCGTATCGCAACCAGGCGCTGCGCGGCCCGGATCGCCAGCCAACCGGTTCCCGTGACGCGCGCCGCCTCCGCTACAAACCGGCGGCCCTGAGTCTTTCTCAGCAGCCGGATCTCCCGCAGGAACCGCCCCACGTCCAGCACTTTGAAGAAGAACGGCACCGGCATAAGCCGCCAGCGCATCGCCCTCAGCATGCGGGGCAGAGCGAATTCGCCGCCGCCCATCCCGAGCGCGAAAAGCAGCGGTTCTTCGGCCAGCGCCGCCCGCAGCATCTGCGGTCCCACCCCGGCGAACGCCCGGTTCCACGTGCCTTCGGAAACCGGCTGCCGGTAGTGCGCCAGACGGACCATCTTGCCGCGCACCGAAAACTCCTGCCGCCTGAGGATGTAGCCGCCTCGCACCGTGTAGTCCTCAAGCGCCAGAAAGTAGTTTTCAGACTCCCCTTGAGCTGGATGTTCCGGAAGAAAAAACTCCGTCGAGCCTGTGGCCGCCGCGATCCGGAGATTGAATTCCTTCACGGCCGGCGCATACTCGTGGGAATGGGGCCTGACAGTCGTGGACATTCCTCTGCTTAGACCCGTTCTTAACCTATATTATAATTTATTAATTCTGCGAATCCTGCGGCATTTTGCGGGCGCCCCAGAAGATCAAAAGAGCGTGTTAGCATCAAACGATGCGAAGTGTCCCCAGTTGGGATGTCTACTACCTGGAGATTTGCCGTGTTGTTGCCTGCCGGAGTAAGGACCCGAACACTCAGGTGGGCTGCGTCATCGTAGGGCCGCATCACGAGATCCGGTCCACGGGCTACAACTCGTTTCCGAGGGGGATTCGCGACAACGTCCCCGAGCGCTTCGAGCGCCCCACTAAGTATCTCTGGATCGAGCACGCCGAACGCAACGCCATCTGCAACGCCGCCCGCGCCGGCACCTCCACGGAGGGTTGCACGCTCTATGTTGAGATCATGCCGTGCATGGATTGCGCGCGCGCCATCGTGCAGGCGGGCATCACCGAGGTGGTCATCTCCGCCTCCCGCATGAGCGCCTACTCCAGCGAATACTACAACGAGCACTTCGGGATCGTCGAGGTTCTCTTCGAGGAAGCGGGAGTCCGCGTCCGCCGCGTCTAGCTCTCCGCCGGTCCAGCATTTACGTGCCTTTTTCGCGCCTCAGGACAGGTCCGTTTGAAGTAGCATATTGGGCATGCTCTACACGAGACGGGACGTTGGAAGAATGGCACTGGCGGCAGGATTCATTTCCGGATCCGCCGCGAAACTGATCGGCGCAAAGCCGAATTCATTAATCAAGGGAGTTCAAATCGGAGTTATCACGTACAGCTACCGCAGTATGCCGGATCAAAGCGCGGAAGCGACGCTGAAGTACTGCATCGATTCCGGCATCAGCGCAATTGAGTTGATGGGCGACCCGGTGAACGACTGGGCGCGGAAGAAAGGGAAGTGGGATTCGAGTCCGGCCGCGGCGGCGGCTGCTGCTGCGGCTGAGTCGATGAGAGCCGGCGGGCGTAGAGGCGCGGGCATCCGTCCTCCGGGCGGACCGAGCCGTCAGGCGCCGTCTTACGCACCGGTCGCGGGCATGAAGACTGGTTGGGGCAACGACCAGCCTGCCGGGCAGTGGAACGGACAGGCCTGCCCCGAGCAACGGCCCGCCGCGCCGGCCAAACCGGCAGGAAGCAGACCACCGCGCCGCGAGCCGACGCCGGAGCAGAAAGCCGCGGTGGAAGCCGAGCGCAAGTGGCGTCTGGGCCTGTCCATGGATATCTTCAAGGAATTGCGCAAGCTGTACAACGACGCCGGCGTGAGCATCTACGCGGTCAAAGACGTACGGCAGGAGACGGAAGAGGACCTCGAATACACGTTTACGGTGGCCAGAGCACTCGGCGCAAGCCACGTCACGATCGAGTTGCCCTCCGGCCCGGATGCCGCGGCAATGCTCAAGCGTCTGGGAGACGCCGCGCTGAAGCACAAGATGTTTGTCGCCTATCACACCCACGCACAGGGGAGCATGACCGCCTTCGACGAGGCGTTCTCGATTTCCAAAGGCAACATGGCGAATATCGACCTCGGGCACTTCCTCGCGAATCCGGACGCGGGCGGCACGCCGATGGACTTCCTGAAGAAGTTCCACGCCCGCACCTCGAGCTTCCACATCAAGGACCGTACTACCGTGAACCACTGCGCGCTGAACCTGCCGTGGGGGCACGGCGAAACGCCAATCAAGGAAATCCTCCAGTTAGTCTCAAAAAACAGGTGGCGGATCCCGGCCACGATCGAGCTGGAGTACACCATCCCCGAGGGCTCGGATGCGGTTAAGGAAGTCGCTAGATGCCTGGAGTACTGCCGGAAAGTCTTATAAAACGCGCCATCGCATTATTGTGCCTGCTGGCAATTCCCGGCCGTCCGCAGACCATATTTACGCGGACGGCCGCGGCGACGGCTGAGATAGAAATCAATGTCGCGAAGACGGCCGGCTACACAATCCCGCGAACCATTTGGGGCACGTTTCTGGAACCGATCGGCCGCTCGATTTACGGGGGCCTGTGGGCGCAGTTGCTGGAGAATCCGAGTTTCGAAGCGGGGCTGTGGAGCGCGGCCCAGGTCCGGCGCATGGTAGATCAGCAGCCGGACCTCGCCCGCGCCTCGGGACTCGGGCTTCCGCTGCCCTGGGAACCGCTCGACTACGACCAGCAGCAACGCTACGAGCCGCGCTGGGGCGATGCTGCGAACTCCTCGCGTTCGCTGCTGGTGATGGCGCTTCCCGGAAGACAGACCGGGGTGCGGCAGGAGGTCTATCTTCCCGCGCACCGGATACGCAAGTATCGGGGAAGCCTGTACGCGAAGCACCTGAGCGGGCCGGCGGCCATAGAGGTATCGCTGCGCAAGCGGAACCGGCCGGAAAACGTGCTCGCGCGCGCCCGCCTGGCGCTTTCGGGCACCGGCTGGAAGCGGTATGATTTCGCGCTCGAAGTGGAACCGGGCGCACTGGCGCGGCTTGAGCCGGCCGATTTCGCCGTCGCGGTGGAAGACGAAACCCGCGTGCTGCTCGACCAGGTGACTCTCTTCCCCGCGGACGCAATCGACGGCATGGACCCGGAGATGATCGCGCTCGCCCGCGAGCTGAAAACGCCGCTGGTGCGCTTCGGCGGCAATTTCACTTCGGGTTATCACTGGCGCGACGGCGTCGGGCCCGAGGACAAGCGCGTCAGCATGCTGAACCAGGCCTGGGGAATTCCCGAGTACAACTCCTTCGGCACGGCCGAATTGCTGCGCTTCTGCAAGCTGATCGGCGCGGAGCCGCAGATTGCCGTGAACCTCGGCAGCGGCACGCCGGAGGAGGCCGCCGAATGGGTGAAGTACGTCAACGAGCGCTGGGGCGGCGGCTCGGGCGGCTTGCTCTGGGAACTGGGCAACGAATTGTGGGGCACTTTTCAGATCGGCTACCCGACGCTGGAGCGCGTGGCCGGCCGCACCCGGACTTTCAGCGAGGCGATCCGCCGCATTGACCCCCGCGCACGGTTGATCGCCACCGGGCAGGATCCCGACCATTTCCGCGAATGGAACGCCGTGCAGCTCACGAACGCGCCCGAGGCGTTTCAATACCTGGCGACGCATTTCGTGGTCGGCGCGAACGTGCGGCGGCCGAATGCGACGGCGGAATTCATAGCGCGGTCTTCGTTTGCGCTCCCGGTGGGACTCGAACGGCTGCTGCGAGAGATGAAGGCGCAGATCGACGCCCACGAGCGGGCGCGCGGCCGTGTCCGGCTCGCGTTTACCGAGTGGCTGTTCCACGGCGGCGACGACCGCGTGCCGCGGTTCAGCAACATGGGAGGCGCGATCTGCGCGGCGGGGTTCCTGAATACCCTGATGCGTGTGGCGGACTTCACCCCGGTCGCCAACATGACGGGCCTCATCGAGTTCGGCGGCATCTGGAAGAAGCGCGGCCAGGTTTTCGGGGTCCCGGCCTACTGGGCCTTCCGCATGTACTCGAACACGGACGCGACCCGGCCCGTGGAGACGCGCGTGGCCGCGGACGCTTACGACATCGAGCAGGGGAACAACCGGATCCCGGAGATTCGCGACGTGCCGTTCCTGGACGTAGTAGCGGCTCTCAACGACTCGGGCACGCGGCTCACCCTGTTCTGCGTAAACCGCGACACGCAGCGCGACCTGCCGGCGGCGATCTCGCTTTCGGGATTCCAAGCTGCCCGGCGTGCGCGCGTACAGACGCTGGCCGCCGCCAGCATCTATCAGCCGAACGATGAACTCCGCCCGGAGGCGGTGCGCCCGGTGGAGAGCGCGCTGGAGGTACCGGCACCGCGGTTCGAGTATCTGTTCCCGCGCGCGAGCGTGACAGTGATCGAGTTCAGCGCAGGAACCTGAATTGCACCCGCCCTCATTCCGCGGAAGACTGATTGCAAGAGTTTCCCGGAGGGGGGCTGATGGCACGGTACACCGGTCCGAAATTCCGAATTTCCCGGAGAGAGGGCGTAAACGTAACCGGCACGACATCGCCGCGGCTGGAGAAAGTGCTGGCAATCCCGCCAGGCCAGCAGCGTCCAGGGCGCAGGCGGCAGGCAGGTGATTACCAACTGCGGCTGCGGGCCAAGCAGCGGGTGAAGGCGCAGTACGGCGTCCTTGAGCGCCAGTTCCTGAGATACATGAAGGAAGCGCAGCGGCTGCCGGGTCCGACGGGTTTGAACCTGCTCCAACTGCTCGAGCGGCGGCTGGACAACGTCGTCTACCGCGCCGGGTTCGCGCGCACGCGGCCGATGGCGCGCCAGCTTGTCACGCACGGCCACCTCACGGTGAATGGCCGGCGCGTGAACATTCCTTCTTATTCCGTGAAAGCCGGCGAAGTGGTTGCGCTCCGCCAGTCCGCGATCGATATGCCTGTTGTGGAGGAAGAGATGGCCACGCGCGGCGTGACGGCTTCCTGGCTGGAACGGGACGGGGCAAGCGTCCGAATCACCGGGACACCACGGCGCGAGGACATCGAACCTGACATTCGGGAAGACCTGATCGTCGAGTTCTACGCCCGGTAGCGGTCAATCCGTCACTTCGATTTTGGGCGCCCGGGGCGCGCCCACCTGCTCGAGTCGGGCGACCATGTTTTCCGCGAGCTTGTAGAAGGGTGCGGCATGCGGATCGTCCGGCTTGCGCAGCGCAACCGGGTCGCCCTTGTCGCCGCCCGCGCGGACCTGTGGATCGAGCGGAACTTCACCCAGGAAGTTGACGCCCATCTGCGCGGCCGTGCGCTGCCCTCCTCCGTAGCTGAACACATCAACGCGCTCGTTGCAGTGCGGGCAGATCAGATAGCTCATGTTCTCGACAATTCCGAGAATCTCCACCCGCACCTGCCGGAACATGTGCACCGCCTTGCGGCCGTCCTCGAGCGAAACGTCCGACGGCGTGGTCACCACGATCGCGCCATTGATAAGTGTGGTCTGGATCAGGGTAAGCTGCACGTCGCCGGTTCCGGGCGGCAGATCGATCAGGAGGTAGTCCAGCTCGCCCCAGTCCACGCGGCGCAGGAACTGCTGCATCACGCTGTGCAGCATCGGGCCGCGCCAGATCAGCGGCTTGTCGCCGGGACTGATGAATCCCATGGACATAAGGCGCAGGCCGTGGCGCTCGATGGGCAGGATACGTTCGCCGAGGGCCTGAGGCGTCTCCTCGACGCCGAGCATCAGCGGCACGTTGGGCCCGTACACATCGGCGTCGAGCAGCCCTACCCGGTGCCCCAGTTTCGACAGCGCAAGCGCCAGGTTTACGGAAATGGTCGTCTTGCCGACGCCCCCCTTGCCGGAACCGATCGCGATGAGGTTCTTGACGCCGGGAATTGGGAGTTTGGGCAACTCGCCCTCGTGTGTATGAGCCATCACCTGTTATGGTAGCGTAACCGTCCGCGAGATCGACGGCTGCGAAGCCTATGCGAGAAAGGTGCGCTACCGGCTCTTCCCCGGAGTCTGGTGAGCCAGCAGCGGCTCGATGGTCTTCATCACGAGAGCCGCCACCTTGCGGTTGCCCTCGGCGTTGGGGTGAATTCCGTCGCTCTGCATGTACTCGGGGCGGCCCCCGACTCCCTCAAGAATGAACGGGATCAGCGGGACGCCGTGCTGTTTGGCAAGATCCTTATAGATCTGCTCGAACTGGCGGATATAGTCCGGCCCGTAGTTAGGCGGCAGGGTCATGCCGGCAAGCACGACTTGCGTGCCCGAGCGTTTGAGCGTCGTGATCAGCTCGTCGAGGTTGGCGCGCGTCGTTGCGACAGGCAGGCCTCGCAGCCCGTCGTTCCCGCCGAACTCCAGGATCACCATCGCCGGCTTCAAATCCAAGACCGCGCCGACGCGCTCGAGCGCGCCGCTGGTGGTATCGCCGCCGACGCCGGCGTTCACCACACGATACCGCAGACCGCGCCGGTCGAGTTCGCGCTGGAGCAGGAGCGGGTAGTTCTCCTCGGCCGCGGAGCCGTGGCCCGCGGTGAGGCTGTCGCCGAACGCGACAATCACCGGGCGGTCGTCTTCGCGCTGAGGGACAGGAGCGACGCTTTCGGCTTGCCGGGGCTCCCCGGCGTCTTTCGAGCACCCGCAGAGGGCGGCGCACGCGGCCAGCAGGGGAAACAGAAAAGCGCGCGTCACAACCCCAGTTTACAATGGGTGAACGCATGCACTTCAATGAAACCAGTTTGCGCGTCCGCTATGCCGAAACCGATCAGATGGGGGTGGTCTACTACTCCAATTACCTCGTCTGGATGGAAGTGGGGCGCGTGGATTACTGCAAATCGGTGGGCTTCAGCTACCGCGATATGGAGGAACAGGATGGCGTGATCCTGGCGGTAGCGGAGGCGCAGTGCCGCTACCTGCACCCCGCACGGTTCGACGACGAGGTGATCGTGAAGACCTGGGTGGAGAAGGCCAACTCACGGATGGTGCACTTCGGATACGAGATGCGCCGCGCCTGCGACGGCCGCGTGCTCGCCACCGGCGCAACGAAACACCTGTTCTGCGGCCGCGACCTGAAACCCGCGCGCATGCCGCAAAAGTATTTCGCGCAGTTCGGGTTGGCGTAGCAGCCCCTACCGGTAGGACTTATCGTCAATCCGGCTCAGGTCCACTCCGTCTTTAAACACGCCGAGCGTGACCACGGCAAACGTGAACACGGTGGTGCCGGGTTCCAGGTGGCCGCCGAAGGCCTTCTCCGGGTCGGTCAGCGTGATGTGGGCGTGGATGCGGCCGTCGATGATATACCCGTTCATGCTTGCGATGTCGGCCGGCGCAGTCTCGTCCTTGATCAAGACGTTTTTCGACGGGAAGGTGCGATTGCTGACCGTGTGCACGTGATAATTGCGCACCGAGCCCGCGCCCGCCAGAATGACCGCGTTGCGGATCTGGTGGCGCTTCACCATGCTCTCGAGGCCGGCAAGCAGGTCGGTCTGATACTTGAAGCGCAGCACAAGAATACGTTCGAACCGCCCGCTGATGGCATAGACCTCCGGGACTTCGCTGCTGTTCGGCCTGGAATCGCCCGGCGCGGGCTTGGTGACCTCGGTCCGGGTCTGCTGTGCGTGCGCGAGCGCAGGCCACACAAAGAGGGCGAGTAAAGCGATGCCTGTTTTCATAGGTTTAACCATCCTACCGCTTTGATCGCCCGACCGGCTCACCTGCAGGCGGGGCGCCCGGATAGTACGGCAATAACACGGCTTTGGTAAGTCACGTGTATAACAGAAAGATAGCCCGCAGCCCTTCACTGTTAGCAAGATTACACCACCTTGAGTTGGTGGTTTATGTACACCACCTGGAGTTGGTGGCAGCAAAAACACAAAATCAAAACTTATAAGACGAAATATTCTTGATTTTCTTTTTTGCGCGAGATAGTATGAACCGAATCACGGGTGAGTTTCGGGAGGACTCCTCCTCCTGGTGGTGAAGTGTGCATTTCGTCCAACATTACACTTGAAAGGAGCACTGAATGCATTCAACCGTTCACAGGGTGCTTGCTTTTGTATCCCTCTGTTTGCTTGTAGCAGTGCCTACTTACGGCCAGCTCGACACCGGGACGATCACCGGCCGTGTGGTGGATCCAACCGGCGCCGTTGTTGTAGGTGCGCAAGTAACAGTGACGCACACCGGAACTAATTTCGCAAACGTGACTCAAACCAACAGCGAAGGGCTCTACCGCGTGCAGGCGCTGCGGCCGGGGCCGTATCGCGTGACAGTTACAGCCGGGGGTTTCAAGACCAGGGTCCGCGAGGGCTTTGAGCTGAGAGTCAACGACATCCTCGCAGTCGATATGGTGCTCGAAGTGGGCGCTACAAGCGAATCGATTCTGGTGACCGATACCTTGCCTCTTTTGCAGACTGAGACCTCCACCGCGGGCCAGGTGTTGGAAGGCCAGGTCTTCTACTCCCTTCCCATTTTCCAGCGCCAACTGAGAACCGTGCTCTATTTCCTGCCCGGCATGACGCAGGGAAACACTGCCTGGCCGGGCCAGTTGAACGCCTTTCACATCAACGGACTCGCGGGCACGCAGATCGGGTTTTTCGAGGACGGCGTGCTTGCGTCCAACATGTATGACGGCAATGCCGTCAACACCGTGATGGCAGGCGTCGAGGAGGCAAACGTGCTGACCTCCGCGCTGCCCGCCGAGTACGGGCACACGCCTGGAGGAGCCATCACGATCGTTAAGAAAACGGGAACCAACGATCTGCATTTCCTCGCCCAGGAGATGATACTTACCCGCCGTATGTTCCCCCGGGGCTTTTTCGAACTGCAGACACTGACGACGCCGCGGGAAGGCTATCCGAACGGTCTTCCGTATCTGTATCAGACTCCCGACGGCGTTATCTCCGGCCCGGTCTGGATTCCCAAAATCTATAACGGCAAGAACAGGACCTTCTTTACGTTTTCGTTCCAGATCCCGTTCTCGAACGAAAGCAAGTACGGACAATACACCGTGCCTACCCCCGAAATGCTGCAGGGTGATGTTTCCATCGGCGGCATCGGCCAGCAGGTCTTTGATCCGATGACGACGCGGCAGGACGAGAACGGCAACTGGCTGCGCGATCCGATTCCGGGCAATATCATCCCCAAGTCCCGGTGGAGCAACGTTGCCAAGGCCGTAATCGGCCACGATCCGTGGACTCCGCCAAACCGCATCGGCGACGTGACGTCAACGGGCGTGTCGAACAATATCATCGGAAACCAGATGCTCAAGTTGTGGTGGCCGAGCTATTCGTTCCGCATTGACCAGCAGTTCACTCCCAACATTAAGGGGTACATTACGCTGACGTGGAACAACTTCTACACGAAGAACGCCAACGCCGCTATCGATTACACCCCCTATGATTGGAACAAGGTGTTCACCCCTCAAATTCAGTACACCCCATCCATCGGTCTCTCCTGGGTGGTCAGTCCCACACTGATCAGCGAGACGCGGATCGGGATGTACCGGCAGACCAGGAACGCGCAGTCTCCGTACCAGCAGGCAATCACGGAGACTTTTGTGAACGAGGCCAAGGTCCCCGGCATTCCTTCGGAGTGGTACGTGGAAAGACTGAATGTCGGCGTGGGTAGCAATCTGGGAGGCGCCCCGGCGACCGTTGCCACGCGCGGAAACCGGAGCATCAAGCAGGATGTTACGAAGGTCTGGGGAAGGCATGCCTTCAAGTTCGGCTATGACTACCTGTTTATGGAGGAATTGAGCCGGAACATCGGCGTTCCGCGGCTTTCGTTTTCCTGGGCCGGCACGCAAGGCCTCAGGCCCAACGGGACCAACCTGCCCGGCACGGGCAACAACTGGGCGGCGTTCCTGCTCGGCGGCGTGAGTTCGGCGACGGTTACTGTCCAGGGTCCGACCTGGCTGCCCCGGACGCATATCCACAGTTTCTACTTCCAGGATGACTGGAAGATCCTCCCCTCGCTCACGCTCAACATCGGACTTCGGTACAGCACCGAAAGCCCGTTGACAACCAAGAACAACGCGATCAGCGTTTGGGACCCGGACATGAAGGACGACGTGGCGGGCAACTACCCATACTGCCCCCCGACGGGTTGCGTGGGCATGTGGACGCACCCGAAAGGCGCCTGGTACAACCGGGACAACGACAACTACCAGCCGCGAATCGGTCTGGCGTGGCATCCCCTGGAGAAGTTGGTGGTTCGAACCGGCTTCGGGCTGACCACGCAGGACATGGGTCTGACCTGGTACACCCAACGGGATGAGTACGACCTTTCATTCACCCAAACCGCTCCCCTGGGTGACTTGAGACCGATCTATCACATCGACCAGGGTCCGGGCACGATCCCATGGCCGACTCTCCGCCCCGATGGCACGGTCCCGTTCGCCGGCACGAACCTGAATTCCCGCAGCGCCGTCATCGTGCCGAAGAACATAGAAAACCCCTACACGATGAACTGGAACTTCGGCATCCAGTACCAGGTCGCCAAGGACTACATGGTTGACGTCACGTATGCGGGGAGCTCCGGCGTGGGCCTGATCGGGAACAGCCAGTGGAACGCCCGTCCCTGGGGCATCATTCCAAACCCCAACGGCAGCGGCTTCATGGATCTGAACGATCCCGTCAACGCAGACTACCGCAACACTTGGGTTGGCAACAGCGCCCTGCAAACCCAGGCTCGCCCGTGGACGAACTGGGGCACAGTGAATTACCGCTCCAACTTCGGCCACTCGGTCTACCATAGCGGCACCGCCAGGCTCGAAAAGCGTTACTCGCACGGCATCACCCTGATCACGTTCTACACTTTCTCGAAGTCCATCGACAGCAACGCTGGTAACCGCTACCTCGACTGGAGGCTCCTGCGGGGACGAAGCGATTACGACTCAACACACCGGTACGTCGGCACCCTGCACTGGGAACTCCCCTTCGGCCAGGGCCGCGCATTCCTGAACCGCGGCGGCATCGTGAACCTGCTCGCCGGCGGCTACAACCTGACCTGGAACTACCAGATCTGGAGCTCCAACCCCCAGGGCATGAGCATCAGCAATTCTCCGGTCTCGGGGTTGACGTACCCCAGTTGGATGCCCCGGTATGGAGACGTGATTCTGCTCAGGCGCCCGCAACTCCGGGACAACTGGCAGGATATCGGCGGCGACCGCTACACCCAGGTCAACCAGAACCCAATCCTTGACTGCGGCGATTTCATCCCGGGCTGGGGCAACGAGTGCATGACCTATGTCCCGGCTTATGGGTACGGCAACAACGGCAGAAACGTCTACACCAAGCAGCGCCTGATTGCCGCCAACATATCGCTCGCCAAGGAAATTCCGCTTACGGAAAAACTGAAGCTGCAACTCCGGTTCGACTATCAGAACCCCTTCAAGTGGTTCAACTGGACCGGCCTGACGACCCAGCTCAACATGACCGACTATAAGGAAGTAGCGCCTGGCAAGTACGCTTCCAGGACCTTCGGCACAGTCGGAACGGGCGAGCAGGACATTTCGTTGAACGGCGGCCACCCGCTCATGTGGGCGTTCGTCGCTCTGAAATGGTAACGCCCGACTGGCTTGATTACCCCCGTGCGGGCGGCGCCTGAGTAATTACGGGCGCCGCCCGTCTTTCACTCCTCTCACCCGCGGCAGCGGCGATGCGTTAGCCTGAATCCGCGGCTGACCGCGCGTTCCTCAATATAGCGGGGCGGCGCCGGGCGGGCGGGTTTTCCAGCGCCGGTGGATCCAGAGCCACTGTTCCGGGTACTCGCGAATCACCGCTTCGAGTTGCGCGTGCAGGCGGCGCGTGTCCTCTTCCACGCACCCGGTCATCTCCACCGGAGGATAGAAGCGCAGCACGTAGCGCCGCTCGTCTTCCGACCAGAGCGCGAAGCCCGGGATCACCGCGGCCCCGCTACGCGCGGCGAGGCGGGCAAAGCCGGTTCCCGCGCAGGCAGGCACACCGAAGAAATCGACAAACACTCCTTCTGCGGGACTCGCGTTCTGATCGATCAGGATCCCCACCGCCTCATTGGCGGCCAGAGCCTTGAGAATGGATCGCGCGAAGTTTTTCTTCTCGATCACCCGGTTACCAGAGAGCGTGCGGCGGGCGGCGATCAGGCGGTCGATGAGCGGATTGTCGAGAGGCCGTACGACTACGTGCATGGGCGCAGCCAGCAGCGCGTGCGCGAAGGCGCTGAGTTCCCAGTTGCCGAGGTGCGCGGCGGCGAACAGCACTCCGCGGCCACGGCTGAGCGCGCATTCGAAGTGCTCGAAGCCCTCGTAGCGGATCCACTGGCCGATATTGGCGCGGTCGATCTTCGGAAAACGGGCGAGCGAGAAGATGACGCGCGCAATGGAACGGAAAACACCATCCACGATGCGGCGGTGTTCGGCTTCGCTTTTTTCGGGCATGGCGAGCGCCAGGTTCCGCATCGCCACACGGCGCAGCCGGGGCACGGCGGCGTCGAGCGAGGCAGCGCACAGACGGGAAACGGCTTCCGCTACCGGCCGCGGCGCGTGCTCCATCGTTTTGAGCGCGCCGGCGGCGAGCGCGTATTCAACGATGTTACGAACCGCCGAGCGCTGCTTCACCGGATATGCTTTCCATTTCGGACAGGCCGGAAGCCTGCCCCACACTCCATCAGGATATCCAGCCGCCGCCCAAAACCAAATCGCCGTCGTAAAAGACCGCGGCCTGACCGGGCGTCACGGCGCGCTGCGGCTCGTCAAACCGCACCTCGGCGGTCCCGGGGCTGGAAGCCGGATACACCGTCGCGGGCGCCGGGATGTGCTTGTTGCGAATCCTGACGTGGGCGCGAACAGGCTCCCTGAGTTGCTCGAACGGGAACCAATTGACGCCGGAAACCTCAAACGACCTCCTGAGCAATTCGTCGTTGCGGCCCACAATCACGCGCTGCGCGGCCGGGTCCGTGGCGATGACGTACAGCGGCTCGCCGGCCGCGATGTTGAGCCCGCGGCGCTGGCCGACGGTGTAATGATGCACGCCGGCGTGCTCGCCCAGCGTGCGGCCATTCGTGTCTACAATCTCGCCGCGCGTGGCTGGGCGCGGTTCGCCCCGCTCGCGGAAATACGCGTCGATGAAAGCCGCGTAGTCGCCGTTCGGCACGAAGCAGATCTCCTGGCTGTCGCCCTTCGCGGCCACAGGCAGGCCCATTTCGAAAGCCATCTGGCGGACCTGCGGCTTGGTGTATTCGCCCAGGGGGAACAGCGCCCGCGCGAGCTGCTGCTGCGTGAGCCCCCATAGGAAATACGTTTGATCGCGGGCGCTGTCGGCCCCGCGAAGCAGCAGCAGGCGGCCGGTCTTCTCATCGCGCCGGATGCGGGCGTAGTGGCCGGTTGCCACCTGCTCGGCTCCCGCCGCCGCGGCCATCTCGAAGAACTGGTCAAACTTGATGTAGTTGTTGCAGAGAGTGCAGGGGATGGGCGTCCGGCCCGCGAGATACTCCTCGACGAACGGGCGCACCACGTCGCGCTCGAAGCGCTCTTCGAAGTTCACGACGTAGTAAGGGATGGAGAGGTGCTCGGCGACGCGGCGCGCATCGTAAACGTCGTCGAGCGAGCAGCAGCGGCCCACCGGCCCGCCTTCCGGGTAGAGTTCGGGCAAGCGGCGCTGGTTCCAGAGCTGCATGGTCATGCCCACGACGGGCGCGCCCGTCTTCTTCAGCACCGCGGCGGCCGTCGAGCTGTCCACGCCGCCGCTCATGGCGACTGCGATGGTGTTATTTCCCGGCATGACGGTATGTGGGAGAAATCCGGCGCAGGTGCTGAACCGCGGCGGCGACTGCCTCAACCAGCGCATCGACCTGAGCGGCGTCGTTCCAGCGGCCGAGCGAGAAGCGGATGCACGAGCGGGCGCGCTCGCGCGGCAGGCCGATGGCGGTCAGCACGTGGGACGGCTCCACCGCTCCGCTCGAACAGGCCGCTCCGCTCGATACGGCAAAGCCGCGCAGGTCCAGCGCGATCACTAGCGCCTCGCCTTCGATCCCGTCGAAATACATGTTCGACGTGTTGGGCGTGCGCGGCGCGTTGCGGCAGTTCACGCCGGCATCCGGAACGCGATCGAGGATTCCGTTTTCGAGCCGGTCCCGCAGCCCTCGCAGCCGCGCGGTCTCTGCGTCGAGATTCTCACTGAGCCACGCCGCGGCCGCGCCCAGCGCAACCGCGCCCGGAACGTTTTCGGTGCCCGGCCGGCGGTCGCGCTCGTGATGCCCGCCGAACTGCACCGCGCCGAGCCGCGTCCCCTTGCGCACGTAGAGCGCGCCTTCTCCCTTCGGCGCATAGATCTTGTGCCCGGTGAGCGCGTAAAGGTCCACGCCGAGCGCGGCCACATCCACCGGCATTTTCCCGACTGCCTGCACGCCGTCGGAATGAAAGTACACGCCGGCCTCGCGCGCGATGGCGGCGATCTCGGCCACCGGTTGAATCGTCCCGAGTTCGTTGTTGGCGTGCATCACGGAAATCAGCACGGTGTCCGGACGGAGCGCGCGGCGAATGTCGTCGGGGGAGACTACACCGTCCGAACCAACTCCCACGCGCGTTATTTCCACGCCTTCGCGTTCCAGTTGAGCGCAGGCGCCAAGCACCGCCGGATGCTCGATCGCGGTGGTGATCACGTGCTTGCGATGGCGCGCCGCATAGCGCACCGTGCCGAAGATCGCGAGATTGTCCGCTTCCGTGCCGCCGCTCAGGAAGACGATCTCCTGCGGGTCCGCGTGGATCAGTCCGGCCACCTGGCGGCGCGCGGTCTCCAGCCGCTGCTTGGCCGCCTGGCCGTAATAATGGATACTGGAAGCGTTCCCGTGGACTTCGCGAAGCACCGGCGCCAGAGCGTCCAGCACCTCCGCAGACACCGGTGTCGAGGCATTGTTATCGAAGTAGAAGCGATCCACAGGGTTTCTTCCGACATTGTAACAGGATGTAGAGTTTATGCCGCGCCCGATCGTCACCTTGATTACTGATTTCGGCCTCTCCGACCACTTTGTAGGCGTCATGAAAGGAGTGATTCTGGGGATTGCTCCCAACGCGGAGATTGTCGACGTGACGCACCAGATCACTCCGTATGAGATCCCGGAGGCCGGGTTCGTGCTGGCCGAAACCTACCGCTGGTTTCCGAAAAAAACCGTGCACGTCGTGGTGGTCGATCCCGGAGTGGGCACGCTGCGGCGGCCGGTGCTGGCCGAGGCGGCCGGGCAGTACTTCGTCGCTCCGGACAACGGCGTGCTCTCGTTGGTGTACGCACGCGAGAAGCACAAAGTCCGAGCCATCACCGCGGAAAAACTATTCCTCAAGCCCGTGAGCGACACCTTCCACGGCCGCGACATCTTCGCGTCCTGCGCCGCGCATCTCGCAAAAGGGCTTCCCCCGGCGCGGCTCGGCAAGGCCATCGCCGACTACTGCCGCAGTGAGTTCTACAAGCCGGTACGCACGGGCAAGCGCATCTGGAGCGGAACGATTCTGAAGATCGACCGTTTCGGAAACCTGATCACCAATTTCCACATTTCCGAATTTCCCGTGGTCCGCACGCGGCCGTTCTCGCTCACCGCCGGGCAGCAGGAAGTCACCAGGCTCGCCCGGACGTTCGCCGATGAAGCGCCGGGCGAGGTTTTTGCGATTGTAGGCAGCTCGGGTTATCTGGAAATCGTGGCCAATCAGGGCTCCGCGGCGCGGATGACCGGTTCGGCGCCGGGCGCGCCCGCGGAGCTTACCATTTACTGAACCGCTTGCCTACGCCCCAATCGGCTGCTCGATGGCGCGCGGGACAAAGCGCAGCGCGCCGCGCTCATCGTCGAAGTCCACCTCGACGGCCTGATTGTCGCGCAGTTCGCCTTTCAGCACCATCCGCGCGAGCGGCGTCTCCACTTCCTTCTGAATGGCCCGCTTCAGCGGCCGGGCGCCGTAGTTGGGATCGTAGCCGGTGCGCACCAGGAACGTGCGGGCGGCGTCGGTGAGTTCGAGTTGAATGTGGCGGTCGGCGAGCCGCGCGCGCAGCCGGTCCAACTGGATCTCCACGATCCGCTTCAAGTGCTCTTCCGAGAGCGCGTGGAACACAATGATCTCGTCCACACGGTTGAGGAACTCGGGCCGGAAGTGGCGCCGCAGCTCTTCCAGAACCGCTTGCTTCATCCGGTCGTACTCGTAGCCTTCGAACGCGCCCCGGTATTCGAGAATGCGGGGGCTGCCCACGTTGGACGTCATGATGATGATGGTGTTCTTGAAGTCCACCGTGCGCCCCTGGCCGTCTGTGAGGCGGCCATCGTCCAGAATCTGGAGCAGGACGTTGAAGACGTCGTGGTGCGCCTTCTCGATCTCATCGAACAGAATCACCGAGTACGGCCGCCGCCGCACGGCTTCGGTAAGCTGGCCGCCCTCCTCAAACCCAACGTAGCCGGGAGGCGCGCCGATCAACCGCGCCACCGTGTGCTTCTCCTGGTACTCGGACATGTCGATGCGGATCATGGCGCGCTCGTCGTCGAACAGAAACTCGGCCAGCGCGCGCGCCAGTTCGGTCTTGCCGACCCCGGTCGGGCCGAGGAAGATGAAGCTGCCGATGGGCCGGTTGGGGTCTTTCAAACCGCTTCGGGCGCGGATCACCGCTTCGGCAACGGCCTCAACGGCTTCGTCCTGGCCGACGACCCGCTTGTGCAGCTCGTCTTCGAGATGCATCAGCTTGCCGGCTTCGCCCTCCAAAAGCTTGGATACGGGCACGCCGGTCCAGCGGCTGACGACCTCGGCTATGTCCTCCTCGTCCACCTCTTCCTTGATGAGGCGTGGCGCGCCGTCCTGTTTGGCAAGGGCCTCGTTCTCGGCCTCCAATTGCCGTTCGAGCTGGATGAGCTTGCCGTACTTCAGTTCGGCGGCGCGGTTGAGGTCGTACTGGCGCTCAGCCTGCTCGATTTCCAGGCGGGTCTGCTCGATCTGCTCGCGCAGCCCGCGCAGCCGCAGCACGGCCTGTTTCTCGTTCTGCCAGCGGGCTTCCAGAGCGTCGGCCTCGGTCCGCAGGTCGGCCAGTTCCCTCTCGATCTTGGCGAGGCGCTCCTTGGATGCGGCGTCTGTCTCCTTCTTCAGCGCTTCGCGCTCGATCTCGAGCTGCATGATGCGGCGCAGCCGCTCGTCGAGTTCGGTGGGCCGGGAGTCGATTTCCGTGCGGAGGCGCGCGGCGGCTTCATCCACCAGGTCGATCGCCTTGTCCGGGAGGAAACGGTCGCTGATGTAGCGGTTCGACAGCACGGCGGCGGCGACCAGGGCGGAATCCTTGATCCGCACGCCGTGGTGAATCTCGTAGCGCTCGCGAAGCCCGCGCAGGATCGAGATGGTGTCCTCGACCGAAGGCTGATCCACCAGGATCGGCTGGAAGCGGCGCTCGAGCGCCGCGTCCTTTTCAATGTGCTTGCGGTATTCGTCGAGTGTGGTGGCGCCAATGCAGTGCAGCTCGCCGCGGGCGAGCATCGGTTTCAGCAGGTTGGCCGCGTCCATCGAGCCTTCAGCCCGGCCGGCGCCCACCACGTTATGCAGCTCGTCGATGAACAGGATCACCTGGCCTTCGGACGCCTGCACTTCCTTGAGAACGGCCTTCAACCGCTCCTCGAATTCGCCGCGGTACTTGGCGCCCGCCACCAGCGCGCCCATGTCGAGCGTGACCACGCGCTTGTCCTTGAGCCCCTCCGGCACGTCGCCGCGCAGGATGCGCTGCGCGAGCCCTTCGACGATGGCGGTCTTGCCGACGCCGGGATCGCCAATCAGCACCGGGTTGTTCTTGGTGCGGCGCGAAAGAACCTGGATGACGCGGCGTATCTCCTCGTCGCGGCCGATCACCGGGTCGAGCTTGCCCTGCGCGGCCGCCTTGGTCAGGTCGCGGCCGTAGCGCTCCAGGGCCTGGTAAGTGGTCTCCGGGGTCGGCGAAGTGACGCGCTGGTTGCCGCGGACCTCCTGCATGGCGCGCATCAGCCGCTCGCGGGTGACGTTGAAGTCCTTGAAAATACGGCCGGTTGCGCCGCCATCGTCGGTCATCGCCAATAGCAGGTGCTCCACCGAGACGTATTCGTCCTTCAGGCGGCGCGCCTCGTCTTCGGCCTGGGTGAGCAGGCGGTTCAGCCGGCCGGTGATGTAGACCTGGTCGGGGCCGCCCGCGGGGCCTGAGACCTTGGGCATCCGCTCGATCTCCTGCTGAACCCTCCGGCGCAGGCCCTCGAGGTTGATATCCGCTTTGCTGAGGATGGCTGGGGCGAGGCCGTCCTGCTGATCGAGAAGGGCGGAAAGGAGGTGTTCGACGTCAATCTGCTGATTGCCATAGCGCACGGCGATTGACTGGGCCGCGCGGACGGCGTCCTGAGCCTTTTCGGTGAAGCGGTTGAAATCCATAGCTTAGCGCTCCAGATATTAGTCTTACACTATCAATTAAGCTTAGTGTACCACACTATATTGTGAGCCGCTTCGCCAACGATCGAACCTCATCGACCCGCAAGGCCGCAGCCATTGCGATATACACAATCCCGTAGGGCGGCAGAATGGCCGCCGCGGCAATGATCGGGTGCGGGCTCCCTATGGCAAGCTTGGCCCCCCACGCGGCGGCCGCGGCGCAAAGCGAGGCCGCAAAAAGCCGCAGGGTGTAGCCCGGCGCCAGGCCGGTCACACCGATGCGCCTGTTCATCGTCCGCCGCAGCAGCGCGAACTCGACCCAGGCGGCAATCCCGCCGGAGGCCATAAGCCCGGCCACACCCCATCGGGGCTCAATCCCCAACAGCGGCGGCAGCGGAATCGCGAAACAGTATCCGAGCGCGCCGGTCAGTGCCACCCTGACGGCGGCGTAGCGCAGCGGCGTGCGGGGATCGATCATCGCGTAGTAGGTGGACGCATAGAGGCGCCCGAGCGTGCTGGCGAGCAGGCCGATGGTCGAGCCTGCCAGGATGCCCCAGACATAAACGGAGTCGGCACGGGTGAACCGGCCGGTCTGAAAAATCGCCCCGGCGATCACGTCCCCGAGCGCGAGGAACGCAACCGCTGTCGGCACGATGAAAAACGCGATCTGCCGCAGTCCCGCGTCGAGCCGGCGGCGCAAATAGGCTGCCGCCTCCGCCTCTTTCGCCAGTGCGCCTGACATTACGGGCAGCTCGGCCGCCGAAACCGACATCCCGAACAAGCTGACCGGCAGTATGTAAAGAAGCTGCGCGTTTGCCAGGGCGGCCAGCGCGCCGGTGGGCAGCAGGCTGGCGATCACCGTATCGATATAGGCGCTGATCTGCACAACCCCGCGGCTGAAAAACACCGGCACGAAGCTGCGCAGTACCGTGCGCACGTGTTCCGAAGCCAGGCGCAGCGAGGGGCGCAGCCCCCGGGCGAGCCGCAGAACCCAGGGAAGCTGCACGCAGACCTGCAGCGCGCTGCCGAGCACCGAGCCCCAGGCCAGCGCGACGGCCAGTGGGAATTGGCCGACGCGCCCACCCCAGCCCAGCAGCGTGCCGATCATCGCAAGATTCCAGATCACCGGCGCGGCATAGGAAACAAAGAAGCGGCGATGGCTGTTCAGAATTCCGAGGCACCAGGCGGAAAACACCAGCAGGCCCGCGCCGGGGAACAGGATGCGGACAAGCCGCATGGTGAGCTCGCGCTTTGCGCCGCTGAAGCCGGGCGCAAGTAGGTGGATGAGCACGGGCGCCGCCAGCACGCCGCCCAGCACGACCACCGAAATCACCAGCGCCAGAATGGATGCCACGGCGCCCGCCACGCGGCCGGATTCCTCCTCGTCGTCGCGCGCCAGCAGCCCGGCATAAACGGGGATGAAAGATGCCGAGAGCACGCCCTCGCCGAAGAGGTTCTGGAGGAAATTGGGGATGCGGAAGGCGGCGTTGAAGGCGTCGGCGGCGTCGGAGATCTGGCCGAAGTAGTGCGAGAAGACCCGCTGGCGGATCAGCCCCGCGATGCGGCTAAGCAGGATGCCGGCGGCGACGAGAAAGGCATACCGGCCCGCGCCGCGCTCTTTACCGCTTCGAATTCCCAACTCCTGAGGATAGCGCGCCGCCGCATCTGGAAATCAAACGGGGGGCCAGGTGGCCAGCAACTGGGCAAGCACGATTTTGACGATGGTGGCGAGGGGATAGACGCCCGCGTAGGCGATGTTCGGCGCGTCGGAGCGCGTGTGGTCGGCGGCGAAGGAGAGGCTCGCCGTTTGGGTGTGCACGCCCGAGACCAACCCCATCAGCGCGTCGTAAGGCAGTTTCAGCAAGCGCCGCCCGAGCAGGAGAGACGCGATCGCAACGGTGAACGTGATGGCGGCGCCCGCCGCCAGTAGCTGCGGGCCGTCCGTGCGCAGCGTCTGGACGAAATCGTATCCGGCGCGCGTTCCAATCCCGGCAAGAAACAGAACCAGGCCGATCTGGCGCAGGGTGAGATTGGCGCTGGTGGGAATCACCCAGGTGATTCTGCCGGTCCGCTCGAGCTTTCCGAGCGCCAGCGCCACAAGCAGCGGTCCGCCGGCGTAGCCGAGGCGGATAATGCTTCCACCGGGCAGGGGAATCGGCGCCATGCCGGCAAACACGCCGATCACCATGCCGATGGCTACGGAGCCGAAATCGGTTTCGGCCATTCCGCGGATGGAATTGCCGAAAAACGCCGAGACGGCGGGGATGCGCTCGCGCGGGCTGAGCACGCGCACCTGATCGCCGAACTCCAGGCGCGTGTCGGGAGCGGGCACGATATCCACATCGCCGCGGCGCAGGCGGGTAATAGTGGCGTGCAGGCGGTTGGGCAGGTCAAGGTCCCGGATGCGCTTGCCGACCACCTCCTTCGCCGAAACGTACACCCGGCGGTGGTCGAACCGCGACCGGTCGAACTCGATGTGTGTGGGGGACTGCTCGCCGAAGATCAGCTCCGCTCTTTCGAGCGCCTGCTCGTCGCCCACCACGGCCACGATGTCGCCGAATTCAAGCCGGGTATCCGAGGTGGCGATATCCACCTGCCCTTCGTGTTGAAAGCGGGTCACCACAAACCCGCAATCGCGGTGCACGCGCAGCACGTCCCCGATGGCGCGGCCGGCAACGCCCGGGTTGCGGACTACGAAATTGCGCACCAGAATTTCCGGAGCCTCCTCTGCGGGCCCGCTGTTGTTGCGCCAGAAGCGGCCGAACAACTGGAAGCACAGGATGACGCCGATGGTGCCGATGGGATAAGCGATGCTGTAGGACACCACCGGCTGGTCCGCTTCCAGACGCGCTTGATCGCGGGGGACGCCACGGGCCACGGCCGCCTCGCGAACGGCATCGCGCGCGGCGGCGAGCGCGGCCGTACTGGTGAGCGAGCCGCAGTAAAGGCCGGCGGCACGGGGACCCGGAATCGAAAGCAAGTAAGAGAAACCGAGCGTTAATACCGCCCCGAAGACGAGAACGCCGCCGGCGAGCATATTGTCGCGAAACCCGCGGCGCTGGAAGGCTTGCGCCAGCGCGGGGCCGGACTGGATGCCGATGGTGTAAACAAAGATGATCAGCCCCAGCGTGGGGATCACCTCGGGCAGCGCGATCGCGGGGTCAAGCGCGCCGATCGCCAGCCCCATGAAAAGTACCCCCGCCACTCCGAAGCGGAAGCCGAAAATACCGATCTCGCCCACGATGTAGCCGAGCCCGATGGCCAGGAAGAGCGTGAGGATGGGGTACTGAACGAGAAAGGCTACGAGCGACTGCTCCATGTGGCTTGCCGGAGGCCGCCGGTGCGGACCGGCGGCCCTGCCGCTAGAAAGCCAGCCCGAACCCGGCGCTGATCTCGATCTGGTGCAGCATGCCGTTGCGGTTCGGCAGTCCGAAATCCGGCTTTCCGGTCACGTAATCGCGGTAGTCGAATCGCGCGATCCAGGACTCCGACACTCGTATCTTCAAGCCTGCCCCGTAGTTGTATCCGAACTTGGTGACGCCGTTGCCCTCAAACACCGATGCGCCCGGCGGATAGAACGTGCTGAAATGCACTCCACCCGTGGCGAACGGCCTGAGTCTGGAGCCTTCCGGCAGGGCATATACGAGGAAGTTGTACATGCCCTGGTGAACCGGCATCCCATACTCCACCGGGCCGATTTTCAGATTGCCGTGGTTGTACGCGTACCCGATCTCGTGGCCGAAATGGCTCTGGGTGTTGAAGGTGAGGCGCACGCCCAGACGGAAATCGGTGGTGGCCAGAACGTCCGTTGTGCCCCCGGTGTCGTCCACGAAAGAGCCCAGGGAGTTCTTATTCATTCTGGAAGCGCCGCCGCTGATGGCGATCTCTCCCACTTGCGCCAGCGCTGTTGCAGCCGACGCCGCGGCCATCAGCGCTACGATGAAAAGTCGCATCTCTTTCTCCTCTAAACGACGATAACGTGAATCTCACCGGGGCCGTGCACGCCGCGCACCAGGATCTGTTCGATATCGGCAGTGCGGCTCGGACCGGTGATGAGCAACATGGAACTGCTGCGATCCGCCGGCAGGGGAATCTCCGTTAGCAGTTCATCCAAACCGGTAAGAATCCTCTCGCGTGGAACAACCGCCACGTGGACGGGAGGCAGCAGTGAAACCATCCGCGCCTCCTCCGGCGACGAGAAAAGCACCAGCGAACCGGTGTCGGCAAGCGCATAATCGGCGCTTGTGATTCCGAACGCGGCGGAGGCGCAGGCTGCGCGCAGATCGCTTTCGCAGGCGAACCCGCTCCGCACCGTGGGCAGGTCCGTGATCCCGCATTGGCGCAGCAACGGCGCGTTGGAGGCCACCGCCGGCTGCTCGCCGATGAGCTGGGCGACGTAGCAGCGGGCCTCCTCCGGCGATGACGCGCGCAGCGTTTTGCCCGCGAGGTTCTCGAGGTTTTTGAACAGGCGCTCGATGCGGGCCTCGACACTCATTTCGGGAATCCGGAGCCGTGGCGGCGGCAGGGGAGCCGGAGGCTGTCCCACGCTGCGTCCGAGCGCCGCCCTGGTGCGGCTGAGTAGGTCTTCTCTTTGCATCAGTCTTGCGCCGCCTTTCTTCGCGCGCGCCACATCTGGCGGAAGCTGCGGGCCGGCATCGGCGCCAGATCGCGCTGGCTGAACCAGGCCTTAATGGGACCGTAATTCATCAGACCGGGCGCGCGCCGCAGCCAAGCCTCGCCGTTGCCGAACACCGCCGACCCCATGGACCCGAGCATTTCGTACAGCTTAGGCCGGCACATCAGCCAGGCCCAGGCGCGAAAACCCAACCGCTCCAAGCGGCTTTGCGAATCCCGCATCTTCGCCTTCACCACCTCCGAGCGCAGCTTGAGCAGTAGCCGCGGGATGCGGATTTTCACCGGGCAGACCTCTTCGCAGGCGCCGCACAGGCTGGAGGCGAACGGCAGCCAGGGGTCGTGCGTCACGCCCAGGTACTGCGGCGTGATGATCTTGCCGATCGGCCCTGAGTACACCCACGGATAGTTGTGCCCGCCCACTTTGCGGTACACCGGGCAGTGATTCAGGCAAGCGCCACAGCGTATGCAGTAAAGCGACTCGCGCTTGTCGCGGTCCGCCAGCAGCCGCGTGCGCCCGTTGTCCAGCAGCACAACGTAGAATTCCTCCGGACCGTCGGTTTCGCTTTCGCGCCGCGGCCCGCAGAGGAAGGACGTGTAAACCGTGAGCGGCTGGCCGGTGGCGCTGCGGCCCAGCAGCTTGAGGAACACGGCAAGGTCCTGCGCGCGGGGAATCGCCTTCTCGATTCCGGCGATGGCAACGTGAATGCGCGGGAGCGTAGTGGTCATCCGGGCGTTGCCTTCGTTGGTGACCAGTACGATCGCTCCGGAGTCCGCCACCAGAAAATTCGCCCCGGAAATTCCGATGCCGGCGGAGAGGAACCTCTCGCGCAGCACGGACCGGGCGATCTTGGTCTGTTTTTCGATCTCGGTTTCGCGCTCCACGCCGAGCCGCTCGGTGAACAGGTCGGCCACCTCGTAGCGGGTCTTGTGCAGCGCCGGAGCGACGATGTGATACGGCCGCTCATGTGCCAGTTGGACGATGTACTCACCCAGGTCGGTTTCAACCGGTTCGAGCCCATGGCGGGCGAGCCGGTCGTTCAGCTCGATTTCCTCGGTGGTCATCGACTTCGATTTCACAATCAGGCTGGCGCCTTTCTCTTTTGCCAGTTTTGCCAGGAAATCGACCACGGCCGCGCCGTCGCGTGCCCAAATCACCTTGCCGCCCCGCGCGATTACGTTGGCTTCGAACTGCTCGAGGTAATAATCCAGGTTCTCGATCGTGTGCTGCTTGATGAGGTTGGCCTGGGTGCGCAGCTCTTGAAAATCCGGCAGCGCCTCGGGGGCAACCACCGCCTTGCGGTGCGACACTAGCCGCCCGGTGGCCGTGTAGATGGCTGTCTGGAGGTGCTGATTCTCCAGCGTATTTCGGATTTCTTTTTCGGGTGCGCCGGTCATATGCCTCACCTATTGGTGTGCGAGCACTTCGGCCAGGTGCATGGTGCCTACCGTCGATCCGGCCCGCGAGAGCGCGCCCCGGATCTGAAGCAGGCAGCTCGCGTCGATGCCAACCACCAGTTCCGCTCCGCTTCTCAGGATCGAATCGATTTTCGTCCTGGTCATGCCGCCCGAAATCTCGGGAAATTTCACCGAAAACGTGCCGCCGAAACCGCAGCACTCCTCGGCGGCGTCCATCTCGCGGAGACTCAGCCCGCGCACGCGGGAGAGCAGCCGCCGCGGGCCCTGCTTGATGCCGAGTTCCCTCAGGCCGTGGCAACTGTCGTGGAAAGTGACCACGCGTTCGAGCCGCGCGCCGACGTCCTCCACCTTGGCCACTTCGAGCAGAAATTTCGAGAATTCCCAGATTCTCGGCTCGATCGCGTTGGCCGCCTCCAGCCATTCCGGTTCTTTTGCGAACAGTTCCCGGTACTGATGCGCGATCATCGAGGTGCATGAGCCTGAAGGCACCACTATATACTCGGCGTCCCGAAAGACCTTAAGAAAATGCCGGGCGACCTTACGGGCCTCCTCCCGGTATCCGGTATTGAAAGCGGGTTGGCCGCAGCAGGTCTGTTCTTCGGGAAAATCCACGTCGTATCCGATGCGCTCCAGCACTTCGACCATCGCCATTCCCACCTTGGGGAACATCTGATCGACGATGCATGTGACGAATACCGATACTCGCGGCATGAATCTGAAATTGTATCAGTTCCCCCCGGACCGGATGCCGGGCGCGGGAGCCCCCGCGGCCGCCGAAGTACAATGAAACCAATGACTGGGAAAGTGCTGGGCCTGGCGGTTATCTTCCCTTTATGCCTCGCTCAAACGCCGGTTGAAACCTTACGCGGGCACTTGCGGCAAATCCAAGGGAAACCGCCTGTTATCGAAACTGGAGGACGCGTGGTTTCACTCGCCGGCGAGCCGGAGACGATGGCGGTGCTGCGCGATCACCGGCTTGCGGGGGCGGATTTGGAGCTGCACGGCGAGTTCAAAAATCCCGCCCTGTTCTCCGTCGGTCCGTTTCACACCTCGAAATCCATGCTGGTGCACAAGAACGGCAAAAAGTATACGATCAGCTATTGGTGTCCCGTATGCTCAATTCGCACATATACCCCCGGGAAGTGCATGTGCTGCCAGCAGGAAACGCATTTGGATCTGGAAGAGCTCAAATAGCCAGGCTCGGATCGCTTTTGCTTGTTGCGGCGGCGATGTCCTTTGCGCAAACCTATTCGGCGCGGAAAGCGGTTGTCGATTCGGTCGAAGTCGTTAGACTGGCCGATTCGGCGCGCAAAATCGAGGTCACCATCGTTCCCTCGGTCGGCAACATGGCCTACGAGATGAACGTGAACGGCAAGAACGTTTTCTGGATGCCGTCGCCGTCGTTGTCCGCTTTCAAGGCGAAGCCGCCCATGGCGGGCAACCCCTTCCTGGCGCCGTGGGCGAACCGGATCGAAGGCGATGCCTTCTGGGCCAACGGCAAAAAGTACGTGTTCAACCTCGAACTGGGCAACATACGCCGCGACCAGAATCGCAATCCGATTCACGGATTCCTCACCTACTCCCCGCTCTGGGAGGTGACAGCGGTCGAATCTAACGAAAAGTACGCCGCCGTCACCAGCCGGCTGGAGTTCTGGCGTTATCCCGACTTCATGGCGCAGTTCCCCTTCGCCCATACCCTCGAGATGACTTACCGTCTTCAGGACGGCGCGCTGGAAGTGGCCACGCGAATCGAGAATTTCTCGAACGAGCCGATGCCGGTCGCCGTCGGGTACCATCCTTATTTTCAGATTCTGGACGCGCCGCGCGACGAGTGGAAAGTGCACATCGCGGCGAAAGACCACCTGACGCTTTCGAACGCGTTGATTCCGACCGGGGAACGGACGCCGGTCAGCTACGCCGATCAGCAGCCGCTGGCGGGAATCCAGTTCGACGATGTGTTCGCGAACCTCGTGCGGGACGCGGACGGCCGCGCCGAGTTTTCGGTGCAGGGGGCACGCCAAAAAATCTCGGTCATCTACGGCCCGAAGTACACGGTCGCGGTGATCTACGCGCCGGCCAGACGCAACTTCATCTGCTTCGAGCCGATGGCGGCGATTACTAACGGGTTTAACCTCGCGCACTCCGGCGTGTACAAGGAATTGCAGTCCATCCCGCCGCGGGGCGTCTGGCAGGAAAGCTACTGGATTAAGCCTTCCGGTTTCTAGCCGGGCGGTCCGACAGGAACTTCAGCAGGCGGTCGAGCGCCTGGCCGCGGTGGCTAACCAGCAGCTTGCGCTCGCCGCTCACCTCGCCGAAAGAGCAGCCGAACGGCGGATAGTAGAACAGCGGGTCGTAGCCGAAGCCGTTCGGGCCGCGCGGCTCCTCCAGGATTTCGCCTTCCACCGCTCCATCAAAAGTAGCGAGCAGGCGCCCTTTCTCGGCCAGCGCGATCACACAGACGAACCTCGCCGTGCGCTGCGCCACCCCGCGCATTCTTTCGAGCACGAGGCGGTTGTTGGCCTCGTCGGTTGCCCCTTCGCCCGCGAAGCGGGCTGACCGTACGCCGGGCGCGCCTCCGAGGGCATCCACTTCCAGCCCGGAATCGTCGGCGAACAGCGGCCCGGGGGCGTGCGCGCTGTAATAGATCGCTTTCTGGATGGCGTTCTCTTTGAAGGTTTCGCCGGTTTCCTCCACCGGCGCGATGGAAGCCATCTCCGGCAGCGGCTCGATCGCGATCTCGTAGCCGAGGCGCTCGGCGGCAAGGCGGAATTCTCTCAGCTTGCCTGGATTGGTAGTAGCGCAGTAGACAATCACGGTTTCAACACGCCGCGCTGAATCTCGATCAGGCCGCGGATCCCTTCGCGCGCCAGGGCGATTAATTTCGCGAGGTGCTCGTCATGAAACGGCGTTTGCTCGGCGGTCGCCTGCACTTCCACGAACTGCCCGCCGCCGGTCATGACGACGTTCATGTCCACCTCGGCGCGCGAGTCCTCCTCGTACGCGAGATCGAGCAACGGCTGCCCGTTCACGATGCCCACGCTCACCGCCCCGACGTAATCCTTCACCGGCGTGGCACGCAGCCTGCCGAAGGCGACCAGTTGCCGGATTGCCGCCGACATGGCCACAAACGCGCCGGTGATCGCCGCCGTGCGCGTGCCGCCGTCGGCTTGAAGCACATCACAGTCCAGAATGATGGTGCGTTCTCCGAGTGCGGTAAGATCCACCACCGATCTCAGCGAACGGCCTATCAGACGCTGGATTTCCTGCGTGCGTCCGGAGGGATGCCCGCGCGTAATTTCGCGCGGGGTCCTGCTCACCGTGGCCCGCGGCAGCATGGAATACTCGGCCGTGATCCAGCCTTTGCCGCTGCCCCGCAGAAATTGCGGCACTGTCTCCTCCACGGTGGCCGCACAGAGCACGCGCGTATTGCCGACCTCGATCAGCGCCGAGCCTTCGGCCGTCAGCAAATATCCTGTTTCAATCCGGACCGGGCGCATCTGGTCCGCCGCTCGCCCGTCAACTCGCATCATTTTCAGCTCGGTTTCAATATTGCATAGAAGAGCAGCATCAACAACACCATTCCGGTTATGAGGAAGACGATACATGGAATGGCTCCCCGCGCGCCCGGGCCGCTGCTCTTCTTCCTGGACCGGGCTGGTCTGTATTTCGCCATATCCTTAACAACTATCTCCGAGGACACGCCCCGTCTGCAAACTCGCCGCGAGCCGCAGCCGCCGCGATGGCAAGTTCATGGGGCGGCATCGCTCACAGCCGCACCGTCCGGAGCGCAACCGCGGCGGCACGGAAAAACCCGCCGAGCGATTCGAGCGCGGGCTCTTCCAGATTCTTCAGCGTAATGGCGACCGCCGGCCGGTTCCGTTCGGCGAGCGCGAGCCGCGTCGCCAGGAACTGCGCTACGTGATGGTCCGCCGAGTACCGCGCCGCCGGCAAATACTCCTGCGCCTCGGAAATTACCAGAGTGCAAAGGCGTTTTCCATGGCTGCCTGACGGCGGGCCTTCGCAAACACTCGCCGGCATTTTCAAACGCGCGCCAAAGAGGTCCTCGGCGGCCCGCTGAAGAATTTTGCGAACCCTGGCGCCACGCCGCGAATAGCGGGAATCGCCGAAGAAGGCGAACTCGCCGTATTGCAGACGCCCCTTCTGCGCGAGGTCTTTGATGATGGCCGCGTATATTTGCGGTGCGCTCAGGCAGCCTCCGGAAACCGGCCAGAGGCGGCCGCAGTGCAGCGCCAGCCAGTCGGAAAAAACGACCCGGGACGGCGACCGCATCAGCGATTTCCAGGCTGAGGTTTTCTGAATGCCGCCCTGCTCTCCGGCCTCGGCGAAAATGCGGCTTGCCAGGCTGCGGTACGGCTCTGTTTCCCGGCAGGGGAGAGCCGTTTCGCGAAGGTAGGAGAGCGCGAAAACACCCCAGTGAACGAATTGCATGAAGGAGGAAAGCTGCGCGCCTCGCGGGAACGTCACCGAGGCGACGGGATAGCCGGAGCGCCGCAGCAGCGCGATCTTGCGCGTGTGTACGCCCGCCGCGCCTTTTACTTGCACAGCCAGGAATGCCCGGTCCTGCTGCGCGTCTTTGGGCGAGCGATAGTTGGCGAGCTTGCACCGGTCGTCCGTAATAACCTTGAGGCCGGGGTCTTCGCGACCGCCCAGACGATCCTCCACTTCCCGCCTGGTCCAGCGCCCGGCGCCGCTCCACGGCCCGGCAAGCAGGAGGGTGAGCTTGTCGCGGCCCGCCTCGCATTGGGCATGGATGAAAGACGCGAGCCGCCACGCCGTGTGGACTTGCGCGTCGGTCAACACGGCCCCGGCAGTCCAGGATTTCAGGTCTATCTTGGCCAGGGCCAGCGGCAGCAAACTGCCCAGTGTCAGCGGCCCGCCATGGCGGCACGATGCCGGGTCGACGCCGGCGGCAGCCGGAGGGCGCACCGTGTAACCGCGCTCGCGTCCGAAGCTCTCCAATTGCGATTCGGGCAGCGCGATTAAGAGAAAATTCCGCCTGCTGTCGATGCCATGCCTCTCGTACAACGCCGCCAGTCTCTCGAGGTTGATCATGGCCTCAGGGCTGATTGGCTCGAGCGCGATGCCCACCACGGCCATGCTCCGCAGCACGGAGGAGATAGCAAGGCCATGGCGTCTTTCGATGTCCTCCAGAATGGCGCCCAGCTTCGCTGGATCGGTGGAATCGAGCACGTAGTGCCGCGGCCCGCGCTTGAGCAACCCGGCCGCCTGATACAAGTGCTTGTCCTCGACCGCGCGGCCCGACCCGGCCCACACGACAAAACGCAGCGGAACCCTGTTGGCCGCCCGAATTTCGCGATGCAGCCGCTCCGCTTCGGCGGCCGCGTCCGCGGACCAGCGAACGTGCTGCGCGGTGCGCCAGCCCAGGCTGAGAGGGCCGTAACTGTTGTCAACGACGAGGCCCGCGCCGTCGAGTTCCATTCCGAGCGAAACAAGTTGGGAATCGCAGCAGGCGGGTAGTACCGCGCCGCCGTCCATCAGCGCGTGATCAAGCGAGCGTAAACGCTCGAGCACGCGCTCGTTCCGCAAACGCGCGAAGCAGGTTTCCGACAACCCGGCGGGAACATCGTTGTGCAGCGAAAGAAGCACTTACTCGTTGTAGCACATGACACGCGAAAAAAGGCCGCGCAGGAAACGGCTGCCAGTCTTCTATCCGCTCCATTCTGCAATGATTTATACGGCAATTCTCACTTGCTGCTCCGAATTCCTTGAATCCGGCGGCCTCCGCGGAACGTCTGCTAGAATTGAAGGCAGACTGGGATGCAATACGATGACAAAACTCAGTGGGGAAAGGCCATCCGAGCTGGGCGAGCTGCGCCGTAGCACGGCGTTCGCTGAAAGCCAAATCGCCAACCGCAGCGTGAAGGATGAGCTGCGCGCCAATCTGATCTGTAAACTCCAAAAACGAGAGCCGTTGTTTCCCGGAATTCTGGGATTCGAAGACACGGTGGTTCCGCAAATCGTTAACGCCATCCTTGCCCGGCATAATTTCATCCTTTTGGGTCTGCGCGGGCAGGCGAAAACGCGGCTGATCCGGCTGCTAACGGACTTGCTGGACCCGGCACTCCCGTATATTGCCGGTTGCGAAATCCACGACAACCCGTACAGGCCGATCTGCCGCCAGTGCCGCGACCTGATCGCGGAGATGGGCGACAAGACTCCGATCGCCTGGCTTACGCCTCACGAGCGCTACGTGGAGAAACTCGCCACGCCCGATGTCACCATCGCGGACATGATCGGCGACATCGATCCCATCAAGGCGGCTCGCCACGGGCGCAACATTTCGGACGAGTTAACGGTCCATTACGGACTAGTGCCGCGCGCGAACCGCGGCATCTTCGCCGTTAACGAACTGCCGGACCTTGCGGGAAAAATTCAGGTCGGATTGTTCAACATCATGCAGGAGGGCGATGTCCAGATCAAGGGTTACCCGGTCCGGCTGCCGCTCGACCTGCTTCTGGTGTTCACAGCCAACCCGGAAGACTACACGGCGCGGGGCAAGATCATCACCCCCCTCAAGGACAGAATCGGGAGCGAGATCCGGACGCATTATCCGGCAAGCACCGAGCAGGGCGTGGCCATCACGCGCCAGGAAGCGTGGACGGAGCGCAAGTCGCCGGTCGCGATCCGAATTCCCGAGTACATCCGCGAGATCGTCGAGCATCTCGCATTTCTGGCGCGCGAGGACAAGCGGGTCGACAAGCGGTCGGGCGTTTCGCAGCGGCTGCCCATCTCGGTGCTGGAGAATGTCGTCTCAAACGCCGAGCGGCGCGCCCTCCGGGCAAATGAAACTACAGCCGTGCCTCGGGTGCTGGACGTGTACGCCGCCCTGCCCTCGATAACCGGCAAGCTGGAACTCGAGTATGAGGGCGAGCTGAAAGGCGGCGACGCGGTGGCGCGCGAACTGATCCGAAGCGCTGTCGGCAAGGTCTATAACCAGTACTACGAGGGCGAAAACGTCGCGCCGCTCGTGCAGTGGTTCGATTTGGGCGGCACGCTGAAGCTCGACGAGAACGTGGATTCGGCAACCATGGTCCAGCAGCTCAGCGCGATCCAGGGCCTGATGGAGAAGATCGGAGTAATGGGCATCCGCCCGCAGGATCCCCCTGCGCTGCGCGCTTCGGCCGCCGAGTTCATTCTGGAAGGCCTGTACGCACACCGCCGCATCAACCGCAGCGAGGAGCGCGGATTCACGGCGGAGGAGCGTAAGCGCGAACCCCACACCAGCGAGGAAACGCGGCGTCCCGGTTACCGGCGTCAGTTCAACTAACTGAAGCTTTGGAGGTTTTGTGCGCTGGATTAAGTACTCCCGCTATACCGGGCAGGACTTCGGCATCGAAGCGGAAGACCTGCTGCAAGCGCTCGCGGACTTTTTCCTTGAAAGCGGTTTTCAATCCCGCTATTCGCAATTTCGGGAAATGAACGAGCACACGCTGGAGGATCTGAAGAAGGCGCTCCAGCGCGCGCTCGAGGAGGGACAGCTTTTCGACAGCGAACGCGCGGAGCAAATGGCCCAGCAGATCCAGAAGCTTTCCCCCGAGCAGATCGACCAGCTTCTCGACCGGCTGGTGGACAAACTCGCCGAGGAGGGCTATCTCAACCTCGAAGACCAGGCCCAGCCGGCCCACGGCTCGCAGCCCGGCATCGGCTCCGACGAGCGCAGAATCAAGGTGGAGATCACCGACAAATCCATTGATTTCCTCGGGTTCAAAACGCTGAAAGATCTGCTGGCCTCCCTCGGTAAATCCAGCTTCGGCGCCCACGACACGCGCGATCTCGCCACGGGCGTCGAAACCAGCGGCGCGTCGAAGCAGTATGAGTTCGGCGATACCATGAATCTCGATATCGGCGAGACGCTGTTTTCAGCCGTGCGCCGCAATGGCCTGAAGGTCCCCATCGACCTTGACTATCCCGATCTCCACGTGCACCAGTCCGAATACCAGAGCTCCTGCGCCACCGTGCTGATGCTCGATTGCAGCCACAGCATGATCCTGTACGGCGAAGACCGTTTTACGCCCGCCAAGAAGGTGGCGCTCGCGCTCGCCCATCTCATCCGCACCCAGTATCCGGGCGACAGCCTGCGCTGCGTCCTGTTCCACGATTCGGCCGAGGAACTCCGCCTGGGAGACCTGGCGCGAGTTCAGGTGGGCCCGTACTACACCAATACCCGCGACGGGCTTCTGCTCGCGCAACGGCTGCTGGCGCAGGAAAAGAAGGACATGAAGCAGATCATCATGATCACCGACGGAAAGCCGTCCGCGCTCACACTCGAGGACGGGCGCATGTACCGCAACGCTTTTGGCCTCGATCCTCTGGTGATCAGCCGCACCCTGGAGGAAGTCAGCCGCTGCAAGCGGCAGGGAATCCTGATCAACACCTTCATGCTGGCAAGCGACTACGGTCTCGTGAATTTTGTCCAGAAGGTGACCGAACTCTGCCGCGGGAAGGCGTATTTCACGACGCCCTACACGCTTGGGCAGTACTTGCTGATGGATTACATGAACCGCAAGACGCGGACCATCCACTAAGAACGGCTAAAACAGAATCAGCACCAGCCAGTAGACCGCCGGCACCGCAAACAACGTGCTGTCCACGCGATCCAGCCAGCCGCCGTGTCCCGGCAGCATCGTCCCGCTGTCCTTCACGCCGGCGCCACGCTTGAAAGCCGATTCCGCCAGATCGCCGACCTGGCCCGCAATGTTGCCCGCTCCCGCCAGCAGCAAGCCCTGCCACGGCGCTACGAACGGGAGCAGGTACTTCAGGTAGAAGAAGCCAAAAACCAGTGAACCCACGAGCGAAGCGACGGCGCCCTCCCAGGACTTTCCGGGGCTGACACGCGGCATCAGCCGGTGCCGGCCGAACCTCCGCCCTATGTAGTAGGCGCAGATGTCGCCTACCCAGCTCAGCGCCAGCGCAAACAACAGCCAGTAACTGCTGTTCTGCCGCAGGTAAATCGCCCAGCGCCAGGCGCCGAAGATGTAAATCACGCCAACGAGCAGCGCCCCGGCACGGGGAAGCGTGGTGCGCAAGTCGTCCTGAGCGAGGCCGAGCGCCATCGCAAGCAGGCCGGTCACGGTGATCGCCAGCGCCGGATCCACGGGCGTAAGCAGAACGACGAGGCCGGCCGCGTAGCCTACCGGTCCAGGCTTTTCGATTCCGTGTTTCGCAACAATCCCGGAATACTCGTGATGGCACAGCAGGGCGACTGCGACCAGCACGGCAAGGAACACCGGCCCCGGCGCCCACAGTGCTACCCATATGATCAGCGGCGCCAGAACGGCCGCGGTCAGAACGCGTTTCATCGTGCCCTTGCACCTACCGCCACCAGGCCTCCAAACCGGCGGTCGCGGGATTGGTATTCGAGAATGGCGCGCAGCAGGTCGGCGCGGGTGAAGTCGGGCCAGAGCGTGTCGGTGACAAACAGCTCGGCGTAAGCGATCTGCCACAGAAGAAAGTTGCTGACCCGCATTTCGCCGGAGGTGCGGATCAGCAGGTCGGGGTCTGGCACGCGGGCAGTGTAGAGGCAGCCGGCGATGTCCTGCTCGGTGACCCGCAGGCTATCCAGGGTCCCGGCCGCGCGTGCTTTTTCCAGAATGGCGTTGAAGGCGTCGGTGAGTTCCGCACGGCCTCCGTAGTTGATCGCCAGGTTCACCTGGAGGCCCTGGTTCGACGCGGTTGCCTCCACGGCACGCAGCAGTTCCCGGCGCGCCGCCGCCGGCAGCGCCTCAATCCGCCCTATCGCCTTTACGCGCACCCCGTGCTCCATCAGGTTCGGCAGTTCGCGGCGGATGTAAACCTGCAGAAGGCGCCAGAGGATGTCTACTTCTGCTTGCGGCCGCTTCCAGTTCTCCAATGAAAAGGCGTAGAGAGTCAGGTAGCGTATACCCAGGCGCGCGCATGTCTCGATGGCGGTGCGCGCCGGCCCGATGCCGGCCTCGTGGCCCGCCGCTCTCGGAAAGCCGCGGCGGTTTGCCCACCGGCCATTACCGTCCATGATGATCGCAATATGGCAGGGGAGCCTGCCGGGATCAAGGGATTGCACAAGCGCTCGCTCCGGGCTGCCCGGTTCGAGGATCTCCAATAATGCTTTCATTAAGAGTTATGCCTTCAATGTTACACGAGTAGAATTCGGACAGCACTGGGGTGAGTGCGCGTTCACCCCGCCTGCATCCAGGCGGCAAAATGCTTCCCTAAAAGCCCGCAGACAAGCGCGGCCACCCCCAGAAAGGTTCCAAACGGCAGTTCGTAAGTGGAGGCGTCCTTGCGGGTGAGCATGATATAGCCCAGCCCGAGCACCGACCCGATCACAGAACCGAGAACCACCGTCAGCAGCGCACCATGCAGCCCGAGAAACGCGCCGATCATCGCGACCATCTTGACGTCGCCGAGCCCCAGGCCGTCGCGCTTGCGCAGGCGCTTGTAAACGACTCCTACCAGCCAGAGAAGGCCGCTGATCACTCCGGCGCCGAGCACTGCCTGGGCGACGGATACCCGCACCGGCCCCCACTCCTGCGGAAGCACCAGCGTGAGCAGGCCTCCCTCGAAGGGCACGAGCGCGGCAAGCAGGATGCCCAGCGCCACTCCGCCCAGCGTAAATTCGTCAGGCAGTATGCGCTCCTCCAGGTCCGAGAAAATCAGTCCCACGATCACTGCAGCGAAAACGCATTGCTTCAATGCCGCGAGCGATGGGCCGTGCGCGAGGACAATGCCGAAAAAGAGCAGCCCGGTCAGAATCTCAACCAGAGGGTAGCGCAGCGGAATCGGCTCCCGGCACTTCCGGCAGCGGCCGCCAAGGGTAATGTAGCTGAGCACCGGGACGTTGTCGTACCAGGCGATCGGGTGCTCGCACGACGGGCAGAACGATCGCGGCCTCACCACCGAAATGTCCCGCGGCATACGGTAGATGCAGACATTCAGAAAACTGCCGATCAGAAGCCCGGCAGCAAGCGCCAGTATCGCTTCCATCATGACAATACCCGATGGTACACCCTGATCGTTCCTTCGACCATCGCCTCGACTCCGAAAAGCGACTCCGCACGTCTCCGCGCCGCCTCCGCCATCGCGCGCGCCTCGGCACGTTTTTCGAGAATGCGGCGCACGGCCGCGGCAATCGCGCTGGGTGTGTTTTCCACCAGTAGGCCGGTCTCGCCGTCCACAACCGCTTCGGGAAGGCCGCCTGTGCGGCTCGCAACAACCGGGATGCCCGCGGCCATCGCCAGCAGAACCGCGGAACCCAACCCTTCCTCGTGTGTAATGTAGACGAAAACGGCGGCATCGCGCGCCAGGTCCTCCGCCAGCGAGGTGGAGAAGTGCACGTCAAAGCCCGCCTCGGCGGCGGCGCGCTTCACCAGCTCCGTCCCTTTTTTGGGATCCTCTGTTGCCGGCGCAATCACGCACGTGCCGCCGGTCGCGCGATCCCCCAAAGGCACGCCGTCATAAACCACGCTGATGCGCTCGCCGGGAATTCCCGCTTCGATAAGTTTCGTTTTCACGAATTTCGAAACAGCAATGAATCGTGCCGCGCGGCGGTACTTCCATCGCGACGCGGGCCCGGTCCGGACCGGGAAGGCGACACGGCGCGAGACGACGAGCGGGGCGCGCGCGAACATGGCCATGGTGTGCGCCCGCGCGTCGTGCGCGTGCATCAGGTCCACGCGCGCCGACAGCCTCATCAGCGTTGTGAAACCGGCGGACCGGACATCAAGGCCCTTGTTCCGCGCCGCGGTATACAGAGGCGCTTGCCGCCGCGCCAGCAACACCGTTTCGTGCCCGCGCGCGCGCAGCCCCTCCAACAGGTAGAGAACCTGCCACTGCCCGCCCCGCATTTCGCGCCCGGTGTCAATGTGCAGAATGCGCATCATCGCCCCCGAAGGCGCTAGCTCATGTTCCTCGCCTTGGCGTACTTCAGGAACGTGTAAGTCGCGGCCATGTAGGCGATGGTGAGGCCTTCCAGGCCGTCCAGAAAACCCAGCTTCAAAAAGTAAGTTTGCAGGAAAGTCCAGGTTGGCTCCAGGATCAGATTCGGCCAGGCCGGCTTGTGCCCACGGGCCACCACCTCTTGCGCCGCAAGCGTCGTATAGCGGTCCAGCGTGCGCAGGTGCTCGGAAAGCGAATCGCAAGTGTAGTGGAGCAGGTTGGACTGCAGGTGGCCGATGCTGCCCTCCACCTGCACGCTCTCATGGACGAACTCGCCCACCCAGGTTGCCTTGTTCCGGTTGTAGAGCCTCACCTTGCGGTCGGGATACCAACCCGAGTGCAGAATCCAGCGCCCGAGGTACTGCGCCATCCGAGGCATGGTGTAGGCATCGTGTTCGGGTCCGTTCTTCTTCAACTGCCAGATTTCGGCCTCGAGCGCTTCGCTGAGCGCCTCGTCGGCATCGATGGAGAAGATCCAGTCGTGAGCAGCCTGGGAGGCGGCCAGGTTCTTCTGCTTGGCGTACCCGGGCCAGGGGCTCTCGATCACCCGCGCCCCGAGCCGGGCCGCTATTTCCACGGTGCGGTCCACCGACCCGCTGTCCACCACCACGATTTCGTCGCAGCAGCGCAGGCTTTCTATGGCCCGCGCGATGTTGCGTTCCTCGTCGCAGGTGATGATGGTGGCGGATATCTTCATCTCTCCGGGCCGGCTCACAAGGCGGAACTGCCGATGGGAGTCGGCATGAAGCACAACACCAGGATCGCCAGTGCCAGCCAGCCCAGGCGCTTCCGGCCCGCGCCTAGTTCGGTGGAATCGAAAATCGCGGGGTGTCTCAGGCCGATGATCAACAGCGCCAGCGCCCAAGCCAGCCAGGATAACGAAAAGATGCCCATCGGCACCAGCCCCGCCACGAAGACGCGGGACAGCGTCTTGTGGCGCTCGCCCGCCATCGAGTAGAGGATGTGCCCGCCATCTAGTTGTCCGATGGGCAGCAGGTTCAACGCGGTCGAGAAGACGCCCACCCATGCCGCGCGCGCCAGCGGGTGAAGGTAGATGTCCTCGCTGCGCACGCCAGGAAAGATCGCCTGTTCCAGCATCCATTGCAGCACCGGCACGCCGAAGACGAAATCGCCCTGCTGGTTGATCCCGGGAAGCACCTTCGAGAACGCCAGCCCGATGGAGAGCGCGGGCAGCAGGACGATGAAGCCGGCCAGCGGGCCCGCGATCCCGATGTCAAACAGCTCCTGTTTTTTGTAAATAGGCGACCGGATGCGGATGAATGCGCCGAAAGTCCCGATGATGGGCGGCCCCGGGAGAAAATACGGCAGGCTTGCGCTCACTCCGTAGTGGCGGCAGGCAAGATAATGGCCGAGCTCATGGGCCAGGAGAATAATGATCAGCGTCAGCGAGAAAGGCAGCCCCTGCGCCAGGGTGGAGGGCTCCACCATCGCCCGAAAAACCGCGGTAATGTCGCTGAGGGAGAACGCCGCCCGGTTCAAGCGAAAGTTCTCCGTCATGCGAGCGCCAACGGCCGTTGTGGTCAGAAGAGTGAACGCCAGCAGCAGAAGATGAAGCCAGTATCGCGTGCGCGGCGGGTGCGCCCAATAACTCAGCGTTCGGTTTCCGGTTCCGTTTTCCGGCGTGGGAAGGCTCGGGCCGCTGGTGAAACCCTGCGAAGACACAATTCAGATTACTGCAATGATTGAAGTTCCTTGCCCGGCTTGAATCGCACCGCCTTGCCCGGCGGGATCGAAACCTCTGCTCCGGTGCGAGGATTACGGCCAATTCCCGTCTTACGGGGGCGCACATTGAAAATTCCGAAACCCCTGAGTTCGATCCGCTCTCCCTGTCCCAAGGCTTTTTTCATGCTTTCAAAGACGGTCTCGACCGCCATTTCAGCCTTGGTTTTGGTGATTCCGGTTCGATTGACCACCTCATTGATGATGTCCAGCTTAATCAAGCCAGCCTCCTTGGTTTTGGGCGGCGAACCCGGATCCCGACTCGCCGCTTGAGCGCAAACCCCATGTTAGGATTAGGGTTAGGCGATTGTCAAGCCGAGCCCGCCGCACCTTTTTGACACCGGACGTCAGGCACTCTGCGCGGCGCCGATGAGCGATTTGGCCGCGGCCAGCGCGGATTCGTAATCCGGATGATTGCCCAACTCCTTCACATATTCCACGTGGCGCAGCACATTATCCTGATCGAGCACAAAAATCGCCCGAGTTTCTAACCGCAGCTCCTTGATAAGCGTTCCGTAATTCAGGCCGAAGGAAGTGTCGCGATGGTCGGAAAGCATCTTCAAATTGTCGATGCCGTAGGCATTGCGGTAGCGCTGCTGTGCGAAGGGAAGGTCCGCGCTGATCGTATAGATATCCACGCCCGGCGCCCGTGCTGCCTCTTCATTGAAGCGCTTGGTCTGCGCGTCGCACACCGGCGTATCCAGAGACGGCAAGACGCTGAAGATCCGCACCCGCTTTCCCGTATCCGCCAGCGTCACGGTCTTGAGCGTGTTGTCCACGCAGGAGAAGTCCGGGGCTTTGTCGCCAACCTTCAACTCCGGGCCAACCAAGGTTAGAGGAGTGCCTCTCGAGGTCACTACGCCCTTGCGTTCCATTGTCCCTCCAAGAGAATTATGGACCCAATCGTTTGAGTCACTGTCATTATCACAAATCGATCACAAATCGCGCGCTGTTTATTGCTTCAGGAGCTCGGAAAGCCTCGCGGGGCCGGTGACCGGCAGGTCGCAGGTGTAATTCTCGCAGACATAGGCGGTTGTGGCGCCGTTGTGGCGGTGCATGGCCGCGACAGCCGGCTGGTAGGCTGCCAGGCTCCGCCGCGCGTTCTCGCTGTCGATGAGCAGGAGAACCGAATCCGGAAGAAAGCGCTGGTGCACCTCGCGAATCATGGCGCGCGTATCTCCGGCTTCCCTGTCGCCCACCACCACGATCTGGCGGCGGCGGCCGGTGTTGTAGGCCAGGGTTGCGAGCATCTGCGGAATCGCGACCGGCGCCGTTCTCACGTGCGACGCGAACGCGCGCAGCGCGCGGCCGGCAGCCTCGCGATATGAGTCGCGGACCGTGATCTCCGCCAGCCGCAGCAGGTTCATCGTGGCAACCGAGTTGCCGGAGGGCTCGGCGCCGTCATATTCGTCTTTCATCCTCAGCACGAGGCGGGTTTCGCCTGCCGCCGTGCCGTAGAAGCCGCCGCGCTCCCGGTCCTCGAAACGCTCCAGCATCGCATCGGTCAGTTTCACCGCGGCGTCGAGGCGGCGGACGTCGAACTCGGCTTCGTAGAGGTCCAGAAGCCCCTGGGCAAAGAAGGCGTAATCGTCGAGAAAGCCCGGGATGGCGGCGTCGCCGTCGCGAAACCGCCTGAGCAGCGCCGCCCGCTCACCGTCATACATGCGGCCGAGCAGAAAGTCCGCAGCGCGCCGGGCGGCGTCCAGGTAGCGGCTGTCATCCAACACATTGGCTCCCTTGGCGAAGGCCGAGATCATGAGACCGTTCCAGGACGTGAGGATTTTGTCGTCCAGGTGCGGCCGCGGCCGTCGCGAGCGCGCTTCAAGCAGCTTGCGCCGCGCGGAATCGAGCGCCTGGCTGAGTTCCTCCTCGGCGATGCCGAGAGCGCGGGCGGTGTCGGCCATCGGCCGCGGCTCATGGAGAATGTTCCGGCCCGCAAACTCGCCGTGCGGATCCTCGCGCACGTTGCCGTGCTCCTCCACGCCGTAGTGCCGGCAGAACCAGCCGGCAGCCGGCTCGCCCAGAACGTCCTCGATTTCCTTCCGCGTCCAGAGATAAGACGCGCCTTCGCGCTTGATCTCCGGCCGGAGGGGGTCGGGGGAATCGGCGTCCTCAGCCGAGTAGAAGCCGCCCTCCGGGCTCGCCATGTCCCGCAGAACGTAGTCAAGAATGCCTCGCGCGACCCGGGCATAGTAAGCGTCGCCCGAAACCTGGTAGCCCTCCAGATACGAAATTGCGAGCTGGGCCTGGTCGTACAGCATCTTCTCGAAATGCGGCACAAACCAGCGGTCGTCCACCGCGTAGCGATGGAAGCCGCCGCCGATGTGATCGTGAATCCCGCCGTGCCCCATGGCGTTCAGAGTCGCGAATACCATTTCCAGGGCATCGAGATTGCCCGTGCGCGCCCAGTACCGCAGCAGGAAGTTCTGCACCGTGGGACGGGGGAACTTCGGCGCGCTTCCAAAACCTCCATGCTGCCGGTCGAAGCTCTGTTTGAACGCCTCGAAAGCGTCGTTGAGCGCCGTTTCGTCCGGGACCTCCGCGCCGGGCGCCTGCTCCACTGCCCGGCTGAGCTGAGCGATCACCTCGCGGCTCGATTCCAGAATTTTCGCCCGATCGAACTTCCAGGCTTCCGCCACCCGCTCGAGCACTTGCGCAAAACCGGGGTGGCCGAAGCGCGGCTCCGGCGGGAAGTATGTGCCTCCGAAGAACGGCTTGAGGTCGGGCGTGAGGAAGACGGACATCGGCCAGCCGCCCGCGCCCGTGGTGGCCTGCACGAATGTCATGTAGATGCGGTCCACGTCGGGCCGCTCCTCGCGGTCCACTTTGACGGAGACGAAGTGCCGGTTGAGCAGCTCGGCAATCCGTTCGTTCTCGAACGACTCCTGCTCCATGACGTGGCACCAATGGCAGGTTGAGTAGCCGACGGACAGGAAAACCGGCTTGTCCTCCTCGCGCGCCTTGCGGAATGCCGCTTCGCCCCAGGGAAACCAGTTCACCGGATTGTGCGCGTGCTGGATCAGATACGGGCTTTTCTCTTCGATGAGAGCGTTGGTATGCATCTTGCCCCTCTGCAACTATTACAACACCCTCACCCTTCACCGGGCATGAGAGCAGCGGAGCAGTTCAGGCAGACCCTTTTTGAGAGACGGCGGGCAGGTATCCTGCTTCCCTGAGCGGAGCGAGAACTTCGGCCAGCCGGTATCGCGCTTCGGCGGGCATCGGCCCCACCGGCCGCCGGCAGTGCCCCACGCGCACGCCCGACTGGTTCATCGCTTCCTTCACAACCGAGGGGAACGTCGCCAGGCTGAAGGCTCGCCGCAGCGGCTCGATGAGCGCCTGAAGACGGGCAGCGGTCTGGAGGTCGTTCGCCATGTAGGCGTTGTAAAGGTCCACGAACGCCCGAGGCACGACGTTCGCGCAGGCGGTCACCGCGCCCGCCGCGCCGCGCTTCAAGCCGTCCAGGATCATGTGGTCGCGCCCGATGAATACCGTCAGGCCGGAGGCGATGTATCCCGGAATCAGGTCGAGGTTCCCGCTCGAATCTTTCAGGCCCACGAAGTTCTCGCATTGCGCCGCGATGCCACGGAGAATGTCCGGCGTCAGTTCCACACCCGTCCGCTCCGGGATGTTGTAGGCGAGCACGGGAATGCGAACGCTGCGACAGACTTCGGCGTAGTGCTCCACGAGTTCGGCCGCGCTCGGCTTGAGGTAGTAGGGAGTGATGACCACGATGTAATCCACGCCGTCGGCTTCCGCCTTCTGCGCCAGGCTCACCGTCTGACGCGTGGTCACACAGCCCACATTGGCGTACACCGGAACGCGGCCGGCAGCGGTCTGGACGCAAAACCGGGCGGCCACCTGGCGCTCCTCCTCGTCGAGGGAAAAGAACTCACCCTGGCCCCCGATGACGAACAGCCCGTGTACACCGCTGGCGATCAGGTTCTCAATGACGCCCTGCCACGCCGCGTAGTCGATCAGCTCATCTTTTTCACGAAACGGGGTGACAACCGCGGGGACAATACCTTCGAGCGGCGCTCTCGGCATGGCCAGATTCCTCCTTCTTCCCTCTAGGGACGCACCATTGTCCCTCATTCTAGCTCCCGGAGCACAGCTTCGAAATCGGTCCGCGGCTATGATCGTCTTATGGGGCAATATCGCATCGAACGTGATTCCATGGGCGAGATGCGCGTGCCTGCGGATGCGCTCTACGGGCCGCAGACGCAGCGGGCCGTGGAGAATTTCCCGATCAGTGGGCTGCGTTTCCCGCGCGTGTTCCTTCGCGCCCTGGGCCTGATCAAGGAAGCCGCCGCCGCCGTTCACGAGGAGGCCGGCCGCCTCGCGCCCGACACTGCCGCAGCCATCCGGGCCGCCGCGGCGGAGGTCGCCGAAGGCGTTCACGATTCACAATTCGTCGTGGACGTTTTTCAGACCGGCAGCGGCACCTCCACCAACATGAACGCCAACGAGGTGATCGCGACGCTGGCATCGCGCCGGCTCGGCCGCGCGGTCCACCCGAACGACGACGTCAACCGCGGGCAGTCTTCCAACGACGTCATCCCCGCCGCCATTCACATCGCCGCCGCTGAGTCGGTGCGGCACGTCCTGGCTCCGGCCATGAAGGAACTGGCCGAAGCGCTGAACCGGAAAGCGGCCGAGTTCCATGACGTGATCAAGATCGGCCGCACGCACCTTCAGGACGCCGTGCCGATGCGGCTGGGCCAGGAATTCAGCGGCTACGCGCGCCAGGTGGAGGCTTCCCTCGAACGCATTCAGGCCGCGATGGACGGCATCTACGAACTTCCGCTGGGCGGCACCGCGGTCGGCACCGGCCTGAACGCGCCCCCGGGATTCGGCGCTGCGGTCATCCAGCGTATCGCGCAGCGCACGGGACTGCCGTTCCGGGAGGCTCGCAATCACTTCGAGGCGCAAGCGGCCAAGGACGCCGTCGCATTCCTCAGCGGAGCGCTGAAGACCTACGCCATCGCGCTGACCAAGATCGCAAACGACATTCGCTGGCTCGGTTCAGGGCCGCGCTGCGGATTGGGCGAGCTGCGCCTTCCGGCGGTACAACCGGGGTCGAGCATCATGCCGGGCAAGGTGAACCCGGTCATCGCGGAAAGCCTGCTCATGGTTTGCGCCCAGGTGATCGGCTACGATGCAACGATCGCCTGGTGCTGCGCACAGGGCAACTTCGAGCTGAACGTCATGATGCCCGTGATGGCTTACGACCTGCTTCACTCCATCGAGCTGCTCGCCTCCGCATCGCGCAATTTCCGCACGCGCTGCATCGAGGGGCTGGAGGCGGACCGCGGGCGCGCCGGGGCTTTCGTCGAGCAGTCGCTCGCCATGGCCACCGCGCTGGTGCCGGAAATCGGATACGATAAGGCTGCTACCCTGGCGAAAGAAGCATACAGAACCGGGAAGACCATCCGCGAGGCGGCGCGGGAGCAGTCCGGCATCCCGGAAGCCAGGCTCAATGAACTTTTGGACCCCGCGAAACAAGCGGGCTGAATGAGGAGCTATGACCTATCACGAACAGAACCGTGAGAATTATCTCGAGACTCTGAAGGCCTTCCTGCGCATCCCCAGCATCAGCACGCTTCCCGAGCACAAGGACGACGTCCGGCGCGCGGCCGAGTTCGCCGCCAACGAACTCCGCAACGCCGGGCTCGACAACGTGGAGTTGATCGAAGGCAAGGGCAACCCGCTGGTTTACGGCGAATGGCTTGGCGCGAAGCGCAAACCGACGCTGCTGTTTTACGGTCACTACGACGTGCAGCCGGCCGAGCCGCTTGAGGAATGGAAGACGCCGCCGTTTGAGCCGGAAGTCCGCAACGGCAACATCTATGCCCGCGGCGCCTGCGACGACAAGGGGCAGTTGCTCATCCTCATTAAGGCCGTCGAAGGATTGCTGAAGACAACGGGCAAACTGCCCTGCAACGTGAAATTCCTGCTGGAGGGCGAGGAGGAAGTGGGCGGCGAGCACATCGAGAGCTACGTCCAGAGCAAGCCTCCGCGTTTGAAGGCCGACGCCGCCGTGATCTGCGATACCGAGATGTTCGCGCCGGAGCTTCCCACCATCTGCGTGGGCCTGCGCGGCATGGTCTACACCGAATTGCACGTGCAAGGGGCGGACCACGATCTGCACTCGGGCGTTTACGGCGGGGTGGCGCCGAACCCGATCCAGGCCATTGCGGAAATCCTCACGGCGCTGAAGAACCGCGAGGGGCACATCATGATTCCGGGCTTCTATGACCGCGTCCAGCCGCCGAGCGAGAAGGAGAAGGAGGCCTGGTCGCGCCTGCCCTTCGACGTCGAGGAGTACCGCAAGAAGGAGATCGGCTCGCCCGACCTCACCGGCGAATCCGGCTACACCGTGTTCGAACGGACCTGGGCGCGGCCCACGCTGGAGGTGCACGGAATCCGCGGCGGCTTCACCGGCGAGGGCGCCAAGACGGTGATTCCGGCGCGCGCAGTTGCCAAGATCAGCATGCGGCTGGTGGCCGATCAGCGGCCCGAAGAAGCCTGCGAGCAACTCAAAGCGGCCGTCGCCAAGGCCCGCCCGCTCGGCGTCACCGCCGAAGTCAAGCTGATTCACGGCGCGAGGCCTTCGCTGGTGAATCCCGACAACCGTTTTGTCCACGCGGCCGCGGAGGCCTTGCAGGAGGTGTTCGGCAAAAAAACCGTTTACATCCGCTCGGGCGGCTCGATTCCGATCGTGGGCGCGTTCGAGCGCAGCCTGGGCATACCCAGCGTCCTCATGGGCTTCGGCCTGCCCGACGACAACCTGCACGCGCCCAACGAGAAGTTCCACCTGGCCAATTTCTATCGCGGCATCGAAGCGGTGGAACGGTTCATGGAGATTGTGGGTAGGTGACGGCGAGAAACCGCCCGCTGGCCCTGGTTACGGGAGCCTCGGCCGGCATCGGGGCAACGTTTGCGCGGGCGCTGGCGGCGCGCGGCTACGACCTGATCCTGGTGGCGCGGCGCCGCGAGCGGCTGGAAGAACTCGCGCGTGAACTGGAAGCCAGGCACGGCGCCTGCGTCGAGACACTCCCGGCCGATCTCGCCGGCGACGCCGGACTCAGGCAGGTCGAGGAGCGCATCGCCTCGGCCGCACCGGATTTGCTTGTCAACAACGCCGGTTTCGGCACTCGCGGCCGGTTCTGGGAAGCGCCGCTTGAAACCCAGGACCGGATGCACCGCCTCCACGTGATCGCCACCGTGCGGCTCACGCACGCGGCGCTGGCCGTCATGATGCCCCGCGGGACGGGCGCGATTATCAACGTCTCATCGGTCGCGGGCTTCGCGGCCAGCCCGGGCAACGTCAGCTATTGCGCCACCAAGCACTGGATCAACGCATTTACCGAGGGCCTCTACCTGGAGCTGAAGAGCGCCGGATCGCAGGTAAAGGTGCAGGCGCTGTGCCCCGGCTTCACTTATTCGGAGTTCCACGACGTCATGGGAAGGGACCGGTCAGTGATCCCCCAGGCTTGGTGGTTGCAACCGGAGTATGTGGTCAACGCTTCGCTCGAAGGGCTCGAGCGCGACGAACTCTTTGTAATTCCCTCCTTCCGCTATCGCATGCTGGCGCTTGTGATCCGCATTCTGCCCGACGGATTACGCCGGCGGCTCACCCTGGTCTACGCCAGGAGGAGAAAACTGGAGTAGGCCCGGGCTGCCGCGGGCCTCGGCACGGCGCCGCCCTCGCAACCGTTAAAATGGCACTGTGACGGTCGAGATTGAAGGCGTTGCATTGCACCTCGCTCACCCCGACGAAATCCCTGTGCGCTGGGTGGGGCAGGAAGAGGTGATGCGCCAGCTATTGGCCGCGTGGCTGGTTGTGGACGCGCAGGACGTGCCGATGACGCCGCGCCTCGTCGGCAAGCCCGGCGTCGGCAAGACCACCTTGGCCTACGCGGCGGCCAAGCGGCTGGGCCGAGAAGTTTACATCATGCAGGCTACCGTCGATACGCGGCCTGAAGACCTGATCGTCCAGCCGGTCATCGAGGGCGCTTCGAAGCTCCGCTACGTCGCTTCTCCCCTGCTCACCGCCATGATCCGCGGCGGCGTGGCCATCCTCGACGAAGGCAACCGCATGAGCGAGAAAAGCTGGGCGAGTTTGGCGCCGCTCCTGGACACCCGCCGCTATGTGGAATCGGTGGTTGCCGGCATCAAGATCAAGGCGCACCCGCAGTTCCGGCTCGTCACAACCATGAATGACGACGCCTCCACTTTCGATCTGCCCGAGTACATCCACTCCCGCCTGCAGCCGCAGATCCTGATCGATTTTCCCGAGCGCGACGAGGAATACCAGATTCTCAAGGAAAACCTGCCCTTCAGCGAGGACCGCATTCTTCAGTACGTCACCGACTTCCTCCAGCAGGCCCACGCCGCCGACGAGCGGTACACCGTGCGCGACGGCATCAACATCGCCCGGTTTGCCATCAAGCTCAAAAGCCTGGCAACCCGCGGGGAGCACGAAGCGCGCGCTCTCGAGCTTGCGATTCTGGAAACCCTGGGCGAAGAGGCCCTGCGCTACTTTCCGCGTATTTGAGCGCGCATAAAATGTAGGCATGGCTGGCATGGATCCGGGGAGCCTGACCCGCGGCCGTTTCTCCTACCTTCCCGTTGCTCCGGGACGCCTGGAGTTCGCCGTCGAAGTCCGCCGGGCCATACTGCGCGAGCGCCCGCAGGTGGTCGCCGTCGAACTGCCCGTAACCCTGGAGGACGCCTGCCTCAGCGCGATCGCGCGCCTGCCGCAGATTACCGTAATTGTGTATCCGGAAGGGACCGGCGAGGACCAGGCGGTTTACGTTCCCGTCGAACCGGCCGATCCTTTCATCGAAACCGTGCGGACGGGGCTCGAAATCGGCGCCGAGGTGCTGTTCACCGATCCGGATCTCGGCGAGCGCCCTCACGTTCCGGATCTGCTCCCGGACCCCTACTCGCTGCGGCACATCGGGCTGGATAAGTACGTCGAGGCCTATCGCGTCTATCCGCAGCCCCGTTCCCCCGAAATCGACGAGCACGCCTCGGGCATCGCCTGGAAACTCCAGGGAACGAACCCGCTCCACCGGGTGTTGGTGGTGCTTTCGCTCAACCTTTTGGACCCCGTGCTCGACGCGATGGAAGAGCCCCAGCCAGAGCCGCGCCGCCAGCCCCTGCGGCGGCCCGAACTGCTGAATCCTCACCCGGACTGCCTGGCCGAGATCGCCGCCGAGTACCCGTACCTCCAGCATGTTTACGAGGAATCCCGCGCCGATGTGGAAAAAGCCGGCGCCCTTGACCGCCGCAAGGTGCAGCTCGAAGTCTTTCGCGATGCCGAAGCGGCGCTGTCCGTGAACGCCGGTGAGATTGTGGAATTCTGGCAGCGCCGTCTTCTGGCGCGCTACACGCGGAACCTTGCCCTGTCGAGCGGCGAACTCGCCGCGGGGCTGTTCGACCTCACCGTCGCCGCGCGCTCCGTCGTGGGCGACAACTACGCCTGGGAAGTGTGGCAGGCCGCCGGGCGCTACCCGCCGCAAAAGGAGCAGTGCGACATCGGAACCGTCCGAATATCCGGCGAGGAATTCTGGCGCGACACGAAGCGGATACGCCTGCGCCGCCGTCTTCCCCGCCCCAAGCAGCGCCTGCGCCCCATCGGTCTCAAGCCGCGCAAGAAGGAGAAATTCGCGGGCGAATGGGCGCGGGAGTTTCACGGCGAAGCCATCTGTTCCTATCCGCCCGAGGACATCGTCATCGAAAACTACGGCGCCTTCCTGAAGAAGAAGGCCAAGAGCATTCTTTCCGAGGAGCGGTCGCGCACGGAGCCGTTTTCCACTTCCCTGCTCGACGGCGTGGACCTGCGCGAAACCATCCGCAACTGGTATGAAGGCAAGATTTACGTCCGGCAGTTGGACAAGGTATCGGGCGACGTCGGCTCCATCATCGTCATCTTCGATCCCGATCCGGACAACCGCTACACCTACCTGACCACGTGGATCGGCGAGCACCAGAACGAATCCGACATGGCGTTTTACTCCACGAATCCGTTCGAGCACATTGTCGGGCCCGGGATCGGCCGCGCCGAGTACGGCGGCTTCCTCATGAGCCTTCCGCCGCGGCGCATGGTAGACGTCTGGAGCGACCCGGATTACGACTTCGCGGAAAGCAAACCGGAACGGCTTCTCCTGGCCGGCCTCGATTACTCGATCCACAAGAACGTGGTCTACGTTGCCGCCAAACCGCCGCGCTCGATATTCCGCTCCATTGCATCGCGCTTCAACCGCAACATACTTTACATCCCCATAGGACAGCTCTCTCCGCAGAAGCTGCGCAAGATCCGCGTGGTTCACGTGCTCGACAGCCACGCCCGCCGCAGCGAGGCAAAAGAATATATCTGGTGAGCTTTGGCGTATACTGGAAAGCGTAAAGAGGGGGTAGATACCTGTGAAACTTTCCAGCTTACTGGTGATCCCGGCCGCCTTGCTTCTGGTTCCCACGCAGGGCGGAGCACAGCAGATCGCCAACGTTTACAAGCAGCGCTGCGCCATGTGCCACGGCGCCGATGGCTCCGGGAACACCGCGATGGGCCGTAGCATGAAACTCAAAGATCTGCGCGCCGCCGAGGTCCAGGCCATGACCGACGAACAGCTTTACGAGATCATCGCCAAAGGAAAAGGCAAAATGCCCGGCTACGAAAAGAGCCTCGGGGCGGACACGGTCCGCCAGCTTGTCGCCTATATCCGCGAAATGGGGAAGAACAAGTAAGGGGCGGTCACTTCGTGCGGGCGCCCTCGATGCCTGCCGGTGCCTGCGCCAGCGCATCGGCCAGCGCTTTTTTCAGAATTTCGTTGCGCGGATCGCGCCGCAGGGCTTCCCGCATCTCGGCGATCCCTTCGGCCCAATAGCCGAGCCGGAGAAGTGCCACGGCGAAGTTCGTGCGGATGCCCACGTGCTCCGGATCGAGCTTGACCGCTTCGCGGTACTTCTCCAGCGCCGGCCGCAGCTTGCCTTCCTTCTCCAGCGCCGCGCCTTCGTTGTTCAACCGGAGCGCGGTGAAAGCGGCCTGGCTCTCCCGGTCGATCTCCCGCAACACTTCCACGAGCTGCTCCCTGATCAGCCGGGCCCGCTCCAACTGCCCGTTCCGGCGCAGCGCCAGTTGCAGACTGTAAAGGGTTGACTGGTCCTTTGGATTGCGGCGATACGCCTCTTCCAGGTGCAGCACGGCCTCGCGCACGCTGTCCCGCCGCAGATACTCGGCGCCGAGGCGGTACCGCGCAATCGGGTCCTCCGGGTTCAGAGCCACCGCTTTCTGAAACGCCGCGAATGCGCCATCGCCGTCCAGCAGCGCCTTGCGCGCCTGGCCGAGATCCGACCATGCCTCAAAAAAATCGGGCTGCATGGCCACCGCGTCCGCCAGCAAGGCCGCCGCCTTCTCGATTTCCTCGTGCTCGGTGTAGATTTTCGCGCGCAGGTACTTGGCGAAAGCCGCGTCCGGACCTCGTTTCAGCAGCTTGATGGCCCGGTCCAGGTGCTCCGCGGCGGCCGCGGATTCGCCCGCCTCCGCCAGAATCAAGCCCAGGCTGACCCGCGCCGGCGCAAAGTCCGGGTTGAGCGCGATGGTTGCCTCGAACTCCCGGCGCGCGCCGTCCACATCGCCGGCCCCGCTGAGCGCCTCGCCCAGAGCGTTGTGCGCATCCGCGGAACGCGGCCTCAACTTGACGGCTTCGGACAGGTGCGCGATCGCCTCCGGGTGCTTGCGGTCCTCAGCGAGAATACTCCCCAGCATCAACCGCGCCTCGGCGTCGCGCGGATTCGTCTTCACGATCTGCCGCAGCAGGCGGACCGCGCCTTCGCGCTCGCCCTTGGCCAGCAGGTCCCAGGCGTCTTCCACCGGCGCTCTCTGCGCGAGCATCAGCCCGGCGCAGCAGAGCGCGGCCAGCCATCGCATGACGCCCGGCGCCGCGAGCCCGCTAGCCGAACCTCTGCGTTCGCGTGATGCCCGCACCCTCGGTGACATAAATCAACTGGTCGGCCGCTACTCGCTCGAGTTTCTCAACGAGGCCGAGCGGCCATCTGATCTCGATATCCACCGTTTCCGCGGCGCCCAGGCCAAAGTGCAGCCGGCTGTCGTTCACCGACAGGTAAGACGACTGGCTCATCACCTCCTGCGCCTGCACCTTGCCGCCGTACCGCACCGTCACCCGCGCGCCGATCGCGCTGCGGTTCGACTTGACCCCTTGCAGCTTCACCTTGATCCAGTGGCCCCCGCCTGTGACGTCGTTTCGCAGCAGCGACGGCGGCTCGTTCTGGTTCACGATCAGGATGTCCACGTCGCCGTCGTTATCGAAATCGCCGAAGGCGCACCCCCGGCTCGAGTGCGCCGCCTCGACGCCCGGTCCCGCCTGCCCCAGCAACTCTTCAAACCGGCCCCCGCCGAGATTGCGGAAGACGATGCGCGGCGTCTTATAAGCGACGTGGGGAAACTTCTTCTCGACCTCCGGGTAAATGTTTCCCGTAACCCAGAAAATGTCAGGATGGCCGTCGTTGTCGAGGTCCGTGATGCCCGCGCCCCAGCTCACGAAACGCGTCTCGACGGCCAGCCCGGAGCGGGTCGTCACGTCGCGAAAGTTGCCTTTACCGTCGTTCTGGTAGAGAACCGGCGTATCCTCTCGGAAATGCAATTTGAGAATGTCGAGACTGCCGTCGAGATTGAAGTCTCCGATGCCCAGGCCCATGCCGGCCTGCTCCATGCCGTCCTCGCTCAGCGCCACGCCGCGCTCCAGGCCCTCCTCGGTGAACGTGCCATCGTGGTTGTTGCGAAACAGCAGGCTCGGAGTGGAATCGCAGGCGACGTAGATGTCGGGCCAGCCGTCGCCGTCGAAATCGGCCGCCGCCACGGTGAGGCCGAAGCCGCCCTCGATCTTGGCGATGCCCGCGGCCGCCGTGACATCGGTAAACGTTCCATCCCCGTTGTTGTGGTACAGCAGATGATGCCCGTAGGGTAAGCCTCGCGGCCCGCAGTTCACCGGCACGCCGAGGTAATTGCACGCGCCGGTCTGGTTGGGGCGCGGGATTGTCTTCTCGTCGAACTGAATGTAGTTGGAGACGAACAGGTCGAGCCGGCCGTCGCGGTCGTAATCGACAAAGGCGCACCCGGAGCCGAACCGCGGCACGGCGTTCAGCAGCCCGGCCTCTTTGGTGACGTCGGTGAAAGTGCCGTCCCCATTGTTGCGATACAGAACGTTTTTGGGAAAGCCGGTGACGAAGAGATCTTCGTAGCCGTCGTTGTTGTAGTCGCCAACGGTCACGCCGTATGAGTAGCCCGTGCGGAACAGCCCGGCCTTTTCGGTCACGTCGGTGAAAGTGCCGTCGCGGTTGTTTTTGTAAAGGCGATTGGAGGCGTCCGCCGGCGGGTCGCCGTAGCGGGAGCCCGAGAGGATGAAAATGTCGAGCCAGCCGTCGTTGTCGAAATCGAAAAACGCGGCCCCGCAGCTCATCACCTCGGTGATGTAGTCCGCGTGGTCGGCGTGCCCGGCCACTACGATTTTGTTGAGTCCGGCCTGGCGGCCGACATCGGTAAAGCGGGCGTGAAAAGGAAGGCCGGAAGGTTTGCCGCGGGGCGCAGGCTTCACTCCGCGGGAAGCCATCCCCTGCATCTGGCCGAAAAGACGCGCGGCCGGCAGCGCGAGAAAACTTAGGATGTCGCGGCGGCTGACGAACGGCATGTCGGACGCAAGCTCAATCGCTCCAGTATATGGAAAAGCGGGGCCGGGCGGTCTGCCCGGCCCCCGATCTGGAAGCGATCGTACTTGGAGCAGTGGGACTAGAAGGTAATCTTCATGCCGAGCTCGATCTGGCGCCCGCTGACGTTGCCCAACTCCATGGTCTGCGGGCCGAACTGGGCCGCCGGCGTGCCCTGGTACAACGCCTGCCCGAACTGAGAGCTTGTGACGCTCATGTTGGGATTGCCGCGGTTCAGGCGGTTGATGGCGTTATAGGCCTTCATAGTGAATTCGGTCTGGACTCGCTCCGTGATCTCGAACGCCTTGGACAGCGTCCCGTCCAGCATCCAGTAACTCGGACCAGTGAGGTCGTCAAACTGCATCGGGTTCGATCGGATGACGTAGGTGTTCGCCGCTATGGGCGAGAAAGCCGAAGTGTTGAACCACCGCTCCGGCGTGGGGTTATCGACGGTAACCCTGCTGCCGTCGTAGTTCATCTTCCCAAACCGCAGGATGGAGCCGGACATGTAAGTCGACAGGCCGGTGATCTTCCAGCCTCCCATGATGGCTTCCGCCACCTTGGGCATGGCGTTCAGAAATGGCCGGTTCTTGCCGAACGGGAGGTTGTACGTGCCCGCCACGGTCATGCGGTGGCGCGGCTGGTTGCTGTTCAGGTACCGGAGATTGTCCAGGTACGTGTCAAGCTCGTTGAGGTTGTTCACCTGCACCTTCTCCCGGATGTAGACGTAGGAAGCCAGGAAATTCCAGCCCCGGCTGAAAGGTCTTTGCGCCTTCAATTCGATCGAGTGATACCGTTCCGCGGCGCCGAGGGTCCCGACCTCGTACAGCCCCCCGTAGTGCGGATACCGCCTCAGCAGTGAAGAGAGAGTAACAACCCTCTGGTTCCGCAGAGGCCCGGGGAACACGGTCGAGTCCAGATACTCGTAGAACGGGTTCTCGACGTCTACATTGATCGCATTCTGCTGCGCTTCCAGGATGCGCGGGTCGACATTGTTCAGCGCCTTGGTGTAGTGCTGGTTGCCGATATTCATCAACCAGGTCACCGAGCCGACGATCTCTCCCGGGAACTGGTGCTGGAGGTTGAAATTGATGCGGTCGTTGCGCGCCTTCTTGAGTTTCTGTGGATACCAGAGCAGAGGCGCGCCGCCGCGGCCCACGTTCGGTCCCGCGGCTCTGCCGTCGATCGGCAGCAGCGGGTTCTTGGATGCCGGGTAGGGGTCGGAAAAGGTCTGCTGCGGAATGCCTTGCAGCAGCCCGGTCGTGTTCTGGTAGCCTTTCACGCCGAAGTACGGCGGCTCCAGGAAACTAACCGTCTCGAAACCGGAAACCGGCGCCTGGCTCACCATCATCTCGTACGGCACCAGGAAACGGGCATAGCCAACTCGCAGCGCCGTCCGATCGTTGATCCTGATCGCGGCGCCGATTCGAGGCGCCCAGGCCAGCTTCTGGGCATCCCACATACCCGGATGCTCGTCGCTGGTCCATTTCCACATCCCGTTCCATCGGTAGTAATCATTCCCGACCAGCGCCAGGGCCGCCTGCGGCATCTTCGGCGGGTTGGCGCTCATTTCGGGAACGGGAGCCGAAAGGTCCAGCCCCTGCGACATGTTGTGCCCCGGATCGTACCATGGCGTCTCGTACTCGTTCCTCAGGCCGAGGTTCAGCGTGAGCCAGCGGTTCACTTTCCAGTCGTCCTGGAAGAACATGCCGTAAAACTCCATGTGCGGATCGGGCGCCGGGCCGCCGATCATCTGCGTCTGGCCGTCCAACGCCCCGAGGAGGAACGTGGCGAACCCGAAGCCGTTGTGCTTGACATCGGGACTGCTGAACGTCTCAGCGGTCAGTTCAGTTGGGAAGAAGAACTGCGAGGTATTGCCCACGAACGTGACGCCGTAGCCGCGGCGGTGTTCGATGCCGGCCTTCAGGTAGTGCGAGCCGCGTTGCTGGGAAATCTTCGCCGAGTACGCCTGCCCCTGCGGCTTCTGGTCCCAGTAGAAACCGCGGCCGCCGAAGCCGACGCCGCCGATGTTCAACAGCGGGAAGTAGACCGGCACGCCGCGAGAAGCTTCCTGGTAGTCCTTGTACCAGGCATTGTTCGGCCACAACTTCGCCCAACCCTCGTCACCCATGCTCTCCGACACATAAGCGTCGATGACCTTGTGCCAGCTCCCATGGAAGTTCACTACCGTCCGGGGATTCACCGTCCAGACAGCGTCGCCGGAGACCTGGTGTGCGGCCCTCAGCGTCCCGGTGGGGACAAAAAGCTGGGACTTGTTGGGTGTCATGTTCGGCTGGAGGTTGTCGGTGTGATACCGGCCGAAGCGCCCGCTCATCTTCCATTTGTCGTTCAGATTGTAGTCGACCCGATCCAAAAAGTTGTAATAAATGTAACTTTCGGAGTAGCCCTGTTTGAAGTTGTTCACGCCGGTGATGTCGTCTCCCGGGGTGTTCGGATCCCAGAAGTCCTTCGTAAGAGCAGCCGAAAGCGGGTCGAAGCGGGCCTGCGGAATCACGTTTCCGGGAAAAGGCTGCCGGGATACAGCGCCGGTGACAGGATCGAATTGCGTCGTGTAGGGGTCGTAGATGGTTTTGAGGCCGCCGTCGATGTTGAAAGTTTTCGAAAAATCGCCGGCTCGCTCCAGAGGGGTGGGGACCGTAGTCGTGAAGCTTCCCGGCTGCCCTACCTTCCAGTACTCCAGGGAGAAGAAGTTGAAGAGCTTGTTCTTGATGAGCGCGTTGCCGAGTGTGCCGCCGCCCATGTGCTGCCGCGTGGCCACTTTGGTGAAACGGGTCCGGTCGGACTCGGCATTCGCCCAGGGATAGCGTCCGAGATAGAAGGCGCTGCCGTGCCATTCATTCGTGCCGGATTTCAGCGTCAGGCTGATCAGCCCGCCGGCGCTGTGCCCGGATTCCGCATCCACCGGGTTTTGCGAAACAACCACCTCCTGAACAGCGTCGGTGTTCGGCGGATAGCTGTTCTTATGGCCGAGTCCGACCGGACTGCCGTCCACCTGGAGGTCGTTCTTCAGGTTGGTGCCGCCGCCCAGGTCTACGCTGTTGGCGGCCCAGGAATGATACGGCATCATTTCGCTGCGCGTGTTGATGGCCGAGGGAGCCAGCAGCGTCAGCTTGAACGGGTTCCGGTCCAGTCGAGGGATTTCCTGCGCCAGCGTCGAATCAAGCGTGAAGTCCTTATTGGCGGAGTTGAACTGGACCGCAACGGGGGATTCGACCACGGTGACGCTGTCCTGGATCGCGCCGGGCCTCAGCATGGCGTTTACGGTCACGTCGCCCCGCGCCTGGACCATGATATTTTCCTGGACAAACTTTGAAAAACCGCTCGCCTCCACGGTAACCGTGTATGTCCCAGGATCCACTAAATCGAAGAGGTAAAGCCCTGTATCGCTGGTTTGCCGAACCACCCTGATGCCCGTGTTGACGTTCAATAAAGTCACCGTGGCGTTGGCGATTACGGCCTCGGTCTGGTCGGTGACAATGCCCGTGATTCTTGCCCGGTAGCTCTGGGCGGATGCGAGGGGCGCCAAGAGCATGCACAGGAAAGCGGCAAGAATGAACACCGCCAGAAATCTAAACTGCTTCATGTTACCTCCTGACAGCACTTTCAACTGCACAGAATGATGTTGGAGCGGCGCCGGTACACTAATGCCTGACCCCGCCTTGCGCAAAACGTCTTCTGGCATGCTCTACCGAACCCCTTATAAAAACAAGACAATTTACGGGGAACTTACGGTGCGCGGTTTTCATGTTCCCGGCAACAACCGTCAGCAAGCTTTTTTGGACTCCGGGAACGCCGTGGTTACCTCATTGGAGGAGTGCGCCGGTTCACGCCTGGACCCTTTACAGGCCGCATTCTGCCTCTCCATTTTTGAAAATCTTTTTCTTCGTGCTTCAAGTTTCTCTGCGGTTGTGCTGTGCTCCCGCGCGCCAGTCTTCGGAACCGTAAGCAGAACGCCTATTACGGTGAGTTTACGGGGAGGAGATTTTGGCCCCAGTTTGTCCGGTTCTTCTTGTTCACACCCCCGCATGCGGGCACCCACGCAAGTGTGGAGGTATTGCGTTAGCCCTTGAAATTACAGAGTTTGTTCATCGACTGCCTGAGCCTCTTGCCCTCTGTAACGTTAACCTGTATCATCTATTCCGAACTGGAGGTTGGGTGCAAGTCGAGGAGATCAGTCTGGAAGCGAAGCGCGAGCTTGTCGCTAGAGTCGCCAATAGTTCTTTTTTTCAGAAATCGCCGCGCCTGCGCTCTTTTTTCCTGTACGTCGCCGAATGCACCCTGGAGAACCGCCTCGAAGATGCCCGCGAGATACAGATAGCGCAGCACGTCTTCCATCGCAAAGCCGACTACAACCCCGGGCAGGACAACATCGTCCGGGTGGAGGCTCGCAGTCTGCGAAAACGGCTGGAACTCTATTTCGCTACCGAGGGCAAGGACGAGCCGGCAATCATCTCGATGCCCAAAGGCAGCTACGCCATCGTTTTCGAGCCCCGGACGCAGCAACAACTCGAAACGTTGCCCGAGGAAGTCCCCACTGCCGTCCAGGCCGGCTCCTCGCCGTGGCGGGTGCGCGTTCTCTGGCTTGCCATCGCGGCGCTGGCGTGCGCCCTGGCGCTGCAATGGTACCTTTACCGGCAGGGAGGCGCTTCGGGACCGCAGGCGCGGCGTACGCTGCCGTTTTCGGCGCTGCTGGACAACACGCGGGACACCTATATCGTCACCAGTGACACCGCCCTCATCATGATCCAGGAGCTCGTCGGCCGGCAGCTCAGCCTGGATGACTACATCAACCGGCGCTACCCGGCGCCCCCGGATCGGGCCAGGCTCGAACTGGCGCGGAGAATGCAAACGCGGCAATACACCAATGCCGCGGAAGTGCGCATCGCCACAAGGATCATGTCTTTCCGGGGCGAGTCCTCCCGCCCTGTGCTTCTCCGCTACGCCCGCGAGATGCAGCTCTCGGATTTCAAGGACCACAATGTGATCCTGCTGGGCAGCCCGATCGCCAACCCGTGGGCCAGCCTGCTCGGCAGGTCCGTCCGCTTCCAGTTCGATATCGACGACCAGTGGCGGGGCATGATCCGGAACCTGGAGCCGCGTGCGGGCGAACAGGCCCTGTATGCGATGACCACGCGTTCCGGTGAGAGCGGCGAGTCCTACGCGGTCGTGGCGCTGATCCCAAACGTCACCGGCCAGGGCTCTGTTCTGCTCGTTGCCGGGACAACTGGCGAGGGAACGCAGGCCGCCGGCGAATTTATCTGCGATGAGGCCCTCGCCTCCAAGGCACTGCGGGAAATCGGCATCGATCCCGAAGGCCCGCTGCGCTATTTCGAAATCCTTCTAAAAGTGCAGACTGTGGCCGGGAGCCCGAGCCAGTCGGCGGTTCTGGCCGCGCGAACCATTCCCCCTTCGTCGTAACCCGCCGCCTCCTGATGCGGAAGACGCCGCAGGTCTGGTACAGTGACTCGGATGTCTACCGCTGCACGCCCTGCCCTCAAAAATTCTTCCAACATACTTTGGGTGCTGCTCACGCTCCTCGTCATCTCGATTTTTATCAACTACATAGATCGGAGCAATTTGTCCGTCGCCGCCACCGACCTGAGCCGAGAGCTTTCCCTCGACAGCACGGATCTCGGCCTTCTGCTGGGCGCCTTCTTCTGGACTTATGCCGCCTTCCAACTCGTGGCCGGCTGGGTGGTGGATCGCTATAACGTCTATGTCGCCTACGGCGTCGCCTTTTTTCTGTGGTCCGCCGCGACCGCCCTCACCGGGTTCGCCGGCAGCCTGGCTACGCTCTTCGTGCTGCGCCTGGTGCTCGGCTTCGGTGAGTCCATTGCCTACCCCGCCTACTCGAAAATCATTGCGCGCGACTTCCCCGCCCGGCATCGCGGCCTCGCCAACGCTCTCATCGATGCGGGTTCGAAGGCCGGACCCGCGCTCGGCACGCTGGTCGGCGGTTTGATCGTCGCCGGCTTTGGCTGGCGGGCGCTGTTTTTCATCCTGGGATTCGGCGCGATGATCTGGCTGATGCCGTGGTTCGCCCTCATCCCGCGCGGGAAAAAAAGCGTTTTCCCGCACGCCGCCCCTCAGGCCGCCGGGCCGGGCTTCCTCGAGATCGCGAGCAAGCGCGACGCCTGGGGCACCTTCCTTGTCCTCTTCTGCGGAAACTATGCCTGGTATTTCTTCCTCACCTGGCTGCCTCCATACCTCGAAATGGAGCGCGGTTTCTCGAAGACGATGATGGCCGTTTACGGCTCGATTCCGTTCACCGGCATAGCGCTCGCCTCCATCTTCGGAGGCTGGCTGTCGGACCGCCTGATTCACCGCGGCGGAAGCCCGACGCTGGTGCGCAAGGGCTTCGCCATCACCGGGCTCCTCATGATGACGCTGGTGCTGCCCGCCTCGATGCTTCCCAACCAGGTCGCTTCCATGGCGCTGCTCACCGGCGGCTGCATCTGCTACGGCCTGTACTCTTCGAACGTGTGGGCGATCACGCAGACCCTGGCCGGGCCTTCGGCCGCCGGCAAGTGGACCGGCATGCAGAACTGCATCGGCAACGTTTCGGGTGTGGTGGCGCCCTGGCTCACCGGGTTCCTGGTTCAGCGGACTGGCCAGTTTTTCCTGGCGTTTGTGGCGGTTGCTATCGCCCTGCTGGTCGCGGCCTGCTCCTACATTTTTCTGGTGGGCAAGGTGGAGCCGATCAGGTGGCGCTCGGTTGCCGCGGCCGGGTCAACTGGAACAGCAGGCGGCCGGGAATGAGCCAGGCCAGATAGTCCGCCCACCCCGCTCGCAGAGCGGCGCGAAACAGGCCCGCCACTTCGTATTGCCGCACGAGCCGGCGCCGGCACTCGCGCAGATGTTCCGCGGGCGGCGTCCCCCTCGCCGCCGCGAGGCCCGCCAGCCGCCCCGTCATGAGCGCGCTGAGAATACCGGAGCCGGTGAACGGATCGATGAAGCCCAGCGCGTCCCCGGCGCGATACAGCGTGTCCTCCGCCTGGTCGAACCGCCCGCCGAGCGTTACCGGGCCCGTTGCTATCCACTTCATCGCGGGCGTGAGCGGCGCCATACGCTCGGCCAGCGGCTCGTAACGCCGCAGCACGGCATCGAAGTCGAACCCGCACGCGCGGAGCACGCTCTCGGACGCCAGCGCGCACACGTTGGTCGCCCCGTTCTCGACCGCGCTTACCCCGGCGTAGCAGCCGTTGAAGAAGAACATCTCCACGGCATCGTCCACCGGCCCGGTGAAATGCGCCTTGAACCCGAACAGGCGGTTTCCGCGCGCCCCTGCCGCGCTCCTGCCCGTAGCCAGAACGCACCCGGCGGCTGGCGCGCCCGCCTCCCTGTGCACCCGCGCGCCGCGCCGCGCGGCCTGTTCCATCAGCATCGCGTCGAGAGCGTACCTGCTCAATCCGAACGCGGGCTCCGCCAGCCGCGCCCGCTTTACCTTGCGTCCGAAATTGAGCGCGATTCGCCCGATGCGCGCCGGCCCGGCGGCCAGAAATGCTGGAAAAACGCCCAGTTTCGCTAGCACCGCGCCCGCTTCTGGAGAAATGAACTCTCCGCAGACTTTGTGACGCGGAAGAACGCTTTTCTCAAATAACTCGACGGCGCGGCCTTCTCCCAGCGCTGCGAGCGCCGCCGCCGATCCCGCCGGTCCCCCGCCCACGACGCGAAGCGCTGGCTGGCTCACGGCTATTTGAGGAAAAACAGCACGTCGGGCCGCACGAAGGTGCCCGCGTCCGCGCACGGACCACACTCCATCCGGTAGCCGCTCCAGGCGCGGAGCACAGCCTGGGGGATCTTTTCCGGATCATCCGGGAGGTGGTAGGCCGAAATAGCCAGCCGCGGATGGAATCGCGCGATCGTGTTGCGCGCTCCGGCCAGCGCGCGTTGTTCCGCCCCTTCTATGTCCATCTTGATGTAATCCACGCGCTCCAGCTTCAGCTCCTCGACCAGCTTGTCGATAGTGGTGAGCGGCGCCTGCGGGCCCGGCGCCGCGTTTTCCGGATGCATCACAAAACTGTCCGCCGCCGGGTTGGTGGGATCGACATTCAGCGTGAGCACGTCGTCCTTGTCCCACACCCCTTTCGGGTAAACGATCACGGTCCCCGCGCGGATCTCCTCAGCGAAGTTGCGCCGCAGGCACTCGATGTTTTCCGGCGCCGGCTCGATCGCCACAACCAGTTTCGCCCCCGCCGCCAGCGCCTCGCGCGTGTACACCCCGACGTTCGCTCCGCAGTCGAGCACTACGTCGCCCGCCCGCACCGCGCGCTCGCCCGTGCCGTAGATCTTGCGCTCCTGCTCCGCCAGGTTGAACGGCAGGACGTAGTCGGCGCCCCGTGGGATCCAGTAACGCCCCTTCGGCGTTTCCCACAGGCGGTAGCCCGCGGCGTCTTCCCCTGCCAGCTTGCTCGCCTTCAGGATGCGGTCCTTGATCTCGATTTGCAGGCGCAGGTTGTCCGCGCTCTTGATGGTTTCCTCAAACGGGCAGCCTTTCGTCCGGCCCACCAGCGCGAGGGTCGACAGTCGTAAGGGAGTGATGAAGTACAAGGCGGCGGCAGGGACAACGGCAGCCGCAAGTGCCACTTTCAGGATTTTCATCGGGAGCCCAGCCCAGGCCCACAATATAGCACGTGCGAAGCGCCCTAATAGGCGAAGATCACTTCCGGCCGCACCTCCGCCCCCGCAACGGCGCATGAGCCGCATTCAAAGCGGTAACCGCTCCAGGCCGCGCGAACCAGTTCCGGAATCTTCACCGGGTCGTCCGGGCGGTGGTACGTGGAGAGCGCCATCCGCGGGTGGAAGCGCGCGATCGTTTCCCGCCCGCCCTTGAGCGCGTTCTGCTCGGCGCCCTCGATGTCCATCTTGATGTAATCCACCCGCTCCAGCTTGAGCTCGGCGACAATCTTGTCGATAGTCGTCAGCGGCACGCGCGGGCCTTCCACGGCGTTCTTTACATCCATCACCACCGTATCCGCGGCCGAGTTCTTCGGATCGACCGAGAGCGTCAGGAGGTCGTCCTTGTCCCAGACCCCCTTCGGGTAGATGATCACCCGCCCCGCCTTCACCTCTTCCGCGAAATTCCGCCGGAGACACTCCAGGTTTTCGGGAGCGATCTCAATCGCCACTACCAGCTTTGCGCCCGCCTTGAGCGCCACCCTCGTGTAGACGCCGATGTTGGCCCCGCAGTCCAGCACGATATCGCCCGGGCGGACGGCCCGCTCTCCCGTTCCGTAGATCTTGCGCTCCTGCTCGGCCAGGTCCCACGGAAGCGCGTAATCGCTCCCCTTCGGCAGCCAGAACGGCCCGGACGGCGTCTCCCACAGGTGGAAACCGGCGGGGTCCTTCTGCGTCAGGCGGCTTGCCTTCAGAATGCGGTCCTTCAGCGCTACCTGCTCCTTCCTGTTCGCCACGCCTCGCGCCGCGTCCGCCGCCGCGCAGGGCACGCCCCTTCCGCTCCACACGAGCAGCCGCACGCGCGAAGGCTCGTAAAACCACGCCGCGGCCGCGACCGCCGCAAGTCCGCCCACTGCAATCAGAATGCGCTTCATGAACCCAACGAATATAGCAGAGTACCCGCGGTTTACGCGGGCATGACGAGGGACAAACGGAACCACGGCCGGTGGCGGCGCACCCGGGATCCTTCCGCCCCGGCCGCCTTTGCCAGCGCCGCCAGTTCATCCGGACGAAACGCCGCCTCCACAGAAATGCAGCCGTCGCTCACCGTGATCTCCTGCCACCGCAGCAAGGGCCGCGTTGCGGGAAGAAAGCAGTACGCCAGGAAATGGCGCTCGAGGTCGACCGCCACCACCGCGCGCCTCGCCGCCAGCCTCATTTGCGCCAGCAGCGCCGTGATTTGGGCGTCCTCGAAATGGTGCAGAAACAGGGAACAGATGACGAAATCGAAGCTTCGCGGGCGGAACGGCAGGTGAAACGCATCGCCGGCGACGCGCTGCCCGCTCCCCGCCCTCAAGTGCAGTTCCCTGCGGTCGAGCGACGTCGCCACGGCGTTCTTGAAGCGCTTTCGCAGCTCTACGCCCATGTCGCCGGATGCCGCGCCCACGTCCAGAACGCTGAATCGATCCTCGGGCGAGACCAGACGCCGCAACAGGCCGATCAGCACTCGATAGCCGCCCAGCAGGCGGTTGATCCGCTTCAAATCTTCCAGGCAGCGGCGCGTGGTTTCGGCATCCGAGGAATCCATGCGCTCGGGACGCAATACTCGCCCGTTGCTGCAAACCAAAGGAAGTCTCCCCAGAATCCTGCCTGACTTGATTGTCCCACGATCGCACACCTCGCTTCGCCGCGCGAAAGTTCAACCCGGGCGGCCTGAGCATACTATGGAACGCATGAGAATGCTTGTTGCGTTGCTTTGCATAGCGGTGTGCACGGCAGTGTCAAGTGACGAACATGTCGTGTTCGTTAGGGATGGCCAGGTATTCTCGGTGAGACTGGACGGAACGGGTCTCCGGCAGCTAACGGCAGAAGGCGCCAGGAAGTGGATCCCACGGGAATCGCTCGATGGCGCCCGAATCGCGTTTGTGGAGGCTGGCGAAGGTGCTCTTGGCTACATCAGGCTGATCACGGCGCAGGGAGACACCGTCAAAGTCATTCCGTTCAGACCCATCGGACCAATCTCAGTCGGCGGTATGCGATTTATCGAGGACTTGGAGTGGGTTGGCCCAAACCGGCTGGCAGTGTCGGGCAGCGTGAATCCAGAGAACTGCGAATACATTGTGCTCGACGTAAATACCGGAAAGGAGGAAAAGGGTGATCGCCGGCCCGGACGTGGTGCGAGCCCTGGAGGCCGAAGACGAGTCGGAACGTATGCGGCTGTCGGCTGCAATAGATGCTGAGGCTCTGGTCCGCAGTCTCGGCGGCAGCGCCGCAGATGTCCACCGAATTACAAAGATGGCTATTCGCTAGAATAGCGAGCGGCGGTTCACCGGCGGAAGGATCGCGTCTTGAATTGAGAGGGAAGCGGGCTGTGGGCCGCGATTCATCAACATCGCGTCCCACAACCAGCGAAGAGGTGAGTCTAATCGAGCATTTTCGATTGCTTCTTGCGATTCCGCTTGCGAGCGAGGGCCTGCTTGGCGCGCCTCTTCTCGCCGGGCTTCAGGTAGTAGGAGTGACGCTTGATCTCCTTGATAATGTCCTCCTGCTGTACCTTTCGCTTAAACCGGCGGAGAGCGCTCTCGACGGTTTCGCCGTCATTTACGACTACTTCGGCCAAGTCTGAATCACCTCCTTCGCTTTCAGCTTGCGCACACGCCCCTGGTCCGCGCGCACAATTCATCATACCCCGATCCGCGCGGCGGGTGTGCGAACACCGCTCCGCCGTCACCGGTTCACTTCCGCCGGATCACCCCGGCTGTGCGGCGGAAATACTTCCGGGCCAGGAGGACGTCCCGCATGATCTGCTCCTTCAGAGCTTCGGCGCTCGGGAACTTGCGTTCTTCGCGCAGTCGCCGCAGGAACTCGACCCGGATCGCGCGCGGCGTCGGGCCTTCGAACGGATCGAGCAGAAAGGTCTCAACCGTGAGCGCGCCGCCGCCGAACGTCGGGCGGTGCCCGCAGTTGGTAATGGAGTCCCACACGCGCGATGAATCCAGGTCGCGCGTTCGCGTGACGTACACGCCGGTGGCGGGGACGAGTCCCTCCCCAGGCACGAGATTGAGCGTCGGCACGGTCTGCCTCGAGCCGATGCCGCGGCCGGGCGCCACCTCGCCCTCCATCGCGAACGGCGCTTCGAGCAGGCGGCATGCCAGCGATACGTTCCCTGCCTCGACCAGCCGGCGCACTTCGCTGCTCGAAACCACGCGGCCGCGCATCCGGATGGCCGGGATCACTTCCGTGGAGAAGCCGAGCCGGCTGCCGAGCTCGGTAAGCGTCCGCGTATCGCCGGCGTGCTCGTGGCCGAAGCGAAAGTTATCTCCCACAAGAACGGCGCGTGCGTCGAGCGCCTCCACCAGAATTCGCCGGGCGAATTCCTCGGGAGTGAATCGCGACAGTTCGCGCGTGAACGGCAGCACCAAGAGTTGCTCGATGCCTTCCTGGCTCATGAGGCATGCGCGGCGGGCCGGCGTGGTCATCAGCCGCGGGGCACGCTCGGGCGCAATGATCCGCGTCGGATGCGGGTCAAACGAGAGCGCCGACGCCTTCCATCCGTGTTCGCGTGCCACCTCCACAACGCGGCGCAGAATGCGGCGGTGGCCGGCGTGGACTCCGTCGAAGTTTCCGATGGTGAGGGCGCACGGCCCGAAGCGGCCCGCCGCCTCCTCCAGGCTCCAGAAGACGCGAATCCCGCCGTTCATTCACCACCCCCGACCGAGATCTGGAGACCGTCATAGGCCAGCCGGACGTTTGGCGGCAGCCGCTTCTCGGTCTCGGCGTGCGGCAGATCGTGGCAGATGTGAGTAAAGTAGGCCCGCCGCGGCGCGATCTCGGCGACATACTCCAGCGCCCGCTCCACGGTAGTGTGGGTGGGGTGCGGGCGGTTCCTGAGCGCATCCAGAAACAGCACGTCGAGGCCGCGCAGTTTCTCCACCGATTCCGGCGGAATCTCGCTGTGGTCGGTCAGGTATGCGGCGCTGCCGAACCGGTAGCCGTAGACCTCTGTGCGCCCGTGGCGCAGCAAAATGGGTACGAACTCGACTCCAAGAATCTCGAATGACCCGCCGTCGAGCACATGGGGCTCCAACCGGGGAATGGAGGACTCGCTTTTGTGGCCCGCGAAGACATAGTCGAAAACGCGGCGGAGCGTGGCGATGGTTTCGCGGGAGCCGTAAACCGGTATGCTCGCACGCTGGCGGAAGTTGAAGGGGCGCACATCGTCCAGGCCCATGATGTGGTCCGCGTGCGCGTGGGTGAACAGGATCGCGTCCACCCGCTCGATGCGGGCGCGCAGGGCCTGCGTGCGGAAATCGGGCGTGGTGTCGATCAATACGTTGTGCCCGTTGAATCCGAGCAGCACGGAGGGCCGCAGGCGGTTATCGCGAGGGTCGGTCGATGTACATACCGCGCAGTGGCACCCGATTGTCGGAACGCCAACGCTGGTTCCCGAGCCCAGCACCGTGATCGTCAGGCAGCCCGCGGAAGACGGCATCTATTTCGGCTGCTTCTCCTGAGCCGCCTGCACGTAGCGGAAGCGCAATTCGGTCAGAGAATTTTCCAGATAGCGCTGCTCTTCCAGCGTCAGATTGCCGCGGGTCTTCTCCTGCAGAACGCCCAGCAGGTCGATGGAATGCCGGGCCAGCGGCAGATTGGGCTTGGGACGGTCCTTCTCCTCGCCGAAGTGCAGGAGACCAAGCTGGAGTTCGGCCTGCGTGCGAAGGGAAAAGATCAGGTAGTCCAGAGTCGCCGGCGGAACGAAAGTCTCCTGCTCGCTTTGAGCGGCCTCCGGCTGTTCGGTTTGCTGCTGTTCGGACTTGGGCGTTTCGGCGTCACTCATCAAGAATCTATTTTACTTCGCCGCGCAATCTGAGAACGCCGCGCTCAATTCCGTGATCCGTCCGTAAGGAAATTCGGAGTGTAGTTGGAAACGGTTGATCGTAGGCCTAGGGAGAGACTGTGGGTTTTCACCTTGGAGGTGAAACGGAAGTGGCGTACAATCCGGGGTTCATGCCGAAACGATCGAAGCTCTCTGTGACCGAACAGCCGCTGCCGTTCAGCTACGATGAGGAAGCCACCGAGGAG